>NZ_CP020469.1:600460-1200921 GCF_003031405.1 Halomonas sp. 'Soap Lake #6'
GCAGCTTTCGCAGCCACTGCACGACCCGCTCTGTCGCTACCCGTGAGGGTAACTCCGCGCACCGCAGGATGAGCGATCACCTCGTCAGAGATGTCGTGTGAGATCACAAGGGTGCGGAAGACGTTTTTCGGAAGACCTGCTTCACGGTAGATTTGCTCCAGCAATAGGCCGCTACCGGTAACGTTTTCAGCGTGTTTAAGTAGCACGCCATTACCTGCCATGATATTGGCAATGGAGTAGCGCACTACCTGATAAGCAGGGAAGTTCCACGGCTGAATGCCGTAGATGACTCCCATGGGAGCATAGGTCACAAAGCCATGCGCACCATTACTTGGTTGGCGCTCTTCATCCGCTAAGGCTGTCGGACCATGTTCAGCAGTGTAATCACAAATGCCGGTACACAGATCAATTTCCTGGCGCGCTTGGCTGGGTGGTTTGCCCATTTCTTTAACGATCAGATCTGCAAGCGCTTCTTTATGCTCTTGCAGTGCCTGACCGATCGCTTTAACTGTCTTGGCGCGACTCTCCAGAGACTCAAGACGCCAATCTAAGAATGCCTTATGGCAGGCATCCACCACCTGCTTGGCTTCATCACTGCTCATCAGCGAATAGGCTTCGAGGGTTTCACCGTTAGTCGGGTTAATCGTCGTGATACTGTTGCTCATAAGATCTCCTATCTATAGATCAACGCTGGGGTCAAAACGTCCAATTCCTGGATTTTTAATCGACCGGTCTATTTCTGTCACATGAACACTCTAGTTCAAAAGAGTGCTCATGTGTAATGAATGCTTTTTATTCGTCAGTTCATTAGCTAATGAGTTCAACTTGGCCTTTATAAATGCTGCTAGTACTTGCTTGTGTAAGCCCGGCTTTTGTTATGTACGCCAATCAGAGAGCTGACAATTAACTGATAGCATCATGTTCGCATGCGTGAGGCCTTGGTAATGGCGCTGGCATACTCCGCTTAGCTCTCCGTCTGTCAGAGCGTCCTGTGGGCTTGTCATGGCGCTAAGAGAATATGAAACAGTGGAACCACACAATTAAATACCTACGTTTATTTAAATTGATGCGTAATTTCATCGATTCGAGTTGATTTGATGAAAAATTGCTTTCGTTACTTAGACTTGTTTTTTTATTTCGCAATATTTTTAATTTAAATCAATTGTTTATGTGTTCTTTCTAATTGGCACGTTGATTGCTAAGTAAGTGGTAACCAGCGTAAGTGCTATCTCAAATGCTGCGCTGGCAAAACAATCATAAACACGCCAATAGGAAACGCCACATGCAGGTAAGTAGTGTTAATCAAGTCAGCAGCTTTAAAAGTGCCGGTAAATTGATCACTGGTTATGGAGCAGCCCAGCAGTTGCAGGTATATGCGCAGTCGCTGGGTATGCAGAGGCCGTTAATCGTTACAGATGCTGGTGTGGTGTCTTCGGGCACGCTGGAGGTGATCACCGAGCAGCTCAGTGCACTGAATGTGACCTACGCGGTATTTGATCAGGTCACGCCCGAACCTGAAGTTGAGATTGTTGAGCAATGTACCCAGGTGTTTAAGGAGGGGGAGTACGACAGTGTTATCGCTGTAGGCGGCGGAAGTGCGATGGATATCGCTAAATGCGTGGCAGTTTATGCTAGCTATAAAGGCCAGCTTGAGGAGCTGTTCGGCGAGAACAAAGTGGCCCAGCGTGAGGTACCTCTAATCGCTATGCCGACTACAGCGGGTACTGGATCTGAAGTCACTAATATCGCAATTTTGTCTGATAAAGCCCAGCAGATGAAAAAGGGTATTGTCAGCGACTGCTTACTCCCTGATGTTGCCATTGTAGCCCCTGAGCTAACACTAAGCTGCCCGCGTTCTGTGACTGCGGCGAGTGGGGTCGATGCGTTGGTACATGCGGTGGAAGCCTACCTTTCTAACTTTGCCACACCCATCACTGATGCCTTAGCGGTTAAAGCCATGAACATGATCGTGCATGGGCTGCCCAAGGTCTTCGCTAATCCCACCCACCGACAAGCCCGTGAAGATATGGCCACCGGAAGCCTATTGGCGGGGCTGGCGTTTGGTAATGCTGGCGTGGGGGCGGTACACGCCTTGGCGTATCCGTTAGGGGGGCGTTACCACTTGCCCCATGGCGTCACCAATGCGCTCTTGCTTCCTTTTGTCATGGAGTGGAACAAGTTGGCTTGCGTCGAGCGCTTTCGAGGTATTGCAGTGGCGTTCGATGAGCCAGTAGCGGGCCTTTCCGATGATGCGGTAGCTGATTTGGTTATCAAGCGCTTACACAAGCTGTGTGCTGATGTGGAGATCCCTTCAGGCCTGCGCTCGTTTGATATTCCTGAGTCTGCCATTCCTGAGTTAGCTGCCGAGGCGATTACTGTTGAGCGCCTGTTGCGCAATAACCCGCGGGTATTAACCCCGGCGGACATTGAGGCGATTTATCACGCCGCTTATTAACGATCCATAACAACAAAGCGCCTCTTTAAAAATACTAACAATTTTAAAACAGGAGTCCATGCCATGAGTGCTTGGAAGCGTCGCGTTGACGGTGAAGAGAGCCCGTATACCCCGTTAGGGCCATTTAAACTTCGCTTGCCGTTTTATCACTATCGGTTTGAATTGCCCGATTATCTACAAGGGCTGTTGATGTGCGCGGTGGATCTTGCCGCGATCCCGTTAATGATGCAGCTATTAGGTATGCCGTTTGAAGCGGCGTTGGCTATTGTGATTTTAAATGGCTTTCTTTATTTGCTGCATCATTTACTAGGGGACCCGGTTATTCCCGGCTGGATTACCCCCGCTATCCCACTGTTAATGGCGTATGTGTCGATCTTTCCAGAGGGGGTGGACAGAGTTCACGCACTGATTGCCTTTCAGATGATGCTCGGGGTGCTGGCCTTGGGGCTGGGAGTAACGGGGATGGCGAGTAAAGTGGTGCGGTTGATTCCCTCGGCCATTAAAGCGGGGGTGATTATGGGGGCAGGGCTGGCAGCTATTGTCGTGGTATTTGATGAAGGTGGCCGCTTTGAGCAGTACCCCTTCACTATTGCAATTGCTGTGGGTGTTGCCTTCTATCTGATCTTTTCCCGCCATTTCAACAAACTGAAAGCGCAAGGTGGGTTGTGGGGCACGATTGGTAAACTGGGTATTTTCCCGATTATTGTGCTAGCGATTGTAGTGGCGCCGCTGTTTGGTGAAGCGCCATGGCCGGATGTGGAGTGGGGCTTTAGTCAGCCTGATTTTGCACTGATGTTCAACGAGTACACAGTGTTTGGTGTTGGCTTGCCGCCGTTAATGATGTTTTTAACCGCCATTCCTACCGTGATTGCGGCGTACATCGTACTGTTTGGTGACGTGTTGCAAAGCAAGGCGCTTTTGGAGGAGGCTGATGAGAAGCGCCAAGATGAAAAAATTGACTATAGCCCCAACCGCGCACACATGATTTTTGGTGGACGCAACTTCGGGATGAGTATTTTTGGTCCTGATGTGGTGATGTGTGGCCCGCTGTGGGCGGCAATGCATGTGGTAACGGTAGAGCGCTACAAGCAGGGTAAGGCGGCCATGAACTCCATCTTTGGTGGCTCTGGTTCGTTCCGCTGGGGCACCAATACCGGCTTACTGCTATTGCCCATTGTCAGTTTGGTGGAGCCTATTCTGGGAATTGCGTTGGCGCTAACGCTGTTGATACAGGGATATGTCAGTGTGCGGATCGGCATTATGGAGGCGCGCAGCCAGCGTGACTTGGGCATCGCGGGGATTATTGCCGCCATGCTGGTCATTAAAGGCGCTACCTGGGCCTTTGGGGTCGGTATTTTGCTCTGTGCATTAATATACGGTAAGCGCTTTTTCTCCGGCGAGGTGGATAAAACCTTTGTAAAGGATTGGGAAGAAGCATCACAACCGGTGGTTGACCCTGAGCCTGAAGTGCCGTTGCGCACATAATAGCTTCAGCCTTTATAGTGGCTTAACAGCCAGCAGGCTAGAAAACCGTTGCCCGTTGTGAAAGCGGTGGGCAATGGTCTATCAGAGGAGCTGCTATGCAGCATATCGAAGAGCACCTTTCCATGGCTGCAGCATTGCCATTGTTTGACCAACAGGGTACGGACGCGGTGGAGGTGTTTAATGCCCTGGGCCAAGTGATAGGTGTGTTAACCCGTACCGATATTGAAGAAGCACAGCGCAATGCGGCATTAAGCCAGCGGGTGGGCGCATGTATGCGCTATCGAGTAACCGGGGGCAAACTTCCTTCTGAAGCTGAGAACGTTTATGCCTTTGGCTTTGATCAGGAGCCATTATGCTCCCTCTTAGATGCTTTGCATGATGGGGTGTATATCACTGATGCGAATGGTATTACGGTCACTATCAACAAGGCCTATGAGCGTATTACCGGCATCTCCCGTGACGAGGTGGTGGGGTTTCATATGGCCGACCTGGTGAAGGCGGGGTTTATCTCTAAGTCAGCATCGTTGGAGGTTCTTCGCGAACGACGCCCGATTACCCTGGTGCAGACTATTCATGACAGCCGCAAAATTGTGGTGACCGGTACGCCCATGTTCAATGCTGATGGCTCAATTGCGTATGTGGTGACGAGTGTGCGCGATATTACGGAGTTGCTACTGGCGAAGCATGCCCAGGAGCAGTTAGAGCAAATTCAGCGCTTGCGTGAGGTGTATACAGTACCTGAGGTAACGGCACTTGGTGCGCCAGGAGTGATTACTAGCCAGCAGACAGAGCCATGTTTTGCGTTAGCTAGTCGGGTGGCCAAATCGTCCGCGAAGATATTGATTCAAGGTGAAACCGGCACCGGTAAAACGTTATTGGCACGCTATATACATCAGCAGAGTGATCGGGCTGATGGCCCCTTTATGGAGCTTAACTGCGCGGCGTTTCCCGAAGGCTTACTGGAAGCGGAACTGTTTGGTTATACCTCGGGGGCGTTTACTGGAGCGTCACCAAGAGGTAAGCAGGGGTTACTGGATGTGGCCCATGGGGGAACGCTTTTTCTGGATGAAATTGGTGATTTGCCGTTAGCTCTGCAGGTAAAGCTGTTAAAGGTGGTGGAGGAGAATCGCTATTTGCCGGTAGGGGGAACGACGTTTCGTCAGACCAACGTACGTTTGATTACGGCCACGCATCAAAACTTACTTGAACGTGTTAAAAAAGGGCTGTTTCGCGAGGATTTTTTTTATCGTATCAGCGTAGTACCCCTTTGGTTGCCACCACTGCGCCAGCGGCGCGATGAAGTGATCCCTCTGCTGAATTACTACTTATCTTATTTTAATCAGCTACATGGGCTTAATTGTTGCTGGAACCCTGAGTCATTAGAGTTGCTGGCAGGCTACTCTTGGCCAGGTAATATACGAGAGCTAATCAACGTAACCGAACGGTTGGCGGTCACCGCACTGGATGATGAAATAACTAGTGCTGCCCTACCTTCAGATTTGTTTCCCTGTGCTTCTTACAATGAGCCGACCCTGCAAGGTGATCTGCGTCAGCAGGTGATGCAGTTTGAGCAACGATTAATCCAGCAAGCGCTTGCTGAGTATGGCACGACACGTGCGGCAGCTGCTGTACTGGGTATTGATCAATCGACACTGGTGAAAAAGAAACAGCGCTGGCGCTAGATAATATTGTGCACATTTGAGGTTCGAGCTTTATTTAAAAGTCGGCCCACCCGCTCGCTCGCCCCATACCTCTTCTAAACGATTATCACGACCGCAGTTGTGGCGATAGAATCGGTAACGCAGCGGATTTTTTTGATAGTAAGCCTGATGGTACTCTTCAGCTTCCCAAAACTCGCTAGCAGGAACAATTTGTGTGGCGACTTCGCGGTCAAAGCGCTGCTCTATCTCGGCTTTGGTGGCTTCGGCTAGCTCGCGTTGCTCGTCGTCATGGTAGAAGATGGCTGACCGATATTGCGTACCAACGTCGCAGAACTGTTGATTAATCGCAAAGGGGTCAACGTTGTACCAAAAAATTTCCAGAAGCTGTGCGTAGCTGATTTCCTCGGGATTAAAGATTACCTCAACGGCTTGGGCATGCCCCGTGTCTCCGCGGCCGATCTCTTGGTAGGTGGGGTTCTCACGCTCCCCGCCGGTATAGCCTGAACTGGTGGAGATAACGCCTGCTTGGCGATCATAAGGAGGCTCCATACACCAAAAGCAGCCACCTGCGAACGTAGCGACTGCATTGGGCTGGGCTTGATTAGATTGAGCCTGAATCGAGGCACTGACCAAGCTGGCCGCTGCTATTACGCAAAGCGTTAAAGGGCGGGCGTAGGCAAAACGCGACATGGAAACGCTCCAGAGAAGGTAAAGGGAGGCTTACGGAGTATGAGTCAGTGCATGACACTAGGTTCCACACTCTGACGAGGTTCCACACTCTGACTAGGTGAAGCAGTTGTCGTGTATATGAATCGTCTAGCCTGGGCGGTGGGGCCATACCGTATCCAGCGTATCTAGTGCGGCTTTAATGGTGGGTTCTGCAGCACGGTCCCTGCGCCATATCAAGCTAAGTGCACAGGGCAGGCGAACATTCTCCGCGACGGCTAAGCCTCTCTCTTGGCGTTCGGCCATGGCCAGTGCATCCCGCGCTAAGCTAAGCCCCACACCAGCACGTACTAAATCTAGCATGCACGCTTCTTGATCTACCTGGGCAACTCGGTTAGGTGTGACGCCACTGTTGGCTAATACACGCTTCAGCAGTCGATGGTGGGCCGAAACAGGAGGTGTCACAATCCAGGGAAGTTGTGCCAACACTTCCCATCGGGTATCCGCTAGCTTTGCTTCCCAGCCCGCAGGCGCCACTACGTGGTAATGGAAGTGAGTGAGTTCACGCCAGGCAAGCACCTCATTGTCAGTACCTTCACCGGGCGGAGCGAGAAAAAAGCCCACATCCAAGTCGCTTTGTTCCACATCCGCTAACACGCTACCGCTCATACCGTGGTGTAGCTCGGTTTCCAGCTGCGGAGCACGGGCCATCAATCGGCTAAGAAAATCGCCGAGGCGGATAAACTCTGGGTCGACTATGGTGCCAATTTTTAGTTTACCCCGCAGAGTGCTGTGTAAGGCGCTGGCACTTTGTTCAAAGGCTAAAGCACTGGCTAGAGCATTCTCCGCGGCGGGTAGCAGCGCGTAGCCATCGGCGGTAAGCGTTAATCCTTGAGGGCGGCGGGTAAACAGCGTTAAACCTAGATGCTGCTGGAGCTGCTTCAGCTTTAGGCTGATGGCTGGCTGGGTAAGGTGCAGTTGTTCCGCAGCCCGTGAAACGCTACCGGTGCGTGCGACGGTGACAAAGGCACGTAGTGCTGCGTACTCCTGCATCAATGGGCTCCGCTATTGTTGTGTTATTAGTAAAGCTTATATCTGGGTTAAAAATTACTCAATTGATTGCCGTGTAAACGGGGGTAGGCTGATGGGGTATCACTGATTACTTAAGCACTCTTTATAAAGGTAGCTCCATGACAACAACAGCCATTCACCATTTTATTAACGGCCAAGTAAGCGCAGGCGACTCGGTTAACGGTCAAAACGTATTTAATCCCGCCACTGGTGAAGTAACAGGGCGAGTGTCATTGGCTTCCCAGGCGGATGTAGATGCTGCTGTGCAGGCTGCTCAGGCGGCATTTCCAGCCTGGGCCGACACCCCGCCCATTCGCCGTGCCCGGGTGTTGTTTAAGTTTTTGGAACTGCTTAACGCTCATAAAGATGCTCTGGCCGAAGCGATTACCAAAGAGCACGGCAAAGTATTTACCGATGCCCAGGGAGAAGTGGCCAGGGGGATCGATATTGTTGAGTTCGCTTGTGGCATTCCACAGCTGCTCAAAGGTGACTACACCGAGCAGGTAAGTACCGGTATTGATAACTGGACCCTGCGCCAGCCACTAGGTGTGGTGGCAGGTATTACGCCGTTTAACTTCCCCGTGATGGTACCCATGTGGATGTTCCCGATTGCCATTGCGGCGGGTAATACCTTTGTTCTTAAGCCCAGCCCTTTAGACCCCAGTGCATCGTTGATGATTGCTGAGCTGTTAAAGCAGGCGGGTCTGCCGGATGGCGTGTTTAACGTCGTGCAGGGCGATAAAGACAGCGTTGAAGCGCTGATAGACCACCCCGATGTTAAAGCGCTTTCGTTTGTGGGTTCTACACCGATAGCTAACCTGATTTACGAGCGCGGTGCCAAGCACGGCAAGCGCGTGCAGGCACTAGGTGGGGCGAAGAACCACATGGTGGTGATGCCCGATGCTCACCTGGATAAAGCAGTGGATGCGTTGATTGGTGCTGCATACGGCAGTGCGGGTGAGCGCTGCATGGCGATTAGCGTGGCGGTATTGGTAGGCGACGTGGCTGATGAGATTGTGCCTATGTTAACTGAGCGTGCCAAAACACTGAAAGTTAAAGATGGCATGCAGTTAGATGCAGAAATGGGGCCGATTGTGACCCAGCAAGCTCACCAGCGTATTACCGGCTATATCGAAAAAGGCGTGGCTGAAGGCGCCCAACTCGCGGTGGATGGCCGTGATTTTGATTCCGGCCAGGCGGGTGAGGGCTGTAGTGAAGGCTTCTGGATGGGCGGCACGCTGTTTGACCACGTCACCCCTGCAATGACTATCTATAAAGAAGAGATTTTTGGCCCGGTGCTGGTGTGTGTACGAGTGCCCGACGTGGCCACGGCGATTCAACTGATCAATGATCATGAGTTTGGTAACGGAGTGAGCTGCTTCACCGAGAGCGGCAGTATCGCTCGTGAATTTGGTCGTCGTATCCAGGTGGGGATGGTTGGCATTAATGTACCTATTCCGGTACCCATGGCGTGGCACGGCTTTGGTGGCTGGAAACGTTCGCTATTTGGTGACACCCACGCCTACGGAGAAGAGGGCGTACGTTTTTATACCAAACAGAAATCGATTATGCAGCGCTGGTCCGACTCCATCGATGCGGGCGCTGAGTTTGTGATGCCGACGGCGAAGTAACGCCACCACGTTACGGGAGCCAAGCTCATGTCACAGGCAGCTAATAACAACTTCGACTATATCGTGATTGGTGCAGGCACCGCAGGGTGCCTGATGGCCAACCGGCTAAGCGCCGACCCCAATAACAAGGTGCTGTTGATTGAAGCGGGTGGCCGCGATAACTACCACTGGATCCATATCCCGGTGGGCTATCTCTACTGCATTAATAACCCGCGCACTGACTGGCTGTTTCGCACTGAACCTGACAAGGGGCTAAACGGCCGCTCGTTAATCTACCCCCGTGGCAAAACTCTGGGTGGTTGCTCCAGCATTAACGGTATGATTTACATGCGCGGCCAGGCGCGGGACTACGATCACTGGGCAGAGGTGACCAGTAGCGACGAATGGTGCTGGAGAAACTGTCTGCCCGACTTTATTAAGCATGAGCACCACTACCGGCTGGATGAAGGTAAAGAAAGTGATGCTAGCCACCGTGAGTTTCATGGGCATGGTGGAGAGTGGCGGGTAGAAAAGCAGCGCCTTAACTGGCAGGTACTGGATGATTTTGCTGAAGCTGCCACTCAGGCGGGCATTCCACGTACCCAAGACTTCAACCGAGGCAGCAATGAAGGTGTTGCCTATTTTGAAGTAAACCAGAAGGATGGTTGGCGCTGGAATACCGCCAAAGCTTTTTTGCGAACCGCCCTCAAACGCGACAATCTAACGCTGTGGCACTCTACCCAGGTAAACCAGCTCTGCTTTGAAAAAGAGCAAGATACGCCCCGCTGCTGCGCGGTAGAGGTAGTGCGAAATGGCGAGCCTGTGAGGGTGAGTGCGCAAAAGGAAGTGGTATTGTGCGCGGGGGCGATTGGCTCACCGCATTTGTTGCTGCTATCTGGAGTAGGGCCTGCTGAACACCTGCGTGAACATAATATAGCGCTCGTTCATGACCTGCCAGGAGTGGGTGAAAACTTGCAAGACCACCTCCAAATACGCTCGGTGTATCGTGTAAGCAATGCCAAAACCCTCAATGTTATGGCCAGTACCCTCTTGGGGAAGGCCGCTATTGGCTGGGAGTATCTGACCAAGCGTACTGGTCCAATGAGCATGGCGCCTTCGCAGCTTGGCGCCTTTACACGCAGCTCCGATGAGTACACTCACCCAAATATTCAGTACCACGTACAGCCGCTAAGCCTGGAAGCCTTTGGGCAGCCGTTGCACCCCTATCCGGCAATTACCGCCAGCGTGTGTAACTTAAATCCTACCAGTCGGGGAACAGTACGTTTGAAAAGCTGCGATCCGCGTCAAGCGCCCTCCATTTCACCTAACTACTTAAGCACGCCGGAAGATCGCAAGGTAGCTGCCGACTCGCTTAGAGTGACGCGGCGAATTGCGGAGCAGCCTGCGTTTGCTAAATATGCGCCGGAGGAGGTGAAGCCCGGAGTTGAGTACCAAACTGACGATGAGCTGGCGCGTCTAGCCGGTGATATTGGTACGACGATATTTCACCCGGTAGGCACTACGCGAATGGGCAGGGCAGATGACCCTATGGCGGTGGTAGATGCGCGGCTTCGGGTGCGTGGAGTGAAGGGATTACGTGTGGCGGACGCGGGAATAATGCCTACAATAACCAGTGGTAACACCAATTCACCGACATTGATGATCGCTGAAAAGGCAGCAAATTGGATTTTGGAAGAAAATTAATTGCATTGTCATTTTTTTCTATCATAGTGTTGACGTGCGGCTAAGTTGAGCGCATGCTAAAAGCAGTTGGTTAGCAAGTCGAACGTTGTCAGCAGTATCGAAACGCCCAAGCGTTTAGTCTGGTGAAAGTTTCTTGTTCTACCCACTGCAACTCGGGTATTACCCGGCTCTACATCAAGCTATATTGAGGATTTCGATCATGGCAACTGGTACCGTTAAGTGGTTTAACGACACTAAAGGTTTTGGCTTCATTTCTCCGGACGACAATGGCGACGACCTGTTCGCGCACTTCTCCGAAATTCAAGCTGACGGCTTCAAAACTCTGCAAGACGGCCAGAAGGTTTCCTTCGACGTCACCCAGGGTAAAAAAGGCCTTCAGGCTTCTAACATCAAAGTTCTTTAATCAGAACTGATGATGTTAACTGCTAGCGTATAACGCTAACAGTGATGAAAACCCCGCCAAGTGCGGGGTTTTTTTATTGCTGAATTGCCTGCGACATTAAACTGGTCAAAATCTCACACCTCACACCTCACACCTCACACCTCACACCTCACACCTCACACCTCACACCTCACACCTCACTAATTAATCATATATTCTTTTTTGGTCTTAATGTGTTTCTAAAAATAACTTTTTAGAATATCTGAGAGGCGGCACAATGACCCATGCTTTTTCGTTAAGGCTTTTTATAAAGCTTGTTACTAAGGACACAGGGTTATGTCGCTGGATGCTTGGATCGCAGTTGGGGTGGTACTCACTATCTTCCCGCTGATGGCGCTATCGCGCCTTGGCCCAGATATTATTCTGCTTGGCGCAGTAGTGGTATTAATGACCTTGGGGGTTATCAACCCAGAGCAGGCGTTGGGCGGCTTTTCAAATAGCGGCCTGTTTACTGTGGCGTTTATGTACGTGCTGGTGGCTAGCATTCGCGAAACTGGCGGTATTGATCTGATTATTCGTTATGTACTGGGTCGACCTCGGGGGGAGCGGGGCGCACTTGTGCGACTGCTGTTGCCAGTGGCTTCCTTAAGTGGGTTTCTCAATAACACTCCCGTAGTAGCCACCTATATTCCAGCGGTAATGAGTTGGAGCCGACGGCTACGGCTCTCCCCGCAGCGGCTTTTGATGCCGCTGAGTTTTGCGTCAATTTTAGGTGGAACTATCACTTTATTCGGTACCAGTACTAACTTGGTGGTGCATGGGCTGCTGGTCGACCGATACCCCAATCTTGCCATGGGGCTGTTTGATTTAGCCTGGGTGGGTATTCCTGTTGCAGTGGCTGGGCTTACTTACCTGATCTTGCTTGGGCCACGGCTAATGCCTTCTCGCGAGGGAATGGCAAAAGCGTTTGCCAATCCCCGTGAGTTCACGATTGAAATGGAAGTTGATCCTGCAGGGGTGCTGGTTGATCGCACTGTGGAAGAGGCTGGACTACGCCATTTGCAGGAGCTTTTCCTGGTAGAAATTGAGCGTGCAGGCAATGTGGTGAGCGTAGTGGGCCCAGGGGAGCGTCTAAAAGCAGGGGACCGGCTAGTCTTTGTGGGTACGTCTGATGCTGCTGTTGAGCTGCAGCAGATTCGTGGTTTGATACCTTCTCGTGATGGCGCTTCCAGCTTGGAAAAAGAGTTTAACGAGCGCCGGTTGGTAGAAGCAGTGGTGTCCAGCCAGTGTCAGTTTATCGGCCAGCGTATCCGAGATGGGCGCTTTAGAACCCTGTATGGCGCCGCTGTTCTGGCTGTTTGCCGAGGCGGCGAACGGGTAACGGGTAACCTGGGGCAAGTTCGTTTGCAGCCTGCCGATGTGCTGCTGCTGGAAGCACGCCCGCCATTTATTGAGCGCCACCGTCAATCAAAAGACTTTCTGCTAATTAGTGAGCTAAACGGCGCAGCGCGTCCGGTGCATGAAAAGGCTCCGCTGGCCTGGGCGATTCTATTGGGTGCTGTGCTGCTGGCAGCGTTAGGCGTATTGAGTATGCTAAACGCTGCCATGCTTGGGGCTGCGCTGGTGCTATTAACCGGTTGCTGCACAGTGGGGGCTGCCAAGCGAGGGTTGGATACCCAAGTGCTGTTGACCATTGCCGCCTCTTTTGGCGTAGGCGCGGCGTTGCAAAGCTCAGGAGCTGCCGATGAAATCGCCGGAGGAGTCCTTTCCCTTGTGGCAGGTAACCCACTGTTACTGCTAATTGGCACTTACTGTGTCGTTGCGCTACTCACGGAGCTGGTCACCAACAATGCCGCTGCGGTAATCATCTTTCCGGTGGTGATGGCAGCAGCAGAAAGCCTGGGAGTTAACCCTATGCCCTATGTAGTGGCTGTGATGTTCGCTGCTTCGGCTAGCTTTCTTACGCCAATTGGCTATCAAACCAACTTAATGGTGTATGGGCCAGGTGGCTATCGCATCAGCGACTTTTTACGCGTTGGGGCTGGCTTGAATCTACTTACAGGGGCGATTGCCCTGACGCTTATTCCGTTAGTTTGGCCGTTTTAAGCTGACAATAACTCGCTGTTAACGCTGCTTTGCGCTAGGGTGGCGTTTTTAAATTCAGCAAGGAATCAACTCCATGACAGCCCCTGGCGAACTGATTATTGAGCCGCAAAATGGTCAACCCGCCGATGCGTGTGTGTTTATTATTCATGGCTTAGGTGCCGATGGGCATGACTTTGAGCCGTTGGTGCCTGCGCTGACGCTACCCAGAGATGCCCATGTGCGCTTTATTATGCCCCATGCGCCGCGCTTACCAGTGACCATTAATGGTGGCATGGTGATGCCTGCTTGGTATGACATCCTGGCGATGGATTTGGGGCGCCGAGTGGATGAAGAGCAGCTGAAAAAGTCTGCTGAGAGGATTCAGGCGCTCATTCAAGAGCAGATTGATCAAGGTATTGATAGCCAAAGAATTATTGTGGCTGGCTTTTCCCAGGGCGGAGCTGTTGCCTACCAAGCTGCGCTATCGTTCCCACAGCCACTAGGTGGCTTGTTGGCAATGTCGACCTACTTTGCTACTGCCGATAGCATAGCGCTTGCCGAAGCCAATCGGCACATTCCTATTGAGGTTCACCACGGTAATTTTGACCCTATTGTGCCGGAAACCTTAGGCCGCAGCGGGGTCGAGAGCTTAAAAGCAATGGGCTATGGCGCTAACTACCGCTTGTACCCGATGGCTCATGCGCTTTGCCCCCAGCAGGTGGGCGATATTGGCCGCTGGCTGAGTGAACGGTTAGCGTAGGCCGCGTCGACAAGCACCTAAAAGGTAGGCAAAGTAATTACTTCCATAGCCGATGCAAGGAATAGCGAAGGCGCATGATAGCTTCTTTTAACTTAATAGAAGGGGGGCTGGCGCTCTGCTTATGTGTAGCTGCGCTAGCCTGCTTGTTTGATCGCCACCTGTTACGGGCTAGCTGCCTGTTTGTGGTGTTCGCGCTATTCATGACATTTGCATGGTGGTGGTTGGAGGCTCCCTGGCTCGCTGTAGCTGAGCTGATATTAGGAGCGTTGCTAACCGGTGCGAGCCTTTTTTATGCGTTAAGGGCCTACCGTCTAAAGGGCACCGCTCTCAGCCATAGAGCAAATATCACACCGTATTACGATAGCTTTCGTGGTTCGTGGCCCCATGGCCTTACACGTACCCTGTTGGCGCTGGCGTGGTGTTTTATGATGTGGGGGGCAATTCGTTTTGTAATGCCCGAGATGGTCTACTCCCCTACGGAACATCCTCTTGTGCTGGCGGCGATTGTCATTGCAGCCACGGCTATGGGGGCGTTTGCGCTCCATCGCCATCTACTGCGTCGTTTGCTCGCCTTCAATATTCTTGGCTCGGGTGTATTTCTGTTACTTGCTGGTATGGCAGGCACCGAGGGGGGCGCTCAAGCATTAATTAGTGTCGGTTTGGCGATTGCATGGTTGGGCTCTCTACTGGGCGCGCTACTGATCCGACACCTGTTTCTACTCGAAGGCACGAACGCTCTAGGTCACGATAGTAAGGCCAAGGAGCAGTCCAAATGACTTGGCGGTTTGGTCTGACGGAAGCTACTTTCGAGCCGCTTTGGCTAACCCATTGGGCATTAGCAGCAACGCTAGCACTGCCGATTCTATTTGGCCTATTAGGAGCGCTGTTTTCGCCTCGGCGGACGCTGCCTGTTGCGCTTGTCTGTGTACCCATTCTACTGGCTGGTGTGCTGTTACTGATCGGGTACCAGCAGGCAGGGCTATTGCGTTGGCAGTGGCACGTAGCGGGAGTAACAGTATCACTTCGTCTGGGTGGGGTTAGTGTCCTAATGTTACTGGTTACCCAGTGGGTAGGCGCTGCCGCTGCACTATATACGCCGGGGCATCTGCGGTTGACGAACCCAGGCAAGCAGGCGCGCTGGTTGTGGCCGTTAATGGGCATGTTGATAAGCTCACTTTCTTTGATTTGGCTCGCGGCAGATTTGTTAACGCTCTATGCCGCCCTTGAGCTGATGGGATTGGCGGCGGTAGGCATGCTACTGCTGTCGGGGAAGCTTGCAGCGCTACAGGCCGGTATGCGCTATTTATTGCTGGCGCTGGTAGGGTCGCTGGCTTACTTACTTGGCGTTGTCTTAGTGCTGGGTTACTGGGGACAACTGGATTTACAGGCGCTGGCCGAAGTGGTTGAGCCTGGCCCAGTCGCTTGGATAGCCGCCGCACTTATAGGAGCAGGCTTAGCGCTAAAAGCGGCTCTATTCCCGTTGCATGGTTGGTTAACTCCAGTGCATGAAAGTGCCTGGACACCTGTAAGTGCGCTACACGCCGCGTTAGTGGTTAAAGCTTCGCTATTCATTTTGGTTATGTTGTGGAGCATTTTGCTCCCCAGTTCGCTATTTGCACCTCGTTTTGTTGCTTGGCTAGGTATGTTGGCGATTGTTTGGGGCGGTCTTGTGGCATGGCGGTCTGACTCTCTCAAGACCCTAGTTGCTTCGTCCACCGTGGCGCAGCTGGGGTACTTGATGGTGGCTTTCCCCCTGTTAATAGGGCCAGACATCCCCCCTTTACCGAAGGCCCTGGCCTGGGAGGGCTTTTGGCTGCAACTGATAGGCCACGCGCTAGCCAAAGCCGCAATGTTTATGGCAGCGGGTAATTTGATTCTTGCGACGGGTGAAAGCTCTTTGAAGGGACTTGCAGGTACTAGCCGTCGTTTGCCGCTTTCATTGCTGATTTTCGGTATTGCCTCCGTGACGCTCATGGGCTTACCGCCCAGCTCGGGCTTTACGGCGAAGTGGCTGCTTCTACAGGCCATGGTGATGACCCAGCAATGGGTTGCTGTGGTGGCACTATTGATGGGGACGTTATTAACAGCGGCCTATGTATTTCGGGTGTTCCGCTACTCATTTGATGAAACGGCGCCGAGGCACCACTATCAGCCGCTGGCACCAAGTATGGACTTAGTGGCGCTAGCGCTTGCACTGGCGGCGTTTGCGCTTGGTTTGCTGGCACATCTGCCATTAACCTTGCTGCAAGGAGATGGGGTATGAACGCAGCATGGTTACCACTCGCCACGCTGGCAACCTCTATTTTGGCGGCTGTGGTTATTTTTCTGCTGCCAGAGGAGTCACGCCGACTGCGGACCGGCATCAATTTAGCAGCGGCGGTCAGTAAAATTATTCTTGTGGCGCTAATGGTCGGGCGTGTTTCCCAAGGCTACCAAGATACCTTTAGTTTCCAGATTGTCGGTGGTATTGACTTTGTGCTGCGAGCCGATGCGTTAGGGGTAATGTTTGCCGGCCTATCGTCACTGTTGTGGCTGTGCACCACGATCTATGCCATTGGCTACTTGGAAGGAGCGGCTAACCGTAAGCGCTTTTTCGGCTTCTTTAGCTTATGTGTTGCCAGTACTTTAGGTATCGCGTTAGCAGGCAATCTGTTTACTTTTCTGATTTTCTACGAAATGTTGACGCTATCCACTTACCCGTTAGTGGTTCATGCAGGTACTGCAAAAGCCTTGGCGGCAGGGCGGGTTTACTTACGCTACACGCTGACAGGTGGGGTGGTGTTACTGCTGGGCGCAGTGATGCTCTATAGCCTAACTGGCGACCACTCATTTGCATCCGAACGGGGGTTAGCACCCTATTTAAATGATCACCGTGGCCTGCTGACGCTGATCTTTGTGCTGCTGGTGGGAGGGCTAGCTGTTAAAGCTGCCATGGTGCCACTCCATGGCTGGTTACCGAGGGCGATGGTGGCGCCTGCGCCCGTCAGTGCACTGCTACATGCTGTTGCGGTCGTGAAAGCCGGCGCGTTTGGCATTATGCGGATTATCTATGATCTGTATGGGATTGAGTTGAGCGTTGAGCTAGGCGTTACCACGGCGTTGGCTATCGCCGCTTCCATCACCATTATCTATGGCTCGCTAAGGGCAATTGCTCAGCATGAGCTTAAGCCCCGATTGGCGTTTTCCACTATCAGCCAAGTCTCCTACGTCGTGCTTGGGGTCAGTTTGTTTGGCCCGTTCGGTACCATCGGGGCGCTTGTCCATCTGTTGCACCAGGGGTTGATGAAAGTAACGCTGTTTTTTTGTGCGGGTAATTACGCCGAAGAACTGGGTATTCATCGGATTGACGAAATGGACGGCGCAGGCAAGCGCATGCCGCTTACCAGCATCGCGTTTACCGTGGGGGCGCTGGGGATGATTGGACTGCCCCCTGTTGCTGGATTTATTACTAAATGGTACCTGGGTATCGGTGCCATACAGGCGGATATGTACTGGGTGGTGGCCGTGCTGGTGGCGAGCAGTACCTTAAATGCTCTTTATTTTCTACCCATCGTGCACCGGCTATGGTTTCGCCAGGGGCCTGCACATGGTTTCGGGGAATGGCCAAAGGAGCAGCGGCTTGGGCGACTCGAAACTCATGGTTGGCTGTTATGGCCTGCGGTTTTTACTGCCCTGGTAAGCATTGGGGCAGGGCTGCTGGCAGGGCTGCCGTTTAGCCCGCTAGATTGGGCAACGCGGGTTGCGGTTGGGGAGTATCTGCCATGATGACGCTGCTTTTACTAGCTGCGTTGCTCTGGCCGCTATGCGCGGCGGGTAATGTTGTCTGGCAGGCTTATCAAACACCATCGGCTAGGCGCAATTACTTTCCCCTGGTGTGGCTAACCGCTTCTTGGCCTGCGCTGCTGCTGGCTTATGGCGGTGAAGCACACTGGAGTATAGAAGCCTGGATGCTGGGGGGAGAATGGGGGCTCAATGCCATTAGTCGTCCGTGGCTTGCGTTTACCGCTCTGCTATGGAGTGTGGCCGCCGTCCATGGGCGGGGGTATTTTGTTGCTGAGCAGGCAAAGGCTCAGGCGGGAGATCAGGATGCCGAGCGCCGCTTACTGCGTCTTGCGCTGTTCTGGCCGCTTACCTTTGTGGGTAATGTTCTGCTCATTATTGCCCAAGATATTGCCAGCTTTTATTTAGGCTTCGCGCTGATGACGTTTGCGGCGTATGCCCTTGTCGTGCATAGCGGCAGCCAGCAGGCCCGCTTGGGAGCTAGGGCATATTTAATCTTAGCTGTAATAGGTGAAGGGTTGATCCTGGGTGGTTTGCTATGGGCGGCAGGTACGGCAGAAACGCTCATGCTAGAAGGTGTGCGTGAGGGTATTGCCGCTGCTGACCATGGGGCCATTATGGCGTTACTGCTATGGCTTGGGTTTGGCGTAAAAGCAGGAGTGATTGGTCTACATGTTTGGCTACCGCTGGCTCATCCTGTGGCACCGGCCCCAGCGAGTGCGGTACTTAGTGGCGCTATGATTAAGGCTGGGCTACTAGGCTGGCTGTACGTACTGCCACTGGGGGCAGAAGGGCTTTCGCCGGGGCTAATCCTCCTTGGTAATGTAATGCTAACAGCGGGCATCGCTGCGGCGTTTGGCGCAGCACTTTTTGGTGTATGGCAACGCCATCCTAAAGCAGTGCTCGCGTACTCTAGTATTAGTCAAATGGGCATGTTAACTGCCATGGTAGCCATGGGGCTTGCTGCTCCTGCTGTGTGGCCACTACTGCTTCCCGGGGTGATACTGTTTGCAGCCCACCATGCGCTGGCGAAGGGGGCGTTGTTTATGGGAACCAGCATTAGTGACCATATGCCTCGCTGGCCAAAGCCACTGTTATTTGCGCTTATTGCCCTGCCGGGGGTATCGCTTACCGGTGCACTGGCAGCGGGTATGATCAGCAAGTGGGGGGTTAAACATGCTCTTTACGAGATGGACCATACTTACTTAATCATGCTGCTAACCTGGGCGGCAATAGGCACAGCGACGCTGGTCAGTGTATGCGTATGGCGACAGTGGCAGCAGTGTCAGCAAGGCGGCAGTAATGCTTTTCAATGGGGAGCATGGCTGGTTGCGTTAATCGCGGCACTTATCACCCCGTTATGGTTACCGCTCCCAGAAGGCAGCATTGTGCCACCGCCGTTGACTGAGTGGCTGGGGATTGTATGGCCATTTCCGGTAGGTGTTCTGCTCTTTGTGTCGGTCGCTTATTGGCTTCGCAAAGTAGGCGGCAAGGCACCACCGGCAGGCGATTTATGGTGGCTATATAGCCCGTTGGCGGCTCGCAGTGTGAAGGTGGCGCAAGTTATAGGAGCGAGATGTAAAGCAGTAAAGGGGGCGTGCGTTAATGTTGCACTAGCGGTTGAGCAGCATTCAATGGGGCAGTTAACGCGTCTGTTATCCAGTGAGACGTGGATGCGCCATCATGGTAGCGGTTTAATGATGGCATTTGCGGTCGTCGTTGCGTTATTGCTGATCTGGGAAGGTATGCGATGAGCAAAGAGCATGACAAGCATCGCCAACCTGGGCAAAAACAGCCTGGGGAAACTCGGCCTCGTGGTCGCCAAGCAACAACCCCGGATGATATTCCGCGCATAGGTTGGTATGACATTATTTGGCGAGTGATGCGCGCCGCGCGCCGCGACCGCATTACTATGTATGCTGCCAGTATTGCTTTTTATGCACTGTTAGCGCTTTTCCCTACCATTGCGGCGGTTATCTCGCTATGGGGATTACTGTTTGACCCAGTTGAAGCAGGGCGCCAACTGTATGAGATTGGTCGCTTCATGCCTCCTGATGCGGCAAATCTTATCGACCAGCAGGCTCAAGACGTGGTCGAGAACGCCCAACCTGGCAACGTAATGGCTGCACTTGCTGGGTTGGTAACGGCGATGTATATCGCTTCTAAAGGCGTATCTACCCTGGTTGTTGGTCTAAACGTAGTTTATGGTGAGCAGGAAAAACGACCGCCACTATGGCGCATTGTTGTGCTGATATCGCTGACGTTAGGCCTGATTGGAATGACGCTGATTTCACTCGGCTTTATTGCAATTGTTCCTATGGTGGTGGACGTATTAGCGGTAGAACCTCCGTTGGATAGGGTACTGCAGTGGCTGCGCTGGCCTGCATTATTAGTCATCATGAGCGCCTTGATAGCGCTGTTATACCGCTTTGCTCCCTATCGCCGCTCTGCCAAGTGGCAGTGGTTAAGCTACGGTACGCTGTTTGCTACAGGAATGTGGCTGCTGGGGTCGGGTGGTTTATCGCTTTATGTGCGTTACTTCTCTACGTTTAGCGAGCTCTACGGCTCCCTTGGCGCCGTGGTGGCGTTAATGCTGTGGTTTTGGCTCTCAGCCTTTGTTGTGCTGTTTGGTGCGGAGGTAAACTGTGAAATGGAGCGCCAAACGTATCGCGATACAACCATCGGAGAAGCACGGCCATTGGGTGAACGCGAAGCGTTTGCAGCCGATACGGTGGGGGTCGAAAACCCTTGGAAGGGAGACTCGTCTGATACTCCTCGCCATTGAAAGTTAAGTAAAAAGCGCCGCTAGCAAACTGTTGCGTGGTACAGGGTGCTGGCGGCGCCAGGGTTCAGCAAGTCCTCTTAATTAGTACGCCTCGGGGCTATAACAGCTCTTCTGCGGCCAGCGCTAAGCGAGAGCGCTCAACGCTTTTCAGGGTGATATGCCCTGCATGAGGCCAGTCTCTAAAGCGTTCCACTACAGCGGCCATGCCACAGGTGTTGGCGGTTAGGTAGGGGGTATCGATTTGCCCAACGTTGCCCAAGCAAACAATTTTGGTATTACGGCCAGCCCGGGTGACCAGCGATTTGAGCTGTTTGGGGGTGAAGTTTTGCGCCTCATCGATAATCAAAAAAGTGTCGTTTAGAGTGCGCCCGCGCATAAAGCTGGGAGAGCGGATTTGTACCCGCGAGCCGATTAGTTGCCGGGTTGCGCCATTGTCCCAACTAGACTCTCCTTCCTCGTTACGCAGCAGGTTATCCATGTTGTCGTGGAAGGCACCCATCCACGGTGACATTTTCTCCTCTTCAGTACCCGGTAGAAAGCCAATATCTTCACCCATGGGAATTGGGGCTCGGGTGAAAACGATACGCTCAAACTGCTTGGCGTCTAGGGTTTGCTGGAAAGCGGCGGCCAGCGTCATAAAGGTTTTACCGGTGCCCGCATTACCGGCAATGGTAACGAGGTCAATGTCTGGGTCCATTAGTAGGTTGAGGGTGAAATTCTGGCGGCTGTCGTGAGCATGCACGCCCCAAACCCCGGCATGGTGACGATAGTTAGTGAGCAGCTGTAAGCGTGCTGTTAAAGGGGAAAGTTCGCGCACAACAGCTTCAAATTCGGCGCCGTTTTCGCTATCAGACACCAGCATACCAACGTGCCAATGGCGGGGCATGTTACCGCTTAATTGATAGAACGTGTGGTGTCCTACGCGCTCTACGGTTACCTCCACATTGAGAGCTTCCCAAAGCGACGCGCCATCCTGACCGGCGGATGCGTAAATTTGCGCTCCTTCAATCATGGCATCGCTATCTGAGAAGGCTCGGTCATTCAGATAGTCTTCCACCGGCACCTTTAGCGCGGCGGCTTTTACTCTTAAGTTGATGTCTTTGGTAATAAGAATGACGGAGGCGTCTGGGCGCTCATCTCGCAGCCGGCAAGTCTCCGCCAAAATACGGTTGTCAGGGTTGTCATCTAGTGAATCAAAGGGTTTGAGGTCGTTGTAACAAAGAAAATGCAAGCGGCCAGACTCACCGCTAATGCGTGGGATTGGAATGCCTTTTTGTATCTCATCAAAGGTTACTTGGTTGGTTAGGTCGGAAAGTGTGCGGCTGATTTGCCGCGCAGTACGGGCAATTTCACGAACTCCATTTTTATGCTTATCAAGCTCCTCAAGTACCGTCATGGGTATAACCACATCGTGCTCATCAAAATGGTAGAGCGCAGTGGGGTCATGGATAAGGACGTTTGTGTCTAGGACATAAAGCCTAGTCGCTTTCTTATCGAGTCTTACCATCGGAAACTACTCCTTAGTTGACGGCAACATCGACACTGGCAGATACACTTTACGCTTAGATGACACTGCCCTATGCCGGTTCTCTAGCGTGTCCTGGGAATCCTTATTTAGCACTTTTTAACAGAGTGGAAGGCATTGATGGTTTTTTCCACTCGCAAATTTCAACGTTTCACTTTGGACAACCTATATCAACAGGTATTAGCGGGTAGTGCCTAAAAATTTTGCCACGTTGTTCAGCAGTGCCGTAGCCACTACGCCGAGGTTTTCACCCTCCACGTAGCGGTAGTAGTGGCTGTCTAGCGTTAGGTCGTGGTTCAGTGCGCAAAGCTGATGTGTTTCTAGTGCTTCTTTAACTAGCGGGTAGGGCAATAGCGCCCATCCGGTGACGTTGATTGCTGCATCACGGATGACCTCAAACATGGTTAGGCCAAGGTAGTTGGTTGAAAACAGTGCCTCGCTGACCAGTTTATCGTCTCGGTCGTAGGTCAAGCACACTTGGGTATATTGGGCGAGGTCATCGCGAGTAACGCTGGGCAGGCGGCTAAGTGGGTGAGCAGGTGCTGCCACCAGACACATGCTGACTGGGGCAAGGTTACTGGCATTCACTGTCGTGCCTTCGGCGGTATATAACCCAAAGGCAATATCGACCGTTTGACGTAGCACGAACTGCAGGTGCTCCTGTGGGGGCAATAGATACACTGAAATCGCCGTTAGTGGATACCGTTGCTTCAGGTCGTGCATTGCTTGTCGCCAAAATGCTTCAGGTAGTGTGTCGTCTCTGGCAACACATAGCTGATTTTCCACTCCTTGTATGTGCTGTTGGCAATGCTTTTTGATCCGGCTGGCGCTGGTTAGCAGGCGGTAGCAATCCGGCAGTACACTCTCGCCAACAGCCGTAAGTTGCAGGCTATTGCCTGAGCGCTCGAATAGCTCGACACCCAGGCTATCTTCCAGCGCATTGACGGCGGCGCTTAAGGTACTGCGCTTTATGCCTGTGTGCCGGGCGGCAGCGGCAAATGAGCTGTGTTCAGTAACATCGATAAATGCTTGTACCTGTTCTGCTCGCATAGATAGCCCCTGTTTGAGTGCCAAAATATTTGGCGCTGAGCGATTGGTGAAATGCTAGTTTACTCACTATGATCGCCAGCGTTGAATACACTTATTCTGGAGTAATTCGCGTGACCCCCTTCGTAGCAGAGCGCCGAGCGCTCAGACTTTCTGCTGTTTTTGCCAGCTTGTTGGCCTTTACTGGCCTAGTGCTTGGGTTAGCAAGCAGCTCAGTTACCATTTTATTTGATAGTGGTTATTCGCTATTGAGTTTAGTGCTGGTGTCGCTTTCCCTTTTAGCATTGAAGCAGGCACGTAAACCAGCAGATGATCACTACCCCTTTGGGCGGCTAACGGTAGAGCCACTGGCTGTACTACTCAAAGGCGTGATGATTGCTTTGGTGTGCCTTTTTTCGATGGTTTCTGCCTTGTGGATCCTTATTCAGGGCGGACGGTTAGTGACACTTGATTTGGCTCTGATATTTGGCGCTGTCAACGTCATTGGCTGTTTAGTGATCTGGTGGTTGCTGTACCGTTACGCCAAGATTAGCCGCTCCTCACTATTGGAAGCGGAGCTGCGTCAATGGCAAATGGATACTTGGCTAAGCGCTGCGGTCTTGCTGGGCTTTGCGCTAACCTGGGGGCTGACCCTTACACCCTGGGCAGGCTTAGCGCGCTTTGCTGACCCAATAATGGTGCTAATTATTGCAGGCTATTTCCTACCAATGCCGATACGTATGGTACGGGGGGCACTGCGTGAGTTGATGTTTGGTGAGCCTTTATGTGGCATTCGCCAGGAGGTGATGCAAGAGGTATCAGGTTTCGATATCGTCGATGAAGACGTACGTTTGGCACAGATCGGTAGCTTTTTAGTGGTTGATATTCAGCTGGATAAGCGGCAGATCGAATCCGCTGAAGAAATCCTGGAAAGCATCGAACAGCACTGTAAACTGCGCCATTTACGCCCAGTTACCAGCATCACTCTCGTCACTTAAATTGCCAGGGTGAATAAGTATTGACGTGAGCGCGGAAGCAGTGATATCAAGCGCTACCGACAAATGGTGTCGGCCTACTATTGCTATTCTGAGGGTTTTAAAACATGCCATTGCGCCGCTGTTTGCCCGCGCTGCTGGTAACCGTTCTGGTTGCTGGTTGTGCAAGCTCTACCGTTGCCCCACGCTATACGACTGAAAACCCTGATGTAATGCGTATCGGTGGGGAGCGCCCTGTTGGCGCTAATCCACGTACTGAAGATGCTGGCTCTTTTTGCCTCGAGACCACTGAGCGCTGGAATGAGCATGGCCGTACACCGGATGGCCAAACGCTTTGGGCGAAAGATACCTTGCGTCGCGTGGTGCCTTGCCAGTAATCAGTTCAACCACTGCGCGTACGGTGGCCGCGGCAGCTTGATAAGCTGGCGTGGCCTTTGGCACAGCATGCGCGCTCTCTCATTAGTTCTCTTTTTTAGTTCTCTTTCCTTTTCGGCTTGCCTTTACGTTGGGTACCTGCCATTTCCTCAAGCTCCGCTTCGCTCATTGAGTGATACATCTCCTTGGATGCTCCGGTTAGCTCATTTGGTTGGGTATCGCCGCGTTTGGCAGAGAGTGCGGCCCCGGCCGCTTTCTGCTGTACTTTAGAGGTTGCTTTCATGGCTGGTTAGACTCCTGTCAGTTGACTTCCCTTAATCGGTCACGTTATGAAGCTTAGCAGTGGGTAATATACTTTTCACATAAGCTAGTCACATAAGCTAACCACATAAGCTAACGACGTTAACTGGCGAGAAATTCCATGACACCGGCGATTAATAGTGCGAAGCAGGCAGGTATTATATTTCAACTCCATGAGTACCATCACGATGCCGCCGCTCACTCCTACGGGCTAGAAGCAGCAGAAAAGCTAGGTGTTTCCGTAGATCAGGTATTTAAAACCTTGGTAGTCAAGCTGGATGGCAAGCAGCTGGCGGTAGGCGTTGTGCCGGTAAACTGCCAGTTGGGGTTAAAACAGATCGCCAAAGCCGCTGGAGCAAAGAAGGCGATGATGGCAGCGCCCGAGGAAGTGGAACGCACCACCGGATATGTACTGGGTGGCGTCAGCCCACTGGGGCAAAAGAAGCGCCTGCCTACCTTTATAGATGCATCGGCACAGGCGTTTCCGACACTGTACGTTAGTGCTGGGCGCCGGGGATTGGAGATTGAACTTTCACCGAACGACTTGGCTGCCCTAAGCCAGGGTCGCTTTGCTGCTCTGTCGGCGTAGGTACAGCTTTTGGCTGAGCCTTGCAGTGTGTCAGCAGCAAAGCAGGGAACGGCACTTTCTGGTATGGTGCTTCACATTATCGGTTTGCTGGGCGATATAGCCCCTTCAGGAATTTTTTGTGTCCGACACCTCTTTTGCATCGCTTGCGCTCTCATCTGCGCTGCTGACTAATCTAGACTCCCTTGGCTATCACGAAATGACGCCGGTTCAGGCGCAAAGTCTGCCGCCTATGCTGGCGGGCCGCGATGTGCTGGCCCAGGCCAAAACCGGTTCAGGAAAGACGGCTGCATTTGGCCTGGCGCTGCTGGCAGAGCTGCGCGTCGAGGCCTTCGCCGTGCAGGGCCTAGTACTGTGTCCCACTCGGGAACTAGCCGACCAAGTAGCAGATGAACTGCGACGTTTGGCGCGGGGGATGCCCAACGTCAAGGTGCTAACCCTGTGTGGTGGCGCGCCGTTTGGTCCACAGCTTGGCTCGTTAGAACACGGTGCTCACATTGTAGTGGGCACGCCAGGGCGTATTGACGAGCATCTACGAAAAGGCTCGCTAACGCTGGGGTCGCTGACGACGCTGGTACTGGATGAAGCTGACCGTATGCTGGATATGGGCTTCCAGGCGACGATTGATGACATCATTGCTGATACCCCCGCTGACCGCCAAACGTTGCTGTTTAGTGCGACGTTCCCAGACGAGCAGGCCTCTGGTGGCCTTGCCACCATGACCCGCGGCGTCATGCGTGATCCGGTCACGGTTAAAGTGGCGGAGCTTCACGATGCCACTACAATTGACCAGCACTTCTATGAAGTTGCCAATGAAGAGGCGCGTTTTGCTGCCCTTCAACAACTGCTGCTGGTCTATCGGCCAGCGACTAGTGTGGTGTTCTGCAATACCAAACGCGAAACTCAGGCGGTGGCAGAGCAACTGGTCGATGCCGGGTTTAGCGCTGTGGCGCTCAACGGTGATCTAGAGCAAAAAGATCGTGACCGACGGTTAATCCTGTTTGCCAACCAG
This sequence comes from Halomonas sp. 'Soap Lake #6', assembly GCF_003031405.1. Lineage (NCBI taxonomy): Bacteria > Pseudomonadati > Pseudomonadota > Gammaproteobacteria > Oceanospirillales > Halomonadaceae > Halomonas > Halomonas sp. 'Soap Lake #6'. The sequence goes on from NZ_CP020469.1 coordinate 626,724, forward strand.
AGCGCATCTATTCTGGTGGCTACTGATGTCGCTGCTCGTGGTTTGGATATTGCCCAACTAGATGCCGTGTTTAACTACCAAATAGCCCGTGAACTTGATGTCCATGTCCATCGGGTAGGGCGCACTGGTCGTGCAGGGGCTAGCGGTGTTGCCTGTACATTGGTGACTCCTAAAGAGCATTACCGGCTAGAACGGCTAGAAGGACTTCTGGAGCAACCGATTGCCACAGAACCTTTGCCTAAACCCCAGAGCTTAGTGCCATTTGAGCCCCCCATGGCTACGCTACAACTTGCTGGTGGTAAAAAAGATAAGCTGCGTCCTGGTGATATCCTGGGTGCTTTAACCAGCGAAGGTGGCCTGCGTGGTGATCAGGTTGGAAAAATTAAAGTGTTGGCGCGTAGCGCCTATGTGGCAGTGGAGTGCAGTGTTGTTCAAAAAGCTCAGGCCAAGCTTGAACGTGACAAACTAAAAGGGCGCGCTTTCCGCGTTCGCCGTATTCGTTATTGAGCTCCTAATTATTGAGCTCAGATAGTAAAGAGGAGCCGACGCAGCTAACCATGAAAACCCCCAAACGATTACAGCCCTTGGTCGATGATGGAATGATCGATGAGGTGCTGGTGCAACTGATGAGTGGTAAGGAAGCGCAGGTCTATGTAGTGCGCTGTGGTGATGAAGTGCGCTGTGCCAAAGTCTTCAAAGAAGCTAAACAGCGTAGTTTTAAGCAGGCCGTTCAATATCAAGAGGGGCGTAAGGAACGCAATAGTCGTCGTTCAAGAGCGATGGCTAAAAAAACCCGCTATGGCCAAAAAGAGCAGGAGCAGGCGTGGCTCAATGCCGAAGTAGATGCACTATACCGTCTTGCTGCCGCTGATGTACGCGTGCCTGAGCCTCATGGGTTTGTCGATGGTGTGTTGCTGATGGAAATGATCAGTGATGCTGATGGCAATGTGGCGCCGCGCCTGGACGAAGTGACCCTAACTCAAGAGCAGGCTCTACGCTATCACGCCAAAGTGATTCAAGACGTGGTGCGAATGCTTTGCGCTGGTTTAATTCATGGTGATTTATCGGAATTCAACGTACTGGTAGATGCTGAAGGCCCGGTGATTATCGACCTTCCCCAGGCTGTAGATGCCGCTGGCAATAATAGCGCCGCTGCTATGCTGGAGCGCGATGTGGACAATATGCGTGCCTACTTTGGCCGCTTTGCCCCTGAGTTGCTAACCACCCACTACGGCAAAGAGATGTGGGCGCTGTACGAGGCAGGTAAGCTGCACCCTGATAGCAAACTGACCGGTCATTTTGAGTTCGACAGCCACATTGCTAACGTAGATGAGCTGATGGAAGTGATTGATGACGCCAAAGAGGAAGAAGCTGAGCGTCAGGCGCGTATGCGTGACGATGATGATGAAGATTAAGGCCATATTAGGGCCTTTGATACCTTTCTAACCTCCCAAGCTAGCCCAAAACTGGTAAGCTAACAGGAACGCTTAGCAGGGTAACTACCCTGTGGCATGGCCAGAGTTAATCCACGGGGGGCGTGTGAAGGGCATACGTTTCAAAGCAGGGAGTGCAAAAGCGCTTGTCACATCGCTAGGTGTAGGCGCCATCGGTGGTGCGTTGTTTCAGCTCATGGGCTTGCCGCTGGCTTGGATGCTAGGCCCGCTAATTGCCAATCTACTGCTGTCTGCGAGAGGCGTTAACGTTGGCGTGCCCGAACCACTGCGCAACGTGTTTTTGGCGGTGATGGGGTTAGTGCTTGGCAGTCAGGTTACGCCGGAATTGGCCCAGCGGGTATTGGACTGGCCTGTTTCATCCGTGCTTTTACTGTTAGGTGTAGCGGCCTCAACGGCCGTGGCCGCAGCCTGGTATCGGCGCTGTGGTTTTGATCCTGTAAGCGCTTGGTTTGGGGCCGCACCAGGCGCCATGACAGCAATGATCATGTTGGGCGATAAGTGTGGTGGCGACCCCCAGCGTATCGCTATTGCCCAGTCGCTGCGGATTATTTTAGTCATCCTTTTTCTACCCCCGCTCTTCTGGGCGTTTGAAGGCGGTGAAGGGCAGCTTGGCCCTTCAAATACTGTGTTAGCACACGGCTGGATGCTGCTGACTATCCCTTTACTCCTACCATTGGGTCGTTGGCTGCGTATTCCTAGCGCAGCACTACTAACCCCGCTCCTTATGGCAGCGCTGCTGTCGGGATTTAACCTTGCCAGCCTAACGCTACCTAGCTGGGGTATGAACCTGATGCTGTGGGTATTGGGCAGTGCCATTGGTTCACGCTTTCAAGGGATGACGCGGCGGTTATTGGGGCGTTATTTGTGGCAATCTGGGGTTGCCACATTGCTGGCATTGATTGTACTGGCCTTTTTTGCTGAGTTAATTCACCAAGCACTAGGTGTGGGGCGTGATGTAGCGCTGCTAGCACTGGCACCTGGTGGTATTGGTGAAATGGCTATTCTGGCTGTGGCATTGAATATTGATCCGGTATTTGTAGCCTTTCACCACCTGTTACGCATGATAACGCTGATGATTGTGGCCCCATTTTGGGCGCGCTGGCTGCTACGCCGCTAGTCCTTCTTGCTTCTGCTAATCTCTACTTCTGTCTCACGAGTAACGTAAGGACCTCTTATGCTGTCACGTCTGCTCACGCCACTGTTCCGTTATTTTGAGGAGCGAGTAAGCCCTTACCCTGAAGGCGAGATCTCAACACCGCCGAACGGGTTACTACCCTTTATTTGGCACTTTTCACGCCCCGTATGGCCGTGGCTGTTGGTTATGTCACTATTGACGGCGTTGGTTTCCACTGCGGAAGTAGTATTTTTCGGCTATATGGGAGAACTGGTCGATTGGTTGAGCAGTGTTGATCGAACTGACTTCTGGGGAGACAACGGCCTATGGCTGGCGGGCATTGGCCTTGCCGTTATCCTTGGCTTACCGCTGTTGGTGCTCATGCAATCGTTGGTGAACCACCAGACTATTTTTGGCAACTACCCGATGATTGGTCGCTGGTTGTCTCACCGTCACATGCTCAGTCAAAGCTTGGCATTTTATCAGGATGAGTTCGCTGGCCGGGTGTCGCAAAAAGTCATGCAAACGGCGCTGGCGATCCGTGAAACCGTCACTAAAGTGATGGATTTGATGGTCTATGCCATTGTCTACTTTACTGGGGCGGCAATTTTACTGGGCCGTGCTGACCCGTGGCTGCTGCTGCCCCTTGGTCTATGGCTAGTTGGCTATTTGAGCATTATGCGCTTTTTTGTCCCACGTCTGCGAGATGTCTCCATGGCACAAGCTGATGCCCGTGCGCAGATGACCGGCCGTGTGGTGGATAGTTACAGCAATATCCAAACCATTAAGCTTTTCGCAGATACCGAGCGTGAACAGGGCTATGCCAAAGATGCCATGGAAGGCTTTATGGTCACTGTACACCGTCAGATGCGTCTGGTCACAGTGATGAGTGTGTGCTTAACGCTGCTCAATACACTGCTGCTGGTGGGCACAGCGGGTATGGCGATTAGCGCTTGGTACATGGACGTGATCTCGTTGGGCGTGCTGGCAATTGCCATAGCGCTGGTGATGCGTATCCGTTTCATGTCTGACTGGATTTTATGGGAAGTGGCCGGGCTATTTGAAAATATTGGTACGGTACAGGATGGCATGAACACCATTGCTCAGGAGCCAACGATCAAGGATGCGCCTAATGCTAAAGCGCTTGTCGTGCCTAACGGTGAGATCGTGTTTGATGCGCTGCGCTTTCAGTATGCTCAAGCAAAAGGTGAAAGTAAGAACGTCTTTGATGGGCTAAGTTTGACCATTAAGCCCGGAGAGAAAATTGGCCTGATTGGCCGTTCTGGGGCGGGTAAGTCGACCCTGGCAAACCTGCTTCTGCGCTTTTATGACCTACAAGGTGGGCGGATTTTAATCGACGGGCAGAATATTGCCGAAGTAACTCAGACTTCGCTGCGTCATCAGATTGGCATGGTGACTCAGGATACTTCGTTACTGCACCGTTCGCTGCGGGATAATATTCGCTATGGTACCCCGCACGCCAGTGACGACGAGGTGTGGCAGGCCGTGTGCCGTGCCCATGCAGATAGCTTTATCAATGATTTGGTCGACCCCAAAGGGCGGCGTGGTCTGGATGCGCACGTGGGTGAGCGTGGCGTTAAGCTCTCCGGTGGCCAGCGTCAGCGCATTGCCATTGCCCGTGTGCTGCTGAAAAACGCACCTATTCTTGTACTGGATGAAGCTACTTCTGCATTGGATTCTGAAGTTGAGGCAGCCATCCAAGAGCAGTTGGATGCACTGATGGAGGGCAAGACAGTGATCGCGATTGCCCACCGGCTTTCTACCATTGCCATGCTTGACCGTTTGATTGTGGTGGATGAGGGGCGCATGGTAGAGAGCGGTACCCATCAGGAACTGTTAGCGCAAAACGGCATTTACGCTGGCTTATGGAAGCGCCAGTCGGGTGGTTTTTTAGGGCATGATCTTGAAGAGAGTGAACTGACCGACCTTGATCTTGACTATAATGCCTCCACTTAGCATTAGACCGGTCGTTTATAGTGCATATTTAACAGAGCCCAGCTTACAGGAGGTAACGATGTACGCTATTCAGCTTCAGCAGCCCGGCGGTTTAGATAAACTGAGCCTGGTGGAGTTAACCGTACCGGGAGAACCTGGTCCTGGCGAGATCAAAGTACGCCTGCACGCTAGTTCGCTTAATTTTCACGACTACGCTGTGGTGGCAGGGATGATCCCCACTGACGATGGCCGTATTCCCATGTCTGACGGGGCAGGGGTTGTTGAAGCCGTTGGTGAGGGCGTTAGTGAGTTTGCGGTAGGGGATGCCGTGGTGTCTACCTTCTTCCCTGACTGGCTTGAAGGCCCGGCGCGAGTAGGTGATTTCACTACTACGCCAGGGGATGGCGTTGATGGCTACGCCCGGGAACAGATTATCCGCCCGGCTACTTGGTTTACCCACCAGCCCAAGGGGTACAGCCATGCGGAGTCCGCAACACTAACCACGGCTGGCTTGACCGCTTGGCGTGCGTTGGTGGTAGATGGCGGCATTAAAGCCGGTGACACAGTACTGGTATTAGGCACTGGTGGCGTCTCCATCTTTGCGCTGCAATTTGCCAAGATGATGGGGGCAAAAGTGATTGCCACGTCGTCTTCCAATGAAAAACTGGCCCGCCTGCGCGAGCTGGGTGCTGAGCACACCATCAACTATAAAGAGACGCCGGACTGGGGTAAGGCGGTTAAGGCACTAACCAATGGTGAAGGCGTGGACCACGTGGTTGAAGTAGGTGGCTCTGGTACGCTGCCGCAGTCGATTGATGCAGTGAAAATTGGCGGACATATCTCGTTAATTGGCATACTCACTGGGCGTGAAGGAGAGATCCCCACTGCTAAGCTAATGGCCAAACAGGCTAGGCTGCAGGGGCTAATTGTGGGCAGCCGTCGTCATCAAATCGAGATGATTCGTGCCATTGAAGCGTCTAACCTTCGGCCCGTGATCGACCAAGAGTTTGCATTACAAGAGATTGCTAATGCATTCCGCCATCAAGAGTCGGGTAAGCACTTTGGAAAAATCTGCTTAACATTTTAAGTGTTTAAGCCTGCTCATGAAGTAATTAATTGAGCGTGTGAACTAAAGCGGCCATTTGCGTAGAATGGCCGCTTTTATTTTCCAGGGTTACCCATGCAGCATATTGCTCACCTTGTTCACGAGGCGCTATCTGCCTCGCCTGCTTTAGAGAAAATGCGAGTGTTAAAGCGTGAAGCCTCACGTGCCATCGTTACCCGGAATGACAATATTTTGTTGCTCTACACCGAGCGTTATGACGACTTTAGCTTTCCCGGTGGCGGTATAGATGCTGGCGAGAGCCCGGAAGTTGGCTTGCATCGTGAGTTGTATGAAGAGACTGGTGCTCAAGATATTCAAGTAACATCACATTTTGGCTACGTGACGGAATATACCCCGACCTGGAAAAAGCAGTGGGATGTGATGTTTCAAACATCCCATTGGTTTAATTGCCAAATTGGCAATACGTTAGGCGAGGCAAAGCTGGAAGATTACGAGGCAGCTAACGGCATGGCAGCGCAGTGGGTTTCGCTTGAAGATGCACTGCGCCATAACCGTAGTGTAATGGCTAGTAAGCCTGCCACAATGGGCTTTTCAATTCACCGCGAAACACTAGTGCTAGAACGTGTAGCCGCTACATTGGGTTGCTAAGCACAAAAACGCTCTCGCTTACTATTCAAAAAAGCGCTCTCGCTTACTATGCACAAAAGCGCTATCACTTACTAAGTACTAGTTGGGTAAGCGGCTGTATACCACGCCTTTTACTTCAAGCTCCCATATCTCGTCGTAGGGTACCGTGACGCCCTCCACATCGCCTGGATCGCCGGTACTATTTTTAATCAGTGTTTCAGGGATTACTTTTACGCCTGTCATGCCGACATGTTGAATACGTGCACTAAAGCGATTGCCGTCGTGTTCAATAAGCACTCGCTCCCCGGCAATGCACTTTGCAAGCTTCTCATGTAGCTCTCCCATGGTGACGTTTACCACGCTCATCTGTGCCCCCAGTGTGTCGCGTTTGTATAGAACAGCTGTTAATAAAGCACGTATTACTAGCGACTTCATTTTTGGCGATAAGTTCGTCTTGCTGCGTCACGCATTTAGGTAGAGGCATGCTAATCTTAATTTTTTCCGGCCTAAGGTAGCCTTATGGCGAAGTGTTCAACCGAAGATGCTACATCGCTGTGGGAAGTGATCGAGCTAACGCAGTTTTGCACGCCTGAGCAGACTCAGGCTAGCCAGTGGCGGCGTAGTTGGCGAGCAGCAACCCGCTGGATAGCTGGTAGAGAACCCGCAGAGCGTAAAGCGAAGCAAGAGAGCGAGCTTCGACAGTTACCCGAGTTAAAGCTTGCGCATTTGGTGCCTGAAGTGGATTGGTCGCCTGTGGCTCGTGCGTTTTCCCAGGTACTTTACCAGCAGGGATTAGAAGAGCACCCCGTGGTGTTTTTTATTACTCCACCTTATGGCGGGCATGGCGCCGTGGTTCGCCACTGGGCGCAGCAGCAGGGAGTTAGCTGCTTGACCATGCCTACTTATCAAGAGATTTCTGATGGAAATCTTGAGTGGATAGCGTGTTGTGAAGCGCAACCTGTCTGGGCATTACCTACATTAGAGCGGTGCTTTCTACGTCATACACAAGGTTTACAAGGGGTGCGTGAATTATTGGAACGCGTGCTTAGTGGCCGTATGGGTAGGGGAGTGATTGGCTGTGACAGCTGGACATACGCCTACTTACAGCAGGCAGTTGGCCTTGATAGTGCTCCAGTATTTACCTTGCAAGCGATGGAGGGGGAACAGTTAGCACGCTACTTTGCCAATACTGTTCGCACTAGTCAGGATGCCCCGGTTGTATATAGCACGCGCACGGGCAACCAAGTCCTTGTGAGAAGTCGCCATAGTAAATTGGCTTATAAAGAGTTACAGCAATTAGCAGCCCATTGCCGAGGGCATTTAGGTATTGCGTGGCACTATTGGCGGGAACGGCTACGTGAGCCTGCTGAAAATGATGGTTCAAAAAGCCTTCAAGGTCGCTCCCAGAAACTGCCTCCAGAGTCCCCGAAGGAGCTTTGGTTACTGGATGCTTTAGCAGAGGCAGAGTTGCCTGCAGAAACGGGGGATGTGGCCACGCTGTTGCTACATGCGCTGCTAATTCATGGTGGGCTGGAGGATCAGGCGCTAGGGGATGTACTCCCATTTTCCCGCCACGAAGTGCTAAACGCACGGCTATCGTTGGCCCGGCAGGGGCTACTCTGCTGCCATCAGGGGTGCTGGCAAGTCTCGCCATTAAGCTACGCTAGCGTGCGACAGTTGCTGGCCTCCCGGAACTACCTTGTGGATGCGCTTTAGGAGTACAGATGGACGATAAAGAGCAGTATGCCAGGCTGTTTAACGATATTGATAGTGAAGCGCTGATTACCCTTGGGGTGATTTTAGTTATTAGCGTTTTGCTGATTATTGCCAGCCAGCGGGGATTGAACTGGCTGGCTAATCGATTACACGGGCCTATGCGTTTCCGTGTTTTTGCCCTAGTTCCTCTCACGCGATTGCTTGTTTTAATCACCACGCTTGTGATTGCTGTGCCTATTGTAATCGAGCCTTCATTACGCAATATGATAACGCTGTTCGGTGCAATTGGATTAGCTATCGGCTTTGCCCTCAAAGACTACGTAAGCAGCCTGATTGCAGGGGTGGTCTCAGCCGTTGAACTGCCGTATCGCCCAGGTGACTGGGTTAACATCGAGGGCACTTACGGTGAGGTGAAGCATGTTGGAATGCGTACCGTAGAAATTCAAACCCCAGATGATGATTTGGTAGCAGTGCCACATCTCAAACTGTGGGATTCGGCAATCCACAACGCCAATAACGGTGGCTCCAGCTTACAGTGCGTAGCAAGTTTTTATCTGCATCCCGAGCATGAGGCAGGAAAGGTACGTAAAATCTTGAGGGATGTAGCGCTTACCAGCGCATATCTCAAGTTCGACCGACCCGTTATTGTCGTAGCAGAAGAGAACCCCTGGGGCACTCACTATCGTATCCGCGCTTATCCCGTCGACCCACGCCAACAGTTTTTATTTGTTACCGATCTGACTGTGCGGGGTAAGCAGGTGCTTAGCGACTCGGGAGTTAAGCCAGCACTGCTGTCGCCCGATACGGCCTTTTACGCGCGTAACTCGGTAACATAGTGAATACGAACCCAGTGACTCGTATTGCAGGTGACAGCGGCTGGAACAGTGGTAACACTTCTTCCAGCCGCGATGGGCTAAGTTGAGGCTAGCGGTTTACTCGCTCTCTGCGGGAAGCTCGGCGCTATGGAATACGTTTTGTACATCGTCCAGATCGTTCAGCATGCCAAGCAGCTTTTCGAACATGACTACGTCGTCACCTTCAACCGGCGTAGTGTTTTGCGGCAAAAACTGAATTTCATCCACTTCAAAATCGATCTCACCAAAGGCATCCAGCAGCGCCTGTTTGGCTTTGGCGTAGTCGGTATGCGGGGCGAAGACGGTAATACGGCCCTCTTCCTGCTCGATATCGGTGACGTCGACATCGGCTTCCATTAGCGCTTCAAGCACGGCTTCTTCGTCGCTACCGGTAAACGAGAAAATAGCGCAGTGGTCAAACATATGGCTAACGCTACCGGGCGTACCAATCTTGCTTTTGGTTTTAGTGAAGCAGCCACGTACGTCGCCGAAGGTACGGTTAGGGTTGTCAGTTAAGCAGTCAACAATCACCATGGCATTGCCTGGGCCAAAACCCTCATAGCGCGCCGTTGAAAAGTCTTCACCGCCAGCGCCACTGGCTTTATCCAGTGCTTTATCGATCACGTGTGAAGGCACTTGATCTTTTTTTGCACGCTCCATTAAACCGCGTAGTGCCAGGTTGCCGTTAGGGTCTGTGCCGCCGGCTTTAGCGCAGACGTAAATTTCACGCCCATACTTACTGTAAACCTTAGTTTTCGCAGCGGCCGTTTTGGCCATGGATTCCTTACGGTTTTGAAACGCCCTACCCATGTTGAAGTCCTTTATTAGCCATGAACCGCCTGCGTGGCAGGCGTCATCTTGATCAAAAAGGGGAAAATTTTACCCAACAGCGTACCATGCTAACAGCGTTATTTAAGCGCTTGCATTTATTCCCTAGATGCTACGACGGCTGACGTATACTAGCGTGTCCTTTCTTACTTTTTTCATGGAGAGAAAAATGCCGCTGTCACTCTGGCTGTCACTAGTCGCGATTTGCGCTATGGGGGCTATGTCACCGGGGCCAAGCTTAGCACTGGTGTTGCGTCACACATTAGGGGGCGGGCGTTTGCCCGGCGTTACGGCCGCAGTATTTCATGCGCTTGGGGTGGGGTTTTATGCGCTGTTAACAGTATGGGGGTTGGGAGCCTTGATTGTTCGCCATCCCCAGCTGTTTCAAGTGGTCACGTGGCTTGGCGCTGCCTATTTAGCTTGGTTAGGTATCAAAGCGCTGCGAGCAGGCAGGGCAGGGGGGCTTGCGCCGGGAGCAGTGATGACCACCACGCGCCAAGCTGCCAAAGAGGGAGTGCTAGTGGCGCTAGGCAACCCTAAGTTGATCATCTTTTTTGTCGCTTTGCTTAGCCAGTTTGTCACTCCCGAGATGAGCATCTTTGCCAAAGCAATTATTGTGGCAACAGCTATGGTGATTGATGGTGGCTGGTATGTGTTAGTGGCAGTGGGGCTCTCTCACTCTAGCGTATTACCTTGGCTACATCGTTACGCCCACTGGATTAACCGAGTCACTGGTGTGCTGTTGATTGCTCTGGCGCTGCGAGTGGTGTTAGGGCCAATCAGTTAATCGGCTCTAGCCTAACGGCATGCGTCGTGGCATGGTGATAACACGTTAGCGAAGGCATGTAAGGGGCCTTGCAATGATGATTTATGATCAAGACTGTTATACCCATACAGGCGAGCCATTTAATTTGCGGGCGCTTCGTGGTCAGGTGTTGCTCGTGGTTAATGTGGCCAGCCAATGTGGCTTTACGCCGCAATTAAAAGAGTTGGAAACACTGTATAAACGCTACCGTGATCGTGGCTTTACGGTGCTTGGGTTTCCCTGTAATCAGTTTGGCAGACAGTCACCAGAGAGCGCCGAGGCGTTTTGCGCCTTTGGTGAGAAGCAGTTTGGCGTTAGCTTTCCACTGATGGAAAAAGTGCGTGTTAATGGTCGTGCAGCCCACCCCTTATTTGTAATGCTCAAGCGGGAGGCGCCAGGCGTCATGGGTACAAAGGCAATCAAATGGAACTTCACCAAGTTTTTAGTAGGGCGTGATGGCCAAGTGATAGCCCGCTTTGGCCCTAAAGATCATGGCCTGCCGCTGCGCTTAGCGTTGGAAGCCGCACTTGATAAAAAGTAGTTGAATCGCTAAACCTCGCCGCGTGCAACCATTAAACGGCTCATTAGTGCGTTCCAGCGGTGGCGCACCATCATGGTTGTTAAGCCTGAAAATAAAGCCCAGCTTTTGCGTCGCCAACCATTTAAACGCAGGTTATGGTTAACTAGCTGTTTCATAAGTTTATAGTCGTCAAACCTACGCCACTCGCTGGCTACAGAGAGCTGATGCCGTGTCATTACTGGCGCCATCTCTAAGCGAAACATCCATTCAAGCTCCTTAAGCGACATGTCATGCTGTTGAATGACGTCAATCATCTTGGCGTAGTCGCGTTCACTAGGTTCACGGTCTAGCCAGAGTGGCGCCAGGGCAAGCCATAGGTCGCCGCGCTCATCGACTAACTGCTGTGCATTCATGGGGTCGCCTCTTTGGCAGGTAGTGGGCAGGTCGCTATCCTGCCGTGAATGATGGATAAGCTCAAGAGCGGACAGGGCGCGCTGAGACGGCTAGAATAGCCCTCACTAGCCAATGGCATGGCCATGTTGATAACGAAATCAATTTGATGAAGAGGTCCAACGTGATTATTAAACCTAAAGTGCGTGGCTTTATCTGTACAACGACTCACCCTGTAGGCTGCGAGCAGAACGTTCTCGAACAGATCGAAGCGACCCGTGCCCGCGGCTTAGATAAAAACGCTGGGCCTAAAAAAGTGTTGGTGATAGGTGCTTCCAGTGGCTACGGATTAGCTGCGCGCATTACCGCTGCGTTTGGTTACGGTGCCGATACCTTGGGCGTATTTTTTGAAAAGCCCAGCAGCGATACAAAGACTGGTACTGCTGGCTGGTATAACAGCGCTGCGTTTGACAAGTTTGCCAAGCAGGAAGGCCTGTATAGCAAGTCGATTAACGGCGATGCTTTCTCGCATGAAGCGCGAGAAAAAGCCATTGAGTTAATCAAGCAGGACATGGGCGAAATCGATCTAGTGGTTTACTCACTGGCCTCGCCGGTGCGTAAGCTGCCAGATACTGGTGAAGTAAAGCGCTCAAGCTTGAAACCGATTGGTGAAACCTACCGTGCAACGGCGATTGATACCAATAAAGATGTCATCATCGAAGCGCAAGTAGAGCCTGCTACACAGCAAGAGATCGACGACACCATCACCGTCATGGGTGGTGAAGATTGGGAACTATGGATGAATGCCCTTGACCAGGCGGGCGTGTTAGCAAAAGGCGCGCGCAGCGTGGCGTTTAGTTACATTGGTACTGAAATCACCTGGCCTATTTACTGGCATGGTGCGTTGGGCAAAGCCAAAGAAGACCTGGACCGCGCGGCGGCCGCTATTAATACCAAACTGCAAGCGAGCGGTGGTGGTGCCAATGTGGCGGTGCTCAAATCGGTGGTGACCCAAGCCAGCGCAGCGATTCCCGTCATGCCGCTATATATTGCGATGGTGTATCGCATTATGAAAGAACAGGGGCTGCATGAAGGCACTATAGACCAGCTTAACCGCCTATTCGGCGAGCGTTTGTACTCAGGCCAGCAAGAAGAAATGGCAACTGACGAGCAAGGTCGTGTGCGCTTGGATGATTGGGAACTGCGTGACGACGTTCAAAAAGCCTGCCAAGACTTGTGGGCAGACGTTACAACAGAAAACCTATTCGAGATTACCGACTATGCTGGTTATAAGCATGAGTTTTTGAAGCTATTTGGCTTTGAACGTGATGATGTGGACTACGACGCGGATGTGAACCCTAATGTCGAGTTCGATGTCATTAGCTTATAAGCGGTGATGCGGTTGCGCTAGCTAGAGGTCGTCGCACTCGCTTTTTCTGCCGGAGTAACAGGAGGCGTTTATGGATACTAGGGAAAGCAAAACTCGGGAAGAAGAGAAAGAGCACGTATTGAATCAGCGCATACCAGAGGATTTTGAAAACGCTGAGCCTCAACGTCAGCCAGAAGCGAAGAAACCTCCTCGTGGAATGCATAAGCTACTTCCTTTGGTGATTATAGTCCTAGGGATAGTTGTGGCAGGGTTTCTAATTCTTGGCGCAGGCAACAGCGGAGGCTAACGTTCTCACACCAAACAAATTGCCGGGCTAATGCCCGGCAATTTGCATTTTTACGCCCTATTTTTGTTTGAAAGGCCATAGCGCTGCCTTCAGGTGCACAATTGGGTAAGATGATGGTGTTACCCCGATGCTTCCTCTAGTTGAAGGCGATTTTCATGCAGCACAGCCACTTATCATGTATTCAAGAGCGTTAACTCCTCCTGCCAGCAGCCGTAAGCGAGTGGCCTTTGTGCTGCTGCCGGGGTTTTCCCTGTTGGCTCACGCCAGTGCCATTGAACCGCTGCAAATGGCTAACCAACTGAGTGGGCAAATGCTGTATCAAACGGTCACTCTCAGTCTGAGTGAAGAGCCCGTGCGCAGCAGTGCGCAACTTTCTCTGTTAGCACAGCACGCTTTAGGTGCGCCGCTTGGGCCGCTGGACATGCTGCTGATATGTGCGCCCACACCACTGCCCTATGCACTGCCTGCCAAACTTAATGAATGGCTGCGTAGCCACCAGGGGAGAGGTGTGGCCATCGGAGGGCTTGCCGGTGGTACCGAAGTACTTGCCCGTTGCGGGTTGTTAGAAGGTTATCGGGCCACACTACCCTGGCAGCGTTTTGATGCGTTTATTCAGGCGTACCCGCAGGTCACACTATCTCAACAGCTGTTCGAAATTGACCGTGATAGGCTGACCTGTGCGGGTGGTACGGCAGCGATGGATATGATGCTCACACTGATTAGTCAGCATCACGGCCAGAGACTAGCTGAGCAAGTATCTGAGCAGTTTGTCTGCGATCGTATCCGCCTTGCTGATGAACGTCAGCACGTGCCACTACGTAACCGCTTGGGCCATGCACCACAAAGCTTGGTAGATGCCGTTACGCTGATGGAAGCCAATATTGAGGAGCCGCTTTCAACGTTGGAACTGGCAGAGCATTTAGGTATTTCTCGGCGTCAGTTGGAGCGGTTGTTTAAAAAATACCTACAGGCAGTGCCTAGCCGGTACTACCTGGACTTACGTCTGCAGGAAGCCCGCAAACAGCTGAGAGAGAGTGACCGTCCAGTGGGAGATATCGCACTGATAACAGGATTCTCCTCTGGTGCGCACTTTTCCACTGCTTATCGAAACCACTTTGGCATCACGCCACGAGAAGAGCGGCTTGGTTAAGCGCGGCTTTTCATAATTTACCGTCCCAATACTGTAAGCACGGCGTCCACCGCCACCCGTATACTAAATCTATTGTTTACCCCACTGGAGGTATCGTCCCATGAGTTACACCCCAAACCGTCAGGATTTCGATCACTACATGGCGCCCAACTACTCGCCACAGCAGATTATCCCAGTGCGCGGGGAAGGTAGCCGCCTTTGGGATCAGCAGGGGCGTGAATATATCGACTTCGCGGGCGGTATCGCGGTGAACTCTCTTGGTCATTGCCATCCAGTGCTGGTAAATGCACTAAAAGAGCAGGGCGAAAAACTTTGGCACCTGTCTAACGTATTTACCAATGAGCCTGCACTTAAGCTTGCCAAGACGCTCACTGAGCGTACTTTTGCCGATAAAGTATTTCTATGCTCTTCCGGCGGCGAAGCCAACGAAGCTGCACTGAAGCTAGCCCGCCGTTGGGCGGTTGACCACCATGGAGAGCATAAAGATAAAATCATCTCGTTTTATCAATCTTTCCACGGTCGTACTTTCTTCACCGTGAGCGTAGGTGGCCAGCCCAAGTACTCTCAAGGTTTTGGACCGGTGCCTGGCGGTATTTTGCACGCCAATTTCAATGACCTCGAAAGCGTCCGTCAGCTGGTTGGCGACGATACCTGCGCGATTATGGTTGAACCCATGCAGGGCGAAGGCGGCATTGTTCCCGCGACGCAAGAGTTCCTCCAGGGGCTGCGTGATCTGTGTGATGAGCACAATGCGCTACTGATTTTTGATGAAGTTCAGACCGGCGTTGGCCGTAGCGGTGAGCTCTACGCGTACAAGAACTTCGGTATCACTCCAGACATCTTAACCAGCGCTAAATCCTTGGGTGGCGGCTTCCCTGTTGGTGCTACTTTAACCACTGAAGCCATTGCCAAGTCCTTGGCAATTGGTACCCACGGATCTACTTACGGCGGTAACGCTTTAGCATCTGCGGTGGCGCTTGCAGTGGTAGAGTTTATCGATACCCCCGAAGTGCTCGAAGGTGTTAAGCATCGTCACGACCTATTTCGCGAACACTTGGAAACCATCAACCGCAAGCACGGCGTGTTTAAAGAGATCCGTGGCATGGGGCTGCTAATCGGCGCGCAAATGTCGGATGCCTTCGAAGGCCGTGCCAAAGATATTCTACCGCTGGCCATTGAAGAGGGTGTCATGGCGCTGATCGCGGGCCCCAATGTACTACGCATGGCGCCGTCGTTAGTGATTCCTGAAGCGGATATTGCTGAAGGTATGGCGCGTTTGGAACGTGCCATTGAGCGGCTTGTTGCTAGCGCATGAGTAGGCAGCAAGCTACACAAGAGGGGGCGTTAAGGATGTTGGTAATCCGACCGGCAACAATGGCTGACCTTCCAGCCCTGGAGCAGTTGGCCGAGCACGCAGTGCCACGGCTCACCAATTTGCCCGCTAACCGTGATCGGCTTGAGGAGCGCATAGTGCGCTCCCAGGAAGCTTTCAATAGCCAAGTAGAGTTTCCCGGCCACGAGCATTATATGTTCGTATTGGCAGATGATAGCCGAGACGAAGTGTTGGGTACGGCCACTATCCGCGCCCAGGCGGGGGCTGCGGAAGCTTATTACACCTACCGCCAAGAGACGTTGATTCATGCTTCCCAGCAGCTAAACGTGCGTCGGGAAGTACAGACGTTAGCGCTCTCCCACGAGGCGTCTGATGCCACGTTACTCTGCGCGTTGTCGTTGAATCCACGTTATAAAGGCACCAGTGCTGAAAGCCTGCTGCGCCGGGCGCGGTTAATGTTTATTGCTCAGTATCCGGAGCGTTTTTCGCGCATTCTGACGGTAGCGTTTCCAGGTTATCTGGATAGTAGTAATGAATCACCTTTTTGGGAGAGCGTGGGCCGTCACTTTTTTGCTCGCAGTTTTCACGAAATGAATCACATTGCCGGGGTGCGCTCGAAAAGCTTTATTGCCGAAGTGATGCCGCAGTTTCCGCTCTACCTACCGCTTCTAACGCCCCAGGCGCGGGCAGCTATTGGACGTGAACATCCCGCCCATGAAGAAGCCTTGGCTGAAATGCTGGCCGAGGGATTTGTACGCTCCCGCCATGTGGATATTTTCGATGCTGGGCCGATTGTTAAAGCTGAACGAGAGCGGCTTGAAACTTTCCGTCGTGCTGCGTGGCACCCGGTTAGGATACGGCCAGAGCATGCCTTGCCCGATGCAGAACCAGCGATGATTGCCAACCAAACTCTCGGTGATTTCCGCTGCGTAGTGGCACGCTATGCGCTCTCGCCCACCGGCCAGCTAATGCTTTCCCCCGAACACGCCGAGCGTTTGGGAGTTGAAGAGGGGCGTGCGGTTTTGGCAGCACCGCTAACCCTGCCTAGCGCGGTAGATGCGCTCGATGAAGGAGAGATGTAATGCGCATTCGACCCATTGCCCGTGATGATCTAGATGGGCTCCAGGCGCTTGCGCAGCAGGCAGGCGTTGGCTTTACCTCGTTGCCAGATAATCGCGAGTTCTTGGCCGGTAAAATTGAAGCAGCCGCTCGCGCATTTGAAGAGCGCACCGCGGTAGATGATCGGCTTTATTTCTTTGTGTTGGAAGATGAAGAAAACGGTGAATTGGCCGGCTGTTGCGCCATTGAAGGCCAAGTAGGTCGGGAAGTGCCGTTCTATAACTACCGATTAGGCACCCTGGCCCACTCATCAATTCAACTAGATCTACACCGCACTATCGATACGCTGTTTTTAAGCTCTGATCATACCGGCGACGCAGAAGTGTGTTCGTTATTTCTACGCCCCGAGTATCGCGGCGAAGCTAACAAGCACCTGCGTAATGGTGCACTGCTTTCCAAGGCACGCTGGTTGTTTATTGCCCAATTTCGCGACCGTTTCCCGCAAAAAGTATTGGCGGAAATGCGAGGGGTATTTGATGAAAACAATAAAAGCCCCTTCTGGGAGAGCTTAGGTAAGCACTTCTTCCCAATGGATTTCAATGAAGCCGACCGGCTCACTGGTTTGGGGCAGAAAAGCTTTATTGGCGAGTTGATGCCCAAGTTTCCGATATATACCACTTTTATGTCAGAAGAGGCGCGCTCCTGTATTGGCCAGGTACACCGCCATACTCGCCCAGCACTGGAAATGCTCAAAAAAGAAGGGCTGCGTTGGGAGGGGTATATCGACATTTTTGACGGTGGTCCCACGGTAGAGGCTTACATCGACGACGTACGGGCAATTCGCAACTCACGGCTATGCCAGGTTGAAATATCCCCAAGCGCGCGTGACGAAAGCGTTAGCCGCTGGCTGGCAGCGACTACCCAGATGCTGGGCTTCACCGCTGGCTGGATAGGTCGTGCGCCCAGCGATGACAACATTATTGTGCTGAACCAACAAGAAGCCAAGCGGCTGGGCGTCACCACAGGTGACCACCTGCGTTTACTGGAAACCTAGCTCTTCACAAGTACGTATAACAAGCACGCATGAGGGAAGGAGAGAACGATGCACGCCCAACAGCAGCAACTGATCAATGGCGCCTGGGTAGCAGGCGAAGCAGACCACTTCACTAAGTATGACCCTGTCTCCGGCAAATTGTTATGGCAGGGAGGCTCCGCCTCAAGCGGGCAGGTTAGCGCTGCTATTGATGCCGCAAGGACCGCTTTTCCTGCGTGGGCGCGCACCTCGTTTGCAGAACGCCAAGCACTTGTTGAGCGCTTTGCCAGTATTGTCAAAGCGCGGAGTGAAGAGCTTGCTACGGCGGTCGCTAGTGAAACTGGCAAACCGCTCTGGGAAGCGCGCACCGAGGCAGGTGCAATGGTGGGTAAAGTGGCGCTTTCGATTAAGGCCTACTTGGAGCGTACTGGCGAGCGTGAAAAAGAGGTGGGTAGCGCTAAAGCAGTGCTGCGCCATCGGCCTCACGGAGTGATGGCAGTCTTTGGGCCTTACAACTTCCCAGGCCATCTGCCTAACGGTCACATGGTGCCTGCGTTGCTAGCGGGTAACACCGTGGTGTTTAAACCTAGTGATCAAACTCCGTTAACCGCTGACTTAACCCTGCAGTGTTGGTTAGAAGCTGGGCTGCCCGCTGGGGTGATTAACGTGGTACAGGGCGGTGTGGCCGTGGGTCAAGCGCTTGCTGCGCACCCAGGCATTGATGGTTTACTGTTTACCGGCAGTGCGAAAGTTGGCGGTATGTTGCAGCAGCAGTTTGCTGGTCAGCTAGACAAAATTCTGGCGCTGGAGCTAGGGGGCAATAACCCGCTGGTGGTGAAAGATGTCGATGACCAGCGCGCGGCTGTGCTGGCTATTTTGCAGTCGGCATTTTTATCTGGTGGCCAGCGCTGCACCTGCGCCCGCCGTTTAATGGTGCCCCAGGGAGAAGTAGGCGACCGTCTGGTTGAAGCACTTTCTGACGCTATCTCCAAGCTGCATGTGGCTGGGCAGTTTGAAGAAACGCCAGCGCCTTTTTATGGTGGTTTGGTGAGTGTAGCCGCTGCTGATGGCTTACTTAAAGCACAAGATGAGCTTGAAGCCATGGGCGGTATAGTGATCAACCGTATGCAGCGCCTTGAGGAGGGGACCAGCCTGCTAAGTCCGGCACTGATTGACGTAACGGGGCTTGACGTACCCGATGAGGAACATTTTGGCCCGCTGCTGAAAATCCACCGCTATCGTGATTGGGATGAAGCCATGGCGCTTGCCAACAATACGCGCTACGGCCTTTCCGCTGGTCTCATCGGTGGCGATAAAGCCGACTGGGATGACTTCTTACTGCGAATCCGCGCAGGCATCGTGAACTGGAACCGCCAAACCACTGGCGCATCCGGTGATGCACCGTTTGGCGGTGTTGGTGACAGCGGTAATCATCGCCCTAGCGCCTATTATGCGGCGGACTATTGCGCCTACCCTGTGGCCTCTATGGAGGCAGACACTCTGGAAATGCCTGACACCTTACCAGCAGGAGTCAATTTATGAGTAATGCCTCAATCAGCAGCGTAAGGGAAGTCAACTTTGACGGCTTGGTAGGCCCGACCCATAACTACTCAGGATTAGCCCACGGCAACGTAGCATCCATGAGCCATGGCGGCTTAGTCTCTAACCCTAGAGAAGGGGCACTTCAGGGGCTGCTCAAAATGAAGTCGCTGATGGACGCAGGCTATGCCCAAGGCGTACTGCCGCCCCAGCAACGCCCGGATGTTGGAGCGCTGCGGGATTTAGGGTTTAGTGGCCGCAATAGCGAAGTGCTAGCCCGTGCCGCGAAAGAGGCCCCGCAGCTGCTGCGGGCGGTTTGCTCTGCTTCGAGTATGTGGACCGCCAATGCCGGCACCATTACCCCTAGCATGGATGCACCGGATGGCCGGGTACACTTTACGCCTGCCAACCTGCAGTCCAGCTTTCATCGCTACTTAGAACCGCAAACTACCGGGCGCGTGCTGCAGGCGATCTTCCGTGACGAGCAGCACTTTGCCCACCATCCGGTGCTGCCTGCAACGCCTGCCTTTTCCGATGAAGGGGCGGCTAACCATACCCGCCTTTGCGGCGAACATGGTGAGCCCGGCGTTCATCTGTTTGTATATGGCCGTCAGGCATTTGGCGAAGGGCGCGAACCCATACGATACCCTGCGCGGCAAACCTTGGAAGCAAGCCAAGCGGTGGCCCGTCAGCACGGATTAACGGAGGCGCAAACGGTATTTGCTCAACAGCACCCGGATGCCATCGACGCGGGCGTTTTCCATAATGACGTGATTGCAGTAGGCAATGGCCCCGTACTGCTCTATCACGAAATGGCATTCTTGGATGAAGAACGCACCCTCGATGAGCTGCGTGCCAAAATGACCACGCCGCTAATTCCAGTGCGGGTGCCATTGGAAGCAGTAAGTATGGAAGATGCAGTAGCATCTTACCTGTTCAACTCCCAACTACTTTCCAATCCAGACGGAACCATGACGCTAGTGGTACCCAGTGAGTGCCAGGAGCGCGAAGCAGTTTGGCGTACTATTCAAGATCACTTGCTAGCGGGTAACAACCCCATCAGTGACGTTATCGTTAAAGATGTTAAGCAGAGCATGCGCAATGGTGGTGGGCCCGCTTGCCTACGTTTGCGCGTGGCACTGTCAGACGTCGAGCGTGCCGCGCTTACTGGCCGTGTGCTGCTCAATGATGAACTGTATGATGACTTAACCGCTTGGGTGAACCGCCATTATCGTGATCGGCTGGCTGTAGACGACCTTGCCGACCCTCAGCTTGCGGAAGAGTCACTTGCCGCCCTGGATGAGCTAACACAGCTGTTAAAGATTGGGCCTGTGTATCCGTTTCAGCTGGGATAGAGGCTTAACTGCGTAAGATACCAAAACGCCAAGGCAATGCCTTGGCGTTTTGCATTGAGCCTATGTGTATCGAACTACATAAATGCAGTATGAATATAGAGCGTGGTAAGCCTACGGCGCACCCGCGGAGGTGGTCTGATACAAAAGCACTGCATAGCGGTGCCATAGCGGTGCTTAGATGCACAGCCTCAAAATGCTGCTGTTATAGTTAAGGGAAAGCCACTGATAAGAGGGGCAGTGGCAGTATTAATTATGTGTTAGCCACCATATTAGAGGTCGGTATTTTGAGAAAAATATTAATCAGCGCCTGCCTGTTGGGGAAAAAGGTTCGTTACGATGGTGGCTCCCTTGCCGTAGCTGATCAGGTTGTTGAGCAGTGGCGTGCTGACGGGCGGATCGTTTCTGTGTGCCCAGAGGTGGAAGCGGGGATGAGTATTCCCAGGCAGCCCGCGGAGATTTTCGAGGGCTGTGGTGAGAGTGTATTAAGCGGCGATGCTGAAGTTATTGAACGAGATGGCGGCAGGGTAACCCATGAATTTTTAACGGGTGCCTCTATTGCCTTGGATCTATGCCATAAATTCAATATCGATGTCGCAGTGCTTGCTGAATTTAGTCCCTCATGCGGAAGCTCCGCTATCTATGATGGTAGTTTTTCCGGTACAAAAATGCCTGGCATGGGGGTAACCGCCGCACTGCTGCGCCAGCATGGTGTTCAAGTGTTTAATCAGCATGAAATAGAGGAAGCTAATAAGGCAATTCAACAGCGAAATGAGTGATGGGATAGCGCTATACAACTCATCGTTTGCTCTGGCTAGCTTTGCCAATATTGAGTAGGGTGATACCTGTGCCAATTAACAGGATGCCTAGTAGTAAGCCCTCGGGTGCAGTTTCTCCTTGTAGCAATACGGCGACCGGAACGCCCACGACAGCACCTACGGAACCCAACAAGCTCAGTAGCACTGGGCCACCGCTTTTCTGTAGCAGGAAGAGCAGTAAGAACTGGCCAGCGAAAACTACCGCTTGAAGCGCGACCAGAAGGATTGGTAGGTATCGGTCAGTGGGAACGCTAAGAGTAAAGCCAGGCAGAAGCCCTACAACGAGTAGTGTGATGGCGGCGGCGATGAGCATTCCTGGTGCCAGCGCATCGCCTGATACACCTTCTGGCCAGCGTAGCGTTCGATAGATATTTCCAATGGCGAGCAATACTGGGCCAATCAGGGCAAGGAGTATCCAAAGATGGTTGGCATCAGGCGCTGAGAGCTTATTGGCTGCTAAGGTGATGGCACCTGCTAGTGCCGAGAGAACTCCCGCCGCACGCATAACCCGAAACCGTTCCATTTTTAATGTTAACGCGCCGACGTATGTTAGCAGTGGTGGCAGGGTGATGATTAATGCCACGAACCCAGCACCTACATGAGGGATGGCTGAGAAGAAGATCAGGTTGGCGCCAGCCACACCTAACAGTGCGGAAACGGCATAATACTCTATGGTGCGAGCGTTAACAGGTGGCAAATTACGGCGTAATGCCGAGATAGCCAACAAAATAAGCGCCGCTCCCAAGATTGACCAAAACAGAAAAGAGAGCGCTGTCAGTTGGATTTCACCGGCAAGTTTAGCCAAGTTAGTCGAGAGGCCAAGCAGAGCTCCACCTGATAGCAAATATACCAGGGGGGCAAGCCAGGCTCTTTTACGTGGGTGTGTGTGGACTGTGCTTGATAATGTCATTAGAAGTATTCTCAGAGTTTTATCTTGACATCAAGATAGGTTTGATTAATCTTGACGTCAAGCTAATTAGGTGAAAAATACTCCTATGGATCATGTAGACAAGATACTCAAACAGTGGCACTTACAGAGACCCGACCTCGACGTTGCGCCGATGGGCACCATCGGGCGGGTCAAACGGGTGAACTATTACTTAATGCGCTCAATGGAAAAGACCTGGGCAAAATATGGCCTGACGGATGCAAGTTTTGATGTCTTGGCAACTCTACGTCGTGAAGGAGCGCCCTATGCGCTATCGCCTGGAGGCTTGATGGCATCCACCATGGTGACGTCAGGGACCATGACACATCGAATCAACCAGTTGGAGAAAGCAGGGTTGATTGAGCGGATCAAGAACCCTGACGATGGTCGTGGCTTTCTGATCTCTCTTTCTCAGCGTGGGTACGAGCTGATCGACGAAGCGGTTGCCGCCCATGTGGAGACTCAGACGCAGCTGATGAGTGGTCTGAGTGAAGAGCAACGGGAGCAACTTGATGGTCTGCTGAAGCAGCTCTTAATAGGGTTCGAGGGCTTAGAATGAGTGAGCAAAGGTACCTTGAAAAATCACTCAGCGTTGAGGTATACCCGCCTTTAAAAAGAGCGCTTGAGTTAGTGGGAAACAGGTTGCCAAAGGTAGCCGTTGATGCAGGCTGTGGGGCTGGGCGTGATGCAATGTATATGGTGGAGCATGGTTATACGGTGCATGCCTACGATAAAAGTGATGCAGCGATATTGCGCTTAAAAGAGGTCGGTGAGCGATACATTGATAACACGCTATTTCCTAAAGCGTGCAGCTTTGAGCAGTTTGTGTACCCCCAAAGTGCGATCGTTAATGCATGCTCAAGCCTGTTTTTTTGTGAGCCAGTTCTATTTGCTGGCGCTTGGCAAAACCTTACCAATTCACTGCTAAAGGGTGGTGTATTTTGTGGCCATTTTATGGGGCCAAATGACTCCTGGGCAAAAATGGGGAGAGGAGATTTAACGATACACTCCTGTGCTGATATCCAAGCGCTGTTTCATGATGAGTTTAAGGTCATAGATAGTGTTGAGTACAATACAGAAGGTACGACACTGCTTGGGAAGTCCAAGCATTGGCATATTTACGCCGTTGTTGCTCAGAAGGTTATTTAACCCATCAAGGCAGAGTTTAAATCATTTCTTCTGAGCAACATGGTAGGCAATTAAATAATCTCTACGGCTGTGCCAGCGACTACAACTCCTCCGTGCACCGGTACTTCAACCTGTAGCAGGCTTAATCGCCCCATCGTCTCACCCTGTTTTATCAGAAATTTTCCAGGTATATTCATTAACTTGGCATCGCGTAAATAACCTCCCAGCGCGGCCGCTGCAGCTCCAGTGGCAGGGTCTTCCACAACACCGCCCACAGGGAAAGGATTGCGTGAGTGAAAAAGGTCATCACTTTCGCGGAATATAAGCTGGAGCGTTGTTACTCCCTCTCGCGACATCCAATACTTCAGTTTTTCAAAATCGTAATCAAGTTGGCTGAGTCGATACTGGGAGTTGACCGCCAAAATAAGGTGCCAGACTCCGCCGTAGGCTAAGGCTGGAGGAATAGTGATATCCAAGGCATCGGATGGCCACTGTAGTAGCGCGAGTACTTCATCGACAAGTTGTTCAGTAACAGGCTTATGTGCAGGCTCAACCGAAGTGAGCGCCGCCTGAATTTGGCCATCAACCGAGTGAACCTTCACTGGTACGCGGCCTACTAACGTATCCAGCTGATAAGTACCGACACCACTTAGGCGCCCCAGCATGACGGCACTTGCAATCGTGGCATGACCACAAAAGTTGACCTCTGCTAGCGGGCTGTAGTAACGGATGGTTCTAATGTCTCCGCTTGCTGGGGCGATAAATGCGGTTTCCGAGTAACCCACTTCTGCGGCGATACTCTGCATCGTCTTATTATCCGGCAGTGCGTCGCCAATCCAGACGCCCGCTGGGTTGCCTTTCGTTGGATCTGTCGAAAATGCTGCTAGTCGATATAAATGCTCGCTCATGATGCTCTGTTCCTAAAGGGATCATTTAAAAGAAAGCATTATTGTGACCTTAAAAATAATAATGGAAACTGCTTTATTGTCACCCATAGGGTAACTAGAATTTAGCCATGAGCAAAATCACTTTTCCTCCTTTAAACACCCTTCGTGCCTTTGAGGCTGCTGCACGATTAGGCAGCTTTGCATCTGCTGCCCAGGAGCTCAGCCTGACGCCAGCAGCCGTCAGCCATCGTATAAAAGAGCTAGAGGGTAGACTCGATATTGCGTTGTTTATACGCCTGCCACGTGGCGTAATCCTGACGGAATCTGGCCGTCGCTACTATGGTCGTTTAGCTACTATTTTTACCCAAATCGAACAAGCAACTAAAGAGCTTCGTCAACAGGGGGTAGACGGCCCACTGACGCTATCTGCTCCCCACTCATTTATCCACTATTGGCTGATTCCACGGCTAGCAAGTTTAAAAGCTCTTTACCCTGGCCTGCAGATAAAGATACGTGGTGAAAGTGAATTATTGAGCTTTCGCGATAACCAAGCTGATATCGGCATTCGTTTTGGCACAGGCGACTACCCAAACCTTCATGCTGAGCAACTGATGGGAGATGCCGTGTCTGTACTTGCTCCTGCAATGCTGATGAGTAGCCTCAGCGATGTTCGCCCTGAAAGTTTATTGCAAACTCAGCTTTTACTTGAAGACAGCAGTATTCACCCGTCAGAACCATGGAATACATGGCAGCCCTGGCTTCGCGAAGCGGGCGTTGAGCCTCATTCGTCACTACAGAAATTACAATTCTCTGATAGCAGTATGACCTTAACAGCCTGCGCTGATGGGCTTGGACTTTGTATAGGTCGACACTCCATTGCTAACCAGCTTCTGCTGGATAGAAAAGTCCATGCGATTATGCCTTGGCGTAGCCATGAGTTTGCCTACTATCTGGTATCACATCCGGCTGAAGTTGAAAATCCGCGCGTTATGGCATTTAAGCAGTGGTTAAGTGACGAAATGAGAAATTTTCAAATGCCTTGATAGATCAAGCCAGTAATTACGGTTTCGAGTTAGTGAAATAACAATGGTGAGAGGCATTTTTCACGGGCTGAGCTAGGGCCTTAGGCCACGAAGCCCTTCCTTCATCGTCTCCATAAAAGCGCGTACTCTTGCTACGTATCGTAAGTCAGGGTGGGTGAGCAGCCATAGCTGGGTGGTGAGGGCTTCAATAGGGTCGCTTAACCTTACTAATGCTTTATCAGCATCTCCGAGATAGCATGGTAGCACTGCGATACCTGATCCATCGCGCACAGCCAGCTGCATTCCTAGCATACTGTCTAGTCGGTAAGCGGCACTTTTACCCAGCATCCACTTATCAAGCATTGTGTCACCCATGTGGGCATCTGGGCCTACCCAGCCTTTGGTTGGCAGCGATGCTGACGCCATTAGCCCTGGCATGTCTTTCCAATGTTGCTTTGCGCCATAAATAGCTTGAGTAATCTCCATTACTTTTCTGCCGACAAGGGTGTCGGGGGGCTTGAGAGTTGGCCGGATAGCGATGTCGGCCTCCCGACGAGATAGGCTTTGAAGCTGATTGGAAATGACTACCTCCAGAGTAATATCTGGATATTGCTGGCGAAACTGTGTGAACAGTGGCGAGAGCAGTCCGGCGAAAAGCGTGTCAGTCGTTGTGATTCTAAGGCTACCGGTGAGTTTTAAATCCTGGCCTATAATGCGTCGTTCAGCGCCGTTAATTTCACTTTGTACTCGCATAGCTACTGCCGCTAGATCTTCGCCTGCCAAGGTCGGTGTATAACCACTGCGGTTGCGTTCGAAAAGGGTGGCTCCCAAGCGCCGTTCCATCTCGCTTAAGCGCCTAAAGACGGTGGCATGGCTGATACTTAACGCTCGGCTGGCGCCGGACAAAGAGCCAGCCTGTGTAATTGCTAGCACGATTTGCAAGTCATCCCATCTTATCTGCTGTTCATTCATGCAAGCTAGATTCTCATTTTTAGTCAATGTTTGATCGTATATGAACAGGTTAGTCTGTCGTTGAACCAATCAACAGGGGAGACGCAGCATGAATGTGTTAATCGCCTTGGCTCATCCAGAACGCAAGTCGTTAAATGGGGGCTTGGTGGATATCGCGGTAAATCAGCTAGTGGCTGCAGGCCATTCAGTAGAGGTGGGTGATCTCTATACTGAGCAGTTCGACCCAGTGGAGCGCTCTGGACACTATGCACACCAAGCCGTGGATGCGGACTACTTCTATCCTCTCAACGAGCAGCGGGCGCACTACGAGCAAGGCTCATTACCGCTGGATGTTCAACGTGAGCTGGCAAGGCTGGAGTGGGCTGATTTAGTGATCTTTCAGTTCCCTTTGTGGTGGCACGCCCAGCCCGCCATTCTGAAAGGCTGGTTTGATCGCGTACTTGTGTATGGCGGGCGTTACTCAAGCCGCATGCGTTACGATAAGGGGTACTATCGCGGCAAGCGAGCAGTACTGTCGGTGACCACCGGCTCACCCGAAAAGGCATTTCAGCCCTTTGGTCGCGCTGGCAATATGGTCCAATGGCTATGGCCGATTCACTCATCGTTATACTACGTAGGCTTTGACGTGCTGGCCCCTCAGGTAAGCTACGGTATTCAAGGTGGTGGTATTCGCTACCAAGAGGAAGCCGCGATCATTGGCCACTTAGAGAGATGCAAAGAGGCATGGTCTGGTCGCCTGCATAGCTTGAATACTGAGCAACCGATTCCCTTCACGGGGTGGGACGACTGGGACGATGAGGGAGTTTTACACCAGACAAACCCTCTGCGATGGCGGCTGGGCTGAGTGAGTGTCTCTTTCGAAGTCGTGATCAAAGCTGTGCTATTCAATCTTATGTACGCTTGGCGTTCGCAAAATAACGCCATGGGTAGGTGGAAATATGGCCCAGGGTTTTCACTGGCCGCGGCTTAAGGAGCTCTGCACACACGAGTTTTATGGGATTGTGAAAGTGCGTTAAGCGGTGTTTGTGGTGGAACCGCAGTGCGCTTATCAGGAGTGGGCGAGCAGGAGTGGCTCGCCTTCACATTTTGGCTGGGATAGGTACGTGTCTGGTTAATGCTTTCGGTAAAGCGTCCGCGCTTCACAAATCGCCTGATGGTGAGTATCTGCCCAGGTGATCAGCTGTTGCATGGGCTCAAGAAAAGAACGGCCAAGCGTGGTTAGCTGATACTCGACACGTGGCGGCACTTCTGGATAGAGCGTGCGCTCAATAAAGCCATCCTGCTCCAGGTGTTTCAGTGTCTTGGAGAGCATCTGTTTTGAAATATCGCCAATTACCCGACCTAGCTCGTTGAAGCGTAGGATGCCGGGCTCAAGTGCTTCGAGCACCAGCAGACTCCACTGGTCGCCAATCCGATCCAAAACATCGCGAATAGGGCAGGGCTGCTCGAATATAAAGTTATCGGGAAGTTTTTTTTCCATTGGTTTATGCCCTCTTTTCACATTAGTCACTGCTGGCTGACCTAGTCGGCGGGTAGTGACTTCTTGTGCGATTCTCAGATAGTAGCCTATGATTTTCTGATGGTCTTGATTATAGACCTGGTATGCCTACCAAACCAGAGGGTTTCACTATGGCTCAAATCGCTCTTGTTGGCGCTTCCGGAAATGCCGGTGCGCGTATTCTGAAAGAACTTTCTGACCGCGGACATCAGGTGACCGCGATTGCTCGCCATCCGGAAAAAATCGCTGAGCTGCCGGGCAGTCGTGCTGTAAAGGGAGATGTCGACGACAAAGCAGCGCTTACCGAGGCATTGAAAGGCCACGATGCCGTGATCAGTGCGGTGCCTTTCTCTACCAGCGACGCCGCTACGTTGATAGGTGCCGTACAGGCCTCAGGAGTGAAACGCTATCTGGTGGTCGGCGGTGCGGGTAGCCTGCTGGTAGCGTCAGGTGAGCGCGTTATTGACCAGCCTGATTTCCCAGATGAGTACAAGCCGGAGGCCTCAAAAGGGGTGGTGTTTCTTGAAAAGCTACATCAGGTCGATGACCTTGAGTGGACGTTTCTGTCGCCCTCTGCCGAGTTTGAACCCGGCGAGCGTACCGGTGTATTCCGCCTTGGTAAGGATGAGCTGCTGGTAAGCGATCAGGGCAGCCGTATTTCATTTGAAGATTACGCCATCGCACTGGTGGATGAACTTGAGCATCCCCAACATATTCGTGAGCGCTTCACTGTTGGTTATTAAAAGGAGATTATCCATGCTTAAGAAAACTATCTTGACGTCGGCAGCGCTGCTACTTTCTGCTTCTCTTACAAGCGGTGTTTATGCTCAAACTGATGAGCGCGATATAGCGGCCGAAGAGGCCAACCGGGATCTGGTTGTAACATTCTATGAGCGCTTCTTTAACGAGCATGAAACTGAAGAAGCAGCAGAAGTAGTGGCCGAGGATTATATTCAGCACAACCCCGATGTACCTGATGGGAAGGAGCCGTTTGTCTCCTACTTTACTGGCTTCTTTGCCGATAACCCAGAGTCTCGATCCCGTATCGTGCGCAGCGCAACCGATGGTGATCTCGTCTGGCTGCATATTCACTCCACCAACGGTGAAGATGACGCCGGTGAAGCCGTAGTGGATATCTTCCGCGTTGAAGATGGCATGATTGTCGAACACTGGGATGTTATTCAGGCTGTGCCAGAGCCCTCCGCCAACGACAACACGATGTTCTGAACAAGCGTGTCTTGAAATGCCGTTTCTGCGATTGGGTTTTATCAATTGCGCCGGTTTAGGGTATGTTGATGTGCTTTACCCGCCCGCCTGGGGTTACCCGGCGGGCGAACACATGCCCTCATGACAAGGCCCGGCTCGCATAATGAGTACCAGGAATAACGCTTTTTCCGATGCTGAACGGCGTGGACTCTACCGCGCCATACACGAGCGGCGGGATGTACGCTCGCAATTTCTGCCCGACCGGATTCCCCATGATGTGCTCGCCCGTCTTTTACAGGCGGCCCATCACGCGCCTTCGGTGGGGTTTATGCAGCCGTGGGATTTTATTGTTATTGAAAGCAGAGAGGTTCGAGCATCGGTCTTAGCACTGTTTGATCAAGAAAATGATAAAGCTGCCGAGCGTTTTACAGGCGCCCGGAAAGACCTTTATCGAGGGCTTAAGCTGCAAGGAATTTTGGAGAGCCCGCTTAATCTCTGTATTACCTGTGATCGTAATCGGGGTGGCCCCCATGTGCTGGGGCGTAATAGCATGGTGGATACCGACCTATTCAGCACTTGCTTAGCGGTGCAAAACCTCTGGCTGGCGGCAAGAGCAGAAGGTGTTGGCGTTGGCTGGGTCAGTATTCTCGATCCCGCTCAGCTAAGTGCGGTTTTGAACTTGCCTGAAGGTGTTTATCCGCTGGCATATCTCTGTCTTGGCTATGTGAGCGAGTTTTTAGACCAGCCGGAGTTGGAAGCCAAGGGCTGGCGTGCCCGGTTACCGCTGGATGAGCTGCTGCATCGTGATACCTGGGGGCAGCCGTTTAGCTAGCAGTTAACGCTGGTTTTACCAGAGGGGGCTATTGGATGCACTGAAGAGCACTCGCAACTTGCGAGCAAATGGTTGGCGCGCTCGCGTAGTGCCTCTTTGAGGCCATCTGGTTTAAGGATGGTAAATCGAAAGGGGAGCTGTGCTAGCCAAAACGCAAACCACTCGAAGCTATCGGTTCGGGTATTTAGCAGTAGCCCTCCTTCAACCTGTTGGAACTGGTTTTTACAGAACGACTGGCTCTCAAAGTAAGTGAACGCGTCATGGTCGGTGTGCAGTATCAGCGAGACTTCATAAGTCGTACTCCAGGACATAAGGCTTTCGCTTAAAAATAGCGCTGCATCGAAGCCTGGGGGGCGTATAAAAGTGTCGTCTAACAGGTGAACACTGCTGATTCGGTCCAACCGGAATGAGCGCATGGAGCCGCGCAGATGGCAAAAACCAGTGACGTACCACCGACCTTGTTGGAACACTAACCCGTAGGGATCGACCTTACGGTCAACGGTGTCATGCTGTGGGGAGTGGTAGGTAAGCCCTACGGTTCGCGCGGCTTGTGTAGCGGTGGTCAGCGTTTCAAGTGCGCGATTATCAAGATTGGGTTCGCGCCTGGGCAAAATCACCTGGGTGGTATCACTGACACTGCGCACGCGTCTTTTCAGGTTCTCTGGCATTACCCGCTCCAGTTTTGCCTGTACGCTGGCAATCGCGGGTGCGGCATTCGCTAAGCCTAGTTGACTGGCGGCCAATAAACCCAAAGAGACGGCAAGAGTTTCTTCATCGGTGAACATCATCGGTGGTAGCTTGAAGCCCGCAACCAAACGATAGCCACCGTAGCGCCCCTGCTCGGTTAATATCGGAACACCTATCTCTTCCAGCGCGGTAATGTAACGCCGTATCGTACGCCGATCTACGCCCAGGCGCTCTGCCAGTTCTGCGCCGCCCATCTGTCCATTCGCTTGCAATAACTCAAGTACAGCAAGCACGCGTGTCGTTGGACTTGCCATTGCCACCTTCCCCTAGAAGTTGTTGTTAAAGTTTTGCAGAAAAAGTGCATTGTTGCGTTTATTTAGGACGGATTCTCACCTATTAACAAACTAACCTGACATGGCAGTGCTTAATATCACCTGAAAAATTGACGGAAGAAGGAGCTCGGCATGTCAGAACTAACGTTTTACACTCATCCTATGTCCCGCGGGCGGGTTGTACGCTGGCTGTTGGAAGAAGTAGGCACTCCCTACTCAGTAGAAGCCATGGAGTATGGTCCGGAGATGAAAACAGCGGGCTACTTGGCGATTAATCCTATGGGGAAGGTGCCAGCCATCAAGCATGGCAATACTGTGGTGACCGAAGTGGCGGCTATTTGCGCGTACTTGGCCGACCAGTTTCCAGATAAAAAGCTGTCACCACCTCCACACTCCCACGAGCGCGGAGCCTACTACCGTTGGTTGTTTTTTATGGCTGGCCCGTTCGAAATGGCTACCAGCGCAAAGTCTTATGGCTGGAAAATAGATAGCAGTAACGCGCAGGCTGTTGGCTGTGGCCAGTTGGAAGATAGTATCAATACACTAGAAAAAGTGCTCAGTGAGAACACTTATATCTGTGGCGACCAGTTTACTGCTGCGGATATCTTGGTTAGCAGTTATCTCTGGTGGGAAACGATGCAGAACAATATCCCGCCAAACGAGGTATTCAAGCAATACATAGAGTGCACGGAAAGCAGGCCAGCAGCCAAGCGGGCTAATGAGTTGGACGATGAATTGGCCAAACAAATGAAGCCTGTGCCCATCTGATTATCTATCTGTCTCGCTGCCCTGGCTCGTTAGAGGGCTGGGGCCAGTGCTAAAAAAGACTACAGCCGTCGATCAGGTTCAAAGTCGATAGAGGTAGCACTTTCCACCACTTGTTTAAAGTCGGGATGGGCTGGATTAAGTAAGTAGTTGTGCTCACGGGGCACCACAACGCTTGGCACCGCCAGCGCTACGCTGCTTTGGCTCGCTAGCCATATATCGCCTAGCTCGGCAGTGGAAGCGGGGGCTGGCTCTTCCCGCCAATCCTTTGGCCACTGTTCACTGGGCAGCTGTAGTACTAGCTGAGAGGGGAGCTGAAGCTCAAGCAGGGCGTAGTGCTGTAGCAACAGGTAATCTTCTAAGTGAACCATCACTTCTAGAATGGCCAAAGACTCCGAACTGGCAAGATAAATACATGGCTGACCACGACGGCTATTCCAGCGTCCTCCGAAGCGTCTGGCACCTTCCCCATCAAATGCGCTCGCCAGCCATTTCCGCTTTACAAGCCGATAGGCGAACAACTGGCTCATGTGAAGACACCATGCTCCAGGCGGCCAATCAAATCGAGTACGGCTTCGGTTTCTGCTGAGGTAGCAATCATCTCAACCGGGCGACGGCTCCCCAGACCACGCACAGGGTTAAGTAGCCACTGTCGCGCTCGTTCGTTATCACCCTCAAAAAGCTCAGTAGCGGCATTGAACACTTCGGCGAAGCGGTAGAGGCGATCACTCTCATCAACGTTAAATTTACCTGCTTTGGCGCGTCGCTGAAGAGTAGCCGGAGGTATACCCACATAACGAGCAAGCGCTTTATGCTCCAGGCCCGAAGCAGCCACTAGCTTCTTATAAATGTTAAAGCTCATGCCCTCTCTTAAGGTGTCATGGAGGTTAGCTCCTCGCGCGGGGATTCCCACTATTTGCCAAAACGTTGGCGGGGAGGATTTAGGCGCGTGGTAACTCTCTAACGCTGTGTCCATGGTATCCTCCTGATTAATCATTTGATAGATTGTTAATCTATCTGCTGATTGATGTGTTGGCAAGCTTGGTCGAGAATATAGACTCTTCGCGAGCTATTACGTTTAGCGTTAATGTATCTGCTTGTATGGATATGGCTGACAACAAATAGCCAAGGTGCGTTTATGATCAGTGGTCGTGCTTTACGCTACTTCGATACGGTTGCTCGCTGCTGTTCTCTGCGCCAAGCCGCCGCTCAACTACATATTGCCCCCACGGCAATTAGCCGCCAGATCGACTTGCTGGAGCATCAGCTTGGTGCACCACTAATTGAGCGTGGTCCTAACGGCATTAGCCTGACGGCGGCAGGGGAGTTATTGGCCGCCCAGGCTCAACGAACCCTACGTGACCTGGAGCGAGTACAGGAGCATATTGCCGACCTCAAAGGTTTACGCACTGGCCGGGTGAGCTTGCAAGTGGCGGAAGGTGTCGTTGCAGGCCTGCTAGCACCTGCATTAGCTAAGATGGGGCAGCGCTACCCCAATTTGAGTTTTGATATTGAAATCGCTAGCGCAAGCCAAATGGTGGAAGCGCTACGCCGTGGCGATGCGGATATTGGTCTGTCGTTCTTTATGCCCCGCCATGATGACATTGTACCCTTCGCCAGTGCCGAGCTGTACCACCATGCTGTGATGGCTCCAGGCCATCCTCTGGCCGCCGCTTCTGAGGTGAGCCTTCACACTTTGGCACAGCACCGCCTGATCCTACCTAATGAATCCTATGGCGTTCGCCAGGCGCTGGAGCGTGCCGCCTACCGGGCCGGAGTGGTTCTGGCACCTACCTTCAAAACCGCTTCACTAGAAACCCAGAAAGCACTCGCCATTAATGGTGCGGGTGTTCTGGTATTACCGCCGATGGCGGTAACCCGCGAATGTCAGTTAGGCGAATTAGTCAGCACTCCCTTATCTCCTTTAGAGCTTGAAGCAGCACGGGTTGATCTCTGTGTTTATCGTCATCGCCAGCGCAGTTTTGCAACTGAGGCGTGCCTTTCGCTACTGGCGAGTGCTCTGCAAACAATGTAGCTCCCACCATCCTGAAGGATCTTGAATGGGTGAGTGCACACAAATTGTGGACACGCTGAAGTCAATATTGAAATAGCAGAAGACACGGTGTGGGTTCATGCTGAGGCTATCGATAGCGCTATTGATTACTGCAGCCTGATAGCAACAGTCTGATAACAACAGCATTAAAGGTGATGTGATGCCTGAACTACACCAACTAACCGCCACCCAGCTACTTGATGGCTACCGGGCCCATACGTTTTCGCCAAGTGATGTAGCCAGTGCCCTGGTTGAGCATATCGGCAAGTGGGAGCCACACATTAACGCACTGTATGCCTATCAGCCTGAGGCTTTCATTCAGGCTGCTGAGACGTCTACTCAGCGCTGGGTAAAAGGTGAGCCCAGTGGTGCGTTGGATGGTGTTCCAGTAACCCTTAAAGAGTTGATTGCCACCAAAGGGATGCCGGTGCCCCTGGGAACGGGATTGGGCGAACAGGTCGCTGCCGTTGAAGATGCGCCTCCGGCGGCACGTTTAGCGGAAGACAACGCCCTGCTGCTGGCGAAAACCACCTGTCCTGACTTTGGCATGCTCTCATCTGGACTCTCGTCTTTTCATGGTTTAACCCGCAACCCATGGGATCTAGCCTGTAATACCGGCGGTTCCAGTTCCGGTGCCGGTGCAGCGGCGGCGGCTGGGTTTGGGCCGCTGCATGTGGGTACCGATATTGGTGGCTCCGTGCGTTTGCCGGCGGCATGGTGTGGAGCTGTCGGCTTCAAGCCAACTCTGGGCCGCGTGCCTATTGACCCTTATTATGTGGGCCGTTGCGCGGGTCCAATGACTCGGAGTGTCGAAGATGCCGCGCTAATGATGGTAACGCTTGCCCGTACCGACAGACGTGATGCTATGCGCCTGCCGCCAGAAAAGATTGATTGGATGGACCTAACGCTAGACGTTAAAGGTTTGCGAGTAGGGGTAATGATGGAGGCGGGCTGCGGCTTAGCGCTGGATAATGAGATTCACCACCATGTTGAGCAGGCTGCAAAGCAGTTAGAAGCCGCTGGGGCAACGCTGGTGCCGATAGCACCAGTGCTTACCCGCGAAATGTTGGATGGGCTGGATCATTTCTGGCAGGCCCGGCAGTGGAGCGAGCTGTTAAAGCTCTCTGCTCAAGAGCGCGAGCAGGTACTACCTGCCATTTTGGCCTGGGCAGATGGCGGTGCACGCTTAAGTGGTATAGATGTGGTGCAAGGTTTCCAACAGACCATGGTTATGCGGTGTGCCACGGAAGCCGTCTTTGAGACGGTTGATGCGGTGGTTTCGCCCACTACGTCGAATATCGCCTTTCCTGCGGAGTGGCCATCACCCACCAATGATCCCCGTCAACCGTTTGAACATATTGCCTACACAGTGCCGTGGAATATGGGTGAGCAGCCTGCGATCTCGCTTAACGCGGGATTCAGCAGAGGCAATATGCCAATAGGAGTGCAATTAATTGGCCCGCGCTTTGCGGATCATTTTGTGCTGAAGCTGGCACGACAGCTAGAGGCACGTTTAGGCTTGCCGATACGCTGGCCAACGCCACCGTGTGATAAAGCCATTATTGAATAAAGAGGGGTTGTTAATAGAAGTCGTCGATAAATACCAAGGGGGACATACACATGCGACGTTTATTGGTACTGCCTACTTCTCGGGCAGGGTGGGGGTTGTTGATTGCGTTTGTGGCGCTGGTGGTGGCAGGTACATGGCCGGTGATTGGATTAGTAAACCGAGCAACCTTGGTAATGGGGCTGCCATTGATGGTGGTGTGGAGCTATCTAGTGATTTTTGCCTGCGTAGCGGTGATGTTAATCGGTAACCATATTGTGGAGAGGGATGACCATGAGTAGCCCTTGGCCACTACTGATTACGTTGACCTATGTCGCGGTTGCCATGGTAATTGGCCTGCGCGCCAGGGCAGGCCGCTCAATGAACAGCCTGGAAGAGTGGGGAGTGGCGGGGCGTAGCATGGGGCCTGTGACGCTCTACCTACTGATCGCAGCTGGCAGTGTCAGTGCTTACACCTTTATGGGTGCCCCTGGTTGGGCTTATTCCAAGGGCGTGGCTGTATTTTATGTGGCGATCTATCTCGCTTACTTAGCGTTGGTGGCATGGTACTTTGGACCGAAGGTATGGCAATTTGGTGAGCAGTTTGGTCATGTAACCCAGGCAAGCGCCATCGCAGATCGCTATCAAAGCCCCACGCTGGGTGCCTTGGCAGCCCTGGTCATGGCGATTGGCTCGGTAGCCTATGCGGTGCTACAAACCATTGGCTCGGCGTATATCTTGTTTGTAATGAGTGGTGGGATGATCCCGATTTGGCTAGGCGTGTTTCTGGTGCTTGGCTGTATTGCGGTTTACCTCTACGCCAGCGGTCAGCGCGCGATTGGTCGCACTAACGCGTTTCAAGGCGTATTGATGCTAATCGTTGCCTGGGCCGTTGGCCTGTGGGCCGTACAGAGCTCCACCGGGGGGCTGAGTTTTGCGGGAGTATTCGAGCGTATCCAGGCCGAGCATAGTGAGTTTCTTACCTTGCCCGGTGCAGGCGGAGATATGAGTTTTAGCTTTTGGACTACCTCTATTATTGTTTCAATGTTCTCGTTTATGCCTCCTGTATGGACCCAGTGGATGAGTGCTTCATCAGCACGCACTATTCGCCGTAGTGCCACTTGGTTACCTACCTACTATGTCGTGATTTTACCCATGGTAGTGGTGGGCTTTATCGGCATTTTTTCGCTACCTGAATTGGCCCGAGCAGATACAGTTGCCCTTGAGTACGCCATGCAGCATTTGCCCGTAGTGCTGGTCGGGTTACTGGGAGCGGGTACTCTGGCGGCGTCAATGTCCTCCAGTGAGCCGTTTATTCATTCGATATCACTGTCGCTTAGCAAGGATGTTCTTCAGCCAGTGTTAAAGCTTTCAGATGGCGTGACCGGAAAGTTAGCACGGTTGCTTATTCTACCGGTCATGTTTTTAGTGGTGGCGCCGCTTGCTATTGCTGAGCCGGGAAGTTTGGTGATGATTCTACTGGTGGGGTTGGGGTTTGCTTCACAGGTATTGCCTGCGTTTATCGGTATGTTCTTCTGGCCGAGAGCTTCACGCTTAGGTGTAATGGCAGGTATCGTGGCAGGCTTTCTAGTCACCGTGGTGTTTACCACGCTGTGGCCACATCCGTTGGGCATTCACGCAGGTTTCTGGGGGCTGATGATTAATCTACCGATATTTGTAGCGGTTTCCTTGATAACGCCCGCGACCAACGCAGAGGTGGTCGAGCGTTTCTTCCGCATTTCTGCCCCGCGAGGCTTAAGCTATATCGGCCAGCAAATCGAGCAGGTTAAAACACCTACCTCTAGATGATGCAGCCCCAGAGCACTTTTCAGGCGCTGGGCAAAGTCTTACCGCTTCACTGTTGAGTGGAGGCGTGTTTTGTGGCCATTGTTACACTGTTGTTGCTCAGAAGGTAAACAGATGCTGATGCCCGTTATCCAGGAAGAAACCACAGGGTGTGGAATTGCTGCAGTCGCTAACATTCTGGGGAAGACCTATTCAGAGATGAGAGCTACTGCAAATGATATGGGAATCTATGCGGCAGATGAGGCGCTCTGGTCGGATACCCAGTACGTAAGACGCCTGCTTAATAACGCAGAAATAGAGACGTCGGTGAAGGAAATCCCTTTTGAGTCGTGGAGCGAACTGCCTGATCTAGCCCTGTTG
The DNA here is from genome assembly GCF_003031405.1 of Halomonas sp. 'Soap Lake #6'. Lineage (NCBI taxonomy): Bacteria > Pseudomonadati > Pseudomonadota > Gammaproteobacteria > Oceanospirillales > Halomonadaceae > Halomonas > Halomonas sp. 'Soap Lake #6'. The sequence goes on from NZ_CP020469.1 coordinate 664,036, forward strand.
TCTATCAAACACTACCAGGAAGAGGGTAAGAACTTCTGGCACTGGGTGGTTTTTAAACGCGTCGATGGGCAAGCCGTTGTGCTGGATTCAGCTAGTTACTTGCCATCTAACATTCGAACGGATTTTGCAGACATGCACCCTAAGTGGTATATCAGCGTCGCACGAACGAATTCTTCTTGCCGATCAGCAGGTGGCGAGCCTCACTCTCCTGCGTCGAAGTAGACGACCATTCTCAGATGACGGTGCTCATCAACGGTAAGCACCTCATGAGTGTATGTATGTTGGACGCCATCTATATCAAGTAGGCTGCTAATTCCTCGTTTGTATCCGTCCATATTTGATGCTTCCCACCAGCGCCTAAAGTCCGGTGATAACTGGCATAGCTCCTCGATCAGGGTTTGCATAACCGGATCTTCAGGGGCGACAGCCAAATCGCAACGGAATAGCGCCAGCATGTGGGATGCATCGTGCTGCCAATCGGGGAGTCGTCGGCGCAGGTCGGGAGCAGTAAACACCATTTTTAACAAATTACGCTCAGGCATTTCACGGGTGCTGAACTGGAGTAGTTTATCGGCCTGAGAGTTCCACCCAACCACATCCCAGCGCAAATTCATAACGTAGCTGGGGCGAGAGAGTTCATCCATCAGAGACTGGATCTGAGGAGAAATAGCCTGCTCTTGATAAGCCTCTACAGGTGGTGCTCGCCGATGTGCCAAAAGGAAGAGGTGGCAGCACTCGGCATCATCCAGCTTTAGGGCACGGGCGATATTGAGTAGGAAGCGTTCGGAGACCTTAATGTCACGGCCCTGCTCAAACCATGTGTACCAAGTCAGCCCTACCCCGGCAAGTGCTGCCACTTCTTCTCGCCTTAGGCCTGGTGTACGTCTTCGACCGTTGGTTGGCAGATCAACGTCTGCTGGCGTCAATTTACGACGATGTCGAAGTATGAACTCGGTGAGATCACTCTGTGTTCGCTCAAGCCTATGTTGCGCCATGCTATTACCTTCAGTAATAGGATAATTAACTATATTGTAACCCTATAAATGGTGTCTGAGAATGCCTGCTTCCACTATGAAGTTGGAGGCGATATGTCATACCAATGTGATGTGCACACCCCTTTTTGTACTGATACAGGCCCTGGACTGGCTTATAACAAGGCTGGCCTCAAGGAGTGGGCGGGGCTTGCTGTGTTGGCATTGCCCACCATGCTGCTCGGCCTTGACGTTACTATTCTCTACCTTGCGCTGCCAGCTTTGGCTGTAGAGCTACAGCCGAGCAGCACCCAGGCACTGTGGATCATGGACGCTTACGGTTTCATGATTGCTGGCTTTTTAATCACTATGGGCACGCTAGGCGACCGGATTGGTAGGCGTCGGCTATTGATGATTGGGGCTTTTGCATTCGCTGTTGCATCAGTATTTGCGGCCTACGCACCGAATGCCGAGTTGTTAATAGTGGCTCGGGCAGCGCTTGGTATTGCCGGTGCAACCTTGATGCCTTCTACACTGGCTCTGATAAGCAATATGTTTTTTGATCTACGCCAGCGTGCTTTGGCAATTGGTATCTGGGCGACAATGTTTGCTCTGGGTATGGCCTTGGGGCCGGTGGTTGGTGGTTTGTTACTGGAACCATTTTGGTGGGGGGCGGCTTTCCTAATTGCTGTACCCATTGTCATCGTACTGTTGTTAGCTGCCCCAGTATTGCTGCCAGAGTACCGTAACCCACATGCAGGCCGTCTGGATCTTGTGAGTGTCCTATTATTGTTGATAGCAATTTTGCCAAGTATCTATGGCATAAAGGAGTTTGCCAAAGCTGGCGTGACGCCATTGGTATTGGTCACACTTGCGCTAGGAGTCGTAGGCACATTGCTCTTTGTACGGCGACAACAGCAGCTTCACGAACCACTGCTTGATCTCAAACTCTTTGCCAGCAAGACCTTCACGGCCGCACTTATCATACTGTTGGTAGGGCTGATCGGTGTTGCCGGAATGATGCTGCTAGTTACCCAATATCTGCAGTTGGTTGCGGGTTATTCACCGCTGGTTGCTGGTCTGTGGATGGGGCCACCAGCGCTGATGATGGTACTTGCCGGTATCCTTGCTCCTCTGTTTGCGCGACGAGTCAGGCCAGCGTTCGTTATTGCTATCGCCCTCGTACTTTCAAGTATCGGTTGCGGTTTGATTGCTCACGTCCACGCACAATCTGTTCAAGTAGCTCAGGTCGTGATTGGGTTTTCTCTGGTTTATCTTGGGCTAGGTACCATTGCAGCTCTAGGCACGGACTTGGTGGTAGGGGCTGCTCCACGGGAAAAAGCTGGGTCTGCATCGGCGATGTCTGAAATGGTTCAGGAGTTGGGGGTGGCGCTTGGGGTTGCTCTTCTAGGCAGCTTGGCTACTTTGTTGTATCGAGTACAGATTGCCAATGTGATTCCTGATGGAGTATCACTAGAGATTTCTGGTGCCCTCGCAGAAAGTTTATGGGCAACGATGGTCATTGCTGAACGAATCCCGTCTGAGGTGCTTGAGCAGGCACAGTCTGCGTTTACTCAAGGAATGAACATGGCGGCCACAGTAAGTGGTGTCATTATTTTGGCACTTGCATTGACCTCAGCCATCGCACTACGGCATGTGAAATCAACTGAAGAAGACGGGGATGAAGCGCCCGCAGGGTAGGGGGATAGTGATAAGCGAAAGAAGTGCGTCAGCAACAGGGCAGTAATTATTAGGCCGCTGGCGAATTTTATGGCTCCCCAGCGTCCGTTTTCTAAAATAATTTCTCAACATGTCACAAACATTAAGGCTGTTCCGTCTACCTCTGTAGAACACCCCGTGGATATCTTCCACACCGTTTAAAATAGAGGAGCAGAACAATGGAAACACGCCTAAATGCCTATAAAGCCTCGCCAGATGGCATTGCCGCAATGACTAAACTAGAGGAGTACGTTAGCCATTGCGGGCTGGAGTTTAGCCTGATTGAGCTGGTGAAAACGCGCGCATCTCAAATCAACGGCTGTGCTTTTTGCCTGCATATGCACACCAGTGATGCCCGGGCGGCAGGTGAAAGCGAGGCACGGCTCTACCTGCTGTCTGCCTGGCGTGAGTCCACCCTGTATACGCCACGCGAGCGGGCGGCTCTGGCCTGGACCGAGTCATTAACAAGGTTGGCTGACTCTGGTGCTCCAGCGAAGGATTACGAGCAGTGCTTGGCGATCTTTACCGAGAAAGAGCTCGTTGACCTGACGTTACTGATAGGTGCGATTAACGTCTGGAACCGGATCAGTGTGGGTTTTCGTGCGGTGCATCCAAACGAAACAAAAAATGGCCACTGACTATCGCTATTGTTTGATGGAGTGTGGTTTGAAGTGGACGCCATTGCCATTCTTGGGCAGCAGGAGTCAGCCACTATGAAGGAGCAGTCCGCACGCCAGTTTAATCACTGGCGTCGTTATCTCACTGGGGTTGCATACCGTATGCTGGGATCGGTGAGCGAGGCGGAAGACGTCGTGCAAGATACCTACCTGCGCTGGCACGATGCTGATCATCTTTCAGTGAATGACGTGCGCGCTTATCTGACGACCATCACCAGCCGACTTTGCCTTGATCGTCTTAGGGCTACTCACCGGCAACGGGAGGTCTATGTTGGCCCCTGGTTGCCTGAACCGCTGGTGGAAACTCAGGATACTCCTGTAGACCCAGTGACCCTGGCCAGCGATGTCTCTTTCGCCTTAATGCTGGCGCTAGAGCGGCTATCGCCTTTGGAGCGTGCTGCATTTCTGCTACATGATGTTTTCGGGCTGGATTTTGGTCAGGTTGCCATCAGCCTGGAACGAAGTGAGGCAAGCTGTCGCCAGCTTGCCAGCCGGGCTCGCAGAAAAGTACGGGACGAGCGCCCAAGTTATCAGGTGACTGCTGGCGAGCACAGCCAATTAACTCAGCGTTTCTATGATGCAGCACGAAGTGGCGATATTACCGAGCTGAAGGAGTTGTTGAGCGAGAGTGCGACTCTACATACTGATGGCGGCGGTAAACGAATTGCAGCACGAAGAGTTATTGTCGGAGCCGATAAAATAAGCCGGTTTTTCGAAGGGTTGGCTCGCAAGTCGAGATCGCCCAGCCCCTGCTGGGTTAATCCTGTGATCGTTAACGGGCTGCCTGGATGGCTAACTATCGAGCAGGATGGGCTACCTCAGATCATGACGCTGGATGTGGTGGAAGGCCGTATCCTGGCACTGTATATCGTGCGTAATCCAGATAAATTACGCCACCTGACTGACCAGTTACCTTAGCGTTAGTTTTCTGGTGTTGGCTCAATTGATAACTGGTGCGGAGCGAGTAATACTCATTCCACATTGGTAAAAATATTGGGGAGCAGGGTGGCCACTGACAAGCTAGTATCCATGAGGATTTTTCGACGTGTCTCAGAATTGGGCAGCTTCACTAAGGCGGCAGACGATCTTGATATTACCGCTGCAACGGTCAGTAAGCACATTGCCTTTCTGGAGCGGGATATCGATACCCGGTTGATTAACCGGACGACTCGCCGAATGAGCCTTACCGATGCTGGCCGAGGTTTTTTGAAACGCATTCAGGCACTGCTGGATGAGTTGGATGATGCTGAGTTGGAAGCCCGAGGGGCGCAAGCGGAGCCTAGAGGAACGATCCGGGTCAATGTGCCGATGACGTTTGGTGTGACTCATATTGCTGAGGCCATCGACAGCTTTCTGAATCGCTACCCGGAAATCGATATTGAGCTGCAGCTCAGTGATCGCATGATTGATCTTGTGGAGCATGGCGTTGATATCGCGATTCGAGTGCGCGCCGCTCTCTCGGACTCAAGCCTGATGGCTAGACCGCTCAGAAAATCCAGAAACATTGTTTGTGCCTCTCCGCAGTATTTAGGGCATGCGCCAGAAATTCGTACCCCTGCTGATCTTGCTCGCCACAACTGCCTGATGTTCACGCTTCATGATCGGCCCAAAGTTTGGGAACTGGGTGGAGAGGAAGTAGTAGTGAACGGTAATTTACGAGTCGATAGTAGCCTAGCGATCCGTCAAAGCGTGTTACGGGGTATGGGAATAGGTTTGCTGCCGCGCTTTTTAGTCCAGCCGGATATAGAAAACGGATCGCTGATTCCCTTGCTCCAGGACTTTCCGCCAAAAGATTATACCGTCTACGCGCTTTTCCCCCCAGGGCGTAAGCAGCCAATGAAAGTCAGGATGTTGCTAGATCATCTCGATCAGTATCTAGGTGACAGACCGTATTGGGAGTAGAGGGGTATTGATTGTGTCTAAATGGGAAATTATATAGTTCTATTCTGTACGTTTAATCATCTTATGCAATTTCATAGAGTGGCCACTCCAAACGAAGCCTAAATCGTTTTCAAAATCTTAGAGGAGTGGGTCAATGGATATACATGCCGCTTTGGATTGGCGTTATGCCGTCCGTGAATTTTCTTCCGAAAAACTGAGCAATCAAGTTGTGGAGTCGCTGGTTGATGCAGCACGTAAAAGTGCTTCTTCCTATGGCTTGCAGCCCTACAAAATAATCGTCATTGAATCCGCAGCTGTACGGCAGGAGCTGTTGCCGCACTCATTTGGGCAGCAAAAAGTAGTGGACTGCTCACATCTGGTCATATTTGCAGCTCATTCGAATATCGACAATCAAACGGTTGAGCGTTATGTGAAGCAGCTGATGAAGGTCCGAGGTACTCCTTATGAGGATGTTTCAGGCTACGCCGAGCATATGCAGCAGGCATTGGCGACTAAATCAGCGGCGCAGAGAAAGGAGTGGGCCCATCAGCAATGCTATATCGCATTGGGTACATTGCTGACAGCAGCTGCCATGCTGAAAATCGATAGCTGCCCCATGACAGGTTTTGATCACCGAGCCTACGACCAGGCTTTGCAGTTGCCAGAACAGGGGCTTGAGGCTTCAGTTATTGTGGCGTTGGGGCATCGAAGTCCAAGCGATACAAGCTCAGAGTTGCCGAAGGTTCGGTTTGACTATGATGATGTGGTGATCCAGATATGAACCAAGGCTGGGCACGTCAACCCTGTGCTCTCACAAGAGCACAGGAGTCCTCACGCTTTCCAACATACGGGTTACTAAAGCCCGTTGCAGAGGAGGTTAGTGAGTGATTTCGTACTGTTTATGTGGTGCTGAAAATGCCGAATAAAGCTCCGGTGCATACCCGCCTGAAAGCCTGATTAAGTGGTTCCAGCCCTTGAGATTCCAGTTCTTGAGATTCCAGTTCTTGAGATTCCAGTTCTTGAGATTGTACTAGGGTATCTTGCTTTGTTTTGTTTTTTGGTAAAGCCACCAGACATCAAACCCAAACGAGTAGGCCAGTGCCAGCAGTGCACTAAGCGCGAGTAAGTTGGCAGCCAAAGGGGAAGAGAGCGGTGTTAAGGCCAACAACAGCGCGACCACTTGCCAAACGCATACGGCTTTGCGGCGAAAGCTTGCAAATAGAGGCCTGCTTAACCATGGGAAAGGCCAACTGGCCGCCACAAACAGATAGCGCATCCCACCAATCATTAATACCCATGTGCCGACCGGTTCGAGCCTTAGCAGCCCTACGCAGAGTAAGGTAATCAGTAGGGCATCAAGCTCCATATCAAAGCGTGCGCCAAATGAGGAGTGGCTGTGGGTGCGTCTAGCAATCCAGCCATCTAGGCCATCTAGAACTAGAGCGATAACTGCAACTGCCAACCACTGCCAGCGTGCGGCGATGAAAGCATCTGCTACCAGCCCACCTGCAACAATGGCCACGAAGGTTGCTCTCGCCATGGTGACACGGTTTGCCCACCCCAGTTGCCCATAGGGCCAGAAAAGCAGCGTTAATACGCTGATACAAGCGTACAAACCATAGGCCACTGTCCAGTGCGTTGGAGTCGCCATCAGTGAAGGCAGTCCGCTGCCTACCATCAGTAACAGTAGCCCTCCGAGTAATAACTCTGCAGCGCTGTATAGCCGCTTGGATAACAGATAGGAGGGGGCCTTGGAAGAAAACCGCATGGCTACTCTCAAATCGGCGCGCTCGGCCGCAGTTAAAATAAATGCTGCAATTGTTTTTCTATGTACCATTCTTGTATAAGGTGGTGGGACTGTCTACGTAATAAATTATTTTGTGAACTGCTATCGACCGTTAGCCCATCCTAAAGCTTAACTCGCGTTAAGTGCCCAGTTTTTTCTACGCTAAGCTGTAATGGTATACAGCAGCGTCAGCGCTTCATAGGCGCTAGGGTTGCAGGATGGAAGAAGTATTTCAGCCATAAGGAAATGTCATGTCGGCGCCTGATACTGCTACGGCTTTTTGGATAACTCGTCCCGCCTTTGGCGAGCTAAAGTGTGAAACATTAACGGCTCCAGGGGAGAACGAGGTGCTGGTTAACGCGCTTTATAGCGGTATTAGCCGAGGCACCGAGTCGTTAGTATTTAATGCTCGAGTGCCTGAAAGCGAGTTTTTACGCATGCGTGCGCCCTACCAAGCAGGTGACTTTCCCACCCCCATTAAGTATGGCTACTGCAGTGTAGGGCGTGTAGCACAAGGCCCATGCGAGCTTCTTCACAAAACAGTTTTTTGCCTTTACCCACACCAAGACCACTACGTGGTACCCGCTGATGCGGTGTTGCCATTGCCCGAAAAGTTGCCCGCTTACCGCGCTGTGCTGGCGGCCAATATGGAAACCGCGATTAACGGTGTGTGGGATGCAAATCCCATGCTAGGCGAGCGGGTTTGTGTGGTGGGGGCGGGGGTTGTCGGAGCGCTAGTCGCCTATTTGTGCGCGCAGATTCCTGGCGTAGAGGTCTATTTAATCGATATTAATCCAGCCCGCGCGGTACTTGCTGCTCAGCTGGGTGTGGCTTTTTGTACGCCCGAGCAAGCTCCCACTGATCAAGACTGCGTCATTCATGCCAGCGGCCATCCAGATGGCTTGCGCCTGGGGCTTGGGCTAGTGGGTAATGAAGGGCGCGTGATTGAAATGAGCTGGTTTGGCAAGGGGGATGTTGCTTTACCGTTAGGCGGTGCTTTCCACTCCCAAAGACTGACGCTTAGAGCCAGTCAGGTTGGGCAACTGCCCGCGACTTTACAGCCCCGTTGGGACTATCGCCGCCGCTTAACCCTGGCCTTAAATTTACTCACCGATCAACGGCTGGATGCACTGATTAGCGGTGAAAGCGATTTCGCTGATTTTCCGACCATAGCACCGCAGTTATTTGGCCCTGACAGCAACGCACTTTGCCACCGCATTCGCTACCCACAAGCGTTTTTCTGATAACAGGAGTGTCTATGTATCGTTTATGCGTTCGTGATCACTTTATGATTGCCCACAGCTTTAAAGGTGAGATTTTTGGCCCTGCCCAGCGTACTCATGGCGCCACCTATGTAGTTGATGTGGTGTTTCAGCGCCCTGGGTTGGATCAGGATGGGCTCGTGATTGATATCGGCCTCGCTAGCGAAACAGTCAAAGAGGTACTGGCGGACTATAACTTCCAAAACCTGGATGAGGTGAGTGAGTTTAAGGGGCGTAATACCACAACGGAATTTATGGCGAAGGTGATTTTTGATCAACTGGCCTCTGCTATTAAAGCGGGCCGGATGGGGATTACTGCCCAAGGGCTCACTCACATGGAGATCAAACTGCACGAGTCCCACGTGGCATGGGCAAGCTACGAAGGCGCACTATGAACCGACGGTTTACTCTAATCGTGGCCGGTGAGCCAGAGCAGCGCACCGGTGGCTATATCTATGATGCGCAGATAGTCACCGCACTACGTGAGCAGGGCTATAGCATGAATGTTGTAGGTCTGTCTGGACGCTTTCCTGATGCGGATGACACAGCTGCCCAAGCACTGGTTGCAACACTCGAGTCCTTGCCCGAAGGTGCGCGGGTGATTATTGATGGCCTTGCTATGGGGGCATTACCAGAGGTGGTTGGCGACCACGGCCACCGGCTCGATATTACGGCGCTGCTTCACCACCCATTGGGAGATGAGCAGGGGCTAACGAGCGAGGAGCAGGAGTATTTTCATCGCAGTGAGTTAGCTGGTTTGGCAAGCGTGGCGAGGGTGATCGTCACTAGTCAGTTTACTGCACGACGCTTAAACGAGCTGGCCAGGCAGTATGAGCGACCCATTAGCGCACCTATTAGTGTCGTAGAGCCTGGGGTCGTTGCTGCACCGATTAGCCCAGCGGCAGAGCCCAATGAGCCTATACGACTGCTATGTGTCGCAACCCTGACTCCACGTAAAGGGCAGGACATTCTGGTAAAGGCGCTGGCGGGGGTTAGCGCAAGTAATTGGCAGTGCGATTGTTATGGTGGTGCCCGTGATGCAGAGTTTACCCGTAGCGTTCAGCAACTTATTGATGAATACGGGCTTTCAGGCCGCGTAGTACTCCACGGCGAGTGTGATGCGGTCACGCTTGAAACAGCATATCAAAGCGCTCACGCATTGGTTTTGCCCTCCTGGTATGAAGGCTATGGCATGGTAGTGACTGAAGCCTTGGCCCATGGTTTGCCGGTGATTACCACCACTGGGGGCGCATTGAGGGATACGCTGCCCAGCGGAGCAGGCTTGAGTGTTGAGCCTGGGGATATTGATGCGCTGCAGGTGGCGTTACAGCGCTTTTGTCACTGCACTGAGCTGCGCTCCGAACTTCGTGCTGGTGCTGCCGTAGCACGGGACAGCTTGAACGATTGGCAGGCTGCAGGAGTGTCATTTGCAGAGGCGTTGACGCCGCTCTCTCCAGCGCTGGCGCAAGAGCTGGCCGCGGGGAGCCAGTTTCAGGCAGATTGGTTAGCGTTGCGTGAAAGCGTTGACGTTACTGGGCGTAGCCAGAAACTCGCTCAAGCGGCGGCTTCGTGGCTTGCTACACACAGTAACAGTAACAGTAACAGCAAGGAGGAGTGTACTGCCTATATCGCAGATTTGGGCTGTGGGCGCGGCAGTAATATGCAGTTTTTGGCCCCCCTGTTTTCTGGCAAACAGCACTGGATGCTGTTTGACCACGATGCTGGCTTACTGAGAGAGGCACGTCAGCGTGTGTTGAAGCTGCGCGATGCCAGGGAGCAGCCTATTTCAGTGGAAAGCCATTGTGTATCGCTGGCGACACTTGTGCACCCGGCGCTGGAGAATGCCCACTTGGTCACTGCTTCAGCGTTATTGGATCTTGTCTCTCGTGAGTGGATAGATGAACTGGTGAGTCACTGCGTTAAACACCGACAAGGGCTGCTGGTGGCTATGAGTGTTACTGGCGAATGGTACTTCACCGATCTGCAGTTTGGGCCACTCGACAGTGATGAAGACCGTTGGTTGCTTGACCTGTTTAAGACCCATCAACAGCGTGATAAAGGCCTTGGAAATGCCTTGGGGGGGAATGCCCATGGCGAGCTGGCGCATGCCTTCAAGCAGCAAGGGTATCGGGTGAGTGAGGCAGATACACCGTGGCAGCTTAAGGCAAGCGACCCAGCGGTGCGGCCATTAATGCATGCACTGATTAGCGGGTGGGCAGCCGCGGCTGTCGAACAGGCCCCAGGGGCTGCTACTCGCATTGACCAGTGGAGGGATGGCCGGCAGCGGTCTGTTAATGAGGGCAGCGTGGGTATTTGGGTTGGCCACCGCGATCTGCTGGCGCTGCCAGCGGTTGAGGCATAACCCATGAAAGCTGGGCGCTATTTACGCTACCCCTGGTTGCAACGAGGGCTGGTTAGCTTAGGGCTGTTGGTAGCTGTAGCGTTCTGGGTAGAGCCAGGAGCAGTGATCGCCGAAGTGCAGCGTTTCTCTGTTGGCTGGTTGGTGCTGGCGCTGGTGATTAGCGTACTGCAGATAATGCTGAGCGCTTGGCGCTGGAAGTTTACGGCAGGGCTTGTTGATGTGCCGCTGCGCTACGGTTATGCCTTGCGGGAATACTACTTGGCACTGCTGGTTAATCAACTGTTACCGGGTGGTGTATTGGGGGACGCTGGGCGCGCCTATCGCCATGCAGGGCAAGTGGCCTCCAGGGGGAGCGCTTGGCGGGCAGTCGTGATTGAGCGTGCCTCAGGCCAAGTGGCTGTTGCGCTATTAACCTTAGCTGCCCTGTTGTCATCGCCTCTATGGCAGGCGGCGTTAGGCACGACGGTACTGCTCTGCCTAGTGCTGGTTGTGCTGTTGTTGGTTGTCGTGGCGGGGAGTGGAGTTGTCTGGCATCGGCGTACTGCTCTTATTCAACTGCCTGCGTGGAGCATCACTTTATGGCGGGATATGCGACGTGGATTATTTCAGCGTCGTGTATGGCCTTGGCAACTGCTCTCATCACTAGCCATTGTGTTTAGCTATGGGTTGGTGATGGTATGCGCCGCACGAGCCATTGGTATTGAACTCGCTGCGGTGAATATTCTTGCGTTGGCACCGGTATTGTTACTGGCGATGCTGGTGCCGTTATCGATAGCTGGCTGGGGGCTACGTGAAGGTGCTGCAGCGGGCATTTGGGTGTTTGTTGGTTTGCCCTCCGCTCAAGGAGTAGCAGTTTCGCTGGCTTATGGGGTGCTTGTTCTACTCTCTAGCCTACCTGGTCTCTGGGTGGCGCTTGCCAAGCGCTCTAAGGCGACGCCACCATCCTTGCTACCTCCTGATTCTTCCACGTCGGCTGTTCCCGCTGCAGACTCTTCAGGTGCTTCCACGCAGTTGAACATCAAACAGCATGTCCTTTCCACACCGGAAAGTACGCATCGCCGGGCGCAAGGCGCTCTCCAAGGTATCAATAGGCGTCATTTGCAGGCCAGGCCTGCCGGAACCAATCAGCAGTGGCGCGACCAGCAGGTGCAAGCGCTCTACCGCGTCTGCTTCAATAAATTGCGACACAGTGATGCCACCCCCTTCCACCAATATTCGAGTCAAGCCACGTTCAACCAGCAGCGTGATGACATCGTGCGGGTTGAACTGCCCATGGGTATTAAGTGGCAGCACGCACTGCTCGGCAGTGCTTGGGGTGGTGTTAACGTTTGGTCCGGTGATATGCAGCGTAGGCGCAGTGGCAGAGGTGAACACCGACAGCTCGGCAGGAACCCTGCCCCGTGGGTCAATAACAACCCGTACAGGGTGCGTGCCGGAAACGTGACGTACGGTCAGCTGGGGATTATCAGCGGCAGCAGTGCCCGCGCCGACTACCACTGCATCGGCCAGCGCCCGCAGACGGTGCAAATGTACCAGGCTTTCAAAGCCGTTGATGTAGTGAGAGTGGCCGCTTTCCGTGGCAATTCGCCCATCAAGGCTTTGCCCCAACTGAGCAATGGTCCAGTGCGACTGGGCGGCCAGCGGTGTCAGACAGTCCAGCAGGTCACGGGCGGCATCTGTCACCGTGATCTGGCTGTGCCAGCCTTGTTTGCCGCTAAGGGTGATGCTAACGCTGCTGGGCATACCCAGGCGTATAGCCGTCAGCCAACGCCACGCAGTATCACAGTCAATAATGCTGCCATCTGTATGCGCAGACGTTTTAACACCATTGGAGTCGGGCATAACGCTTCCACACAAACTGAATTACTTCATCATGCGGGGCCGTGTTGCCCAACGCAAGCGCACCTTGCCCATTACATAAGGCAACCTGGAGGCCTACATGTATCACATTGAACGCGCTATCTTCGATATTCGTCGTGGCCTTCCGGTGGTACTAAACACCGGCGATAAGCGCTTGCTGGTGCAAGCGTTAGAAGGCTGTGCATCGGTTGATAGCTTGGCTGAGTTATCCGGTTCGCATCCAGCCTTGGTACTAACACGCCACCGGCTTGATGCTATGGGAGTAGCGATAACAGCTGATGCGGCCTGTTTGCCGCTAACGGAGCACTTTAGTGAAGCTGACTTACACCGTTTGGCGCTATCCCGAGAGAGCACACCATTCTCTTCTACGCTGTTGAATGGGCTGCAGCCTGCGGGCGTTGGTGAGCGAGGAGCCGTGGCGTTAATGCGCCGTGCACTATTAATTCCCGCTGCGTTGTGTGCCGAAATAAGTGCACCAGCAGCTGCGCGTATTGCTCAGCAGTTGGCAAGTGGTGAACTGTTGGAGGTTAATGCCCAGGATGCAGAGAAGTGCTTAGCAGGTGCCCCCGGGATGTTGAAGCGGGTTAGCGAGGCACGTATTCCTTTGGAGAGTGCAGCAGAAAGCCGCTTTGTGCTGTTTCGTGAGCCAGATGGACTGCGTGAGCACGTGGCCGTCGTCATTGGACAGCTCGACAGCCTCCCAGGTGCAGTGCCGTTGCGTATGCACTCTGCCTGTTTAACTGGCGACCTATTTGGCAGTTTACGCTGTGACTGTGGAGAGCAGCTACGTAACGCCGTAGCCGATATTCAAGCCATGGGTGGTGGCGTATTGCTTTATTTAGCCCAGGAGGGGCGGGGTATCGGCTTAGCCAACAAGTTGCGTGCTTATACCCTGCAAGATAGTGGCTTGGACACCGTGGATGCTGACCAAGTGCTCGGTTTTGGTGATGACGAGCGCCAGTACGCAGTTGCGGTAGATATGCTTAATGCCTTGGATATCAATAAAGTACAGCTACTAACCAACAACCCACTGAAAATGGCAGCGTTACGTGAGGGTGGCATTGAAGTAGTGTCCCGCCAGGCGCTGTATGGCAGTGTGACCGACCATAACCACCGTTATTTAAGCGCTAAGGCCAACCGAGCGGGACACTATCTGGATGATGTGCTTGAAGGTCGTGGGCGGTAGCGCATTTAGCGGCTGGCTGGCAGTGGTGGCAAGTAAGCTGTTTCGGCCACCACTTGGGCCAGCTGCGTAGCATAGTGCTTCACCAGTCGTTCACCCAGTGTGGCGTTGGTACCGGTAGCATCTCCTGCAACGCCCTGGGCACTTAAATCCTCTGCTAACCAAGCAAAAGCAGCACTGCCTTCAGGGCTGACAAGCGTACCGTTCTGAGGCGCTGCCGGTGGTGTAGGTTGATAGCCATCCAGTGTAACCAGCGAGGGGGCTAAATAGTACATCATTGCGGTTTCTAGCAGCCCACCATGCAAACCGTAGCGCAGCTCAGCCGCGTCAATGGCGCCTTCAAGCGCTGGCAGTCGTGTATAAGTGGCTTTCACGACGCGCATGGCAAAGCGCTGCCGAAGGGTTAGTGCTGCCAAATCCATCACCGCTTTATTGCCTCCGTGGCTGTTAATTAGCACCAGTTTTTTTATGCCTGAGCGGGCAATACTTTCTCCGTAAGCTTCTAGCGTGGCGATGGCGAGTGGAGCAGGCAGGCTTAGTGTTCCTGCAAAACCAGCATGTTCATCGCTAGCACCTACGGCAATAGCCGGTAGGCAAAGCACATCAATGCTGGGGTCGATCATGCTCAGCATAGCGGTCTGCAAGCCTTCCCCAATGATGAGATCGGTACCCAGCGGTAGGTGCGTACCGTGCTGCTCAATGGCACCGAGAGTGATGATTGCCACGGGATTGCCGTGGGCGATAGCCGCCAGCCGGGGGGAGGTTAGGGCTTTCCAGTGATAAATCATGTGTGATGCTACCCATGGTTAGAGATGTGAGTCGGGCGTGTTGAGCAAGTGGTGGTCGCTTCGGCAGGCGTAAATGTCCCCAGAAGCCAGCCCGTCAGCGCCATCGTCCAGCCACTTAATGAGCGCTTCGGGTGATTGCCAATGTTGCCAGCGAAACCTGCGTTGTTCACCGGCAATGGCGTTGAAGCGGTAGTCGCCTAGGCGAGATAGTTGTTCTACGCAAGCGTGGCTAACTTCTAACACACCAGCGACAAACTCCACCGAAAGTGCGGCAACTGGATGGTTAAGTCCCATCAGCACTTCGGCTTCAAAGCCCTCAACGTCAATCTTAATAAAGCTAGGCTCGCCGTAAGTGGCGATGAGTTGATCCAGTGTGGTGACTTCTACCCGTAATTGCTCCTCCCACTGCACTTGGCGAAAGCCAGGATTACGTGCACCTATCCGGCTGCGCCACTCGCTGGCAAGGGTCGAGAGGGTAGGGTTAGCAACGCTAATAGCGATATCTGCAAAGCCGGGCTGTGGCCCAGCGGCTAACGGTAAGAGTGTGATGCCTGGGCGGTTAAGTAGCCGTTTAAACCACTTGACCAGGGATGGCTGTGGCTCTAACGCCACGACACGGGCACCCAATGCGTGAAAGGCCGCGCTGCGGTCACCTAAATGGGCCCCTATATCAAAGGCCACATCGCCGGGTTGAATAAACGGGCGATATAGACGTTTCAGGCCCTGCTGTCGTCCCGGGCGCCAGTAGATAAATAGCGAACGTGTCATGCCACTGGCACTGCGCAGTTGTTGCAAAAAAGCAGCAAGCATTAATTAGGCTCCTTAGCCGATGGGGAGCCAGTTTTAGCGGGCTGGGAGGAGTACTGGCGGAATGACTGACATGGCATGTCGCCAGGTAGCTCGCTAGGCGGTGGTTTGAGTACGCTCTTATGACAGAGGCGCTCGCTGAGTGGTTGGTGGCTGAGAGCCGAAAAGTCTGTTAGGAGAGCTGGCCTTATTACAGCACTGGGCGTGCGGAGTAATCCTCCTTTATGACTAATCGCTCTGCCCCAGGTAGTGCTGCTGGTATATTTGACGATTGGCACTGCAGCGATGAGTCCTAGCCAGGCAGGCGTGAGCCAGCCAAACGCGGACGGTGAAAAAAGTACCAGCATGCCCGCCCAGGCAACACCGACGAGGGTCATCCAGCCTGCGTGGCGCCAGCACTCTTGCCAGCTTAGCGAACGCTCGCCGCGGTGCTGAGTTTGCCAGTCAATTGCTCGCCCTATCAGTACGTTCACGATAAAAAGGCTATGCCAAGCCATCATTAACGGGGCTATCAAAGCGGCAAATAGAATCTCTAACAGCGTGCTGGCAATAAGCCGCAGGCGCCCGCCAAAGCTGTGAGGGCACTGCCAGCAGGCTAATAAAAGGCTTAGTAGCTTGGGAGCTACTAGCATTCCCAACGTCACACTTAGCAGCCCAAGAGAGAGTGCATGAGGCAAGTAATGGCTAGGTTGAGAGTCTAGTGCCTGATACCCCACCAGGATGCTGGTGCAGAGCAAAAGTCCTAGCCACACTAGTGATGAGAGAAAAGCGAAGGCTCCAAAAAAGAAGTGCAAACGGCTAATCGGGTGAAGTCCAGCGCCTGACAGTAACCGTAGATGCTGTAGGTTGCCCTGTAGCCAGCGGCGGTCGCGCTTAGCAAAGTCGAGTAAGTTGCTGGGCATTGCCTCAAAGCTATGATGGGATGCGCTAGCGTAAGGGGGATGTGGTATGGAGGTTGTGGCTGCCGTATCCAGCAGCACTTGCCAGCCACCACGTTTAAGTAGCGCTGCCTCTACAAAATCATGGCTGAGCAGTTCGCCACCTAGAGGTGGCTTACCTGAAAGGCTAGGTAGACCGGCATGGGCCATAAAAGCACGGGTACGAATAATTGCATTATGCCCCCAATAGTTAGCGGCGTCGCCCTGCCAAAAGCTTTGTCCTGCCGCTAGCATAGGGCTATAAAGTGCTGATGCCAATTGGCTAAAACGGCCAAATAGAGTGCGTTGCCCCACTGGCAGCGGTACGGTTTGAATGAGGCCGACCCTGGGCTGATACTGCATGCGGTTAATTAAGTGTAAAAGTGTTGTGCCGCTCATCAAACTGTCGGCATCCAGCACCACCAGGAAGTCGTAACGACGGCCCCAGCGGCGGCAGAATTCAGCGATATTGCCTGCTTTACGGCCATGATTATTTGGGCGCCGACGGTAGTAAACATTTATCTGCCCTGAGAGGCGCTGTTGCAAGGCAGCCACGTGGTTGGCCTCTTCCTGGACTTGGGCCATATTCTGAGTGTCACTGAGAATAAATACCTCAATGTGGTTGCGGATGGCAGAAGCTGCTCCTGGGGTATCAGCCTTTTTTAGCAGCGAGCGACAAGTAGCTTCTAGACCAGCAATGGTGGGTATGGGGGGCTCTGCATAGATTGGCATCACCAGCACTGTTCGGCTGATTAGCTGATTAATACTTGCGGGATATAGGGGCTGGCGGCGTAGGCTTAGCGGGTCACGGCGCAGGGCGCAGAGCACAAAGCCACAGACAGCTCCCCAGAAAGCTAGGGCAATCCAGCTAAAAGTGAGTGCAAATAACGTAAGCATCGCAACCTGCCAGCCCAGGGGTAAGTGAGTTACCACCTGCGCCATGGCTATGCAGCCTGCAATGCTGCTACCCACTACCACAACCGCAAAAACAAGGCGGCGGCACTGTAGCCAAGGTATGGGGTGAGTTTCCTCGCGGTTTTCAGGCATCGGGATACCATACGTAGTTCCAGGTTTCGCTGACAGGCTCGTTATTCAGCTGCAGCCGCAACCGAATATCATTCGGCGAGCTATCAACGGGGATCCTGAAACGGGCTCGCCAGCCACCTTCGGGTAGCGTGGTTACCTGGGGGAGCAGTATCTCTCCAGACAGTGAGCTGATATCGATCTCAACCGGTTGATCAGGAGCAATGTCTTTAAGCACACCACCTTGGAAATCGACAATGAACTGGCGCTGGTTGGCAGAAGAGGAGTCCTGCTGACCTGGAACGGCCGCACTGCCATGGCGGGTGCGAATCACTTGCCCCAGCGTGTGTTCATCAGGCTGAGTGTTCAGTGTATAGGTGCGGTAGTGCAGGCGACGTGATTCACCAGCGCGTAAGGTATCCTCCGCGACCCAATACGCCACAATGTTGTCGTGGGTTTCATCAGGGGTTGGTATTTCTACCAGCTCCACATGGCCCGCGCCCCAGCTTTCAATTGGTTCCACCCACTGGCTGGGACGGCGGTGGTAGTGGGCTTCTAAATCCAGGTAGCGGCTGAAATCCCTCTCTCGCTGCATTAAACCAAATCCATTAGGGGCATTATCCAAGAAAGCTGAAATATGCACCTCAGATGGGTTACTAAGTGGCCGCCAGATCCATTCGTCGGCACCTGTGTGGATCAGCAGCCCGTCGGAGTCATGAACCTGGGAGCGAAAGTCATCAGGCCGTTCAGGACTAATTTCACCGAAGGTAAACATGCTGGTTAAGGGCGCAATGCCGAGCTTGTCGATGTCTTTCCGTGCAAACAGCATTGCCTCTATCTCTGCGTGGGTGTTTTCACCGGGCTGGATGACAAATCGGTAGGCACCGCTGAGTGAAGGGCTATCCATCAGTGCGAGCAGTGTGAACGTGCTGCTCTCTTTGTGCGGTTTGTAGAGCCAAAACTCACGGAAGGTGGGAAACTCCTCTCCCTTTGGGGAAGCGGTATCAATCGCTATCCCACGGGTGGATAAACCGTAGACCTGTTCACTGCCAATCAAGCGGAAGTAGCTGGCACCCAGAAAAACGGCGAATTCGTCGGCATACTGGTCAGTATTAATTGGATAGTGCAAGCGAAAGCCCGCATGGCCGCTGCCGGTTAGATCGTGTTCAAGCAGGCTGCTGGCCTCGCCATCGTAGTTAAAGTCATCGGTTGAAAAGGGCAGGGCAGAAATGTTGCTGCTATCAATAATGTTAATTTTGACTGGTGTTTGAAATAGAAAGCCACTATGGAAAAGCTGGAGAGAGAAAGGGCTTTCATCCTGCCAGTATGCCCGCTCAGGGTTAAAGCGAATTTGTCGGTAGTCATCGTAGCTCAACTCCTGAAGCGTGCTGGGCAGCGAAACGTCAGGTGCTTGGTAGGGCGCCTCGGCTAATGATTGAGCACGCTTGATGACTTGGTTGAATATCTCATCATCATTGGCAGTGGCATTAAGAGTGATTAAGCAACTTAATGACAATATCCACCTTGTGGCCGGACAAGCATCCATGAGCGAGTTCCTTTCGGTGACGGAAAAATAGAGCCAATAGAAACAGTATATGAAATATCTCAACAAAAGTTATACGCTTGTGTGGTTGGGTATACATATTCATCGCTATTTTGATGTTTAACTCAGCATAAAAGTTAAAATAGTAATAGGCTCGATAGGTTGTCAGCCCAGTTCAGCACTACATTACTTCCATGTCCTACCGTGCTTTTTGGTTAGGCAATCACTCTTCTCGGGCGATTGAGGTGCCAATGCTTCGTCTTTTGTTTACTGCCTTTGCCCTGAATTGTCTGCTTGTGGTGCCGTTGTGGTGGCGTTTTGGCGAGATAGGCTCACCACTCATTGCCTGGGAAGCGTGGGTAATCGCAGCCGCTATGCGGCTTATTCCGCCAAGTCTCCCACGTCGCTTGCTAACGGTGATGGTTATTT
Source organism: Halomonas sp. 'Soap Lake #6' (assembly GCF_003031405.1). Classification (NCBI taxonomy): domain Bacteria; kingdom Pseudomonadati; phylum Pseudomonadota; class Gammaproteobacteria; order Oceanospirillales; family Halomonadaceae; genus Halomonas; species Halomonas sp. 'Soap Lake #6'. The sequence continues at coordinate 683,244 of NZ_CP020469.1, forward strand.
TATGGCTGTTATTGGTAACGGCTGCCAATCTTGGCGATGCTGCTACCCATGCGGCTTTTGGTCGATCGTTGAACCTCTATTTAGATCTGCCGCTGGTGCGCGCTGTTTACCACCTTCTGGTAGGTAATGTAGGCCAACTGGCAGCGGTTTTCCTGATGCTATTAGCTGTTTTGTTGGCACTAGCCACTCTATGGGGCCTTGTGAAGTTGCTGTTACCGGCTGCGCATTTATCGTTAAGGAGCCCTCAAGGTAGTGTGGCGATACTGCTTCTTGGCACGGCAATGCTCTTCACTCTGCTTGAAGCGAATGGCAACCGGCTGGTACCTCAGTCAACGCTCCCTGCGGTGAACACCACGCGCTTTCAGTGGGAGCAGGTTGTGGCTACCCACTATGCGCGTCATGCGTTTAGTGAGCAGCTCGAAACCTCTCCCATTAGCGCAAAACCACTACCTGGCCTTGAAGGGCGTAATGTTCTTTTAACCTTTATCGAGTCTTACGGTATCTCGGCGATTGATAATCCCCGCTATAGCGGACAGATTTTGCCAACACTTATGGAGATAGAGCATCGGCTGGCCGACCGTGACCTCCACGTTGTATCGGGGTTGCTGGAGGCGCCTATACGTGGTGGTCAGTCATGGCTGGCACATGCGACGGTGCTCAGCGGGCGATGGATTGATAACCAATTGTGGTATCGGCTAATGCTGGAGAGTGGTCATTCCACCCTGGTTGATGATTTTCGTTCGACGGGGCAGCGCACGCTCAGTGTAATGCCCGCGATTACGTTGGCATGGCCTGAAGGGGAGGCCTATGGTTTTGATACAATAGCGGCTGCGAAGGATATTCCTTACGCAGGTCCGCCGCTGCACTGGGTGACTATGCCTGATCAATTTACCCTCGACTACACCCAGCGGCATCTTCTGAGGGAAAGCCCAGTATTCGCTCAGTTAGCACTCATTTCAAGCCATGCCCCTTGGACGCCTATTCTACCGGTATTGGAAAACTGGGCGATGATAGGGGATGGCCGCATTTTTGCACCTTGGGAGCATGCAGGCGACCCACCAGAGGTTGTTTGGCGAGATATAGAGCGTATTCGTGACCATTACGCCTGGTCGGTAGACTACTCTGTAAAAGTTACTGGCCGCTGGGCCGAGAGGGTTGTGGATGATAATACGCTACTGATTATACTGGGTGACCATCAGGCTGCACCGTTGATTACCGGTGAAAATGCCAGTGCTGCGGTACCCGTACATATTATTAGTGGAGATCCGGCGCTATTAGCACCATTTCGTGCACGTGGTTTTATCGATGGCATGCTGCCAGTCTTGGAGAATACTGAGCGTGCTTCAAAAATGAGCCAGCTGCGCCACTGGTTACAGGAAGATTTTGGCCCTTCGGCCACACAAACAAGGATGGCACCATGATCCAGCCGGTTATCCTCAGCGGTGGAAGTGGTACACGGCTATGGCCGCTCTCCCGGGAGCAGATGCCCAAACAGTTTTTGCGCTTAACCTCCTCGCAGAGCTTACTACAGCAAACATTGGCCCGTTTGGAAGGCTTGGAGTCGTTACCGCCTATTTTGATGGGGCACCATGCCCACCGTTTTTTAATGGCAGAGCAACTTCGGGAAAGCGGCTATGCAGGCTCGCTTGTGCTTGAGCCTGAAGGGCGCAATACCGCTCCAGCGATTGCCTGTGCTGCGCTAATCGCACGCCAAGCGGGAGATGATCCGCTACTTCTAGTACTTCCTGCTGATCATGTTATTGGAGATCTTAACGCCTTTTATAGCAGTGTTCGCACTGCAGTCCCCCTTGCAGAGGCAGGTTATCTGGTCACCTTTGGGGTTGTGCCTAGCTACCCGGAAACAGGCTATGGCTATATCGCCTGCGGTAGCCTGTTAGGCGGAGGGCACCATATAGCAGCGTTTATTGAGAAACCTTGTGTTGAGCATGCGCGAGAGATGCTAGAGGCAGGCAATACCTTGTGGAATAGCGGTATGTTTTTACTGCGGGCTTCCAGCTATCTTGAACAGCTGGAGGTATTGCAACCAGCTATGTTGAGTGCCTGTGAGGCGGCTGTTCTGCAATCTCATCGTGATTTGGATTTTTTACGGTTGGGCGAAGAGGCCTTTCTCAGCTGTTCAAGTGAATCGATTGATTACGCTGTAATGGAGCACTGCGAACATGCGGCGGTTGTGCCATTAGATGCACAGTGGAGCGATATTGGCAGTTTTGATGCGCTGTGGGCGACCCTGCCCACCGATGCAGCTGGCAACGTTGTACAGGGGGACGGTGTACTACGTGATACTCACCGCTCCTTAGTGATAGCCGAGTACCGTTTAGTGGCTACCCTTGGCGTGGAAGATTTAGTGGTGGTTGAAACCCCTGACAGCGTACTGGTCGCACACCGTGATTATGCCCAGCAGGTAAAACACCTAGTGGCAACACTGTCAGAAGCTGGCCGTGGTGAGGTTAATACGGCGGCACAGGTACATCGTCCATGGGGCAGCTTCCAAGCCATGGATAGTGGTGAGCGCTATCAGGTAAAGCATATCACTGTGAAACCCGGCGGGCGGCTGTCACTACAGCGCCATCACCATCGAGCCGAGCACTGGGTAGTAGTGAGCGGCACTGCACAAGTCACCATCAATGAGCGCACCTTCTTGGTCAGTGAGAACCAGTCCACTTATATTCCCATTGGCGTGCCGCATCGCTTAGAAAACCTCGGAAAGATTCCCTTGGAACTGATCGAAGTGCAGTCGGGTAGCTATTTAGGGGAGGATGACATCGAGCGCCTGGACGACGTATATGCCCGACACAGTGATGAGTAGGGTGGAATAAACCACCCTATTCTCTACCGCTATTTATGTTTTTTTCTTGTACTACTCATGCTTTTTCGCGTGTTATTTCACCAGGGGCTAACTCATCAAGTACTAACTCATTAAGTACTAACTCATCAAGTGCTAGCTCATCAAGTGCTAGCTCATCAAGTGCTAGCTCATCAAGTGCTAGCTCATCAAGTACTAGTTCACCAGATGGCACCTAATCACGGGTGCTATCAAAGCCAGTTGTAAGGGCTAGCTACCAGAGCCAGCTACCAGGGCGAGCTGGTGGTTCACCTTTGCGTACGGCTAGCCAGCCAAGAATGCAGCGTACACCCAGCCAGACTACCAAAAGCGGCCACAGCAAGGTGCCTACTAACATCAGGCTAAGGGTGAATGTGACAATAAAGTAGAGACTGCCAATCCAGAAGGTGCGAATTAGATAGCGGTAGTGGGGCTGTAGCCAAGGGGCGGCTTCTTTGCGGTAGACATAGGCGATGATAATGCCAATCAGCATGGTGATATTGGCGGTAACCAAGCCAGCTAAGTAGAGTGCATAAATAATTTGCGGCGGTCGAGTATCCTCTTTAGGGATATAGCGCTGGGTCATAGATTACCTCGTTAACATTCAGTAGAGCCGGAAGTCGTTGGCGTTAGCAAGCCCTTGCTGCTCTTCTATTACCTTGCGATAGCGCTTGTATTCCCACTGATATTGAGCTGGTTCCAGAGCAATCGACGCTTCTACACTTGCGTTTACACCGGTGGCAGAGATTACGTCATCAGCGCTGTACACACGCTCATCAGCATCGAGAAAGTGAATTTCAAACCCCTTTCCAGGGATCCGTAATGCCACCCCTGTAACTACCCTCGACTGGGTGCGGGCCACCAACTTGGGTAGCAGGGTCGCGGTATAAGCCTCACGCCCAAAAAAAGGCGCAAATACACCACTGCCCCAGGCAGGTTCCTGGTCAGGTAGGATACCAATAGCTTCGCTTCGCTTAAGTGCTTTTAGTAGCGCAGCCACACCACGGGGGTTAGTAGGCACTAAGCTTGCTCCCATGCGTTCACGGCCATGGCGGGTGACTGACTCTAAATCAGCAATTTTTGGCGGTTCGTACATGGCGGTGAAAGGAAAGTGGCTTGATAGCCAGAAATTAAGCACTTCCCAGTTGCCAAAGTGTGGGGCCAGCACAATAACGCCGCGGCCTTCAGCCCGGGCACTATCCAATTTGTCACGGCCATGAACCGACAGGATGCTCGCTTGAACCTTTTCCGGCGCTGCCATCCAGGCATAGCCCAGCTCCAGCATAGTCGCTGCTGAGTGCTTTAAGCTCTGTTTGGCGAGTATGTTACGCTCGTTTTTAGTGGCATTTGGGTAAACAACGCCAAGGTTGATATTGGTTATCTGGCGTTCTCGTTTACTAAAGTAATACACAAGCGGGCCCAGCAGGGCAGCGAACCGCCACAGTCTGGCGATCGGCCAATGGGAGAGTGATTTCCAAAGCTTGGCGATAGCGCTTGCTCGGGAAACACGCTTGCGCGTGGGGGGAGCTTCTTGGGTCATACCTTAAAGTAGCCAGCTGTCCACATTGGAGGGTGCGCGTTTTTCCTGCAGACCTTTAAAGCCTTTTACACAGCGCACGATAAACCATACCGCTAGTGCTAGCAGTAGTGGGAAGCCAATCAGTATGAGTGTCAGTATCGTAGCCACGCTACCGTAAAGCAGGCCGATCCAAAAAGTACGCACCTGATAGCGGTAGTGCTCATCCAGCCAAGCAGGGCCTTTACCGCGGTACACATAAGCAATAATGACACCGATAATTGCGGTAAACCCCACCACGAAGCTGGCTAAGTAGAGAGCGTAAATAACCATGGCCATTGTGGTATCAGGCTGTGGTGACACTTCATTGGCTGGCTGTTCGTGAGACGTTTGATCTGCACTTGTTTTACTGCTAATCACTTCGCCCTCAATTGGCGCATCATTTGCGTTGTCGCGCATGACCAATCCTTATCTGTATTCGATATAACAAGCTGTTGTACAACATAGCGCCCTACGGGCACTGTTTAAGCACACTATGATAGCGTGGTAAACGGAGCATCGCATTAATAGACGCTAGTTGGCTGCTCACGGACAGAGGGGCGGCAAATTTCCAGTAAGTTGCCATCCGGGTCGCGTAGATAAATTGACTCAATGGGACCATTGGCGCCCTGGCGTGCCACCGGGCCTAGCTCGACATCAATCGCCAATGCATCTAGATGATGCTTAAACTCATCCAATGGCAATTGGCAGCGTAGGCATAAGTCGAGGCTGCCAGGTGTCGGTGTGGCTGACACGGGAGCGATGTCAGTATCTGTTTGGTGCAGCCGTAGGGCGGTATCGCCAAGCATCAAATCTACCCGCTGGGCATCCCGGTAACGCACATCCAGCCCCAGCACGCGGGAGTAAAAATCTACTGCGCGACCCATATCGGTCACTGTCACCACAAGATGATCTAAACCTGTGAGCATGCCACCTTCCTTAATACAAACGTAAGACAAGAGAATACGATAATGCGACGTTGCCCGTTATGCAGTACGCCTGACCCTGCGCTTTATCACCAAGACTGTCGTCGTGACTATTACCAGTGTGCCACGTGTGTGCTGGTGTTTGTGCCTACTGAGCAGCATTTAACGGCAGCAGAAGAAAAAAATGAGTACGACCAGCACCAGAATTCGCCGCATGATACGGGATATCGACATTTTCTGGGGCGTTTATTTGATCCGCTAGTGGCAAAGCTGCCGCCAGGCGCCCGTGGGCTGGACTTTGGCTCAGGCCCAGGTCCGACACTTTCGGTGATGTTTGAAGAGGCCGGACATGTCATGGACGTTTATGATATTTACTACGCACCTCACGAGGAAGTGCTAAATCGCCACTATGATTTTATTACCGCCACCGAAGTGATGGAGCATCTCTCCGCTCCTGGCGTAGTGCTTGCACAGCTGGCCGCAAAACTTACGCCGGGTGGCTACCTTGGGCTGATGACAAAACGGGTGACTACCCGGGAGGCTTTTAGTCGCTGGCACTATATTAATGACCCGACGCATGTATGTTTTTTTAGCGAGGCGACGTTTTACTGGTGGGCTGATCAACAAGGCTTTTCAGTGGAATTTCCTGGCAATGACACAGTAATTTGTAGAAAGCACTAATTTATATATCAAGGCTGTGAAAAAGCATTGACTTTATGACATTGAAAGCAATAATTGCGCGCCCGTTTTCTGCCTGCCTGATGCGATGTGCGGGCTTGAGATAGGCGTGCTAACGGCTAACCACATGTTGTTCGGGCTATTCGTTATTCGGGCCACCCTTTATTCAGGCAAGGTGAGGTATACATGTCGCGGCAACTTCTAGCCATGGCGCTAGCACCCCTTTTAGGGCTGTTTATTCTTGGGATTGGCAATGGCTTTCTTGCTACCTTAATTACCGTGCGACTAGACGCTGCAGGCGAGTCTGCCACGGTAATCGGGATTGTCTCGTCAGCCTACTTCATTGGCTTGGCTCTGGGGGCCATGTTCAATGACCGCTTGCTACTACGCATTGGTCATATCCGAGCCTACGGCAGCTTTGCTTCTCTTGTGGCGGTCACTGTGTTGTTGCAGGGGCTTTTCTTTGATCCATGGGCTTGGTTTGGCCTGCGCCTAATAGGTGGCTGGGCCACTGTGGGCGTCTACCTGGTCATTGAAAGCTGGCTGCTTACCTCGGGAGATCAAAAAGTGCGCGGCCGTCTGCTGGCGCTTTATATGATTTCGCTCTATGCCGCGGGTGTGGTGGGACAGCTGTTGCTGGGGGTGACGAGTGCCATGGGGGACACCGCCCCCTTCATGGTGATTGGCTTACTAGCCTCTTTATCTGTGCTGCCCATGGCGATGATTCCACGTGTTTCGCCACTGATCGAACATGCTGAGCCGCTGCCGCCCCTCCGTCTGATTACCATGACGCCCACTGGTGTGATGGGAAGCTTAGGTTCGGGTATGGTCGTGGCGGCGGCTTATACGCTACTGCCGCTTTACCTACAGCGCAATGGCATGAGCGTTAACCAAGTAGGCCAAATGATGGCAGTGGTCATTTTGGGCGCCATGCTGTTGCAGTACCCGATTGGGCGTTGGTCAGACCGCCACGATCGTCAGATGGTGTTGATCGGTATCAGCGCTTTTTGTGTGGTGATTTCAGCCGCTATGCTGTGGCTGCCGCTTTCGACGCCTTTGCTGGCGGGATTACTGTTTTTGCTCGGCGGTGGGGTGTTTGCGCTGTACCCAGTGGCGGTGAGTCATGCGGCTGACCGTGCGCCGGCAGGCGCGCTGGTGCGTATGAGCCAGGGGCTTTTATTGATTAACTCCATCGGTGCAACCATCAGCCCGCTAATGATCTCCCCCGTAATGACTGCCATGGGCGATGCTGGGCTGTTTTGGGCGTTTGGCTCGCTTAGCCTGTTTTTCTTACTGTTTTTCAGCTGGCGTCGTAGCGTCCGTCCTGCTCCGGTGCCGGTGGCACCTTTTACACCGACCACACCCATGTCAAATGCGGGTGCTGAACTGGTGGTCACCGAGGAATTGATGCAGGGGGCTCTTGAACACGAGCACTTAGAAGACCTTTCAGACGTTGTGCCTGAGGTAGATGTCGCTGAACCGGTTGTTGGGCCTCCTGCTGAAGATGAAACCCATATTGCATACTACGATGACGTTGAGCAGGTGGGGGGGCGCAAATAAATAGCGGATATTATTTGCCTAGGTGAGACCTTGGACTAATGGCGTGATAAAAGTAGTGAAACTACTATTCTATGTAGTGTTTTTGCTAATAGCCTATTATCACCGTCTTTGCCTGAGGTTTTGCCATGAATTATTATGCTGCGCCGGTACGCGACCTATGCTTTGTACTTGAAGAGATGCTGGCGCATCGCTCGCTTGCGCTGCCTGGCTTTGAAGAGGCCTCCCCTGATCTTGTGGAGGCGGTGTTGGAAGAGGCGGCAAAACTCGCCGGCGATGTGTGGGGGCCACTGAATAGCGTTGGTGATCAGTTAGGAGCTAAACGCCATACAGATGGCAGCGTGACCACGCCAGAAGGGTTCGCTGCAGCCTATCATGCCTACGTAGAAGGCGGTTGGAACGGCATTGGTGTCTCTGAAGCGCTGGGGGGCCAAAACTTACCTGAAGTGGTAGCAAGTTCCGTTCAGGAAATGCTCCATGGAGCCAATATGGCGCTGGGCCTTTGCCCAATGCTCACTGCGGGGGCTATTGAAGCCTTGGCTCATCATGGTAGCGAAGCACTAAAAACGGTCTATCTCCCCAAGTTAGTAGAAGGTACTTGGACGGGTACCATGAACCTGACCGAATCCCAGGCAGGGTCAGATTTATCTAAAGTTCGCACTAAGGCCGTTCCTGAAGGTGACCACTACCGTATCAGCGGCCAAAAAATCTATATCACCTGGGGTGAGCACGACGCAGCTGAAAATATTATCCATCTGGTACTGGCGCGTAAGCCTGATGCACCGGAGGGTAATAAAGGCATTTCACTCTTCTTGGTCCCCAAGTTTCTGGTTAACGAAGATGGCTCCCTTGGTGAGCGGAATGACGTTACCTGTGCATCTATTGAGCACAAGCTTGGCATTCATGGCTCACCTACCTGTACCTTAAACTTCGGTGAAAACGATGGTGCCATTGGCTACCTCGTGGGCGAAGAGGGACGCGGGCTAAATCATATGTTCACGATGATGAACGAAGCACGCCACAAGGTCGGTATTCAAGGTATCGGTGTCGCTGAACGTGCCTGTCAGCATGCATTTGCCTATGCCCAGGAGCGTACACAGGGCCGCTCGCCTAAGTCACGCGGTGGTAGTGAGTGCGCGATTCGTGATCACTTAGATGTACGTCGCATGTTGCTCTCAATGCGCGCCCGCACCGATGCACTACGTGCCTTGGCGCTTTACTGTGCAGGCCAGCTAGACCTTGCCCGCCACGGCGAAAACGAAGCCGAACGCCAAGCTGCCCAGGCCTGTGCCGATGTGCTGATCCCGATTGTGAAGAGCTTTTCGACCGACCAAGCGGTGGATATTGCTTCGATGGGGGTCCAGGTGCATGGAGGGATGGGGTATGTGGAAGAAACTGGCGCCGCCCAGCTACTGCGTGATGCCAGAATTGCGCCCATTTACGAAGGCACTAACGGTATTCAGGCGCTTGATTTAGCGGGCCGTAAGCTGCAACGCGATGGAGGTGCAGCGCTGTCAGCGCTGATAGAAGATGTGCTACAGACAGCGGACTCACTACGTGCTGAACCATCTTTAGTCGCATTGGGTAACACACTAGCGGCAGGTGCTGACGACCTGCATGCTGCGATGGCAATTGTGCTTGAGCAGGGTAGTGACCCCGAAAGTGGCCTAGATGCAGTGCAAGCCTATGCAACCCCTTTCCTTAATCTGGCAGGCCACGTGCTATGTGCTTGGCAGATGGGGCTGGCGGCTCTTAAAGCCAGCAAAGCGATTGAAGATGGCAGCGATGAGCCGTTCTATACCGCCAAGCTGTGTAGCGCTAATTTCGCTATCACCCAGTGGCTGCCGGTAGGCCGCGCCCAGCGTGCGGTCATCGAGGCAGGAATGCAGTGTCTGAGTGACTTCGACACAACTGCATAGCCGTATATCAGCAAATTACTACTCCCTAACGCCCTCTATCCGCCGACCTTAAAAGGTCGGCGGCTTACGTTAACACATAATGAAACGGCCGTTTAAAAGCGTGCTGATAGGGTAGGTGTGCAACTGGGGGCAGGAATTTAGTGGGAAAAACAAATTAACAATGACTCAAACCCAAGGAGCATTTCATGCAGTTAAAGCATCGGCAACATGGTGAAGAACAGCCCTACTGGCCTGCGGGGCCGTTTAAAATTCGTCTCCCGTTTATCCATTACCGCTGGGAAATGGCGGAGATGATTCAAGGGCTGATTATGTTTGTAGTCAGTCTGGCAATGATTCCCCTTTTAGAACAGTACCTGGGCCTTCCCTACGATGTTGCTCTGGCGTATGTGGTGGTATGCGGCATCGGGTTTATGCTTCCTGCACTGTTAGGCGTGCCAATGGTGCCTGGCTGGATCACTCCGGCAGTGCCGGTGGTCTTGGCGTTCCTAGGCGATTTTGAGCCGGGGCCTGAAGCTATTCAGGCACTCTTCGCACTTCAGTTCTTGGTCTTTTTAATTTTCTTAATCTTAGGGGTGACTGGATTGGGCCGCAAGCTGGTCCATTTGGTACCCAACTCGCTTCAGGCTGGCATCATTATTGGGGCGGGCATTGCAGCGATTACCGGTGAAATACAGCAGGGGGGACGCTTGGCTGAGACCCCAATCTCATTAATTGCCGGTATGTTAATTGCTATATTCATGCTGTTTTCGCTGGCCTTTAAACGCTGGGTAGAAGATCACACTATCATGCGCAAAATAGCCAACTACGGCATGGTGCCAGGGATGATTATTGCGATCCTGGTCGCCTGGGCCATTGGCGAGTACCCGCGCCCTTCTATCGAGTGGGGTATTACCCAGCCGAACTTTACCGAGATGTGGAACTACTTACCCTTCACGGTCGGCTTCCCAGGCGTTGATGTATTCATATTGGCAGTACCTACCGCGATCATTGCTTACGTCATCGCGTTTGGCGATATTGTCGTGGGCCGCACCTTGATGTCCCGTGTTGACCATATTCGCACTGATGAAAAAATCGACTACAGCACCGACCGTATCCACCATGTCACCGCTATTCGTAATGGCATGCACGCTTTCTTCGCACCTTATCCAGGCTTAGCAGGCCCCATTTGGACTGCCGTTACAGCCACCATGGCTGAGCGCTATAAAAACGGCCGTAATGCCATGGAGTCTATCTATAGTGGCGGTGGCACCTTCTGGATTACGGGTTTCATTGCGCTATTTACGCTGCCGTTAGTCAGCATGTTTCAGCCAGTACTGCCTATCGCCCTTTCGCTTACCCTGCTACTCACGGGCTATATTTGCTTGATGGTAGGGATTGAACAGACCAAAACCACTGCAGAGCGCGGTGTGGCGGGCACAATGGCCGTTGTGCTGGCTGTTTATGGCGCAGGCTGGGGGTTAGCGGCAGGCGTAGTGTTGTACATGCTCGTCCAAAAGAAAAACTTATTTGGGCGTGAGACAGGGGCTGAGAAAGAAACTGAAGAACACGATCAGCGCTAAATTATAAAAAACGTATCACGCACTTAACCGTTAATACACAAGGTGATTTATGAACGCTTCTATTTTTGATCAGGGCTTATCACCCACTGCCGCTAATCATGTGCCGCTTTCCCCGCTGACCTTTATTGAGCGCTCAGCGACTGTTTACCCTGATTTTCCGGCGGTGGTACATGGCGCTACGCGGCGCACCTGGGCAGAAACCTGGACCCGCTGCCGCCAATTGGCCTCAGCTCTTGAAAAGCGAGGTCTTCAGCCCGGACAAACGGTGGCGGCCATGCTGCCGAACATTCCTGCCATGTTTGAAGCTCATTTCGGCGTACCACTAGCAGGCTGCGTACTTAATACACTGAATATTCGCCTGGATGCTGAAGCCATCAGCTACATGCTGGCTCATGGGGAAGCAAAAGCCATTCTGGTTGATCCTGAGTTTGCCAGCGTGATAAACGATGCTGTGGCACTACTAGATGATAAGCCACTGATTATTGACGTTGCTGATATAGAGTTTCTAGGCGAAACCCAAGGCATAGGTGAGGTGGAGTATGAAGCCTTGCTCGCCGAAGGCGACCCAGAGTATGCCTACCAATTGCCTGGTGACGAGTGGCAGGCAATTTCGCTTAATTACACCTCCGGCACTACCGGTAAGCCTAAAGGGGTGGTTTACCACCACCGTGGTGCTTACTTAAATGCGGTCAGCAATATTTTAGAATGGGCCATGCCCCATCACCCGGTCTACCTCTGGACACTGCCGATGTTCCACTGTAATGGCTGGTGTTTCCCCTGGACTATTGCTGCCAATGCTGGTGTCAGCGTGTGTCTACGCAAAGTAGATCCAAAGCGGATCAATGACCTCATCGTGGATGAGAAGGTCACGCACTTTAGTGGCGCCCCGATTGTGCTAAATGGTCTGGTCAACCTTGCGGATGACCAAAAACGCGAATTTGATCATCCAGTGAAGGTCACCACGGCGGGCGCCGCACCGCCTGCATCAGTGATTGCCGGGGTTGAAAAACTTGGTATTGAAGTAACTCATGTGTATGGCCTTACTGAAGTATACGGCCCTGTGACAGTATGTGCTTGGCGCGAGGAGTGGGATGAGTTACCGCTGGAGTCCCGAGCGAAACTTAAGGCTCGCCAAGGGGTACGCTACCACATGCTTGAAGCCCTCAGTGTTGCTGATCCGGTAACTCTTGAGCCGGTCGCAAAAGATGGCCAGACCGTCGGTGAAATTCTGATGCGCGGTAATAACGTCATGAAAGGCTATCTGAAAAACCCCGAGGCTACAGCCAGTGCGCTGGAAGGGGGGTGGTACCACACGGGCGATTTAGCAGTGTGGCATGCCGATGGCTATATCGAGATCAAAGACCGCTCTAAAGACATCATCATCTCTGGCGGTGAAAATATCTCAACTATTGAAGTAGAAGATGCCATTTACAGCCATCCTGCCGTTGAAGAAGCCGCTGTTGTTGCCAAGCCTGACGAGAAGTGGGGCGAGACACCTTGTGCCTTTGTGAAACTGAAAGTTGGTTATGGTGAGGTGACGGAAGCCGATATCATCGCCCACTGCCGTGAGCATCTGGCGGGCTACAAAGTGCCGAAGACCGTAATCTTTAGTGAGCTGCCCAAGACTTCCACCGGTAAAATCCAGAAATTTGTATTACGCGAAGAAGCCAAGCAGCACTAATTAAGGAAACAGAGCCATGAATGAACGACTAATTGGCGTGGTAGGCGCCGGTACTATGGGGCAGGGGATTGCCCAGGTAGTGGTTGCCAGTGGGTTCACGGTGCGCCTTTACGATGTGGCCGACGAGCAACTTATGCGTGCACAGGCCGCTATTGATAAGGGGCTTGGTAAGCTGGTTGCGAAAGAGAAGATCAGCGAAGCAGACCAGCGTGATGCGCTTGCTCGGCTTTCCACTACCACTGCCCTTGAGGCGCTCAGCGACTGCAGCATTATTATTGAAGCTGCCCCGGAACAACCTGCACTCAAGGAAAAGCTGTTTCGTGACCTTAGTCACTTAAGCCACGACGCGATCTTAGCCTCCAATACCTCTTCGCTTTCACTGACACGTCTAGCAGCTGTATGCGAGCGACCTGAGCGGGTCGTCGGTATGCACTTTTTCAACCCTGTACCGGTGCTCAAACTAGTGGAGGTGATTCGTGCCGAGCAAACTTCGGATGCCACGGTTGCCCAGATTGAAGCGTTAACCAGTGCTTTGGGCAAAACGGCGGTGTCAATTGGCGATGCGCCGGGCTTTGCGGTTAACCGCTTGTTGGTACCGATGATTAATGAGGCCGCATTTATCGTGCAAGAAGGGACGGCCACACCTGAGGCCATTGATGAAGCGATGAAGCTAGGTGCGGCCCACCCCATGGGCCCATTGGCACTGGCAGATTTAATTGGCCTGGACGTATGCTTGGCGATTATGGAGGTACTCCAAGATGGCTTTGGTGACCCTAAATACCGCCCTTGCCCGTTGTTAAAGCGTATGGTCGATGCTGGCTATTTAGGTCGTAAAAGCGGTCGTGGCTTCCATATATACGAGTAAGCGCATCAAGGTAGCTAGGCTCGACAAAAGAAGTGATTGCCACCCAACCAAGCGTTCGCTAGGGTTGTTAGGTATTCACTTTAATGCGTAATAACAATTAAGGAGCCAGCATGAGCGACGCAGTCATTGAAAAAGTTGATAACGATGGCGTAGTGCGCCTGACAATTAATCGCCCCAAGGCACTAAATGCCTTGAATAGCGAGGTGTTGAGTGCGTTGGAAGCGCATCTTGTAGAGCTGGAGGCACATCCTAATTTGCGCGCTGTGCTGATTACCGGTGCCGGTGAGAAGTCCTTCGTCGCAGGTGCAGATATAACCGAAATGCGCGATAAAACGCCTGAAGAGGCGCGTGCCTTTGCTAGCCAAGCACTACGCACCATTAAACGACTGGAAACGTTGCCCGTGCCGGTGGTCGCGTTAGTAAATGGGTTTTGTCTTGGCGGCGGCTGCGAATTGGCGCTGGCCTGTGACTGGGCAGTAGCCAGCGACAACGCTATTTTTGGGCAGCCTGAAGTGCTGCTAGGTGTTATTCCAGGCTTTGGTGGTACTCAGCGCCTGCCTCGCCGCGTGGGCCCTGCCATGGCCATTGATCTAGTGACCACGGGTCGCAAAATCGATGCGCAAGAAGCACTGCGTATTGGGTTGGTCAATCGTGTTATGCCCCAGGCTGAGCTTGAGAGCTATGTGGAAGAGTTAACCAAACAGCTTAAGGGTAATGGCCCACAGTCGGTGCGCGGTGCTAAGCAAGCCGTCCACGATGGGTTGGATCAAGACCTCGGTAGTGCTTTGGCGCTGGAGACCAGCCTATTTGCACTCTGTTTTGCAGGGCAGGAGCAAAAAGAGGGCATGAGCGCCTTTGTTGAGAAGCGCAAACCTAACTTCTAGCTTTGGTTTGTCAGGTTTTACTTATCTCATGTTTTGCTTACATAAGGGGTGGCGGCGACGCCACCCCTCTTTTATGCTCGATACTCAAGGCTTAAGTCGTCAGCATTCACAAGGTGTGTTTATGTTTGATCTATATATTGCCAATAAGAACTACTCCTCTTGGTCGTTGCGCCCTTGGGTGCTGATGAAAGCACTAGAGATTCCGTTTAACGAACACCTTATGCCGTTTGAAGGTGGGATGGGGGAAAGCTATGCCACCTTTACGCGGTTTTCACCTTCGGGTTTAGTGCCGTGTTTGGTAGATTCGAAGGACGAGGCCGGTAGTGAGGTGGCAGTATGGGACTCGTTGGCGATCGTTGAGTATCTGGCCGAATTGCGTCCCGAAGTATGGCCCCAAGAGAAAATGGCACGGGCCTGGGCTCGATGTGCGAGTGCAGAGATGCACAGTGGCTTCGGTGTATTGCGCGCTGAGTGCTCAATGAACTGCGGGGTTCGCGTAGCGCTGAATACTCTTTCTGATGGGCTGAAAAGCGATCTGGCTCGTCTCGATGCGCTATGGCAGGAAGGACTTGAACGTTTCGGTGGACCCTTCTTGGCAGGTAAGCAGTTTACTGCTGTGGATGCGTTTTACGCTCCTGTCGCGTTTCGAGTGCAAACGTTTAACCTGCCACTGAGTGAAGCATCACTAGGCTATGTTCAGCATCTACTCGCACAGTCTGCCATGGAGGAGTGGTATCAAGCAGCGCTGGCCGAAACATGGCGCGAGCCGATGCATGAGCAAGACACGTTGAAAAATGCCACTTTATTAAGTGATTACCGAGCGATGTAGCGCACTCTCCCCCTGTGTTTCGATAAATCCGCTACACTGGCGCAAAATTTAGATGGATATTTCCCCATGGCGTTGAGTGCTACCCCCTACAAAGTTGATGTCAATCTGACTGATCTAGATCGTAATGTTTATGAGACGCTGAGGTTCACAGTGGCGCGTCATCCTTCTGAAACTGAGGATCGGATGTGCGCCCGCTTGATCGCTTACATATTGTGGTACAGCGAAGCGCTAGCTTTTGGTCGTGGGCTTTCCGATGTGGATGAGCCTGCTTTATGGGAAAAAAGTCTAGATGGACGAGTACTGCATTGGGTGGAAGTTGGGCTGCCGGATGCTGAGCGTCTTACCTGGTGCTCGCGTCGTGCAGAACGGGTCTCTCTACTGGCCTATGGACGTGTAGATCTTTGGGAAAGCAAAGTGTTACCTGCCGTGGCTGCGCTGAAAAATGTCCACGTGGCGGGGCTACCCCAGGAGGCGCTCTCTACTATCGCAGCAGATTTACCGCGCGCTATTAACTGGGCGGTAATGGTCAGCGATGGCTCACTATTTATTACTGATGAGAATGGGCAGCATGAAATTACTCCTCAGTGGTTATTGCGGGAAAGGTAGCGCTGGCCAATCTGTAAACCTCAGGTAGTAAAAGGGTGGCGATCAGCCACCCTTTTGCGTAGTAGGAGCATAGTAGAGTTTGGCGCTGGAAAATTGAGGCATGTCTAGAAAGTACGCTTGCTATCTTTTTGTTAAATTACATACAATAGAGAATGTTTATTGGGCATTTTGCTGCTCATGCAAGTGAGTGATTGTTATCAAAGGTATTTATTACAAAGCGATTTATAAAAAATTTATAAATCGCCTGACCACTATGCCTTCTCTTTATAACTCAAGGAATGAGCCATGAATCTCTCTTCTACTGTGTGTAGGGCGGTGTTGCCTATTATTTTGTCGCTAAGCCTGTTGCCCAATTTCGTAGTGGCGGATGATCGTTCACTGTCGTTAAAGTTTGAAAACGATAGCCTTGCCAGCAGCGATGACGGCCATTTTACCAGTGGTTTTGAGCTTAACTGGACTTTTAAGCCGGGTGCACAGCACTGGTTGCAACAGTTGGCTGTAGCGCTACCTGACTCGCTTATCGGCCAAGCGGATAGGGCGTCATACCGTTTAGTGCACCAGATTTATACGCCAAATGAGATAGAGCAGCAGCGCTTAATCGAAGATGATCGCCCGTACGCAGGGCTGGTTTACGCAGGCTTGTCGCTGTATGAAGACCAACCTATTGGACGTTGGGTTCAGGCAACAGACCTGCATTTTGATCTCGGTTTGGTAGGGCCATCCTCTCTTGCAGATAGTGTTCAGCGAGAGGTTCATCGCGTAACAGGTAGCAATCGTCCGAGTGGTTGGGGTAACCAGCTAAGTGATGAACCGCTGATCAACCTAACGCTGCGTCGCCAGTGGTGGCACGACGCGCCATTAGCGGGTAAGCAATTCTCTCATGGCCCCAGTGCTGGCGTGGCTCTTGGCAATTTGTATACCTACGCCAGTGCAGGGTATAGCGTTCGCTGGGGAGACGATGCTGAGGGAGTTCCCACATTGACGCCTAATCCAGGTAGCCGCCATCTTATGAGTGGTAGTCGCGGATGGCAGTGGTATCTATTTGCTAATGTGGAAGGCTACTACATGGCCCAAAATCTCACACTGGACGGTAATACCTTCTCTAATAGCCACTCGGTCGACCGTAAAGAGTGGGTGGCTGACGTCTCTGCGGGGCTTGCGCTAGCATGGGAAGATTGGCAAATAACGTATGCAGCTGTTCAGCGGACCCGAGAGTTTGATGGGCAGGATGAGCGAGATAAATTTGGTGCAGTGACACTAACTAAGCGTTTTTAAAACGTTTGGTGATTTGCCGATGAAGAGGGAAGCTTTTCCCCCACAATAGTGCATATACCAGCTAGTGGGGGAAAGCTCTAAACACGTAGATGTAATGACTCAGGTCGCGTCACTATACAAGTTTACGCGGATGGAAAGTACAAGCAGCACCTTTGGCAAGGTCAGCTTTTATCCTGGGTTTTATGGCTAAAGTCACTGGCATCGTGACGTTCGTGGAGTTGTTCACTTGGCTCGCCCCAGGTGCGGTTGACCATACGGCCACGTTGAACGGCAGGGCGCACATCAATTTCTTCGGTCCAGCGTATAACGTGTTGGTAAGTGTGGGCTTCTAAGAAGTCGGCGGCTTCGTACACACGATTTTTTACCAGCGCGCCATACCAGGGATAGATCGCCATATCGGCAATAGTGTACTCGTCGCCTGCCATAAAGTGGTTCTCGGCTAAGTGTCGATCCAGCACGTCAAGTTGGCGTTTTACTTCCATGGTGTAGCGGTCAATCGGATACTGATACTTTTCCGGTGCATAAGCATAAAAATGACCAAAACCACCGCCGAGCATTGGCGCGCTACCCATTTGCCAAAATAGCCAGGAAAGGCACTCTGTGCGCTTGGCTGGGTCCGTAGGTATAAACGCATTAAATTTTTCCGCCAGATACAGCAGAATTGCCCCTGACTCAAACACGCGCTGGGGTGGATTAACGCTGTTATCCAGTAGCGCAGGAATTTTAGAGTTTGGGTTCACCTCAACAAAACCACTGCTAAACTGATCCCCTTCACCAATCTGTATCAGGTGGGCATCGTACTCTGCACCTTCAAAGCCTTTCTCTAGCAGCTCTTCCAGCATTACCGTGACTTTTACGCCATTGGGGGTAGCCAGTGAGTAGAGCTGCAGCGGGTGCTTGCCCACCGGTAACGCTTTATCGTGGGTGGCGCCCGCTACAGGGCGATTGATATTAGCAAACTTACCACCGTTGCCGGGTTCCCATTTCCAAACGTGCGGTGGCGTATAGATCGTGTTGTCGCTCATATTTTCCTCTCTTAACCAAGTGCAAAGGGGCGGTGCAGCGACTCACCCGGTGAGATTTGGCCACTCCATCTTCAGAGGGCGATATAGTGCTGGTACAAAGTTTAAATTTTTAGCATGTTAATTAGCTGTTATCTATGTAAGGAGAAGCACAATGCGTGTTATCGGAGTGCTGGGCGGTATGAGTTGGGAGTCGACACAAAGCTATTATCAGGCCTTGAACCAGGGGATTAATCAGGCGCTAGGTGGTTTTCATTCGGCGCAGATTGTGATGGTAAGTGTCGATTTTGCCGAGATCGAAACGCTGCAAAAAAAGGGCGATTGGCATACAGCTGGCGAGTTACTTGCAAGTGCCTCTACGCGTATTGAAAAAGCTGGAGCAGAGTGTTTGTTGTTGGCCACAAATACTATGCACAAAGTGGCGCCTGCAATTGAAGCCGCCATTCAGATCCCTTTTTTACACATTGCCGATGCTACTGGGGAAAAATGTCAGCAAGATGGCGTGACGCAGGTCGGGCTGTTAGGCACTTGTTTTACCATGGAGCAGGATTTTTATAAGGCCCGCTTAAAAGAGAGCTTCGGGATTGATGTGCTCATTCCCAACCATGAAGATCGCCAGGCAGTGCATCAGATTATTTTCGATGAGCTATGCCATGGTCAGATTAAGGAGTCATCGCGTCAGCGGTATTTGGATATTATTGCGTCGCTTTATCAGCAGGGCGCGCAGGCGGTGATTCTTGGCTGTACAGAAATAGCGCTTTTAGTTGATCAGCAGGACACAAGGGTACCACTTTACGACACCACCGCTCTGCACGTCAGCAAAGCGGTGGCTTGGGCACTGGGTGATTAAGCCAGTGTCAGTGTGACATCAATATTGCCACGGGTAGCGTTGGAGTAGGGGCAGACGATATGGGCTTTGTCGACCAAGGTTTGAGCAACGTCTTTTTCCAGGCCAGGCAAGCTGATTTTTAGCTCAACTTCAATACCGAAGCCGGTAGGTATGGCACCAATGCCAACACTGCCGTCAATCTGGGTGTCTTCGGGCAGCTTAACTTTTTCCTGGCTCGCTACGTGCTTTAACGCGCCTAAAAAGCACGCTGAGTAGCCTGCCGCGAACAGCTGCTCTGGGTTAGTGCCATCGCCGCCAGCACCACCCAATTCTTTAGGTGTACTGAGTTTTACGTCTAGTGCACCGTCAGAAGATTTAGCGTGACCTTCGCGGCCACCGGTTGCATGGGCGTGGGCGCGGTAAGCGACTGTTTCGATAGACATAGTGAATCTCCTGTTAATAGCGTTAATGCTGCATGGCTTTTGTGTGTGACTGGAAAGTGCTGCTTTAATTTAGTGCAGCTTTATTTTGTGCGCAAGTTAAATGGTCAGAGAGTCTCCGCAGAAACAGCCTGCCACGAATTATTTAGCGTTCTGCAGGCTCTCCCGTAGTTGGACGAGTTCTTCCTTCAGCCGAGTCAGTGTTTCTACAGACGTTTCACTGGCAGTTACTATGCAGCTAGGAATATGGCGCGCCTGCTCACGCAACGATCGGCCTTTATCTGTCAGGAATAGTTCAACCACACGCTCGTCTCGCGTGCTCCGCTTACGGTGTAACAGCTGATCGTTTTCGAGTCTTTTTAGTAGCGGTGTTAACGAGCCAGGATCGGTGAGCAGGCGTTTGCTTAACGCGCTCACTGTAATGCCATCCTCTTGCCACAATACCAGCATAGCTAGATATTGCGGGTAAGTGAGCCTTAGCTCTTTAAGTAAGGGTTTATAAATTTTAGTCATCATGAGAGATGTTGAATAGAGCGCAAAGCAGAGCTGGTGGTCGAGCTCTAGTTCACTACAGGGGTCTTGCGCTGGCATGTTGACTCCGAGACAGGATGCATAGCACGTAATGTAGCGTGCAACACAGTAAGAGGCTATCCCTAGACGTTGGTCGTAAGTTAGCAATTATGTTTTGACACTCAGCAGAGTGATCGCTAGCCTTTCTTTCATCGGATGTTACCGGTAACAATGTGATCAAACAGAAAGTCCCAACGATTCGATAGCAGTACGTGGTTATAAATTTAATGGCTATCAAAAGTGCCACCGCCGTTAGTCCACGGGCAGGTAGCACCCACAACCGGCAATAAGTAACCAGCAAGCAGCAATTAACAGAGTAACTAACAGTTAACCACTAACAACAATGAATACCTTGGAGATAACGTCATGACAGCGATTTGGCGCAGTACGCTCACTCTGGTTGGTGCAACCACCCTGACTCTTAGCATGGCCTATGCACAAAGCCCCGACCTCTCTGATCCTCCTGCCATAGAAGGCGAGGTGGTAGCTGACCATGGAAGACACACCTTACGAATGGGCATTGGCTTGTCTGAAAACTCCCCTCAGTTTCTCTCAAGCCGATACTTTGGTGAAATTCTTGAGCAGCGCACCGACGGGCGCATAAAGGTCAATGTGTTTCCCAATAGTCAGTTGGGCGATGATGTGCAGATGATGGAAATGCTGCAGACCGGCACATTAGATATGACATACCCATCAAGCTCGGCCACCACTGGCTACGTTCAAGCGCTATCGGTTTTTGATTTACCGTTCTTGTTACCTAGTCGTGATGCTGCGATTGCTGTTATGCAGAGTGATGTTGCTCAACAAATGCTAGATGCATTTGAGGGCACTGGTTTAAAGGCGCTTACCTTCTCGGAAAATGGTTATCGCCAGCTTTCCAACAGCTCACGCCCAGTTGAATCACCAGAAGATGTCGCTGGCCTGGGCGTACGTGGTCTCAGCGTTCGTACAATGGAAAACCCCGTGCACTTGGACGTTTGGGAGGCGTTAGGCGCTAACCCGACACCGATGGCTTTTGGTGAGCTGTTTTCTGCCATGGAGCAAGGTGTTGTGGATGGCCAGGAAAACCCCTGGAGCACTATTCTGACATCTAATTTTAATGAGGTTCAGGATTACGGCACTGAAACGCGCCATGTATATACGCCCTTTATCATGATGCTTTCTGAGCGCACCTGGAACCGCATGGCTCCAGAGTATCAAGAGCTGGTACTTGAAGCCGCTCGACAGTCTGCTGAGTATGAAATCCAACTGTCTGCAGAGTATGACGACTGGTCTCGCGATCAGCTTGAAGAGCGCGGTATGCAAATCACTCGTTTAGATGATGAGCAGTTGGCCGCCTTCCAAGAAGCAGTGCAGCCTGTTTATGACAAGTGGGCACCGCGTATCGGTGAAGATCTCATCGCTGAAATTCAGCAAATTGTCGAAAACAGCAGCCACTAATCTGGTTCAGTAAACGTGCTAGCGGGCAGGCCATTGCGCCTGCCCGACTTGTCAGTGTCCTTCGGAGTTCTTATGACTACCTCCTCTATTCCTCCTAGCGAAGTGCCATCTCCAGGGGCATCAACATTGGAGGACCCGTCGGGTTATTTGGATGACCCAAATCGCAAGCTGCTTGAGATTAATACCGAGACACGCCAAGGACCCGCGTTGTTTCGCTGGCTAACACTCGCTATGGAATATTTGATAGGCGCAATTTTAGTAGCCCTGATTGTGGCGGTTTCAAGCAATGTTGTGGGGCGTTCTGTATTTAATCACTCGCTACCTTGGGTCGACGAGTTGGCGCGCATGCTGTTTATTTGGCTGGTGTTTATTGGTGCTGCCGCCGCATTTGCACGTTATGAGCACATCGCCGTTGATGCGCTGGTAAGGCGTTTGCCGCTGCGCTTCGCCCATATGCTCTATTTCCTACAACACCTGATTATCACTGGGTTAATGGTAGTGATGATTTGGGGTGGCTACCAAGTGTTAACACGCTCAAGCGGTCGCTCCGCCATCATGGGCGTTCCACTTAGCCTAGTCAGCCTGTCACTTGTGCTATGTGTCATTTTTATTGCTGCGGTATCGCTCTGGCGCATGTGGGTTAGCGTGGGTGTGATTCGCCAATCGTGTCACCAATCGGCTGGCTTGCCAGGGGAGCGTTAATCATGTTGTGGATTTTTCTCGCCATTTTATTAGTGTCCATTGTGATTGGTTTGCCAATTGCATTTGGCCTGGGTGTTGCTGCATTGGTGATGGCGGTGCTCTCTGATATTCCATTGTCGATCATGATTGAGCAGTCGATCAGGGGCGTGAATAGTTTTCCGCTGCTAGCGATTCCATTTTTCATTTTAGTCGGTGAGGTAATGAGTAATGGTGGCATTGCACGGCGTTTAATGGAGCTTGCTGGTGCGCTAGTCGGGTTTATGCGCGGCGGGCTTGGCCAGGTAGCAATCACCGGATCAATGTTTTTTGGTGGGATTAGCGGTTCAGCAGTGGCGGATACTGCAGCCACTGGCTCAATGATGATTCCATCCATGAAGCAGCAAGGCTATACCGCGGCTAACGCAACAGCGATTAACACCGTGTCATCGGTGATTGGGATTATTATTCCCCCCTCTATCCCGCTTATTTTATATGGCATCGTAACTGAAACGTCGATCAGCCGACTGTTCATTGCCGGGATTGTTCCGGGCCTGTTAATTGGTGCCGCGCTGATGGTGACTACCTTTATTCTGGCGAGCAAGCAGGGGGGCGGAGTTCGTCAATTCCGCTGGGACCGGTTGTGGAAAGCCTTTAAAGACGCTTGGCTGGCGCTGGTGCTGCCTGTGATCGTCATTGGCGGAATTATTGGCGGCGTGTTTACCGCCACCGAAGCCGCTGTTGCTGCACTGCTCTATTCTCTGGCTATCTCTCTGCTGGTATACCGTGAATTTAAGCTCAGCGAGCTGGGCGGTATGCTGATTCGTACCGCAAGGCTCACTGGTATGGTGATGATGTTACTTGCGTTTGCCACGGTCATTGCTTGGTTTTTAACTATCAACATGGTGCCGCAAACCTTGGTGCGTCAGGTGCAAGCGATTACCCAAGAACCGTTTTTGCTGCTGCTGATTGTTGCGGGGCTTCTACTGCTGGTGGGTTTCGTAATGGATTTAACACCTGCCATGGTGATTATGGCACCGATGCTTGCGCCGATCGTGACCTCTGTAGGTGTGGATGCTGCTTATTTCGGTGTTCTGATGGCATTTATTTTAGGCATTGGGCTATTAACCCCACCAGTGGGCACCTGCTTATATGTCGGCTGTGGTGTTGGTAAAGTCTCTATGGAGTCGCTGGTAAAAGCTATGCTGCCTTACTATGCCGCTCTGATCGTCGTACTGGTAGTGCTGATTGCGTTCCCTGGCATTGTCACTTGGTTGCCTGACCTCACCGCTGTGCGCGGCAATTGATAGGAGCATCGAGTGAATAATCCATCACATCGTATTCTTGTCATGGGAGTCTCTGGATCAGGAAAATCCCATGTTGGCCAGCAGCTAGCGGCAGTGTTAGGAGCGACGTTTATTGACGGGGATGACCATCACTCGCCAGCTAATGTTGCTAAAATGGCTAGCGGTATACCGTTGGACGATGATGATCGACATGACTGGTTGGCAACCCTTAGTGGACTATTTGCAGCGTACAAAGCAAACAAGAAGTCTGTCGTTATTGCTTGTTCTGGCCTTAAAAAGCGCTATCGGGACCGTCTGCGAGAAGGCGATCCTGCATTGCGTGTTTTATATCTGGAGGGAACCCATGCACTGCTACGCGAGCGGCTAGAGAGCCGGGCAGGGCATTTCTTTAAAGGTGACAGTATGCTGGCCAGCCAACTGGCAGATTTGGAGCCTCCCGCCAGTGATGAAGCGGTCACCGTATCGGTTACGCTACCACCTAGTGCTATCGTTGAACGCTTTATTGCGACACTCGCGTCTACGTAGCGTCGTTCATTAGGCTAAAGGATGGGATAGGCGGAGGGCCTTACTATTCGCTATGGTATGGCCCCTGCATATTCAACATTACAAGGCAGTGACGCCATTGAAGAAAAAACGCCCGACATTACAAGATATTGCTGACCGAGTTGATGCAACTAAAATGACGGTCAGCCGCTGTTTGAGAGATCCTGATACAGTCTCGGAGGGTCTTCGTGAACGTATTTTTACTGTCGCTGAACAGCTTGGCTACATACCTAATCGGGCGCCTGACCTGCTTTCCCGTGCCACCAGTCACTCTATCGGGGTGTTGGTGCCGTCGCTGACCAACCAAGTATTTGCCGATGTGATTGTCGGCATTGAAGCGTATACCGAGCCTGCAGGATATCATTTGATGCTCTCTCACTATGGCTATAGCCAGGAGTTGGAAGAGCGCAGCCTAGCGTCGTTGCTCTCTTATAACGTGGATGGCGTCATCCTTTCAGACCGCGACCACACACCACGTAGTCTGCGTATGCTAGAAACAGCGGGCATTCCTATTGTTGAGATTATGGATACCCATCGCCCCCCCTTGGAGCAGGCGGTTGGCTACGATAACGTGCAGGCCGCCTACGATATGGTTAGCGAGATGATTCGCCGTGGCAGGCGCCAGGTGATTTATCTCGCCGTGCGCCTGGATGAGCGTACACGCCAGCGTGAACAGGGCTATCGCCAGGCGATGGAGGAGCATGGTTTACTACCGGTAACGCTGCAAAGCAGTCAACGATCTTCTTACAGCGTTGGTGCGGCACTGATGCAGGAAATTCAGCAGCACTACCCCGCTACTGATGGCATTTTTTGCACCAACGATGACGTTGCAGTTGGGGCTTACTTTGAATGTTTACGCCACGGCATAAACGTGCCTGAAAAAATGGCGATTGCAGGGTTTCACGGCCACGATGTAGGGCAGGCGATGGCGCCACGCCTCGCCAGTGTGATTACCCCTCGACAAGCCATCGGAGAGGCAGCCGCTAAAGCGTTGTTGTCACGTATCCGTGGCGAAGCACTTGAACAGCCGGTGATAGACTTGGGCTATCATATCGAGGTGGGTAAAACGCTTTAGCATCATTGAGTAGCGAGACAGCTGCTTCGATAGACTATTCTGCCCAAAATAAAGCAGCTCATTAAAAAACACTCATCAAAAAGCAACTCATTAAAAAGCAATTCATTAAAAGCAGTTCATTAAAAGAACTGCAGTACAAAGCATGAGGCCGCCGTGAAAATTACCCAACTCATTGTCTATCCGGTTAAATCACTGAAGGGAATTAGCGTCACCCAAAGTGACATCCACGCTCATGGATTGGCATGGGATCGCCGTTGGATGCTGGTTGATGCTCAGCAGCGCTTTGTCACCCAGCGCCAGTTGCCTGAACTTGCCACCATTGCAGTTGAATTAACGGATCAAGCGTTAGTGCTATCGCATCCTAATGTTGACCCGATAGCGATTCCTTTGGAGGAGCCTCAAGGTAATCTCCGTCTCGTAAAAGTGTGGGCAGACCACTGTAAAGCATTGCCAGAAAGTGAGGAAGTATCGCGTTGGCTTGTGGCTGCATTGGGTGAGCAGGTGCAAGGAATCAGCTTAGTGCGCTTTGCCACCGAGTTTCCCCGGGCGGTTGAGGAGGTTTTTCTCGCAGGAGGAGAGGCGCATACTTATTTTTCTGATGGTTATCCCTTCCTGATAACTACCACCGGTTCGTTGGCTGCCTTAAATCAAGCCCTTGTCGCTGGAGGGCATTCACCCATCCCCATGAACCGCTTCCGGCCCAATATCGTGCTGGAGTGTGATGATGCCTGGGCGGAAAATCGCTGGAAAACCCTGATAGCATACCAAGGCGGTTATGAACTGACGTTACGCAAGCCCTGCCAGCGTTGCAAAATCACCACGGTTGATCAGCAGACGGCAGAGATTCCCGCACCAGGGGAGCCGCTGAAAACATTGCTCGCATTAAATACCCAGCCCCATTTGAAAGGAGCACACTTTGGCCAGAATGCTACGTTAACCTCTGGACAAGGCGGCACTATTCGCGTGGGGGATGAGGTGGTGTCAACGTCCCGTGAGGCTTAAACCTTAGAAGCTTGGTGGCAATTGCGGTGCCTAGCAGGGTAATCACCATGCCAGCCAACACCTGAAAACTGAGTGTTTCGTCGAGCAGCAAGTAGCCCCACAATAACGCGCTAACAGGCACTAAAAAAGTCACTGTGGAAGTGGCAGTAGCGCCGGCGCTAGCGAGTAGCCCAAAGTAGAGCAGGAAGGCTAGCGTTGTACTTAATACCGCCAGCGCAAGAGCATTACCCCAGGCAAGTGTACTCACAGGCTCGCTTGGCCAAAGTAGCAGGCCGGGTATCAGTAGCACCAGGGCTGACATTGCGCTGCTACCCGCTGCTAGAACGCGGGTAGGTAAGTGGCCCAAGCGAGTTTTTGAGTAGTTACCAGCAACGCCGTAACAAAAAGTAGCGCCTAATACCGCGACAATAAACCAGCCATCTCCACCAAGCGCAAAATCTAACCGATTGGCGGAAAGTACATAGACCCCCAGCAGGGCAAGCGCCAACCCTATGTATTGCTGGCGCTGCACCGGTGTTGCAAAAAAAGCTGCGCCTAAGAGCGCGGTAAAAATCGGTGTAGTGGCGTTAATCAGAGAGGTGAAGCCTGCTTCAAGCCGGGTGGTGGCAAGGGCTAACAGCGAAAAAGGCAGTACATGATTGATGATACCCAGTAGTAGCAGGGAGCCTTTATGTTGCCAAATAAGCTGTAAGTAGCGCAGGCTCAACAGCAGTGGTACCAACAAGAGTGCCCCAATTCCCATGCGCACTAGCACCAGTGGCACAGGACCAAATTCTGGCGCTGCAACTCGCATAAAAATAAACGAAAGTCCCCATAAAGAAGATAGCAGCAGTAGGCGGAGCGTATCAGCCGACGACATGGCGTGTCCTTACGTTAGTAGCGGTAGTGGTTGATACTTGTTGGTGAAGTCATCAGCTTAGCGACAATGCGGCTCAAAGCGAATACTACCTACTGCTCCGTATCATTTTTCGTAAGCTGCCAACGTAGAACAGAGCCAATCTTTGTGATGTAACTGATTTTGCGTTGACGCTAACAAAGGGGGCTGCTTTGGCGAACTATGTTGTTGTATTTTATCCAGTTCTATAAAGGTTTCTGAATCTCGCAACGTTTATTGGCTCGGTAATTCGGCATAGTCGGTAGTATCAGCTACGCTGAGGGTGGAGTGGTCGTAGGTTGTGGTCACTCGTGTGATGAATCAATTTCCTGAATCAACTTCCATAGGAAAGGAGAACAGAATGGATCGTAAAGCTAGCGCGCACTGGGAAGGTGGGCTAAAGGATGGTAAAGGCTCCGTTTCCACTGAAAGTGGCGCTTTAGACGCCAGCTACTCCTTCAAAAAGCGCTTTGAAGACGAGCAGGGTACCAATCCGGAAGAACTAATTGGTGCAGCTCATGCAAGTTGCTTTTCAATGGCTCTTTCAATGATTTTAGGTGAGAAGGGCTACACTGCTGAGTCGATCGACACCCAGGCGAAGGTTACGCTTTCCCAGGGTTCTGCTGGTTTTGATATCTCTAAAATTCATCTAGAGGTAGAAGCTTCTATCCGTGATGCTGATGATGCCGTATTCAAGGAAGCCGCTGAAATGGCAAAAGCTAATTGTCCAGTTTCTAAAGTGCTGAATGCAGAAATCACTATGACCGCAAAGCTTAAAGGTTAGTTATTTTTTTAATTTATTAACCTATGTTATGGCACCACATCTTTATGTGGTGCTTTTTATTGGATGATATGCCATTTTTATAAGTAATGGCTTTAAGTGTTGGTTTTGAAATGCTTGGTGGTTTTAAGCTGCTGCTGGTTTGTAAGTTGTTGCAGCTATTTCGTAAATAAAAAAGGCCTTGGCAAATGCCAAGGCCTTTAAAAGGCTGGTTAATCAAAGACGATTAGTTACGCTCATACTCTTCTGCTTCTTCAAGGGCATCTTGCGAGGCATTAACTCGGATAACGTAGTCATCACCATCTTCGTCTTTAGTGAGTTCAAGGGAATCCCACTCGATGGCAACGTCTTTTTCACCCATGCCGAGGAATCCGCCGACACCAACCACTACCGCTTGAATTTGTCCATCTTCATCGATAATTAGGTTAGAGATGGTGCCGATGTCTTCATCATCTTCTACCGAGCTTTTGACCTGATTGCCGGTCAAAGAGTCAGCGTAGAAGCTACCTTCTGGCTGAGAGGTTAAGTATGTTGCTTCCATTGGCGTGGTGTTTTCAGCCGCTGCGGTCTGTTCCTCAGCATTCACAGCCGTTGCTGCAAACATGAATGCCGGTACCATTAAAGTGCCTAGAAAAGCCGGTTTGATCATTTTCATTGCTCTTGCTCCTTGCGCTTGTATTAAGACATACGAATCTACGTAAATGTCTAAACAAATTAATAACGATAACCAGTGGGCGGTGGTATCAACTCTTCCTTGAGTACCTTCTTCGCTTTTCCATATTGCGCTGGCTAGATCGTTATTACTCCTGGTTTCTGTGCATAGTAGCCATATGGCTAACTCATTGGGCGA
This sequence comes from Halomonas sp. 'Soap Lake #6', assembly GCF_003031405.1. Lineage (NCBI taxonomy): Bacteria > Pseudomonadati > Pseudomonadota > Gammaproteobacteria > Oceanospirillales > Halomonadaceae > Halomonas > Halomonas sp. 'Soap Lake #6'. The sequence goes on from NZ_CP020469.1 coordinate 711,831, forward strand.
AACTACATGATGGGTAGTAAGCCCTGCCCTGCGCTTCACTGCGCCGAGACACTTATCAAGGTAGACGCTGTGTTTTATTTTGCAAAGATTATTACAAGGTTTTTGTGTTGATAGTAAGTACGAGTTAGTAAGTGCGAGTTAGTAAGTATGAGTTAGTAAGTGCGAGTGATTTTTATATCTATTGAGAGCTGGGAGTTAGCAAAAAAGAAGCTATGTAGTTAACCGAAAAACAGCTGCCTGCAGGCTGCGACAGTCTGCCGAATTGACCTACCTCATGCCAATAGGCATATTCATTGCCAAATGGCCGAGTTGGCAATGCCGTAAGGCCGCATAAAAAGGAGAACCCATGACGAAAATTACGCGATACCAGCCTTTCCAGCGCATCAAGCAGCTATGTGTCACCAGCATTGCGTTAGGTGCTTGGCTCCTTGCGAGCACTACTGTGGCTAATGATGATAGCTCACCCAAAGGCCATTTTACTCTGCCGGAAGAGGGCAATATGGTCGGCCAAGTGTATACGGTGACCGCTGGCAATGAAGATACTCTGCTTGATATTGCTAGGGCGCATAATGTTGGCTACGAAGAAATACGTATGGCGAACCCCGATGTAAGCATCTGGGTACCCGGCGAAGGCACGGAAGTCACTATTCCCGGTCAGTTCATCTTACCTGATGAGCCACGTACCGGTATTGTGATTAACGTGGCAGAGTTGCGGCTCTATTACTACCCAGAAGTGAGCAATGGCGAGGCGCCTAGGGTAGAAACCTATCCTATTGGGATTGGCAGTGATGCTTACAATACACCGTTAGGCATTACCAAAACCACTATGCGCCTTGAAAATCCGGCGTGGTATCCACCGGCTTCTATCCGACGTGAAGCCGCCGAACGAGGCGATCCACCGCCTGCGGTTGTGCCGCCAGGTCCAGATAACCCACTAGGTCAGTACGCTATTTTGTTGGACATACCAGGGTATTTGATTCATGGCACAAATCAGCCAGACGGTATTGGTATGCGTGCTAGCCGCGGCTGTATCCGTATGCATTCTGAAGATATCGAATCAGTATTTTGGCGTGTGCCGGTGGGAACGCAGGTCAACATTATCGACGCGCCCATAAAGGTAGGCTGGGGGACAAGTGGCGATGCTTATGTGCAGGCTTTTACGGCCACCGATGAGAAAGCATTTGGTATGGAAACACTGTTAAATGTCGTCAGCTTGCTTGAGGAGCATAAGGAGGAAGGCGTCGACTATGAGCAGGTGCGCAACGTACTAGAGGAGGCCAATGGTCAGATTGTGCCGCTAAGTTGATCAGACATACTGTACTGCGTTGGCTATTTAGTTAGTTTATTTTAGCTGGTTGATTTCAATTAGTTTATTCGTCAGCAGTGAGGGGTGGAACAAGTTCCAGCGCCACTGCTTGACGCACTAGCTCTGCCAAATTGGCGGCACCCATGGCTTTCATGGCCCGCAGCCGATATACCTCGACAGTTTTGCCGCTAATCTGCATATGCTCTGCAATTTCCTTACTGGTCATCCCTTCGGCAACGTGGGCGACAATGCGCTGCTCTTTTGGGCGCAGTGTTTGGTAGCGTTCTTGTAACAACATGCGTTGCTCACGTGATTGGCGGTGTAGAGCAGCGCTGCCAAGCGCCTGCTGTACTACGTCGATAAGTTGCTGGTGATTAAACGGTTTTTCGATAAAATCAAAAGCGCCATTTTTCAAGGCAGCTACTGCCATGGGCACATCGCCGTGCCCTGTCATCATAATGATTGGAAGGGCTGCATGCTGGTCAACCAACTGCTGCTGCACTTGTAGGCCACTCATTCCCGGCATGCGTACATCCAATAGTAGCGCACCATATTCACTGCTATTTGTGGACAGAAACAACTCTCCGTTGCTAAACGAGCGGGTAGCGAGGCCCACTGATTCTAATAACCAGATGAGTGATTCCCGAAGTGCCTGGTCATCATCGACAACAGCGATGGGAAGAGAGGGGGGAGTGGTTGAGGTAGCGGTTGCGCTAGTAGTTGAAATAGAAGCAGCAGCCGGTTTGGTAATATTGCTAGGCACGGATGAATCCTTAAGTAAGTAGAGGGTCAGGTCCCAGCTGGAGCATAGGGGTCACTACCTCGTGAAGCCTCGGCGCGTAAGATAATATCAAAGCACGCGCCGCTAAGTGTGCCTTTTGGATTTAGAGTGAGCGCCCCGCCCATGCTCTCCATTAGTGAGCGACTGATGGCTAGCCCCATCCCCAGGCCCTCATCTCGGGTCGTAAAAAAAGCATCGAAAATGATGTTTTGATGTTCAGGGGGGATGCCAGGGCCTTGATCTTCTACCGTTAGTGTTACTTGACGGCTATTACTCTTATGGGCAAGGAGCACTACTTGGTCTGCTCCACGGTATTCTCTGCTGGCTGTCAGTGCATTGAGGAGCAGGTTGACGATAACCTGCTCAAGGGCGATAGGGTCGGCGTAAATACGCGGTAGTCCAGGAGGCAACTGCTGAAGTAGTTGTATTGCCGCCTGTTTATATTGCCAGTCACATAGTTGGCAAGCGGCTACTACCACATCATCTAGCGCAATAGGGCGCACTCGGTGGCTGCGTTTGCGGACAAAGCTGCGCATATGACGCAGTCGCTGAGCTAGACGCTGCACCTGCTCATCAATACGTGATAACGGCAGCTGTAACGCCTTGGCAGGCAGCTCTGGTGTTTGCTGGCACATGAACAGCGCCCCACTGGTATAGTTAGCAATGGCACCTAGAGGCTGGTTTATTTCGTGGGCAATGTTAGAAGCTAGCTCACCTGTAGCTGCTAGGCGGTTAGCGTGAGCGATTTGCTCCTGGTGGCGCTGAGCCTGTACTTCGGCTGCTTTACGCGCACTAATATCACGATTGATTAGCGCAAAGTGCCCTGGCTCTGCCCCCCGGCTACGGTGGGCAAGTACCACGCTTAATACCGGGACTGAGGCGCTTGAACCACGCATTTCCAGTTCGCCACTCCAAGAACCATAGCGTTCCACGGCGGGAAAAACCACGTCATTGAGTAGACTAAGAGAGCTTGCTTGATATAAGCAGTCGAGTGCTACCTGCATCGCATCTTTGGGTAATGAGAAGCAGCGGCGGGCGGCCTCATTCGCGCTAAATACCTGCTGATTGGGCCCTAAAAAAAGCACGTAATCAGTGGTGGATTCCACAACCTGTGCCAGTCGCTCCCGGATTGCCTCGGCATGAATACGCCGCCCGACATCCCGTGAAACGCATAAAATATCGATTAGTTCGCCCGTGGATGCATCCCGGCGCGTTCGGCTGGTGGTTTCAAACCACACGTAGTGGCCTGCTTTGGCACGAAACCTATACGTCTGCTGATAGAAGCCGTCGTTATAGTAGATCTGGGGGGACTTGTTTAACAGGTCGTTTAAATCGGCAGGATGAAAGAGCTGATACGCGGAAACGCCTATCAACTCGTCAGGCTCGTAGCCCAATAAGTCCCGTGCCGCTTGAGAGGCGTATAAGAAAGTACCGTCACGGGCATGGCGGGAAATTAAATCCGTCGTGCTTTCCGCTAACCATTGGTAGTGGCGTTTTTCTTCTTCAAGTGCGGCATTCCTTGCGGTGAGCATGGCAATCTTAGCGCGCAAGGCCGCGTTGTCGTCAGTTGCCATAGCCATTAGCGCGCCGGGTCTAGCACACCACCCATCGAGGCGTTACGTCTGAACCAGCCTGCGATACTGGCACGGGGCTGCTGGGTGGGTAACACCTCGTGGGGAATGGTTTCAGATAAAAAACAGGCGAAGGTGCCTGCTTCTGGCACTACGCGTGCAACCTCCTGTTCAGGGCTATCGGGGTGGTAAATGATCATTTCACCGCCACCATCGGTTGGCCAGTTAGGGTTTAAGTAGCTAACTGTTGAAATAACCCGATTGGCACGACCACGAAAACTATCCAGGTGGCGTTGGTAGAATGCGCCAGGTGGGTAGTGGGCAAAATGTGCTTCGTATTCAAAGAGGCCCAAAAATAGCGCTTGGTTAAGGGACTGCTGAAGCCCACCCATCGCGTTGAGATAGCGGCGCTGTGCTTCACTCTCTCTATCCAGCCAATGGATAGCGTCACCCCGAATATCTTTGCGAAGAAGGTGTTGCTGGCCACGACCAATGCCAGCTTCATTCAGCACATCATGTTCCGCCATGTGCAGTAATTCACCATGCAGTGCGTGGCAAAGTGCGGGGTCGATAACATTTGAGCCTACATACCAGCCTTGCTCGACGAGCGCCTCTACCAACGCAGTGTGCGCAGTAGGTTCAAAAACGGGGGAGGTGTGGGCAGGTGAGGCGATCATTTGGGGTTTCTCGTAATAGGCGCGCGAGCTGCATTTGGCAGGCGGCTGCTCCTTTCAGGGAAGTAGTGTAACGCTCCAGGAGGACGTTGATAGAGATCAATAGGCATGCCAAGGCCTCTTGCGAGCAGTTCTACTAGCATCATGGCAGAAAGCCCCCAAATTACATGGCCATCGATATTATAGCTGGGCACATAATGGGCAATGCCATCTACTGTGATTACATCGGTATGGCTGCGCTTATCTGCTAAAAAGTGGCTTAAGGGGACTTCGAAAATAACATCTATTTCAGATGGGTCTGCCACCAAGGGTAAATCCGGTGGAATGATGCCGACCCAAGGGGTAACACGGAGGCCATGAAGTGAAATTACATCAGATAACCGGCCCAGGGGTTGCACTAGCGCAGGTGCTAACGCAATCTCTTCCTCTGCTTCCCGCAGCGCAGTAGCATAAAGGTCGGTATCGCCAGCTTCACGTTTACCGCCAGGAAATGCTACTTGGCCACTGTGAGTTGTTAGGTGGCTTGCCCGGCGGGTAAACAACAATGTTGGTGCTGGGCGCTCGACAATTGGCAGTAACACCGCCGCTTCTGGCAGCGTAACGTGGTCTAACCGCTGAGGCGTGTGCTGTTGCAGCTGTTTACGTAGAGTCTCTAACATAGAGGTTCCATTTGCTTTGCTCCCTTTTACCCAGCCGCGGTGATCAACGTCAAGCGTGTTGAAGCCTATTCCCACAGCCGTTAGAGAAAACGCGATGAACTTTTGCAGTCAGTGCGGTGAAAAAGTCCGTTTTGCTGTTCCTGAAGGTGACGACCGCCCTCGCTACCTATGCGATGGCTGCGGCACCATTCACTACCAAAATCCGCGCATTGTGGCAGGTACTCTGCCTATCAGTGGTTCTAAAGTACTGCTGTGCAAGCGAGCGATTGCCCCACGCAAAGGTTATTGGACGCTGCCTGCTGGCTATATGGAAAATGCTGAAACCACTCAGCAGGCAGCCATGCGAGAAACCTGGGAAGAAGCCTTCGCTGAGGTCACGCTCGGGGGGCTATACACGTTGATTGATCTGCCACATATCAATCAAGTGTATATGATTTTTCTAGCTGATTTGGTGGGCGGTTTTAGTGCCGGCCCAGAAAGCTTAGAGGTCGCGCTATTTGAAGAGCACGAAATCCCCTGGGACGCCTTGGCATTCCCCACCATTGAGCGCACTCTACGTCATTACTATAGGGATCGTAAAAGTAGGGATCATAAAAGCGATATGGACCGTAACAGCGGTGCCGAGTCTAAAGACGCTAGTTACCCGCTGCACATCAGTAAAATTACCCCCGAAGACCGAGAACGCTATTTCGGCAGTGCTTAGGCGTTCTAAAGATCAGCAAGTTGCCAAACGTCGTAGGCGACTTCCTCGTAGGGGTGGGCAAGTTTTAAGGCTGCAATGGCGCCGTGAATATGCGCTTCATCGCACAACAACTCGACCTTGAACTCTTCCACCCTTTCTAATTTGCCGACCGAGCCAATATGCGGGTGAGCACCTTCCGTAGGGCGAAACTGCCCTGTGCCACGGGTTTGAAAACAAACATTTTCATATGCACCGATACGCCCAGCGCCAGCTTCAAATACGGCTTGTTTGACGTTTTCGGCATCTTCTACGGGAACAAAAAAAGCAAGCTTGTACATATCAATCTACCTCGTAATTAATAAACTATAGCGACAGCGGAATAATTCTATCGTATTGGATAGATAGCAGTGGGGCTTAGTGGCGGTTTTGTGCGATAACATTTCAAATGATCAGGTAGTGAGTTAGCCAATGGATAAGTTCGAGGTGAAGCTTGATCAGGCGGCCAGAGCCGCCTGGATGTCGTATGTTGGCGGCATGACTCAGGATGAAATTGCCAGCCAACTAGGGGTTTCTCGGCCTGGTGTGCAGCGCCTTTTAGCGCTTGCAAGGCAAGAAGGTCTGGTAAAGGTCCATATCGACCACCCTATCTCTACCTGTATGGCATTAGGCAGCGCACTTCGCGACTATTTTGGGTTGGCGTATTGTGATGTTGTACCCGCCGATGGCCAAGCAACTGAAAGTGCAGCGTATTACCTAGCTGTTGCAGGGGCCGAGCGGATGGCTCGGTTAGTGGAACGTAGCGACCCATTGACCCTTTCACTAGGTACTGGTCGCTCGGTACGGGCCGCGGTAGAAGCACTTAGCCGTATCGAGCGGCCTCAGCATCGCTTTGTGTCGCTGGTGGGGAATGTGGCAAGGGATGGCTCTGCTAATCGCTATGACGCAGTCATGCTGTTGGCAGACAAAACGGGTGGCGAACGCTTTTTACTTCCCGCACCTGTGGTAGCGGAGTCATTGGCCGAGAAAGAGGCCATGCTGAAACAGCGTCTATTCAAAGCCATTGCAGATGTAGCGCGAGAGTCTGAAGCGGCTTTTATTGGTGTAGGGCGCATAGACCGCCAAGCCACACTCTTCCAAGACCACTTCATTAGCGAAAACGAGCTGGATGAACTACTCAGCCTTGAAGCCGTTGGTGAGCTGCTGGGTTGGCCGCTGAATAGCCGTGGCGAGGTGATCGATTGCTCTATTACGCGGCGAGTGACTAGCCTTCCCCTGGAGCGGTTTGGAAAGCATCTTATGGTGGCAATAGCGGGGGGGCGCGATAAAGCGCCAGCGATTTTAGCTGCATTACGGGGTGGCTGGTTAAAGGGGTTGGTCACCGATGAAATTGCAGCAAGACATATTGTTGAGGCTATCTCTAAATAGTGTGTTGTGCACTGCAGCATGCAAGTTATTGAATGAATTAGCGTAAAGTCTAAAGCTGCAGGCTTTGCTTTTTTTTGTCTTCCGTACGATCATTTGTTCGATAGATGATCAATGTGATCAGGCGACAATAATGCCAATATTTGCCAATGAGGAATGCTTTATGCGTCTCGCCCGCCATTTTCCTGTTACTACGCTAGCTGTTGCTATTGCTGTGGCCGGAAACGCACACGCCCAAACTGAAATCACCGTTGCAACGGTCAATAACAACGACATGGTGATCATGCAGAGTCTGACCAGCGTGTTTGAAGCAGCACATCCTGATATCACTCTCAACTGGGTGGTATTGGAAGAAAACGTGCTTCGTCAGCGTATGACCACCGATATTGCCACGAGCGGTGGTCAGTTTGATGTGATGACCATTGGCACGTACGAAGTGCCGATTTGGGCAGAACGCGGTTGGCTTGAACCGCTGGATGGCTTGCCGGATGACTACGTGGTAGACGATTTGCTGGCCTCCGTACGAGATGGCCTTAGCTTAGATGGCACGCTTCACGCACTGCCGTTCTACGCCGAAAGCTCAATGATGTATTACCGCAGAGATCTGTTTGAGCAAGCGGGTATTGATATGCCAGAGCAGCCAACCTGGGACCAGGTACGCGACTGGGCCGAGCAGCTGCATGGCTCAGAAGAGGGAGTGGCGGGCATTTGCTTGCGGGGTAAGCCAGGCTGGGGTGAAAACATGGCGTTCGTCTCTACGCTAGTTAATACCTTTGGTGGCCGCTGGTTTGATGAGCAGTGGAAACCGGAGCTCAATTCCGATGCCTGGGTAAGTGCCGTTCAGTTCTACGTCGATTTGCTGGGTAACTATGGGCCGCCGGGGGCAAGTTCCAACGGTTTCAATGAAAACCTCGCACTGTTCTCACGTGGTAACTGCGCGATGTGGGTAGACGCCACGTCAGCGGCCGGCAAGCTTTATGATGAGAGTGAGTCCGATGTAGCAACCAATCTGGGTTTTGCGCCAGCACCTGTTGCGGAAACTCCTAAAGGTTCGCACTGGCTATGGTCCTGGGCGCTAGCGATTCCGGAGTCTTCCGAGCACAAAGAAGCGGCCCGTGAGTTCATTACTTGGGCAACGTCACAGGAGTATATAGAGCTTGTCGGTGAAACCAATGGCTGGACGAATGTACCGCCGGGCACCCGCGAATCTACTTATGCCAATGAACAGTATGTGGACGCAGCGCCTTTTGCAGACTTCGTACTCGATGCTATTCAGAAAGCAGACCCGACTGACTCGACGCTAGAACCAAACCCTTACATTGGTGTGCAGTTTGTCGGTATTCCTGAGTTCCAATCGATTGGTACGCAAGTGGGGCAGTCGATTGCTGCTGCGTTAACCGGCAGCAGTACAGTAACGCAGGCGCTAGAAGGTGCTCAACGTGCTACCGAGCGTACCATGCAGCGGGCTGGCTATATCGAACGATAAAGCAAACCAACGCCTGCTTATTGACGAGGCAGGCGTTTTATTAATGTTCCCTGGCAGGTCGGCTTTTTTGCAGGTACCCCCATGAATAAAACACGTGCTTCTGGCCGCACAGTTGGTGGGCTACGAACGCTCACGCTTCAAGCGCCCGCGGTAACGCTGCTGTTGCTCTGGATGATTGTGCCGCTGGGCATGACCATCTGGTTCTCTTTTCAGCGCTATAACCTACTAATGCCTGATATGACCGGTTTTGCCGGATTAGAAAACTACGAATATTTGTTAACTGATCCAGCCCTTTGGTCTGCTATGGGGACAACACTACTACTGGTTGGCTGGGTGTTAGCAATTACCGTAGTGGGCGGCACGCTATTGGCGGTGTTGTTTCAGCAAGAGTTTGCAGGGCGCGGCATTGCCCGTGTATTAGCGATTTCGCCTTTTTTCGTCATGCCAACCGTCAGTGCCTTGGTATGGAAAAACATGATGATGCACCCTTCCAACGGGGTGTTGGCGTGGTTGGCGGAGTCGTTAGGCCTACCTGCCCTGGACTGGTTCTCTTCGTTGCCGCTGACCTCAATCATCATCATCGTGTCATGGCAGTGGCTGCCATTTGCACTGCTTATTCTACTGACTGCCATGCAGTCATTAGATGAAGACCAAGTCGAAGCAGCGCGGATGGATGGCGCTGGGCCTATCGCTATCTTCTTTTTTATCACGCTTCCGCATCTGAAACGGGCGATTAGTGTGGTGATCATGATTGAGATGATCTTCTTACTGACCATTTTTGCTGAGATTTTTGTCACCACATCCGGTGGGCCTGGCCTTGCTACAACCAACTTGGCCTACCTCATTTATATCCGCGCATTGCTTGATTTTGATGTGGGAATTGCCTCAGCGGGTGGCGTGATTGCGATTATTCTCGCCAATGTCGTTGCCATTTTCCTTGTCCGCATGGTCGCTAAGAACTTAGAAGACTAACCCGATATCGGGGGGTCTTGGGAGCACTTCAATGACAACTCAACGTACTAGCAGTGCGCCACCGGCAGTACGCTCTTTACCCGTTAAGCAGTTGCTGCTGACATTGGTGGGGTGGTCGATAGCGCTAATTATCTTTTTTCCCATTCTATGGATGGTGCTGACAGGTTTTAAAACAGAAGCAGCGGCGATTGCTGACCCCAGTTTTATTTTCTCGCCCACGCTTGAGAGCTATCAAGCGGTGCAAGCCCGCTCTGGCTATGCCCGGTTTGCGATGAACAGTGTAGTGGTTGCGTTTGGCTCGACTTTCCTAGCGCTACTGATAGCAATTCCTTCTGCCTATGCCATGGCATTTTTACCCACTAAGCGTACCAAGGGCACGCTGTTGTGGATGCTGTCGACCAAAATGCTACCGCCAGTTGGGGTGTTGGTGCCGATTTACCTGATTTTTCGTGATGTGGGGCTGTTGGATACCCGTACCGGACTGATCATTATTTACACCCTGATGAATCTGCCCATCGTGGTATGGATGCTCTACACCTTCTTTAAAGATATGCCTAAAGACATTCTGGAAGCCGGGCGAATGGATGGTGCATCAACATTTCAGGAGGTGTTCTTCCTGTTGCTGCCGCTAACCTTGCCAGGCATTGCCTCTACTGGGTTGCTGTCGGTGATCTTGAGCTGGAATGAAGCTTTCTGGAGCCTCAATCTCACGTCCTCCAAAGCGGCGCCGTTAACGGCCTATATTGCCTCCTTCTCAAGCCCCGAAGGGTTGTTCTGGGCCAAGCTATCGGCGGCCTCTACGATGGCAATTGCCCCTATTTTAATCCTCGGTTGGATGACCCAAAAGCAAATGGTGCGCGGCCTGACCTTTGGCGCTGTCAAGTAAAGGAGTTCCTAATGGCAACCTTACAACTGAATAATATTATCAAACGGTTTGGCGACACCGAGGTCATCAAAGGAATTGATCTAGAGGTCAATGATCGTGAGTTTGTTGTCTTTGTTGGCCCCTCGGGCTGTGGTAAGTCGACGTTAATGCGCATGATCGCCGGCTTAGAGAGCGCAAGCGAGGGCGATATTGTGATCGATGGTCAGCGTATGAACGATGTGGGCCCAGCTGACCGTGGTTTGGCAATGGTGTTTCAGAGCTATGCGCTTTACCCCCATATGACGGTGGAAGGCAACATGGGCTTCAGTATGCGCCTGGCGGGCGTGCCCAAAGAGGAGCGTCGTGCCAAGGTGCTGGAAGCCGCTAAAATTTTGCAGTTGGAGCCACTGCTGGACCGTAAGCCCAAAGCACTTTCGGGTGGGCAGCGTCAGCGGGTGGCGATTGGCCGTGCCATCGTTCGTAATCCAAGCATCTTTCTATTTGACGAGCCGCTTTCTAATCTGGATGCAGCACTGCGGGTGCAGATGCGTATTGAGCTGGCGCGGCTCCATGAAGAGCTGGATGCCACTATGATTTACGTTACCCACGATCAGATAGAAGCCATGACCATGGCGGATAAAATCGTGGTACTTCACGATGGCGTGGTTGAGCAGGTAGGCTCGCCCATGGCGCTCTATCATCATCCCCGTAACCGCTTTGTAGCGGGTTTTATCGGTTCACCAAAAATGAATTTCTTTGCGGTGGAGCAGCCTGCTGTTTCTTCAGACGGCGTTGTGGTTCGTCTCCCTGGTGGGCGATCTTGCACGGTGCCCGTAGATGGGCAGCAGCTGGCCAACGCCGAAGAACTCGAACTGGGCATCCGCCCTGAGCACCTGCTGCTGGATGAAAACGGCCCACTGAGCGGGCAAATCAAAGTGCTGGAACGCCTGGGTGGACAAACCTCGCTATATGTCCAAATGGGCGAATTGTTGATCACTATTATGGCGGATGGTGATGTGGCTTATCGGGTCAACGACACTGTGCGGTTTGGTTTTTCACCTGAACGTGCCCACTTATTTGATGCCCAGGGGATAGCGTTAGATAGCCTTACACAACATCCGCTTGCAGGACTCACCCGGCACGATAACCGTGCCCCTAGTCAGGCCGCTACAAATGGCGCTGCTTCCTCAGGTGAGCAAGTATGAAGGCGCTTATTTTTGATTGTGACGGCGTGTTGGTGGATAGCGAAGCCCTGGCCGAAGAGACCTTGGAGGTGTACCTAAGCCAATGGCTGCCAGACCTGGATATTCCTACCTTACTGGGCCAAGCGCTAGGGATGACTACGGCCAATATATTGCGTTACCTAGCACAGCGCAGCGCTTACCAGTTGCAGCCTGATGCTGCCGAGCAAATAGATACGGCTATTGAAGCGCGCCTGGCGCGGGAACTGAAAGCAATTGACGGCGTGCAGGCAGCAATTAGTGCTATCAATCTGCCTAAAGCCGTTGTCTCCAATAGCCGCCGTAGCCGCGTACTGGCATCGCTAGCCGGTACCCAGTTAGCGGAGACGCTAAGCGGTGCGCCTATTTTCACCGCCGAGCAAGTGACCAATCCAAAACCAGACCCTGCCATCTATCAGCTAGCAGCTACCACGTTGGGGTGTGCGCCTCATCGCTGCTTGGTCGTGGAAGATAGTGTCGCGGGGGTTACCGCCGCTCACGCCGCAGGCATGTGTGTGATTGGCTTTGTCGGGGCGAGCCATCTTGATGACCAACAAGCTTCGCGACTAATAGAAGCAGGTGCCTGGCGAGTGCTGCCCCACATGCAGGGCCTCAATGCCCTGGTAAGTGAGTGGCAAGCCAGCCTATCTGCTGAGTCTTAACGGCTTCCTGCGCAAGCGATCCAAAGCAAAGCGATCTTAAGAAAAATCATGATAGATAGAGGTGATGATGAAACTGTTCAATAAGCGTGCAGTGATCACCGGTGGCGCACGTGGTATAGGGCTAGCCATTGCCCAGCGCTACTTGGCAGAAGGTGCCTGTGTTGCTGTGGCTGATATAGATGCCGCTGCCATTGACGAGGCCGTTGCGACGCTGCAGCAGGCCGCAGGTGCCGAGCGGGTAATGGGTATTGTGCTCAATGTATGCGACCACAACTCTATTAGCGCCATGGTGGAGCAGGTGACTCAGCGATTTGGTGGTATCGATATTCTGGTCAATAACGCGGCAGTATTTGATATGGCACCGGTGCTAGACGTCAATGAGGAAAGTTTCGACAAACAATTTGCTGTGAATACCAAAGGCCTGTTTTTTACCTTGCAGGCGGTCGCCCGCACCATGGTCAACCAGGGGCAGGGAGGCAAAATAATCAATATGTCTTCTCAGGCCGGGCGGCGGGGGGAGCCATTGGTCAGTGTTTACTGTGCTACTAAAGCTGCTGTGATTAGCCTTACTCAGTCCTGCGGGTTGGACCTGATCAAGCACGGCATTAACGTCAATGGCATCGCACCTGGGGTGGTGGATACGCCCATGTGGGCTGAGGTCGACGCATTGTTTGCTCGCTATGAAAATCGCCCGTTGGGCGAGAAAAAGCGCTTGGTTGGCGAGGCCGTTCCGTTTGGCCGTATGGGGCGACCAGAAGACCATACCGGGGCGGCGGTATTTCTTGCTAGCCAGGACAGTGACTACGTGGTTGCCCAGACGCTGAACGTCGACGGCGGCAACTGGATGAGTTGATACCCACATGATCCCTGATTTTGCGACATTAAGCTGTCAGCTAATCCAAGCAGCTGATGGTAAATCGCGTTACCTAGTGGCATTAGCAGGCCCTCCAGGAGCAGGTAAATCCTATCGTAGTGCATTGCTATGCGATGCCATAAACCAGCGCTTGCCTGGGCAAGCTGTCGTGGTGCCCATGGATGGCTATCACTTCGACAACGCCGTGCTGGGGAGAGGGCAATTACCGGTAAAAGGAGCACCGCATACCTTTGATGTCGACGGCTTACGCAATGATTTGCTGCGCATTCGTGACGGAGAGGAGGCTGTTGCAGTCCCCGTATTTGACCGACCACTTGATCTTGCCAGAGCGGGTGGGCGGTTGGTTACACCCGCTCATCGCATCGTGATTGTCGAAGGTAACTACTTGCTACTCGACCAAGCGCCTTGGCGTGCGCTTCGCCCCCTATTTGATTGGACGCTATTTATCGATGTTGACGATAGCGTGCTGATTGAGCGGTTAATCAATCGCTGGTTATGCATGGGGAAAGACCATGCCGGAGCGTTAGAGCGTACCCACCACAAAGACATGCTTAACGCACAGCTAGTGAAAACCTACAGCTTGCCACCCGACCAGCGTTGGCTTTAGGCGCACTTTATCCAACACAAGCCACGGAGATTGATGATGACCCAGCTTAATAACCACAATGTGGGCAACCTCAGCGCGGCGATCGAAACACCCCGTTATGATCGGCAGGCCGTCACAGCGGGTATCGTACATATTGGAGTAGGAGGCTTTCATCGCGCGCACCAAGCAATGTATCTGGATGCGCTGATGAATCAGGGCGAAGCGCTTGAATGGGGTATTGTTGGTGTCGGTGTAATGCCCAGCGATAAACGCATGCAGCAGGTGCTTATTGCTCAAGATTGCCTTTACACACTGATCGTAAAGCACCCCAATGGTGATTATCAGCCCAGGGTTATCGGCAGCATTGTCGATTATCTGTTTGCTCCGGATGACTGCGATGCTGTTATCGAAAGAATGGCGGACCCGTCTATTAAGATCGTTTCGCTCACTGTGACCGAGGGCGGTTATAACGTTCATCCCGTGACGGGGGAGTTCAATCTAGCTGACCCGCAGGTACAAGGGGATCTTGCACATCCAGATACTCCTTCAACAAGTTTTGGGTTAGTGGTTGAAGCATTGGTACGTCGCCGCTCACGAGGTATTGCCCCTTTCACGGTAATGTCCTGCGATAATATTCAGGGCAATGGCGATGTCGCCAAGCAGATGTTTAGCGGCTACGCTCATGCTCGCAGTCCTGCGCTGGGCAAATGGCTAAGCGACAACGTGGCCTTCCCCAATGCCATGGTTGACCGGATTACACCGGTTACGTCGGCTGTCGATATTGAAGAACTTGCGCAGCGATTTGGTCTTCGTGATGACTGGCCAGTGGTCTGTGAACCATTTACCCAGTGGGTGGTGGAAGACCATTTCCCTTTAGGTCGTCCCGCGTTAGAAAAGGTAGGCGTGCAACTGGTTGACGATGTTGAACCTTATGAGTTGATGAAGTTACGGCTATTGAATGCCAGTCATCAAGCGCTGACGTATTTTGGCTACCTAGTCGGCTATCGCTATGCCCATGAGGTATGCCAAGACCCACTATTTGTAGAGTTTTTGCTGGGGTACATGCGCGAAGAGGGGACACCAACCTTGGCACCTGTTCCGGGAGTCGACTTGGAAACGTATCGGCTTACCTTGATTGAACGTTTTGCTAACCCGCAAATTAAAGACACCTTGGCAAGACTGTGTGCCGAAAGTTCGGATCGTATCCCCAAGTGGCTGTTGCCCGTGATTCGTCAACAGCTGGCTCGAGGAGGGGAGGTTGAACGCAGTGCTGCTGTCGTGGCCAGTTGGGCGCGCTATGCCGAAGGTGTCGATGAACAGGGGGAAACCATTGAAATTGTTGATCGCTTGCGTGACTCGCTGATAGCGATTGCCGCGGAGAATCGAGCTCGCCCTGCTGCGTTTATAGAGAATCGCGAGCTATTTGGCGATTTGGCCGACCAGCCACGCTTTTTAAATGCTTATCTCTCTGCATTAAGATCTCTGCACGAACATGGCGCACGCGCTACCCTTGAAACTCTGGTCGCGTCTAAAGGAACGGTGTGATGTATATCGGGGTAGATTGCGGTACTCAGAGTACCAAAGTGGTGGTGGTTGACGTGGAGCGCGGCACTATTCTTGGCGACGCCAGCTACCCGCATCATTTGGATGAGGCTGAAAATGGTCGACGGGAACAAGCGCCTGCCGAATGGCTGGTAGCGCTAAAAGGTGCTTTCTCCCAAGCTATCGAGCGAGCGGGTATCGACGCGAAGCAGGTGCGTGGTATCGGCGTGTCTGGCCAGCAACACGGTATGGTGGCGCTGGATGCACATGGTGACCCGGTCTACCCTGCCAAGTTGTGGTGCGATACCGAAACCAGCGCACACAATAGTGACTTGGTGGCACGCCTAGGCGGAGAGGCTGGCTGTTTAGAAAAACTGGGTCTTGTGCTGCAAACTGGCTATACCGCTTCCAAAGTAGCTTGGCTTAGAGAGCACCACCCTAATGCTTATCAGTGCATCGCTACGCTGCTGCTGCCCCATGACTATCTCAATTTCTGGCTGACGGGTGAGCGAGTCACCGAGGCGGGAGATGCCTCCGGCACGGGCTATTTCGATACGCGACAAAGATGCTGGCAGCGCGAGGTGTTCGCTGAAATTGCCCCTGAACTAGACCCAGACAGAGTGCTGCCTAGGCTGCTTGAAGCCCATGAACCGGCCGGTCTGGTGCGCCCGTTAGTTGCCCAGGAACTTGGGCTAGGTGAAGGCGTAGTGGTGTCCTCCGGTGGTGGCGACAATATGATGGGGGCGATTGGTACCGGTAATATCATTCGTGGGCTTGTTACGTTGAGCTTGGGAACCTCAGGCACCGTATGTGCTTACTCAGCCAAGCCTGTAGTGTGTGATAGCGCCATGGTGGCCAATTTTTGTGCTAGCCATGGAGGTTGGTTGCCGCTTATTTGCACCATGAACGTGACGTCGGCCACCAGCCGAGTACGCGACCTGTTTGGGTTGGATTTGGCAGAATTTGGTAAGCAGGTGGCGAAAGCACCGATTGGTTCTGAAGGTGTAACAGTGTTGCCGTTTTTTAATGGCGAGCGCGTGCCGATGCTGCCCAATGCCAAGGGTGATTTTCTTGGTTTGTCCAGCCTTAATATGACCCAGGCAAACCTTTGCCGCGGAGTGATGGAAGGTGCCACCTTTGGCCTGCGTTACGGCCTGGAGTTATTAGGTGATTTAACCGCGGGGGCAAGCCAAATCCGACTGATTGGCGGCGGGGCTAAAAGTGCAGTATGGCGGCAAATGGTGGCGGATATTACCAATACTCAGGTGATTTGCCCAAACATTACCGATGCCGCCGCCTTAGGTGCTGCGATTCAGGCAGCTTGGTGTGATTTGAACACGCAAGGTGTCACGCTTGAGTTGCTTTGTTCCCGCTTGGTTCATCTGGACACAGCATCCCTAACTGACCCTAAGGCTGAGCGTGTTACTGCCTATCAGGCGGTTTATCAGCGCTATCGCGAGGCTCTGGCTCAGCGTCATAGTATTCAGTTATAGACAGTATCCAATTAGAGACAGTGCTCAGTAATAGATAGCACTCAGTAATAGAGAACATCGCAGACATTACTTGTGGGCATACATATAAGCCCAACTCCTCATTAACAAGTGGCTCTGCGCTTATCGATCCCTCCGTTTATCGCCACTGTAACTCAATTATCACCACTAACTCGATGTTGCTCTTACCATACTGAGGTTGGTCGGTTCTGTTGGCTAAGGCGAGGAGCTAGTGAGAGAAATGAAAAAAGTGCCTGCTCACTATGCTTTGGGCTAAAGTAAGGAAGTGTTGACTTGACAAGTGGGCTGTCCACATAAATTAACGAAGTTCAAGTCTGGCATACATACATGAATGTAACTATAATGCCTTCCTTCTGAATGGCATACCTGTTGCGCCATCCTGCGCTGATACCTAGAGGCAATTCCATGCGACTGGCACATTGGGCAGTCAATGCCCCTTTTCGTCCCCTGCTGTTAGCAGTGCTTACATCTTCTTTCATACTGCCTGCTCAGGCGGCAGACTTAGTTACTATTACGCGAGATGCGCTGAACAATAACGCCGCGTTAGCCTCGGCGCGTGCTGAGTTTTCCGGTGTGGAGGCAGCTCGGGATGTGGTTCGCGGAGGACTGCTGCCGCAGGTTAATGCCTCGGGTAATGTTGTTCACAACCGTCAGCATGAAAGCCAAACTGCTGCTAGGGGAGATGCTCCTGCTCCAGGATCAGAGGCGTCGGTTGGTGGGATCAGTGATGACAGCTTCAATACAGCGTCATTGTCACTGGAAGCCACACAAGCGCTGTTTAATGCAGTTACTCGCCAGGAAGTGAGTCAAGCTGAGCGTCAAATCGACCAGCAGGTGTATTTATTGGCGGCCACCGAGCAACAATTGTTGATTGATGTGGTTAGTGCCTACTTTGATATTCTGCGTGCTCACGAGATTTTAGATGCTCGTTTTGCTCAAGAGCGTGCGATTGGCCGTCAGTTGGAGCAAGCCCGCGAGCAGTTTGAAGTAGGGTTAATTGCGATTACTGAGGTGGAAGAAGCGCGGGCAAGTTTTGACCAGTCCCGGGCTGATCGCATTGCTGCGGAAAGTAATCTACAGGTGGCATTTGAGCTACTTGAACAGCTCACCGGTCGTCGTTACGCCACTATTGATGCTTTAGGGGATATGCCGGTTGTTCTGCCTTCACCGAGTAGTCGCGATTACTGGGTAGAACAGGCAATTGAGCGCAACCCTCAGGTGTTGGCGCAGCGTGCAGGTATTGAGCTTTCTAGGGCTGGTGTTGAAATTGCCCGGGCAGGACGCCTTCCCAGTGTCCAGGCATTTGCCAACTATCGGTATGCGGATAGTGACAGCAGCGTGGTAAGTGGCCACGACTCTTCAAGCCAAGTGGGCGTAACGGCTAATCTCCCCATCTATACCGGCGGCAGCACGAGTGCGAGTATACGCCAAGGCACTTTCCAGCTTGAGCGTAGCCAGTATGATTTTGAGTCGCAGCGCCGTACAACGATTCAGCAGGTTCGTTCACTGTATACCCAGGTGAGCAATAACGTCGAAACTGTTGAAGCACGGCAGCAGGCGATTGTTTCTAATCGTAGTGCGCTAGAGGCTACCCGTGCAGGCTATGAAGTTGGCACACGAAACATTGTAGATGTACTAAATGCAGAGCAAAACCTCTATAACGCTATCGCTAATTTTGCCGAGGCTCGCTACGACTATGTAGTGAACTTACTGGCACTGCGCCAACAGTCAGGTCTATTAGACGTTGCTGCCATTGAAGAGGTGAATGCGTGGTTAACCGGTGATGAGGTGAGTTTTACTCTGCCTGAAAGCGGTGATGTGGATGCCTATCAGAGGGCAATGGATATCGGTGCCCCGCCTACTCCGGACGCTTAGCTTTTATAGTGCCAGCGATTCTCTAGGGCTAAAGGTCCTAGAGAACTTCGCTTAACGCCAAAATACCTACTTAGCGCCAGGCTAAATGAGTGCTGTGTTGCTATCCGTCAATGTTCAAAAAGATGAATGGGAATTCGACGTATGAAGAAAATGATTCACTCGACTAGAGCGAGTCTAGTGACGCTGATAGCTGCACTGGCACTTGCTGCCTGCGGGCAAGAGCAGACTGGAGCCCCGGCGCAGCAACAGGAGGCGCCGCCTCATGCTGTAGAAGTCGCAGAGGTAGTGCGTCAGGATATACCGCTGAATAAGTCTTACCCGTCACTGTTGCGCAGCGATAGTGAGGTAACGCTGGTGGCGCGGGTGAGTGGCTTTCTAGAAGAACGACACTTTGAGGCTGGCCAGCTAGTGGAACAGGGCGACCGGCTCTACACGATTGAGCCTGATCTCTATCAGGCGACCGTTAATCAGCGTGAGGCTGATCTACAAAGCGCGCGGGCAGAGCAAGCCCGTGCCCAGCGTGATGCGCAGCGCTTTGAACAGTTGTTGAGCCAAAACTCAGTTAGCCGTCAACAGTATGATCAAGCCCTGGCTGAGCAGCGCGTTGCCCAGGCGCGTGTTGCCCAGGCGGAAGCCGCTCTCACCAGTGCCAACCTTGATTTGGGCTATGCCAACGTTACAGCTCCGGTATCAGGGATGATCAGCTTAAGCCAAATCAATGTTGGTAACCTGGTGAGCCCCGGGTCAGAGCTTGCCACTATTACGCCATTAGACCCTCTTGAAGTGCGCTTTCAACTGCCCCAGCGGGATGCGTTTGAGCTCCGCCGCCAGCTTGGTGAAAATGGCAAGGCTTCTGATATTTCCGCCAATCTTACCATCCCAGGATTAAGTGGAAGTATCGGCTCAGAGCTTGTAGGGCAATTGAACTTCCTCGGTTCACGAGTGGATGCTGGCACCAGCACTGTGCAGGCTTCTGCCAGCTTTGCCAACCCTGATGGTGCTGTTTTACCTGGTCAGTTTGTACGTGTACGTCTTGAAGGCCTGAAGCGTTTTAACGTAATTGCTGTGCCCGAAATTGCTGTAACTCAGGGGCTTATGGGTCCTCGTGTGTTTGTACTGGACGAAGAGAACAAAGCTCGTGAGCGTACTGTTCAGTTAGGTGACGTGGCAGGCCCGTGGCAAATCATTGTGGACGGTCTTGAAGAGGGAGAGCGAGTGGTTGTGGGTGACCCGGCAGGTGTCGAGCCTGGTCGGGTTATTGAGCCCAAGCGCTTTGACGGCGATGCAGAGCAACTGGTGGAAAGCGTTGAACAAGCCGAAGCTCAGGAGCAGCAAGCGCAGGCCGAGGCTGCAGCTGCGATGACCGAAGATGCTGACGATATGTCAGCAGATGAAGGGGAAGAGGGCGCGCAATAATGAATTTTTCCAACTTCTTTATCAGTCGTCCGATTTTCGCCACGGTGTTGGCGATTATTCTGACACTGGTAGGTACTATGGCGATGCGAATACTGCCCATTGAGCAGTATCCCAGCGTTGTGCCACCTACGGTCTCAGTGCAAGCCCAGTTCCCTGGGGCAGATGCCGAAACCGTGGCACAAACGGTAGCAGCGCCGCTGGCTGAGGCGATTAACGGCGTTGAGGACATGCTTTACATGACCTCAAATAGCGCAGATAACGGGCTTATGAGCTTGAGCGTGGCGTTTAATATCGGCACTGACGGCGATATTAATACCATCAACGTGAACAACCGGGTTCAAGGTGCACTGTCACGACTGCCTGAGGCGGTGCAGGCTCAGGGGGTTAGTGTCTCACTTCGCTCTGATTCAATTCTGATGCTGGTAGCACTGACGTCGCCAAGCGGTGACTACAACAATGTTTACATGCAGAACTATGCCACTCTTAATATTCTCGATGAGCTGCGCCAAGTGCCGGGCGTTGGTAATGCTGAGGTGTTAGGCGGTGGTGAGTTCGCCATGCGCATCTGGATGGATCCTGACAAGCTGGCCCAATACGACTTAACGCCTAGCGAGGTAGCCAGTGCTATTCGCGCACAAAATACAGAAATCCCTGCCGGGAATTTAGCCGCTACGCCGCAAAGCGATCCGCGGGCTTATACCTATACTATTACTGCTGGTGGGCGTTTATCTGATACTGCTGATTTCCGTAATATCTACCTGCGTACGAACCCAGATGGCTCCTCACTGCGCTTGGAAGATGTTGCGCGCATTGAACTAGGCGCCTCGTTCTACGGCATTGACGCTCGGTTAAATGGCGCGACGATGACGCCGATTATTATCAACCAGCAGCCGGGAGCTAACGCTCTTGCAACGGCTGAGGCAGTGCGCTCTACAATGGAAGAGTTGGCGGTGCGCTTTCCGCCAGGGCTTGAGTATGTGACACCCTACGATACAACGCTGTTTATTGATGCTTCGGTGGAAACCGTACTCAAGACCTTTATCGAAGCATTTCTAATCGTTATCGTTATTCTGTTTATTTTCCTGCAAAACTGGCGTTTTACTGTGATTGCCATGTCGGTGGTGCCAGTATCGGTCATCGGTACGTTTGCAGGCTTCTATCTTTTTGATTTCTCTATCAACTTGCTAACACTGTTTGCCCTCGTGTTGTCGATCGGGATAGTGGTAGACGATGCTATCCTGGTGGTTGAAAACGTTGAGCGTGTACTTAGTGAAGACGAGGACATTAGTGTCCGCGATGCCACTATTCGCGCGATGAAAGAGGTAGGTGGGCCTGTTATTGCTACATCGCTCATTATGGCGGCAGTTTTTGTGCCAGTAGCTTTCATGGGGGGCTTTACGGGGCAAATTTATCAACAGTTTGCGATTACTGTAGCAATTTCAGTAGCGCTCTCTGCGTTAATGGCACTGACGTTTACACCAGCGCTTTCAGCAATTTTCATTAAGCACAATCTGCATAAGACCAAGCAGTCTGCGTTTAAGCGCGCAATCACCACGCCGCTGCGTCTGTTTGATCGATTTTTTGCAGGATTCACTGCGGTATATATGTGGTTTGTGAAAAAGTTGGTGCGATTTTGGGTATTGGCGCTCGCTCTTACTGTCGCAACGGGTATCGGTTCCTACTGGCTGTATGCCAATACGCCCTCAACGCTAGTACCTGAAACCGACCAGGGTATTGTACTAGTGAGCGTATCTCTGCCGGATGCTGCGTCGCTTGACCGTACCCAAAATTACATGGCTGACCTAAGCGCTGCTATTGAAGATATCCCGGGGGTTCAGTACTCATCGGCAGTGGCAGGCTATGACATTTTGTCGAGTGCGGTGAATACGGCGCGTGGCATTATCTTTGTGAATATGCACCCATGGGCTGAGCGTGATCTCACTGCCGACGAGTTGGTGGGGCATATTATGGAGTTGGGTGCCAGTATTGATGGTGGCTCTGCCATGGCGTTTAACGTACCGCCGATAATGGGGCTGTCGACAACAGGTGGTTTTACCGGCTATCTACAATCCTTTGATGGTGCTTCGCCGCGAGAACTTTATGAAGCCTCGCTGCAAATTATGGGGGCCGCTAATCAGCATCCGGCATTGAATCAGGTGTTCACAACCTTCAATGTCAACGTGCCTTCTTTCCGCGCTGAAATTGATCAGCAGAAAGCACTTAGCTATGGCGTAGCGCTGGAAAACATATCATCAGCACTCTCCAATACTTTCGGTAATGGCTTTGTTAACTTCTTTAGCTACCAAAACCGTAACTTCCAGGTTTATTTGCAGAACGAGGATGAGTTCCGCAAGACGCCTGAAGACATTAATAATGTATATGTGCGGGGAGGTAACGGTGAACGCATACCGCTCTCTGAATTCGTTACCCTTGAGCGGCAAGTGGGCCCTTCTGTAGTTTCGCGATTTGGGGTTTACGCGGGAGCGCAATTCCAAGGTGGCGCTGCACCTGGATATAGCTCTGCACAGGCTATTGAAGCTATGGATGAGGTGGTCTTGGATACCCTTGGTCCTGACTGGGGAATGGGGTGGACGGGTACGGCTTATCAAGAAGCAAACCTAGGCAATACCGCGATGTTGGCAATTGTCTTTGGGATTATGATGGTCTTCTTGATTCTAGCGGCTCAATATGAAAGCTGGTCGTTGCCTTTAGCGGTACTTACCGCTACACCTTTTGCCTTCCTGGGTGGCATCGGGGGGATAGCACTGCGGGGACTTGATACCAGTGTTTACGTCCAGATCGGTATGCTGGTGGTCGTTGGTTTGGCTGCCAAGAATGCTATCTTGATTGTTGAATTCGCCGAGTTGCAGCGAAAGGAACTGGGGAAATCTATTCGTGAGGCGGCCATCACTGCGGCTGAACTGCGCTTTCGTCCTATCGTTATGACATCTCTGGCCTTTATCTTTGGTACCTTACCATTGGCATTGGCCACAGGTGCCAGCGATGTTAGTAGCCATCATATCGGTACGACCGTTGCGGTGGGGATGGCTTCGGTGGCGATACTGGGTAGCCTTTTCATCCCGAGCTTTTATGCCATGATCGCCTCAGTATCTGACTGGCTCTATCGTAAGCGGCACCCTGACCACCAGGCCGAGCCACCTGCGCTAGAGCACGACGCGCAGTAACCAAAAGCAGAAGCTATAAGCGGGCACCAGCGTGGTGCCCGTTTTTTTATGCCCGCATGATATAGGGCAAGGTAGCATGCTACGCAAAAGCGTAATGTGGTCTACGCTAAAAGAGACCACTGTTTTCAGCTTGCACTAATAAAGATAAACCCAAGTGAAAACATCACCAGGCTCATCGTCTGGAGGAGGACATGCCATGCAAACCTTAACGTCTGCTGCTCTGCAATTTCCTACAGTTGTTTTGACATTCTTACTGGCTCTAGTTGCGCTTTATTGGCTGCTTGTGCTTGTCAGGTTGGCGCCCCTTGAGCTATTTGAGCGGGATAGCCTGCGTGACGATCATATGGCGAGTACATTGGTTTCATTGGGCTTTGCCGGTGTGCCTGCGACGTTAGCGCTGAGTTTCCTAGTGCTATTTGCCGGGGCTATATCATTAGCTGCTGAAATAATAGTGCTTCGCTGGCTCTCGCTGGGCATGCTCAGAGTGCCTGTGGGTGTATTGCTGCTATGGGTATCGTTTTCTGTTGCGTCTCCCATTGCAGCGGCTGTGTGCCACGGTTTGCAGCGCGCTCTGCACCGTTATCAGCCTTTCAAACGCCGCTGTTTATTGGGCGCCACTGTAATAGTGGCTGAACAGGAGGATAGTGAGCATGCACTCGCGGAGTTGATAAATGAGCCTGGCAGTGTGGTTAGGCTGCACTATAAAGCCGGCGAAGCTCCTCAGGCAGGTGAGCGTCGGGTATTAGTTAAATACTTGGCCAAAGAAGGCGCTTACCGCAGCGTAGTGGAGCAGCAGTACTTAGATACCCGAGTACGCTTAAGTAAGTTACGCCTACACCGTAAGCATCGGTCGAACGGCTATTCCACATAGCTATACGCTTTGCGCTATCAAAAGTAACTGCTGAGGCGTGCTTTTACTGGCCAAAGAGTCGCCGCCACTGCTTCATTAACCAATGTGTTGGTGATACAGCAGTGGCAGCGCGACTTGGAGAGCCATGCGAGTGAAGTGAGGTATCGAGAAACTGACGAATAGGGATTACTTGTTCCGCTTGGTTCAGCATTGGTGCGTGGCCGCAATTAGGTACCGTCAGCACCTTCAGTGAAGGCTGTGCTTCGGCCATGCGCGGTAATGTTTCGGCATCTAGCAGGGTAGATTCTGCGCCGCGGATGACCATCACCGGGCAGCGAATATTCTCCCACGCTGCCCAAGTATCACGTGGCGTGTCGTGGATAAATTGCTCACCGATACGCGGGTCAAAATGATAGGTCCAACTGCCATCTGGAAGGCGCCTAGCGCTATTGAGTGCCAGTTCTTGCCACTCCTTTTCCTGGGTAATTCCAAAGCTTGCATAATGCTGCTTTAGCTCTGATTGTAGATCAGAAAAATTACTAAAACGGTGGGCAACGCTGAAGTAGCTGGATAGCGCAATCAAGCCCTGCTTGTTCAGTTCTGGCCCAACATCGTTAAGAATAAGTCGATCTATGCGTTGACTGTGCTGCGGATCGGCTGCTAATAGCATGCCTAATAGCCCGCCCATTGATGTGCCTAGCCAATTGGCCTGCTGCACTTCGAAGTGGTCCAGGATGGCGAGTGCTACCGTTATGTAATGGCTGTAGAGGTAGTCGTGGGCAGGAAACAAAGACCAGCTTGAAAGGCCTCTGCCTGGAGTGTCCGGGGCAATAATACGCCATTCGGGGCCCAATTGATGGGCCAGTGCTGAAAAGTCGCCGCCGTGGCGAGCAAGACCATGCCATGCCACCAAAGTGCGTGAAGCCGTGGGATTCCAAATGCGCACAGCAATATCGAGTTCGCGAACGCGTACAAACTCTAAAGCGTCCATAGACTACTCCTAGGCGTATGATGCTATCAGTATAGGAGTATTGCTGCGTTGCAGCTAAATCGTGTATCAGCGCTGCATTAAATGAATCAGTGTATCAATCATTTCGCCACCCCGCTCACGAACTGAAAACGCTTCTGGCGTGCGCAGCCAATCGTGAAATAATCCACCTAGTGTTGATTGCATCAGGCGTGCTGCTAATTCTGCGCTTAAACCCTCGCGTAGCAGCCCTTGAGCATAGGCAAGTTGGAACACAGCTAGCATTCCATCAAGGCACTCTTCACCAAATTTATCCTGCATTTCAATTGGATTGATGTCGCTAAAGAATTCACAGCGGTGAAGCAGGATGGAGAGAATACGTTGGCGGGAAGGCTGTTCCAAGTGATTAAGCCCTGCATGGCAGGCCAAGCGTATAGCCTCAAGTGGTGAGATATCGGTATCGGCATTGTTGACCTCTTCCAGCAATGACTCGAAAGGCATACGAACGCGCTCAACCAGTGCCATGAAAAGATCAGCTTTATTTTTAAAATGCCAGTAAACAGCTCCACGGGTGAGGCCTGCATGGCGCGCAATCTGTTCAAGCGATGTACGGGCTACGCCTTTTTCGAAAAACACCTCTTCAGCAGCATTCAGCAGCGCTTCACGAGTAGCGGCGGCTTCTGCTTTGGTTTTTCTTGCCATGGAAACGTAACCTCATTAATCGATACAGGACGTGCACATTTTATCTGATTACGGCAGGTTTTTACATACAAAACTGTATGGTTGGCTGTACGACATCATAGCGTGGGTTAACAAATGCGTTATCTATAGCTAATAAGTGTATAAGGCGATATAAAGAGTTAGTTTAAAAACGCCGTTTTCAAATGTGTTTTGCTAATCTGCAATGCAAATGGCGTATGCGCCCTGTATCAATGCACGTTATAGGAATGACAGCATGGCACGATCCCCCTTTGAGTTAGCTGGATATACCATTCAGCCCGGACAGCGTTTGCAAATTGATATGCCAGTGGCGCGTTTATATACCCATACGCCGTTGCATATTCCGGTTGAAGTGGTGCATGGCCGTAAGGCGGGGCCTGTGATGCTGGTATGCGGCGGGATACATGGTGATGAAATTAATGGCGTAGAGATTGTGCGTCGGTTATTGCGTTCTAAAGCAATTAATAGCCTGCGTGGAACGCTGATTGCTGTGCCCGTCGTAAATGTTTTTGGGTTTTTACAACAGACCCGCTACTTACCTGATCGGCGAGATCTAAATCGTTGTTTTCCGGGCAGCGATAAAGGCTCTCTAGGTGGTCGTATTGCTGCGCTATTTCGTGAGGAAATAGTGGACCATGCAACACATATAATTGATCTACATACCGGCGCCATACACCGTACCAATCTCCCGCAAATTCGTGCCCAGTTACATGAAGGCAGTGAAACCGCGCGTATGGCTGATGCTTTTGGGGCTCCAGTGATTCTCAATGCGGAGCTGCGTGAAGGTAGCCTACGGCATTATGCCCAAACCCAGGGTATTCCAGTGCTCACCTACGAAGCTGGTGAAGCGTTACGCTTTGATGAATGGGCCATCGCGCCAGGCGTACGGGGTATTTTACGGGTGATGCGCCGACTAGATATGTTGGCCGGTGCTCAACGACAACGCTCTCCTGCGCCTGCTGAGCTTGCCAATGGCTCTAGTTGGGCGAGGGCACCCATCGATGGCATCTTGCGACCTAAAATACGTTTAGGTGCCCGGGTTGCTAAAGGCGAAGTGCTGGGCAAAGTAGCTGACCCTTTCGGTAATGATGAGTATGAGGTGCGCTCGATGGCCGATGGTATCGTGATTGGTATGAGCCGACTTCCCTTAGCAAATGAAGGGGAGGCGCTTTACCACATCGCTCGCTTTGATGAAATTGAAGAAGCGGAAACTGCCATTGAGAGCTTTCAGTCGAGCCTTACGCCGCCACCTGATGCCATGTTTTGAAATCTTACAGCACCGTGCTTTAAGGCCTCATAGCAGTAGCAGTGATCGCAATGTGGTGGGGTATGGAAGCGATGACCTATGAATAGTTGCCATGGATGGCGTTATCTCTTCCCATTGTCTATACCTGTTGGGTGGGTAGCTAGCCCAACCTAAAACAGACACATAATACGGCTTTACGAATTCCAGTGGTGCTTAGGTACCACGTCGACCGCGACATGGAGGAAATGTAATGACGAATAGCATTGGCAAAAACACCACCACCGATGCCGGTATTCCGGTTTCCAGCACCGAACACTCTCTTTCCGTTGGTCCCGATGGCCCAATTGTTATGCATGACCACTACCTCATGGAGCAGATGGCGGCCTTTAACCGTGAGATGATCCCTGATCGTCAGCCTCACGCAAAGGGTAGTGGTGCTTTTGGTTATTTTGAAGTTACCCACGATGTGAGTAAGTACACTAAAGCGAAGTTTCTTCAGCCAGGTACCAAAACCGATGTACTAATCCGCTTTTCAACAGTTGCAGGGGAGAGCGGAAGTCCAGATACATGGCGTGATCCACGAGGCTTCTCGATCAAGTTTTATACCGAGGAAGGCAACTTCGACATGGTGGGTAACAACACTCCTGTGTTTTTCGTCCGTGATCCAATGAAATTTCAGCACTTTATTCACTCTCAAAAGCGCCGCGCTGATAACGGACTGCGTGACCATGATATGCAGTGGGATTTCTGGACCCTGGCACCTGAGTCAGCTCATCAGGTTGCCTGGCTAATGGGGGATAGGGGTGTTCCTGCTACGTGGCGGCATATGAACGGCTATTCCAGCCACACCTATATGTGGGTTAACACTGAAGGTGAACGGTTCTGGGTGAAATACCACTTCAAAACTGATCAAGGTATCCAGTGTATGACTCAGGAGCAGGCCGACCAAATGGCGGGTAGTGATGCCGATTACCATCGCCGTGACCTGTTTGAGGCTATTAAGCGGGGTGATTATCCATCTTGGACCCTGCACATGCAGGTCATGCCTTTTGAAGATGCCAAAACCTATCGCATCAATCCCTTCGACTTAACCAAGGTATGGCCCCACGATGACTACCCGTTGATGGAAGTGGGCAAGTTAACCCTGAACCGTAATCCGACCGATTTTCATAGCGAGGTCGAGCAAGCTGCTTTCGAACCCAATAACTCGGTGCCGGGGACCGGGTTCTCGCCTGATAAAATGCTGCTAGCACGGGTGATTTCCTATGCAGACGCTCACCGTGCTCGCTTGGGGGTGAACTACAAGCATATACCGGTCAATTCGCCTAAATGCCCAGTACATAGTTATAGCCAGGGCGGTACGATGCGTATTCAGTACTCCACGGACCCAGTATATACCCCCAATAGTAAGGGTGGCGCAGAGGCTGATTCACAGCGCTACCCGGAGGATGCGGTATGGTCTACCGATGGCCAGTTGGTACGCGCCGCCTATACGCTGCGCCCAGATGACGATGACTGGAGTCAGGCGCATGCGCTGGTTCGTCAAGTAATGGATGACAGTCAGCGAGATCGGTTGGTATCCAACGTAGTGGGCCACTTATCTGGCGGTGTCACTGAGCCCGTGTTGGAGCGCGCCTTTGAATATTGGCGCAATATTGATCAGCAGGTTGGGGAGCGCATTGAGCAAGGTGTGCGGGGTGCTAAACCCTAGCCCTAGTTATAAGTTAAGCCAGTCAGTTGACTAGCAACTTACTTACACCTTCGCTCCAGCCTGCCATGTTACAGCATGGCAGGCTGCGCCGGCTCAGGCTGTTCGGATGTAAGTGGCTCACGTACTAAGCTGAGCGCCTCGTCATACACACGCAAACCCACACCCTCTTTATGGGCATTTTCAGAAAGGTGGCGGCGAAAGCGCCTGCCGCCTGAGCAGCCCTGAAATAGGCCAAGCAGATGGCGGGTAATGTGATTTAGTTTGGCACCTTCTTCTAGACGTTGTTGAATGTAGGGGCGAAACGCCATTGCCGCCTCAAGGCGCGTCTGTGCTGGCCCTGGTTCACCAAATAGCTGCTCATCGACCCCGGCAAGCAGCCACGGGTTTTGATATGCCTCTCGTCCTACCATGACGCTATCCACGTGTTGCAGCTGTGCTTGGCACTCGGAGAGGGTTTTAATACCACCGTTGATGCCGATATGTAGCTCAGGATGGCTCTGCTTTAGGCGGTGAACGCGGGGGTAGTTAAGCGGTGGCACGTCACGGTTTTGTTTAGGCGACAAACCCTGCAGCCAAGCCTTGCGCGCGTGCACAGTAAACACCTGGCATCCAGCATCCGCGACGATATTGATAAAGCGCGCCAGATCAGCATCTTCATCCTGGTCATCAATACCAATACGGCACTTCACCGTGATCGGAATCGACACGGTCGCCTGCATGGCGCGTACAGCATCCGCCACTTTTTCAGGGTGGCCCATTAAGCAGGCACCAATCATATTGTTCTGTACGCGGTCGCTGGGGCAGCCAACGTTCAGGTTAACTTCATCATAGCCCCATGCCTCGGCAATCGCCGCGCACTCCGCAAGCTCTCCCGCATCGCTACCGCCCAGTTGCAAAGCAATAGGGTGCTCAACCTCGCTGTAGCCCAAAAAGCGCTCACGGGGTGATCCATGCAGAATCGCACCGGTCGTCACCATCTCAGTATACAGCAGCGCCCGCTTGGTTAACGTGCGGGCGAACGCACGATAGTCGCGGGTTGTCCAATCCATCATGGGTGCCACAGAAAATAGGCGGGCTGTGTCTGCTGATTTTTCTTTCTTCATATCAACCACTTGCACACTGAGTGTGCGGTAATAATTATACCAATCCGTTGCCCTCTGATAGCGCCTATTCGCTAAGCTCATCGAAATACTATGGGCTAGCATAATGACCTGTCAGAAGTGGTGGGCTCGAATTGTACGCAAGAATGGGTAGGCAGTCATTATGCCCTATTGTCCATGGACAGGGGCGAGTGGAGTGCTTTCTGGGAATAAAAGCTATGTTACTAAAAGCTATGTTGCTAAAAGCGACGTTACTAAGGGGTATTCGCGAAGTGGTGTTAATCGTAATTTTTGGCTAGTTTTAATTAAGGTCGTGATGCCGAGAGCTGGACAGGTGTTAATTGATGCAATATTCCTAAGTTTAATGAGCTGTGCTGCCTGGGTAATACTTGATTAGAGCCCTGTTGTGGGGGCGATAAGTCGCTGATATGTAGGCTGCGTATGGTATTTGCCGCCAAAATAATCCTTTTGTAAGAAAGCCTTGCAGCGCTTTGCATGTTTTGCGGTCTAAATCGCTGTGGTTAGTGCTATGCGGTGGTAAGCTTGAGTTTCGCTGTTTGAGGAGTCTCTATGCATAAGACACTAGGTGGTATCAGTATAGTGTTAATGAGTGCCTTGCTGCTGGCAGGTTGCGGTAACCAAGAGGATGAGCAGGCGACTGTACAGCCTGAAGAGGTTAATGAAGAGACCTCGCCGCAGGAGCCTGTAGTGGTTGAAGAGCCGGTTGACCCTTTAGAGGTGACTATTTCAACAAGAGCTTCGCTTCTTCCTGATCGTCGTTTAATGATTGAAGGCGAGGCTAACCTTCCCGATGGTGCTCTCGTGCAAGTGATTGTTGAGCGAGAACTCAGTCGAGTGCGCTGGCAGTCTCGCACAAGTGTAGTAGATGGGAAGTTCAGCACTGGCCCTTTTGGATCAGGGAGTGGTTTACCTGATGGTGGGTACATTGTCCGAGTTCAGCTTTCAGAAGCTAGTGTGCAACCTAGAGACGTTCAAGCGCGCATTGGCGCCCAGGGAGAGCACTTAGCGGGAGGGCTCGTAAGTCAGTCCCGCCATGGGTTAGGGCAAGTAGCCACCTACTCACGCCGCTTCTTGGTGGGGAGTGAGCCAAGACGCACGCGTGACCAGGTGGATGTTGTTGAGGATGATTAAAGCAATAGGGGACTAGGGAATGTAAGATGCTTTAGGCAGGGCACCAATGGGCTAGCAGTACCGCGTGAATAGTCGTGTCAGTGGGCGCTTTCGAGAAGTGCTCGATGACAAAACGCTCTTCACGCTGGATAAGGTAATGCCCAGCTTTATGGAACACGTGCGTTGGGCCTAATAGCAGCAGGTCACCAGCAGCCATCGGAGAAAAATCCGTATCGCTAGCGGGAGTTGCCATTACGCAGGGTGCTTTCCAATCGATATTCAGCGGCAGGTGGGTAGGCACCATAATGGTCGTTGCCTGGACCTGCTCCCAGGGAAGTGGGCCAGTATGAGTCAGTGTTAGCAGTTGGGGGGCGCTGTCGCCTTCTAGAAGAGTAGCTAACGAGCAGTCAAGCGCATCGGCAAGCGCAACTAAACGCTCATGGCCGATTTGTTTGATCGCTCCAGACTCCCAATAAGAAATAGTGACATCTGACACGCCAACTTTACGTGCAAGGGCAGCTTTATTGAGCTTGGCCCTCAGCCGCAGTTGCTTGATACGTGAGCCTAGCGATTCCATTTCGTCTTCCTGTTGATGAGCTAAAAAAGCTCGTTAAATGTTCCTCCACCGTTTGAGGTGGCGCTTTGGTCATGGGGTATGCAGAAAAAAATAGTGCGCTAACCAGTGCATCATATTTTCTAGCATGAACACTCATCATAAGTGCCACGTCATACTAAGCGATTGTGCATTAACGCGCATCTCGCATGTGCCCCTTTATCATCCAGTTCGACGCTTTTAATGCAAACTCGTTCCCTGATCGCTACTGTTGGTTAGCCCAAGGGTGCGTATAATGGCGCCACGCTTAATTGCAAAAAGGATAGTTTAATGACCGTACGTACGCGTATTGCGCCTTCTCCCACGGGGGACCCGCACGTTGGTACCGCCTACATTGCGCTGTTTAATCTCTGCTTTGCGCGCCAGCACGGTGGGCAGTTTATTTTGCGTATCGAGGATACTGATCGGGTGCGCTCTACCCCTGAATCCGAGCAGATGATTTTAGACTCTCTGCGCTGGCTGGGGCTTGATTGGGATGAAGGGCCTGATGTGGGTGGCCCTCATGGCCCTTATCGCCAAAGCGAGCGGGGAGATATTTACGCCCAGTACGCCCAGCAGCTATTAGATGCAGGTCATGCCTTTAAGTGTTACCGCACTAGTGAGGAGCTGGATGAGCTGCGCGAAGCGCGTAAAGCTGCAGGTATGCAACTTGCACTGAAACCAGCAGATTTGGCGTTAGATGATGCTGAACAGGAGCGTCGTGAGCGAGAAGGGTGGCCGCATGTGGTGCGTATGAACGTACCGAGCACTGGTGTGTGTGTGGTCAGCGATATGTTGCGGGGAGCGATAGAAGTTGAGTGGGCGCAAGTGGACGCGCAAATCTTGTTGAAATCAGATGGCATGCCCACCTACCACCTTGCCAACGTGGTAGATGATCACTTAATGGGCATTACCCATGTGCTGCGCGGTGAAGAGTGGATTAACTCGGCCCCAAAGCACCAGCTATTATATGAGTACTTTGGATGGGATATGCCGCAGCTTTGCCACATGCCGCTGTTGCGTAATCCAGATAAATCCAAACTCTCTAAGCGCAAAAACCCAACGTCGATTAACTACTACCGCCGTATGGGCTTCCTTCCTCAGGCAGTGACCAACTACTTGGGCCGCATGGGGTGGTCGATGCCTGACGAAAGGGAGAAGTTCAGCTTGCCTGAAATGATGGCTGAGTTCGATATTCAGCGGGTATCTCTGGGCGGGCCGGTGTTTGACTTGGAAAAGTTGACGTGGCTGAACGGCGTGTACATTCGTGAGGATCTTGATGACGATGCGCTGCTTCAAGCCTTGCGCGAGTGGGCCTTCAATGACGCCTATGTAAAGCAAATTTTGCCCCAGGTACGCCCAAGGGTTGAAACGTTATCCCAGGTCGTACCGCTCGCAGGCCACTTCTTCTCGGGCTTGCCAGCCCTTGTGGAAGACGACTTTGAGAGCATCAAACTCGACAAAGAAGAGCTGGTGAAGTTACTGCAGTTCTTGGTATGGCGCTTTGAAAATGTTCCTGCATGGCATAAAGAAGCACTATTGGCAGAAGTTAAAATGCTCGCAGAACATTTTGAGCTAAAGATGAAGGCTTTTTTGGCGCCTGTCTTTATTGCTATTACTGGCAGCACGGCAAGCACGTCGGTGATGGATGGTATGGCAATCCTTGGTTCCGATGTTACCCGGGCGCGGCTTCGAAATGCCATTGAAGTGTTAGGTGGTGTATCCAAGAAGCAAGCAAAACGTTTCGAAAAAGAGTACCGAGAGCTTTAAGCTGCCCAGGAAGCGTCAGAGTAGCGTATTGTTGATTCTGGCGCTTTCCTGAGACTCTCAGGGTTGACGAAGGTAAACGTAATCAGTATTATATGCCTCGTCTTAACGACATGTGGGGCCTTAGCTCAGCTGGGAGAGCGCAACACTGGCAGTGTTGAGGTCAGCGGTTCGATCCCGCTAGGCTCCACCAATAATGAATTATTCATTATTGTATCTTCACGATCAGAATACGTCCCATTCGTCTAGTGGTCTAGGACACCGCCCTTTCACGGCGGGAACAGGGGTTCGAACCCCCTATGGGACGCCATCGTTGTTATTTCTTACTCCGCATACCAATCAATTAGCGATCATTAGCTGATTGATGTTTTTTTGCGTCCTGCATTTGAAAGTTCCTCTCAATAAGATCACTTTTTGGGTGATTTTATGCTTGACTTGTCCACTTTTTCTACTCTGATGAAAGGGTTGTGCACAACCCCTTGTTGTTTGTCTAAAAAATCAGACATTTAGATTAAATTCTTTTAAAACAGTATGTTACGTTAGGTCAAAAAATGACCAATTTAAGGCTGGCTCACTGTTCATGGCGATTGTGGGACGTTTTCTAGCGGTTGTGAACAGGGTTATCCACAGATAGTGTGGAAAACCCTTTTCCAGTTAGGGATACCTAAAAGTCAAGCATTATTCCGGCTTGTATGGCGCTTAAGAAGGAGAAGGGCGTGCCCGCGCGGCTGGGCAAAGCTTGCCTGTTAAGCGTCTTACTGGCCACCAGCAGCGGGAGCATCAAGAAAGGCGGCCCATTGTCCATGATAAGTGGCATCAAGCTCTAGGGCCGGCTCTGCAGAAGCTGGGGTGTGGCCGGTGGAGTAGTGTAGATAGGGCTGCTGCGCGCTGTGCTCTGCACAAACACTCTTCACAAAGTACTCTTCACAAACCGTTGCTTTGCTCTTGTGCGATTGTGCACCCGCTTATTTGGCAAGATGATCCTTCATAGGGTAGCCCGTCACGGTTAGGCTAATTAAGCCTACAATGTTTATGGCTTGCCTAGGGTGCTTTATCTGCGTAATGCAAACATTGGGTGATGGGGAGATTGGGTGGTGGAGAGATAGAATGGTGGAGAGATTGAATGGTGGAGAATATGCAAAAGGCCACCCGAAGGTGGCCTTTTTTCATCCTATAAATCCGTATGACTGCTACTGATTTATTTTTTAGGATAGTCGCGCTGTTCATGGCCAATATAAAGCTGGCGTGGACGACCAATTTTGTAGCTTTCGCTCAGCATTTCATGCCAGTGAGAAATCCAGCCAATGGTACGGGACACCGCAAAAATAACGGTGAACATGTTGGTGGGAATTCCCATTGCCTTAAGAATAATGCCAGAGTAGAAGTCAACGTTCGGATAGAGCTTGCGCTCAATGAAGTATTCGTCTTCCAGGGCAATCTGTTCAAGGCGCTTAGCAATTTTGAGCTGCGGGTCATCGGCCATGCCTAGCTCTGCAAGTACCTCATCGCAGGTCTCTTTCATCACCTTGGCGCGCGGGTCAAAGTTGCGATAAACGCGGTGACCAAAGCCCATTAGCTTGAAGGGGTCATCTTTATCTTTTGCTTTATCAACAAAGCGCTGAATATTCTCTTCTGAGTCATCGCCGATCTCATCCAGCATATTCAGTACAGCTTCGTTGGCGCCGCCGTGGGCTGGGCCCCATAGCGCAGCGATACCGGCGCTAATACAGGCAAATGGATTGGCGCCGGTTGAGCCTGCTAGGCGAACGGTTGAGGTAGAGGCATTTTGCTCATGGTCCGCATGTAGCATAAAGATGCGATCCATAGCTTTCGCGTATACCGGATTGATTTTGTACTCTTCGCACGGGTTGCTGAACATCATGTAGAGGAAGTTCTCTGCATAGCTCAGGTCATTGCGCGGGTAGTTGAACGGTTGTCCAACATTATACTTATGCGACATCGCTGCCAGTGTCGGCATTTTGGCAATCAGGCGGATGGCGCTGATTATGCGATCTTCTTCCTGAGTGATGTCCATATGGTCGTGGTAGAAGGCTGCTAAGCCACCAACAACACCACATAGAATGGACATCGGGTGCGCGTCACGGCGGAATCCTTTGAAGAAGTTGTTGATCTGGTCGTGCACCATGGTGTGATTGCGAATGCGTGATTCGAAATCAGCGTACTGCTCTTCGTTGGGTAGCTCACCAAAAAGTAAGGTGTAGCAAACTTCAACAAAGTTCGACTCTTTGGCCAGTTGATCAATGGGGTAGCCGCGGTGCAGCAATACGCCCTTGCCGCCATCAATATAGGTGATGGCGGACTGGCAGGAAGAGGTGGCCATAAAGCCGGGGTCGTAGGTAAACAGGCCTTCAGCACCTAGGCTGCGAACGTCAATGACGTCGGGGCCAAGTGTGCCGGAATACATGGGTAGCTCGATCGATTTATCTAGACCGTCTACCGTCAATGTCGCTTTCCTGTCAGCCATGCTGGCCTCCTTTCGAATTCGGTTTGGGACGTAAAGTCGTTGTTTCGCATACCGCGCCGGCGAAAAGGCTTGCCCACTATAGAAGCGTGCGACATTTTGTCAATTAGCCGATGCGCCAAGCATGCTTGTACAAGAATTGTTGTTGTGGTTCGTTTTTGTATATGATAGGTGCGGGGTTTATAGTAGCTAAATCTTAGAAAATTAATAAGTGTTAATCAGATTGACGATATGCTTGAGGGCTTATCAATCCATCAATCAACTGTCACTATAACTATGCTGCAGCGCAAAATCGACCCGCAATAGTGGCAATTATCTTGCACCATAGTCGAGTTAACCTTGTGTTCAGTTTGTCAGCGGGGGCGAAGGTTCTTATAATCCACGGCGCGCGACCGGCAGGTAGGTGGTCGTGCTCGACTTGGCAACGGCCGAGCCCCTTCCAGCAACCACTGCCCGCTCGGGCCATGCCCGACCTGTCGCAGAGCGGGCCAAGAGAGTGTGTATAACGCCGTGAATAGCAAACGACCCGTAAACCTAGACCTTACTACGATACATTTCCCACTACCGGCGCTAACGTCGATTACACACCGTATTACGGGTGTCATCCTGTTCGTTGGCCTGATTTTCGCTTTTTGGGCGCTGGGTAAATCCCTGTCATCTCCGGCTGGCTTTGATGCTGTCAGCGACGCGCTAGCTAACAACTTTTTCGCCAAGTTCATCGCTTGGGGTTTGTTGTCTGCTTTAGCATTCCACTTTGTTGCAGGTATCAAGCACCTACTGATGGATGCTGATATTGGTGTGACCCTTGAAGGTGGCGTGAAAAAAGCACAGATCACTGTCGTGGTCAGTGCGGTTCTGATCATTTTGGCAGGAGTTTGGGTATGGTAACTAACATCACTAGTTTTGGCCGTAGTGGGCTTTCCGACTGGCTGATGCAGCGCGTTTCTGCAGTGATTCTGGCCTTTTATACGGTATTTATAGTCGCTTACCTGCTATTTAATCCGAACCTTGATTATTACGCCTGGAGCGGACTATTTAGCCAAACCTGGATGCGTATCTTTTCGCTGCTGGCGTTCATCTCTATTGCAGCGCATGCCTGGATCGGTTTGTGGACTGTCACCACCGATTATCTCAAGTCCACTCGCCTGCGTGTAGGTGCCCAGACGCTAATTATTCTGGTCATCTTTGTATACCTGGTGTGGGGCATTCAAATTCTGTGGGGAGCTTGATACATGTCTAACCTTCGTAGCCTGACGTTTGACGCTATCATTGTTGGTGGCGGTGGCTCTGGCCTGCGTGCTGCTCTAGAGCTGGCTAAGTCCGGTAAAAAGACAGCGGTACTGTCTAAAGTGTTCCCGACGCGTTCTCACACTGTCTCTGCCCAGGGTGGTATTACCTGTGCGATCGCTTCCTCCGATCCGGATGATGATTGGCGTTGGCACATGTATGACACCGTCAAGGGCGGCGACTATATCGCTGACCAGGATGCGGCAGAGTATATGTGTTCTGAAGGCCCTAAGGCGGTATTTGAGCTTGAGCACATGGGCTTACCATTCTCGCGCTTCGATAATGGTCGTATCTATCAGCGCCCGTTTGGCGGCCAGTCGAAAAATTTCGGCGAAGGCGGTCAGGCAGCACGTACCTGTGCGGCGGCTGACCGTACCGGCCACGCGTTACTGCATACTCTTTACCAGAACAACTTGAAGAACAACACAACCTTCTTAAACGAATGGTATGCGGTTGATCTGGTGAAGAATGCTAACGGTGACGTAGTTGGCTGTATTGCCATGTGCATCGAGACTGGCGAAGTAGTACACGTTAAATCGAAAGCCACGGTACTGGCCACTGGTGGTGCAGGTCGTATCTATGCATCGACCACCAATGCGTTGATCAATACCGGTGACGGTATCGGCATGGCGCTACGCGCTGGCTTCCCGATGCAAGATATGGAAATGTGGCAGTTCCACCCAACCGGTATTTACGGTGCAGGCACACTGGTCACGGAAGGTTGCCGTGGTGAAGGTGGCTACCTAATCAATAAAGATGGCGAGCGCTTCATGGAGCGTTACGCACCGAATGCCAAAGATCTTGCGGGACGTGACGTAGTTGCGCGCTCAATGGTCATGGAGATCCTGGAAGGTCGCGGCTGTGGCGAGAAGGGTGATCACGTCTTCTTGAAACTTGATCACTTGGGTGAAGAAGTACTTGGTAAACGTCTGCCGGGCATTGTTGAGCTATCTAAAACCTTCGCTCACGTTGATCCGGCTAAAGACCCGATTCCGGTCGTGCCGACCTGCCACTACATGATGGGCGGTATTCCGACCAATATTCATGGTCAGGCGATTACCCAAGACGAAAACGGCAAAGACCATATCGTCAACGGCTTATTCGCATGCGGTGAAGCGGCATGTGTATCTGTTCACGGTGCTAACCGCCTTGGCGGTAACTCCCTGCTTGACCTGGTCGTCTTCGGCCGTGCGGCGGGCATGTTTATTGAAGGCGCTTTGAACGAAGGTATTGAATACCTTGATGCCTCTGAGTCTGACATCACTTCAGCAATGAAGCGCATCACTCGCTGGAACGAGTCAGAAGGCGGCGAAAGCATTCCTGAGCTGAAAGCTGAGCTACAAGACATCATGCAAAACTCTTTCGGTGTATTCCGTGAAGAGAAAAATATGCAGGAAGGTGTCAAAAAGCTGGAAGCGTTGCGTGGTCGTATCGCTAATGCTCACTTGCCTGATAAGTCCAACGCTTTTAATACCGCTCGAGTTGAAGCGCTGGAGCTGGATAACTTGATGGAAGTGGCAGAAGCAACGGCGATTGCTGCCCTTGAGCGTAAAGAGAGCCGTGGTGCTCACTCACGCTACGACTATCCTGACCGTGATGACGTCAACTGGCTGAAACACTCGCTCTACTTCCCGGCAACTAAAGAGCTGAAACAGCGCGACGTTAACTTCAAGCCGAAAACTGTTGATACCTTCGAGCCTAAGGTTCGTACCTACTAATCTCCGCATTGACGAGAGGGAGTCACCATGTCCAATCTTCAGGTATCCGTATACCGTTACAATCCGGAAACCGACTCCGCGCCTTACATGCAGGAGTTTCAGGTCGATACCAAAGGTCGCGATCTGATGGTGCTGGATGTTTTGCACCTGATGAAAGAGCAGGATAGCGGGCTTGCGTTTCGCCGCAGCTGCCGTGAAGGTGTATGCGGTTCCGATGGCATGAACATGAATGGCAAGAATGGCCTGGCATGTATTACGCCGCTGTCAGACGTTGTTAAAAATAATAAGCTGACCCTGCGCCCGCTGCCGGGCTTGCCGGTTATTCGCGATATGGTTGTCGATATGGGCTTGTTCTATAAACAGTACGAGCGTATTCAACCGTACCTGCAGAACGATACCCCAGCACCGGCCATTGAGCGCCTGCAGTCACCGGAAGAGCGCGATAAGCTAGATGGTTTGTACGAGTGTATTCTCTGTGCGTGCTGTTCTACATCGTGCCCATCCTTCTGGTGGAACCCCGACAAATTTGTTGGCCCGGCTGGTCTACTGCAGTCTTACCGCTTCTTGGCAGATTCTCGGGATACGGCAACACGCGAGCGCCTTACTAGTTTGGAAGACCCGTTCTCCGTGTTCCGCTGCCGTGGAATTATGAATTGTGTGGCGGTTTGTCCAAAAGGGCTGAATCCTACTCGCGCAATTGGTAAAATCCGTGAAATGTTGCTCGCAGACGCAACGTAAATGCTAAAAATATGAGAAAAAAGCGGGTGTCGCCTAAGTTGTGCAACAAAGCTACTTAAATCGTGGCGCTTCGCTTGTTATCATAGGGCCTGTCATGTTGTGCGACGACGCGTCGCACCCCATGAATAGTCAAGTTGAAAGCCGGTGCCGAGAGTGCCGGCTTTTGAGCATGAACTGATGAAGAAAAAAACGCGTCAAGAAACACGTACGATGAATAGGGCTTCCGGCTTCCGGTCGGCGCCGCCGGCAAACGTCCCGCCCCGCCGGCAGGGCAATAGCGATGTCGTTGCGTTAGTGCAGCGATACCGATACCACCCCATCAGTGCAGGGTGACCGAGAGATGCAACAAGGCATAATGGAGTTGATGTGGCGTTCCTCTCACGTTAGTGGCGGCAATGTCCACTACGTGGAAGCGCTTTACGAGCAGTACCTCGCCGATCCCGATTCTGTCCCTGACGAATGGCGCAACTATTTTGACCAGTTGCCGCGTCCCGAGGGCAGTGCCTCCCACGATGTTCCACTAAGCCCCATCCGTGATCAGTTCTACCAGCTCGGTCGAGAAAGTCGTCCAGGCCAGGTAGTCGCCGCTGTTGATAGCGGTGAGAATAAAAAACAGGTTAAAGTCCTGCAGCTGATCAACGCATATCGCTTTCGTGGCCATCAGAAGGCCAATATCGACCCGCTGGGACTGCGTAATCCCACCCCCGTCCCCGACCTCGACCTGTCGTTTCATCAGCTTTCAAAAGCTGATCTTGACACCGAGTTCCAGACCGGTTCGTTTTTCTTAGGTATTGATAAAGCGCCGCTGCGTGAAATCGTTGATGCGCTGGAGCAGACTTATTGCCGCTCCATCGGCTGCGAGATCATGCACATCGTTGATACCGAAGAGAA
The DNA here is from genome assembly GCF_003031405.1 of Halomonas sp. 'Soap Lake #6'. Lineage (NCBI taxonomy): Bacteria > Pseudomonadati > Pseudomonadota > Gammaproteobacteria > Oceanospirillales > Halomonadaceae > Halomonas > Halomonas sp. 'Soap Lake #6'. The sequence continues at coordinate 752,320 of NZ_CP020469.1, forward strand.
ACGCTGGCTGCAGCGTCGCTTTGAGTCGGTTCGTAGTGCCCCCAAATTCAGCGATGACGTGCGCAAGCATATTCTAGAGCGCTTAACCGCTGCTGAAGGTTTGGAAAATTACCTGGCGTCTAAGTATCCAGGCACCAAACGCTTCGGTTTGGAGGGTGGCGAATCGTTTGTACCAATGATGGACGAACTAATCCAGCGTGCCGGCGGTTATGGCACCAAAGAAGTCGTTATTGGTATGGCTCACCGTGGCCGTCTCAATCTGTTGGTTAATATTCTGGGTAAAAACCCTGCTGACTTGATTGATGAGTTTGACGGCAAAAAAGTGATTGAACGTGGTTCTGGCGACGTCAAATATCACCAGGGCTTTAGCTCTAACGTCATGTCTCCTGGTGGCGAAGTTCACTTGGCCATGTCGTTCAACCCCTCGCACCTTGAAATCGTGGCGCCTGTGGTTGAAGGCTCTGTACGCGCACGCCAAGATCGCCGTAATGATGAAGAGGGCAGCAAAGTACTGCCAATCAACGTCCATGGTGATGCTGCCTTTGCCGGCCAGGGTGTGGTGATGGAGACATTCCAGATGTCTCAAACCCGTGCCTATAAGACGGGCGGCACCGTACATATCGTGATCAATAACCAGGTGGGTTTCACGACATCGAACCCGATGGACGCACGTTCTACGGAATACTGTACTGATATTGCCAAAATGGTTCAGGCGCCGATTTTTCACGTTAACGGCGATGACCCTGATGCTGTAATTCATGCTACCCAAGTGGCACTGGATTATCGTCAGCAATTCAAGAAAGACGTAGTGATTGACTTGGTGTGCTACCGCCGTCGCGGACATAATGAAGCCGACGAGCCGTCAGGCACCCAGCCGATGATGTACGCCAAAATCAAAGATCATCCCTCCTCGCGTACGCTGTATGCCCAGCGTTTGGTTGAACAGGGTGTGCTCTCTGAAGATGATGCCAAGGCGATGGTTGAAACCTACCGCAGTGATTTAGTGGCGGGTAATCACGTTGCTAATGCATTAGTGCAAGAGCCAAATGCTTCTCTGTTTGTCAACTGGGCACCATATCTGGGCCACGAGTGGACTGGCGACGCAGACACAACCTTCGATATGAAGCGTTTGCAGCAGCTCGCAGCGAAAATGTGCGACATCCCTGATGGGGTGGACGTGCAGCGCCAAGTTGCCAAAATTTATGAAGACCGCCGTAAGATGCAGGCGGGTGGCTTGGGGCTTAACTGGGGCTTTGCTGAAACCCTTGCTTACGCCACGTTGCTCGACCAAGGCCATCCGATTCGTATTACGGGCCAGGACGTAGGTCGCGGTACCTTCTCTCACCGCCATGCAGTGATACATAACCAGAAAGATGGTTCTACTTATGTACCGCTGCAGAACATGGCCGACAGTCAGCCACGTTTTACTATTCACGACTCCTTCCTTTCTGAAGAAGCCGTGCTGGCCTTTGAGTATGGCTATTCAACCACCGCGCCAAATGATCTCATCATTTGGGAAGCCCAGTTTGGTGACTTCTTTAACGGTGCACAGGTTGTTGTTGACCAGTTTATTTCTTCTGGCGAAACCAAATGGGGCCGTCTGTGTGGTTTAACCATGCTGCTGCCCCATGGCTATGAAGGCCAGGGTCCGGAGCACTCTTCAGCGCGCTTAGAGCGTTTCTTGCAGTTATGTGCTGAGCACAATATGCAAGTATGTGTGCCCACCACCCCAGCCCAGATCTACCATCTGCTGCGTCGTCAGGTCATCCGCCCGCTGCGCAAGCCGTTGGTGATTATGTCGCCTAAGTCACTGTTACGCCATAAAGAAGCGGTGTCTAGCCTGGAAGATCTTGCCCATGGCAAGTTCCATATGGTATTGCCAGATCAGGCAGAGCTTGTGGCTGAGCAAGTAACGCGCGTGATTATGTGTGCCGGTAAGGTGTACTACGATTTAGCTAATTGGCGCGCCGAAAACGAGCGTAATGACACGGCGATCATCCGTCTTGAGCAGCTCTACCCCTTCCCGAAAGAAGAGCTTCTAGATGTGCTCCAGGCGTATGCCAATGTGGAAGACATTGTGTGGTGTCAGGAAGAGCCGCTTAACCAAGGCGCCTGGTACTCCAGCCAGCACCACATGCGTGCCGTTGCCGATATTCTGAAAGATGGCTTTGGGCGTGAATTGAAATTTGCAGGACGTCCTGCCTCGGCTGCTCCGGCAGCGGGCTACATGTCCGTCCACACTGAACAGCAGCGCCAGCTGGTGGAAGACGCTTTTAACCTATAAGCGCCCACTAGATTTAGAGAACATATAAGGGAAACGACATGGCTATTGATATCAAAGCGCCAACCTTTCCGGAATCCGTTGCCGAAGGCACTGTCGCCGCGTGGCATAAAAAGCCGGGTGATAGCGTTGAGCGTGACGAGCTGATTGTTGAAATCGAAACCGACAAAGTGGTGCTTGAAGTCGTCGCACCGGAAGCGGGTACCTTGACCGATGTGATGGCCGAAGAGGGCGAGACCGTCGAGTCTGAGCAGGTGTTGGGTAAAATTGGCGAAGCCAGCGCAGCAAGTGGCAAAGAAGATAAATCTTCTGACGATGCTAGTGCTAAAAAGCCTGCTGAGAAAAGCGAAGAGAAACAAGCCAGCGCTGGCAATGGCTCTGGTAAACAGCACGATGTGAAAGCGCCTAGCTTCCCTGAGTCAATTCAGGAAGGCACAGTGGCTACCTGGCACAAGAAGGTAGGTGAAGCGGTTAAGCGCGACGAAGTGCTGGCCGACATCGAAACTGACAAAGTTGTGCTGGAAGTAGTTGCCCCTGCTGATGGCGCCCTGGCAGAGATTAAAGCCGAAGAAGGTAGTCAGGTAGAATCTGAAGCGGTTCTGGCTATTTTTGCAGAAGGTGCGGGTGGCGAGAGCGCAACTGCCGCTGACAAGACGCCTGCGGCTTCTGCGGACGATGGCTCAGGCGATGAGAAGATTGGCGATAAGATTCTCGCGCCAGCTGCCCGTAAAATGGTTGCTGAGCACGATCTGGATGTTGCAAAGATTGAAGGCACCGGCAAAGGCGGCCGTATCTTGAAAGAAGACGTTCAGAAAGCAGTAAAAGATGGCTCTGCTAAGAAGTCGAGCGCCTCTGCACCGGCAAAAGCCGCTGCAGCCCCAGCGGTAGAAGGCGAGCGTATCGAGAAACGCGTGCCCATGAGCCGTCTGCGTCAAACCATTGCCAAGCGCTTGGTTCAAGCGCAGCAAACGGCTGCGATGTTGACGACTTACAACGAAGTGGACATGACTGAAATCATGGCCCTGCGTGCACAGTACAAAGACACCTTCCAAAAAGCCCACGATATTAAGCTGGGCTTTATGGGCTTCTTTGTCAAAGCAGCGTCTGAAGCGCTCAAGCGCTTCCCGGATGTCAATGCCTCTATCGACGGTACTGACATTGTCTACCACGGCTATCAGGATATCGGTGTGGCGGTATCTACCGATCGCGGCTTAGTGGTGCCGGTATTACGTGATACCGACAGCATGAAAATTGCCGATGTTGAGCGTGCAATTGTGGACTTCGGTAAGCGTGGTCGTGACGGTAAGCTGGGCATGGATGACATGATCGGCGGCACCTTTACCATCACCAATGGCGGTACTTTTGGCTCCTTGATGTCGACGCCGATCATCAATCCGCCGCAAACCGCCATTCTGGGCATGCATAAGATCCAGGATCGTCCAATGGCTGTTAATGGTAAGGTCGAGATTCGCCCGATGATGTATTTGGCGCTCTCTTATGACCACCGCATGATTGACGGTAAAGATGCAGTTCGCTTCCTGGTAACTATCAAAGAGTTGCTGGAAGACCCTGCACGCCTGTTGCTGGATGTATAACGGAGCGCGTTGATCCGCCTCTGCTTTAACTAGCGTTCTTATGCAATCGCACACTGCCTCTTGCCCGATTTAGACTAAACGGGCGGAGGCAACCAAGCTAAAGGAGCCAACATGGCTGATAAGTTTGACGTGATCGTTATCGGTGCAGGCCCTGGTGGCTACGTTGCCGCCATTCGCGCAGCTCAAATGGGTCTGAAGACGGCCTGTGTTGAAAAATGGGTCAATAAAGAAGGTAAGACTGTTCATGGCGGTACGTGCCTGAACGTGGGCTGTATTCCTTCCAAAGCGCTGCTGGAAACGTCACATAAATTTGTTGAAGCGCGTGATCACTTTGCTGAAGTCGGCATTGATATCGAAGAGCCGAAGGCTAACATCGCTAAGATGCTGGAGTTCAAAAACTCGGTCATCAACAAGAACGTTGGCGGTATCAGTGCTCTGTTCAAAGCGAATGGCGTTACCTCTCTGGAAGGTAAAGGTAAAGTCACTTCTTCTACCGAAGTTGAAGTAACCGACCACGACGGCAACGCTACCACTTATACTGCTGACAATATTGTTATCGCGGCAGGCTCCGTGCCGGTGGAAATTCCGCCGACACCGCTGACTGATGACCTTATCGTTACCTCTACCGGTGCGCTTGAATTCACTGAAGTACCCAAGCGCCTTGGTGTCATTGGTGCTGGTGTGATCGGTCTTGAGCTGGGCAGTGTATGGGGTCGCTTAGGCTCTGAAGTCACTGTTTTGGAAGCGATGGATGCGTTTCTGCCGATGGTCGATACCGCCATCGCCAAAGAGACTCAAAAGTTACTCAAAAAGCAGGGCCTGGATATCAAACTAGGCGCTCGTGTTACCGGTTCGGAAGTTAAGGGCGAAGAAGTGGTCGTCAAATATACCGACGGCAGCGGCGAGCAAGAGATGACCTTCGACAAGCTGATCGTTTGTGTTGGTCGTCGCCCTTACACCAAAGGCGTCATTGCAGATGGTGTCGGTGTTGAGCTCGACGAGCGTGGTTTTATCTTCGTTGATGACCAGTGTCGCACCAATGTACCAGGCGTTTACGCCATTGGTGACTGCGTACGTGGCCCGATGTTGGCTCACAAAGCGTCTGAGGAAGGCGTGATGGTGGCTGATATTATTGCCGGCCATAAGGCAGAGATGAACTACGACGTCATCCCCAGCGTTATCTACACCTCTCCGGAAGTGGCTTGGGTCGGTATGACTGAGCAGGATGCCAAAGCGAAAGGTGTCGAAGTCAAAATCGGTTCCTTCCCCTTCTCGGCCAACGGCCGTGCGCTTGCCAATAATGCGCCTGAAGGTATGGCCAAAATTATTGCCGATGCCGAAACAGACCGCATTCTGGGTATGCATATCGTCAGCCAGCACGCTGGTGAACTGATTGCTCAGGGCGTTATTGCCATGGAATTTGGTTCTAGTGCTGAAGACCTAGCGTTGACCTGTTATGCCCATCCGAGTACTTCTGAAGCAATTCATGAAGCCGCCCTGGCGGTAGATGGTCATGCTATTCATATGGCTAATCGCAAAAAGCGTAAATAATTCAGTAAGCAACAACCAAGCGCCACCTTTAGGTGGCGCAACACTTTCGGCTTTGTCGTAAAACATAAAGATCGAAAGAACGGGGATGACCAGTTCTTTTAAAGCAACTGATCATCGTTCGAGTCACATGCAACCAATGGCATGAATCGATGAATCTTCACGAGTATCAAGGCAAACAGCTGTTTGCTGATTATGGTCTGCCAGTGTCCAAAGGCTTTGCCGTGGACACTCCCGAAGAAGCGGAAGAAGCGTGTAAAAAAATCGGCGGTGATATGTGGGTGGTTAAAGCCCAGGTTCACGCGGGTGGCCGTGGTAAAGCGGGTGGCGTTAAGCTGATTAAAGATCCCGCTGAAGCGAAGGCATTTGCTGAGCAGTGGCTAGGCAAGAACTTGGTTACCTTCCAGACAGACGAAAAAGGTCAGCCGGTTGCCAAGATTTTGGTCGAGACCTGCACTAACATCGCTGACGAGCTCTATTTGGGCGCTGTGGTAGACCGTACTACCCGCCGCGTGGTCTTTATGGCCTCTACCGAAGGCGGTGTAGAAATCGAGACGGTTGCTGAAGAGACGCCGGAAAAAATTCTTAAAGCAGAGATCGACCCGCTGGTCGGCGCGCAGCCCTACCAAGCGCGTGAGCTAGCCTTTGCTCTGGGCCTAAAAGGCGACCAGATCAAACAGTTCACCAAGATCTTCCTGGGCCTCTCCAAGCTTTTCCATGAGAAAGACTTGGCTCTGCTGGAAATCAACCCACTGGTTGTTACTGACGAAGGCAATCTGCACTGCCTCGACGCCAAACTGGGCCTAGACAGCAATGCGCTGTACCGTCACCCAGACCTGCAAGCAATGCGCGATCCTTCCCAAGAAGATTCTCGCGAAGCCGATGCAGCGAAGTGGGAACTTAACTACGTAGCGCTAGATGGCAACATCGGCTGCATGGTTAACGGTGCTGGCCTGGCCATGGGTACCATGGACATCGTCAACCTGAGTGGCGGCAAGCCCGCTAACTTCCTGGATGTAGGCGGCGGCGCGACTAAAGAGCGCGTAGCTGAAGCATTCAAGATCATCCTGTCTGACGACAATGTCAAAGCCGTTCTAGTTAACATCTTCGGCGGTATTGTTCGCTGCGACATGATTGCTGAAGGCATCATCGGCGCTGTTGAACAAGTCGGTGTTAACGTACCGGTTGTGGTACGTCTGGAAGGTAACAACGCCGAGCTGGGCACTGAAAAACTAGCGTCTAGCGGTCTGAACATCATCGCTGCTACCAGTCTGACCGATGCGGCTCAGCAGGTCGTTAAAGCGGCGGAGGGCAAGTAATGAGCATCCTGATCGATAAGAACACCAAGGTCATCTGCCAAGGTTTCACTGGTGGCCAGGGCACGTTCCACTCCGAACAGGCGATTGCCTATGGCACGCAGATGGTCGGTGGTGTTACACCGGGCAAAGGCGGCCAAACGCACCTGGGTCTGCCCGTATTCAACACCGTGAAAGAAGCGGTCGAGAAAACCGGCGCGGAAGCCAGCGTGATCTACGTTCCGGCACCGTTCTGTAAAGACTCGATTCTTGAAGCCGCTAACGCTGGCATCAAGCTGATCGTGTGCATCACCGAAGGCATCGCAACACTGGACATGCTCGAAGCAAAAGTAAAATGCGACGAGCTGGGCGTACGCCTGATTGGTCCGAACTGCCCAGGTGTTATCACCCCAGGCGAATGCAAAATCGGCATCATGCCGGGTCACATTCACCAGCCGGGTAAAGTTGGTATCGTGTCTCGTTCTGGCACCCTGACTTACGAAGCTGTTAAGCAGACCACTGACCACGGTTTCGGTCAGTCTACCTGTGTTGGCATCGGTGGTGATCCGATCCCGGGCTCTAACTTCATCGACATCCTGGAGATGTTCGAGAAGGATCCGAAAACCGAAGCGATCGTTATGATTGGCGAGATCGGTGGTACCGCTGAAGAAGAAGCAGCAGCGTACATCAAAGCCAACATTTCTAAGCCGGTGGTTTCTTACATTGCTGGTGTGACTGCACCTCCTGGCAAGCGTATGGGCCATGCGGGCGCGATCATCTCTGGCGGTAAAGGCACTGCTGACGAGAAGTTTGCTGCCCTTGAAGACGCCGGTGTTAAAACCGTGCGTTCTTTGGCACAAATCGGTGACGCGCTGAAAGAAGTAACTGGCTGGTAAGCGTTTGCTTATCCATCTAGTCCAGCACGGCCTTTAAGAGCACCTTCGGGTGCTCTTTTCATTGGGCATAAGTAAATGAATCGCATAAAAAACGCGACGCTCGAATAAGCGCCGCGTTAGCTGGACCGTCTAGCTGTTAGGCAGCGGGGCGGGCCACCAGCGAGCGGGTCTCCTCGCGGGCTTCAGTGAGTGCTACGCGTAGGCTATCACCTAGTTTGTAGCGCTCTTCGCCTTCAATCTGAATGCGGCCCTCTTTGTCATCAATTACCACTTTGTCGCGGTCGCTGTGCATTAAAGGCGCTGGTACAAAGGCTGTTGCACCATTGTCGATCAGGCGTACCCGCATACCACCGCGATTAATCGCCATGATTTCTGCCTCAAAGGTATCCTGCTTCTGAGCAGCGGGAGTAAGATAGCGCACATAGAGCCAGTCTTTTACGTCGCGCTCAGCCATGCGGTTTAGGCGACGGCGTTCGGTAAGTTGCTCGGTGAGCTGCTGGCTAGCTTCCGCAGGAGCCTGCTCACCCTTCAGTACGCGCTTAATCAAACGGTGGTTGACCATATCGCCATACTTACGAATCGGCGATGTCCAGGTGGCGTAAGCTGGCAACCCTAGTCCAAAGTGTGGGCCAGGCTGGGCTGACATGCTAGTGAAGCCCTGGAAGCGGCGTAGTCGAGCATCCAACCAGGCATCATCGCGGCTCTCTAAGGCGCGTTTCAGCTCTTTGTAGTGGGCCAGTTCGGTCAGTGCTTCCTGCGCGACTTCAATCTGCTGGCCAGCCAGAAACTCTTGAGCTGCTTCAGCTTTGTCTGGCTCAAAGGCGCGGTGTACGTTGAAGATGCCGTGACCAATATGCTGGGCGAGGAAGTCGGCACAGCAAGCGTTAGCAGCAATCATCGACTCTTCAATCATGCGGTTGGCAATGCGCCGATCTTCTGTGCGAACACCCAGCACGTTACCCGCATCGTCCAAGTCGAAGACGTAGTCTGGGCGATCTTTGAACACCAGTGCGTGCTCATTACGCCAAGCGGTACGCGCCTCGGTCAAATCACGTAGGGCGGTAAGCTGCTCAGCAATATCATCTGCTGGCGCCCAATCGCCTTGACCTTCGATCCAATCAGATACGCTGTCATAAACGAGCTTAGCGTGAGATTTTACGTTAGCGGCAAAGAAACGGTAATCGCCTAGGCTGCCGTCGGCATTAATATCTAGCGTGCAGGCTAAGGCTGGACGCTCTTGGCCTTCCCAGAGTGAACAAAGGTCATCGGCCAACTGCTCAGGCAACATGGTGACGTTTTGGCCTGGCAAGTAAACGGTAAAGGCGCGGGTACGCGCTTCCAGATCGGCCGCGTGGTTTTCTGTGACATAAGCCGTAGGGTCGGCAATGGCTACGCTCATCTGCCAGCCGCCTTCAGCGCGAGTAGCAATATGCAGAGCGTCGTCCATATCACGGGTCTTTTCACCATCAATGGTGAAGAAGGGGAGTGCTGTAAGGTCTTCCCGCGGAAGCCCCTCATCGATTAATGGCCACTCGCTGCCTGCCTCTGGGCAATCTTGCTCAAGCGCATGGCGGGCTAGGGTAACGCGCCATGGCACGGCAGGGTCGTCGGCTTTAGCGACCAATTCATCAATCTGAGTGAAGAAGCCACGGTCGTTCTCTTTGAGCGGGTGGCGCACCAGTCGTGCAACAACCCAGTCGCCATCCGCAATGGTGGCTTCATCTAGGCTGTTCTTAATGCGCGCCTTAAGCGCGTTACGAATGGAGGGGTGGTCTGGCACTACTGCAAGACGGTCTTCGCGCTTTTGCACCCGTGCAACAAAGCGGTCAAGCCCAGCTTCAATTAGCTTTTCGGGTTCAACGGACTTCTTGTCGCCGTTTTCATGAATCACCGCTTCAACGCGGTCACCATGCAGGACCTGCTTCATAGCGGGTGGCGGCACAAAGTAGGATTCACCGCTATCGGTTTCTAGAAAACCAAAACCTTTTTCGGTGGCTTTGATCACCCCTTCAGCGCGAGGGGTGGTTTGACGAATCTGTTGCTTGAGCTGGGCAAGCAGGGAATTGTTTTGAAGCATGTGTTCAATCAGTTGGCGAGGGTAGCCTGCCACTATACGGATTCCCAAAGGCTGCGCCAATCGTGGTTACCCTGAAGTTCGCTTTGGCCCCGAACTATCAATGATCTGCGTTCACTCTTGTGTGTGAGTTGTCGCCTTATTGGGCAAACGAACCTCACTATTTAAAACCTCCTATTCAACCATAGTTGTAGCTAATTGGTATTTGATTGGTATCTCATTGGGTCTATAGTGGTATCTAATTGGTATGGCCTTTACTGGAAGACGCTCATGGATTCACGCTTTACTCAGCTACACCTTGACCCTCAAGGAGCAACACCGCTTTATCAGCAGTTGGCTCGTCAGCTAGAGCAGGCTATTGAGACCGGTGCGTGGCAAGCCGGGGAGGCACTGCCGTCAGAGCGCAACCTAGCCGAGAGCTTAGCCGTTTCGCGAATTACTGCGCGTAAGGCATTGGATCGACTAGCAGAGCTGGGACTCATCCGTCGTAGTCGTGGCTCTGGCACCTTCATCACCCCCCGCCTCAACCAGTCCCTATCTCGGCTGTCCAGCTTCACCGAGCTGCTGACTCAGCGCGGTTTTACACCTAGCTCCCATTGGCTGGAGCGCAAGCTAGCCAACCCCAGTGTGGAAGAGAGCATGCGTCTTGGTCTGGGGGCTGATGTCCAAGTCGCACGCCTCAAGCGTCTGCGCTTAGCCGATGAGGTGGTAATGGCGGTAGAGGAAAGCTGCCTACCCATCTCGGTACTGCCCGATCCGCTAACAGTGAGCACGTCGCTTTATGCGGTGCTGGAGGCCAGCGGCAAGGGCATAGCACGTGCTCTGCAGCATGTCACCGCCATCAATGCAGATGCAGAGTTAGCGTTGCTCGCCGAGGTGCCAGAAGGCCAGGCGCTACTTAAAGTGACGCGACTCGGCTATCTCTCCGATGGTACTCCGGCGGAGCTCACCATTACCTACTGCCGAACTGATTATTACGACTTTATGGTCGAGCTGACCCGCTAGGAGGTTTTATGCTGTTTGGCAATATCCTCACCTCCGAGGGCTGGCGCCTAGGAGAGATCCATTGGGAAGAGGGGCGTATCAGGCGCATTGATGGCGATCTGGTAGATCCCGACACCAACGACCAGCCACGCATTGTTCCCGGCTTTATAGATTTGCATGTGCATGGCGGTGGTGGTGCCGACACCATGGAAGGTGGCAGGGCGCTTGCCACGCTAGCGCGTACCCACGTGCGTTTTGGAACCACCCGTTTGCTGGCTACCACTATGACGGCGCCAGACGCGCAGATTCGTCAGGTGCTACGTGATATCTCCAGCTACATGGAAGCGCAGGAGCCTGATGCAGCCAGGGTATTGGGCGTTCATTTGGAAGGCCCCTATATCAATCCCGGCAAGCTGGGGGCTCAACCCGCCCATGCGCGTAATGGTGTGATTGAAGAGGTTGACGAACTCTGTGCGTTGGCCCCCATCCGCTTACTGACGCTTGCCCCTGAGTTAGCCGGACACTATGCGTTAATTCGTCATCTCAGTGAGCGGGGAGTGCGGGTTCAGCTAGGGCATACGCTTGGCAGCTATGAAGAGGGCGTTGAGGCAATGGCTCATGGCGCCTGCGGGTTTACTCATCTGTTCAATGCCATGACCGGCCTGCACCACCGCAAACCAGGAATGGTCGGCGCAGCACTTGCCCATGCGCAGTACGCCGAACTGATCCCTGACCTGTTACATGTGCACCCTGGAGCCATCCGTACCGCCTTACGTTGCATCCCTAATCTCTACGCCGTGACTGACTCCACCGCTGCAGCAGGCATGCCTGACGGTGATTACCGCCTAGGTGAGCAGACCGTTACCAAATGCCTGGGAGGTGTGCGTTTGTCTGACGGCACCTTAGCAGGCAGCACGCTGACGATGGATCAGGCGTTACGTAACTTCGTCAGTCTTGGTCTTACCCTGTCGGATGCCTCGGATCGCCTGTCGCGCTTTCCCGCCAACTTCCTGGGAATCGACGATATCGGCCGCCTACAAGAGGGCGCGTTCGCAGACCTGGTCGTTCTTGACCCTCAACTTCAACTCCAAGCGGTCTATGTCGAAGGCCGCCATGTCTGTGGAAATGTCCAAGGAGTCTCGCAATGTCTCTGATGCTAGAAGAAACCCGTAATGCCCCTGAACGTATTCGCAACCAGCTGCAACGTAATGCATCGCTGCTCGCTGCACTAGGCGAGCGCTTGCGCCTTGCCGAGCCTGTTGCGGCGGTTACCGTGGCGCGGGGAAGCTCCGACCATGCCGCCAGCTACTTCGCCTACCAATGCATGAAACGTAAAGGCATTCCGGTGGCCTCGCTGCCTCCTTCCCTGACCACTCTGGCTAAGGCACCTTGGCATTTGGCTGGGCAGTTGGCCTTGGCCGTTTCTCAGTCTGGCCAGAGCCCCGATCTAGTGGCTACTCAACAGGCACTAGCTGCTGCCGGTGCGCGTACCGTGGCGTTGGTTAATACCCCGCAATCGCCCCTGGGTGCGGCCAGTGATAGTGAGGTTCCTCTTTATGCCGGAGAGGAGAAGAGTGTAGCCGCCACCAAAAGCTACCTGGCCACGCTTTCCGCCATGGCACAACTCATCGGCCACTGGCAGGAAGATCGCTTGCTACTCACTGCTCTGGATGAACTGCCTGGGCGTTTAACCGAGGCCCTGACGACAGACTGGTCGCCAGCCATCGATGCGTTGTTGCATGCCGACAAGATGATGGTGATTGGCCGTGGTGCGGGCCTCGCTGTCGCCCAGGAAGCGGCCCTCAAGTTTAAAGAAACCTGTGCAATTCAAGCTGAATCCTTTAGCGGTGCAGAAGTTCGCCATGGCCCGATGGCGCTGATTGGCCCTGATTATCCAGTGCTGGTATTCGCTCCAGCAGGGCCTGAGCAGAGCGGTTTGTTGGAGTTGGCTGAATGGCTCAAAAGTGTTGGTGCTCGAGTAATACTGGCCGCAGACAAGGGCATAGTACAGCGCCATTTGACCTTGGTAGATGCTGGCCATGAGGACCTGCAGCCACTGTCGGTGATCCAGAGCTTTTATCAAATGGTGGCTGATCTTGCGGCGGCTCGAGGAAGCGATCCAGATCGCCCTCGGCACCTCAATAAAGTCACCTGCACCCTGTAACGCATAACAACAATATTGGGAGTACTCCCATGTCAGATTCTAATCAATCCCTAACGCTGCAGGCCCCGATTTCGGGGGTTGTAGTGCCTCTCATCGCGGTACCTGACCCTGTTTTCGCCAGTTTAACCTTGGGAGAGGGTATTGCCCTCGACCCGTTGGGCGAGTGTCTACATGCTCCCTGTGATGGTGAAGTGGTGCAGTGCGCGCGTACCCATCATGCATTTACCCTGAAAACCAAGGCAGGTGTTGAGTTATTGCTTCACCTAGGCCTGGATACGGTTGAGTTAAACGGGAAAGGTATTGAGCCTCTGGTCTCCGTAGGTGATCAGGTGCTCGCAGGAGATCCGTTGTGTCGTTTCGATGCCGACGCATTAGCACGGGGTGCGAGTGCGTTGATTACCCCACTGGTGATTACCGAGGCGGCTGGCTGGAAATTGTTGCCGTCTAAGTACCGCGAGGGGGAGCGTGTTTCATTGGGTGAACCCTTACTGGTGTTAACCCGTACTGCCGTTGAACAATCCAATCTACGTGCTGATGGGCCGTTAGCTGAGCGCCCTGTAACCCTGGCTTTAGCATCGGGCCTGCATGCCCGTCCCGCTGCACGACTTCGCGCTATTGCTCGGGAGTACAGTGTTAGCTTAACGGTGGAGCATAAGTGTTCAAGCGGCAATGTCGACAGTGCCAGTGCCGATAGCCTTAGCGCATTAATGAACTTGGGCTTGGTCGAAGGTGCAAGGTTAAGGCTGACTGCCCAAGGAGAGGCTGCTGAGGCAGCGCTAGATGCCGCCGAGCGGCTGTTGACAACTCCCGAGGTGGAGGAACACAGCGCGCCTCCGACATCTACGTTAACTGCAGCGGTACTTGAAAAGGGTGAACTGGCTGGCTTAGTGGCTAGCCCTGGCTTGGCCATTGGCCCGCTTGTCTCATACCAATTATCGCTACCCGTCGTGCCTCTGGTGGGTGAGGGCGAAGCCGTTGAGATGGCTCGCTTGGAAGAGGCGCTGTTACGCGTCGGCGAGGCGCTAGCCCAAGCTGAAGTGCAAGCGACGCGTCAGGGGCAGAGTGCCGAGGCGGAAATCTTTGCCGCCCATCGTGCCTGGTTAGAAGATCCCGATTTGGTAGCAGCTGCAGGGGAGTACATTGGTGAAGGGCGCAGTGCTGGTCACGCTTGGCGAGAAGCACTGGATGCCGAAGCCGTACGGCTCGCGGCGAGCGGAAATACGCTGCTTGCCGCTAGGGTTGCTGATTTGCGCGACTTGCAGCGTCGCGTGATGGCTGAGTTAAGCGATGATCAGCAAGCGGCACTTCCTGATCTGCCAAAGAACGCCATCGTTGTTGCTGAGGAACTGACACCTTCGGAGCTGGTGGCCGTTGCCTCCCAGCATCCGGCAGGGCTTTGTCTCGCTGGCGGAGGCACTACTTCCCATGTGGCTATTTTAGCGCGCGCCCGAGGTATTCCCTGTTTAGTGGCTATGGGAGCAAGTCTGATTGACGCAGCGCATAGCGCCACAGACGAGAGTGCCATTCTAGATGCGGAAAACGGGCGCTTGGCGCTGACGCCTAGCCCCGCTCAGCGGGCGGAAGTGGCAGAGCGCATTGATACCCGCCTGCATGAGGCTGAGAAGGCGAAGGCGTTAGCGCATGAGCCAGCGATCACTCTGGATGGGCGAAAGATTGAGGTATGCGCCAATATCGGTGGTGCCGCAGAGGCACGTCTGGCAGCGGATTCAGGTGCTGATGGCGTGGGTTTACTGCGCAGCGAATTCCTTTTCCTGGAACGTGATAGTGCCCCCAGCGAGATCACTCAATGTGACGAATATCAGGCTGCTCTGAAAGCTTTAGGCGGTAAGCCTGTGATTATTCGCACTCTGGATATCGGTGCTGACAAGCAGTTGCCTTACCTGCGGTTACCCTCAGTGCCTAACCCGGCGTTGGGCGTGCGCGGCGCTCGTTTGTGGGCCAGCCACCCTGAACTGCTGGAGACCCAGCTTAGGGCGTTGCTCGGCGTCACACCGTTGGAAACATTGCACATCATGCTACCCATGGTCAGCGAGGTTGGCGAGCTACGCGAAGTTCGTCGGCGCCTGGAAGCACTGGCTTGTGAAATGGGGCTCGACGCGCGGCCTCGCCTCGGTGCCATGATCGAAGTGCCTAGTGCCGCTCTATGCGCAAGAAGCCTCGCCGTTGAGGCGGATTTTCTCTCAATCGGTACCAACGACCTAACCCAGTACACCCTGGCGATGGATCGTGAGGACCCGACGCTCACTGCACGAGCTGATGTATTGCACCCCGCGGTATTGCGGTTGATTCAGGCGACGGTAGACGGCGCGAAGGGGCTTTGCCCTGTGGGAGTGTGCGGTGCCGCTGCTGGGGATGAACTGGTCGCGCTCCTTCTTGTCGCGCTGGGTGTCGACGAACTCTCTGTGGAGCCAGCACGTGTGCCTGCTGTGAAAGCCGCTCTTCGCTGCCTGAATGCTACCGCGCTGGCAGATGAGGTTTCCGAGCTACTGGCCCTAGACGATGCTGCCGCTGTACGCCAGCACTTAAGCGCATGGTTGGCTCGAACCAAGCATACCGACATAACAACAACGACTCTTGAGAGGTGCTGAAATGTCTTCCACAACCCTAGGTTCCCGCCTGATGGGCGGACTTCAGCGGCTTGGCCGCTCTCTGATGCTACCCATAGCGGTGTTGCCTATCGCAGGCCTGTTGCTGCGTCTTGGCCAACCTGATTTGCTGGATATTGCCTTTATTGCAGGCGCTGGCGAGGCCATTTTTGCCAACCTGGCACTGATTTTCGCTATCGGCCTAGCCGTAGGCTTCGCGGATGATAGTAACGGCGCTGCCGGCCTAGCCGGTGTGATTGGCTATCTGGTGCTAGATGCGGTGCTGACCGCTCTTAACCCTGAGATCGATATGGGGGTGCTGGCAGGGATTATTGCCGGCAGCGTGGCAGGCCTGCTTTATAATCGCTATAAGTCGATTCAACTCCCTGACTATCTGGCCTTTTTTGGTGGACGACGCTTTGTACCTATTGCCACTGGCCTAGCTGCGGTGGCAATGGGGGTTGTGTTTGGGGTGATTTGGCCGCCCATCCAACATGGAATTGATGCACTTGGTCACTGGCTGATCGGCGCCGGTGAGCTGGGGCTTTTCGTGTACGGAACAATTAATCGTTTGTTGATTGTGACGGGGCTGCATCACGTGCTGAATAGCCTAGTGTGGTTCGTCTTCGGCAGTTTCGAGACAGCTTCCGGGGTAGTGGCCAATGGAGACCTTAATCGTTTCTTTGCCGGTGATCCTGCAGCAGGGCGTTTTATGGCGGGCTTCTTCCCGGTGATGATGTTTGGTTTGCCAGCGGCTGCATTGGCGATGTACCACGCTGCCCCCAAGGGGCGTCGTGCTCAGGTAGGCGGCTTGTTACTGTCACTGGCGTTGACGGCTTTCCTCACCGGCGTTACCGAACCCATCGAATTCACATTTATGTTCCTGGCACCGCTGCTTTATGGCATGCACGCGGTATTGACGGGCATTTCCATGGCACTGCTGCACTGGTTGGACGTGAAGCTTGGCTTCACCTTCTCCGCAGGGGCCTTTGACTTCGCGCTCTCTTATGGGCTCTCCACCAATGGCTGGCTGATGCTGCCGGTTGGCTTGGCCTATTTTGTTCTCTATTACACGGTATTCCGCTGGGCCATCGTCCGCTTCAATTTACCTACCCCAGGACGCGAGCCGGAAAGTACAGCACCCGTAGCCGCCCCAACGCCACTAGGCGAGCGTGGCTCTGCGTTTGTCGCTGCGTTAGGTGGAGCGAGCAACCTACAGAGCGTAGGCGCCTGCACCACGAGGTTGCGCTTGGTACTGGAAAATCCCGAGGCGATCGATGAGTCGGCCCTGAAGTCGTTGGGCTCTCGGGGAATCATGCGCCTTCAGGGGGGCGGGCTCCAGGTAATTATGGGGCCAATCGCCGATGGTGTAGCGGATGAAATTCGTCAGGCGCTTAAGCAAGAGGGAACGGCGCTCGGCGATGTTAGCCCCCCCCCTGCGCAGCACACTGCAGTTCCTGCAACATCTCAGGTGACGGCCTTGCCAGCCGAGATTGTACAGCGCTGGCTGGTGGCCTTAGGGGGAGATGCCAACGTGCAACAGTTGGAAGTCCAGGCGCAAACACGCTTGCGTGTGGAACTGGTTGATGGCGCTCGCCTCGACAACGCTGCACTGGATCAACTGGGATGTAGAGGCATTCAGGCGTTGGGCGGTAATGTTTGGCATTTGATCGTGGGTGCTCAAGCAGCATCCGTCGCGCATTCATTGCGAGCCGAACGCTAGCAAGTCCGCCACTGGATGGCGCCTGGCACAGTAGCGATTTACCTAAGCATCATATGAACCCTTGACTCTGTGGGGCAGCGTTGTGCTGCTCCATAGGCCCCGTACGTCTTCAAGATGTGCACATCACTGCATGACTCAATACAAAACCAACAACAATCGGACACGATTCCATGCTGATACCAAGCATACTTACGCCCCAAAAAAGGCAACCGTTAGGCCGCTTTGGTCCACTGGCCCTGGTTGCTACCTTATCTGTGGCTCCTTTGACCTCCTTCGCTACCGAGCGACAGGGGTTTATGGAAGAGGCCAGCCTCGATACCACTCTGTTCTATATCTACCGCGACCGTGATCGCCGTGAGGGGGGAATGGGTCCGGACGGCGTGGGCTCTCCAGGGTCGTTTTCTTCCAATCTGCAGCACTCTACCGCCAACCTGGCGATGGACTTCTCAAGTGGCTACGCGGGAGGCGTCGTGGGGCTGGACTTGGCAGCTTTTGCTGCCTATGACTTCCAGAATCGCCACCAGGGCACTGAGTTCAATTTTCGTCCAGCCGGTACTCTCTGGGAGGAGCGCTGGGATGGCAAGGAGAAGGATGGTGCCAGCCTCTACCGGGCTGCACTCAAGCTGCAGTTTGGTGATATATGGGGGCGGCTGGGATATCTACAGCCCCATGGCACCAGCGTGATAGCGCCTAACTGGTCCTTCCTGCCGGGCACCTACCGTGGCGGAGAATTGGGAACGCAGATCGGTAACTTGTCGCTGAACTACTTCCATGCCGACCGCTATAAAGCTCCCTGGTATCAGCGTTTCTATGAGTTTCGTCAGTCCGATGGGGAGACGATTGACTACCTGCACTCGCTGGGCGCGCGTTACGAGATTACTGATGATCTGGTGGTCGAGGCCGCCTTCGGGCAAGCCCAGGGCTACATGGATCAGGGGTTCGGCAAGGTCTCTTATGCGACTCAGCTGAACGATGCCCCTCTGCATTTGACTTATCAGACCTATGTGGCCCGTGATCGTCATGACGATGGCTCAGTCAACGACGTTTATGCAGGCACCGCTTGGCAACAAGTGCTTACTGCCCACTATGAACGTGGTGCCTTCGACTGGAGACTTGAGTTCAGCTCAGTCCATGCGCCAGGTAATCAGGGCTTTTTCCTACCACGCATGACCACCCCCTATGGGTCGTCAAACGGGCGGCTGGATATCTGGTGGGATGCTCGCTCCGACTGGAATCATGATGGTGAGAAGGCCATCTACGCTGGCCTCACCTACGACCTGGCGGGATGGGATCTACCTGGTTGGTCGCTGGGCGTAGCTCATGTTTATGGCTGGGACGGTCGTCCCTATGCGGGGTTCGAGGATCCAGGGCGTCGCCTTAGAGAGTCTGCCTGGAACCTTGATGTGCACTATGTGGTGCAGAACGGATGGGCCGAAGGCGCGCGCTTCCAACTGCACTATACCCGCTATAACAACCACACCGACTACGCCTCTTGGGGCGATGGCGGCTTTAAGAATGCCTTTCAAGATGAACACGACATCAAATTTATGGTCGTGGCACCTTTCTCGATTTTCTGATGCTCAAGGTGATAATAATGACAAGATCGACAATGATGACGCTGATGGCATTAGCCGCCGGAATGGGGCTTAGCTCGGCTGTGGCCCAGGCAAGTACGGATTCTCAGAGCGATGGCGCATCTGCCCATGATTTGGCACAGCGGCTGGACGTGCATTACGAGATTACCGCCAATCATCCCCTGGCGCATGATATCGACTGCCAGGCATTAGGGGCGGATTATGCCGCCTGCTTTACCGCGACGATTCATTTGACGAATACCTCTGACGAGATCATCGAGGAGAGTGACTGGGGGCTGTATTTCTCAAGTATTCGCCGACTGCTACAGATGAATCATCCAGAGCTAACGCTAACGCGCATCACGGGGGATCTTCATCGACTTGAACCCAATGATAGCTTTACTGGGCTGGGCGCTGGCGAGCGTCTGGAAATTCCCATCGTGGGCGAGTACTGGCAGCTGTTCATGACCGATGTAATGCCTAACTGGTACGTGGTGGTGAATGATGAAACGGCTGTTATCGATAACACCCGTGATGAGGCGCTGACCCACTTCGTGGATGTGCCCGAGGGTGAGCTGCTTATGCGTACGCCGGAAGATAAAAGTGTGGTGATGACTGCCGAGACACGCTTCGAGCGTAATGCTGCGGCCACGGCGTTGCCGGCCGAAGCGCTGCGCGGGACCATCCTGCCTACACCGCTGTCATCCCACGTGGGCGATGCCACTCTCGATCTATCCGATGGTGTCAGCCTGATGATACCAATGCTGAGCGAGGCCAGCCGAGATGCGCTACGGGCGCGCTTTGAGCAGCGTGGTATTGCGCTAACTGAGGGTGAGGCGGGTTGGGTGATTCGCGCCCGACTGGCCACCGAGGCGGATGCCCTCGACGAGCCACTGGCGCGCTCAGGGGGCTATCGTTTGCACCTTGACGAATTGGGTGCCGAGATCCTGGCCTTTGACGCCGCTGGAGCCTTTTACGCTGTGCAGTCGCTACTAGCGGTTATCGATGGAGAGGGACGAGTGCCAGCGATGGAAGTTGCTGACGCTCCACGTTACGACTATCGCGGTGTCATGCTGGATGTGGCGCGAAACTTCAAAGACAAGGCCTCGGTGCTGCGTTTGCTTGATCAGATGGCTGCTTACAAGCTCAACCGTTTCCACTTCCATCTGACCGATGATGAGGGCTGGCGGTTGGAGATTCCAGGCTTGCCGGAATTGACCGATGTGGGCAGCAGACGTTGCCACGACCTGGAGGAGTCACACTGCCTATTGCCTCAACTGGGGTCGGGCCCCGAAAGCGATACGGCCGGTAGTGGTTTTTACACCAGGGAGGAGTATATCGATATCGTCCGCTATGCCGAAGCGCGGCATATTCAGGTGGTACCCGAGATCGATATGCCTGCCCATGCCCGTGCTGCTGTGGTGCCCATGGAAGCCCGCTACCGTCGGTTACTGGATGATGGTGATAGTGAAGCTGCCAACGAGTATCGATTGATGGATCCCGAAGATACTTCCAATACGCTGTCGGTTCAGCTCTATGACCGCCGCAGCTATCTCAATCCCTGTCTCGCATCGACTCAGCGCTTTGTCGACAAGGTAATGGGCGAAATGGTGTTGATGCACCAAGAGGCGGGCCAAGCGCTGGCTAACTGGCACTATGGCGGTGATGAAGCCAAGAATATCCTGTTGGGGCATGGCTTTCAGGATATCTCGGTTGATGAGCCTGTCGACTGGCGAGGGACTATCGATCAGACGGATCAACATCATCCCTGGGAAGCGTCCCCAGCTTGCCAGGCTTGGGTTGCCAGCGGAGAAATCGCCTCTGTAGAGGAGTTACCTAGCCACTTTGCCTTACAAGTCAATCGGCTAGCTGATAATTACGGTATCGCTAAGATGTCGGCGTGGCAGGATGGACTCAAGCATGTCACGTCCGCTGGAGAGTTCGCCACACCGAAGGTAGCGGTCAATTTCTGGGACCCGCTGTTTTGGGGTGGGAGTCAATCGGTAGCCGAATGGCAAACACGCGGCTATGAGGTGATCCTCTCAAGCCCAGACTATCTCTACTTCGACATGCCTTATGAGGTCGATCCATACGAACGAGGCTACTACTGGGCAACGCGCTTCACTGATACCCGTAAAGTTTTCTCCTTTGCTCCCGATAACTTGGCACAGAATGCCGAGACTTCGGTTGATCGGGATGGTAACCGCTTCCGTGCTGAAAGCGTCGAGGGGTGGCAAGGCGCTCAGGGAATCTCCGCCCAATCATGGGGCGAGACAGTGCGCAGCGAAACACAGATGGAGTATATGATCTTTCCGCGCCTGCTGGCTCTGGCTGAGCGGGCCTGGCACCGAGCCGATTGGGAACTTGACTATCGCCCTGGACAGGAATTTATCGGTGGTCAGACATCGTATGTCGACCATGAAGCCTTGACCGAGGACTGGCAGCGTTTTGCTAACCTGCTTGGTCAGCGAGTACTTCCTCTACTCGACCGCGATGGAATCGCTTATCGCCTGCCTTTGCCAGGAGCACGGATCGAGGCGGGTAGGTTGATGGCTAATGTCGCCCTGCCGGGGGTTACCATCGAGTACTCTCTGGATGACGGCGTGACTTGGCATACCTATCAGGATGCAGATCATCCTCGGGTTGAGGGCAAGGTCGAGTTACGCAGTGTCAGTGCTGATGGTCGGCGGTATAGCCGTGTGGTGACGCTGTAACGAGACTGAGTAGACCCATTCAAGAGCTATCTATACAGAGCCATCGACAATGTATGAGGAGACCTCTCGGGATTGTGATTCCTTGGGAGGTTTTCGAATAGGTAATGTACATGCTTTGACGGTATGGCTTTAGGGCTTAATCGGATAAGCTGAGATGCTCTATCATCAGGAGCGCTTTATGACCTCACGCCTTATCGTTTCCGATCTTGACGGTACGCTGCTTGGCAGCGACCACCGGCTGCACGAAAGTACTATTGAGGTACTACGGGCTCTCGTAAAGCAAGGCCATCATGTCGCTCTCGCCTCTGGTCGTCATTATCACGATATGAAGGTGTTTCGTGATCAGTTGGATATTCCCGCGCATTTGATCAGTACCAACGGCGCCTATGTTCATGACCCGAAAGACATCTTGCTGGCCGCTTCTCACGTTGACCCTAAATATGCAAAGACACTGATAGACCTGCCACGTCCGCCACAGGTGCGGCTTAATCTATACCGCGAGAGCGGCTGGCATATTGATGCAGAGGCTCCTCAGTTACTCTCCCTGCATGCTTCCACCGGGTTTAGTTATGAGGTAGTGCACCCGGCGCAGATGGATCCCAGTGGGGTGGGAAAAGTGCTCTATTTAGGTGATCCAGATGCACTGAAACAGCTGGAAATCCAGGCCCAGGAGGCCCACGGAGAAGGGCTGCATATTACTTACTCAACGATTGATTCGCTGGAAATCATGGCCGGAGGCGTTAATAAAGGCGTAGCGCTGGCATCACTGCTGGAACGGTTGAGTTTAACTCCCGAAGATTGCTTAGCATTCGGTGATAACCTTAACGATACCGAAATGCTCGACTTGGCAGGGGAGGCCCAGGTGATGGCCAATGCTCATCCCGCTCTATTTGATCGTATAAAGGGCGCGGAGCGTATCGGCCACCATGGTGAAGCTGCTGTTGCTCAGTGGCTAGCAAAACGCTTCGCACTGTAACAAATACTTCGTGATGCAAACTGTTTTGTACTAACGCAGTTGCAACCTTGGTCTATGGCCGCTTGCGATAGTGAGGCTGCTCCACCATCATCTAGCCCCTAAAATGATAATAACGAGTGATAATAACTTAGGGGCACTTTGCTACCATGACAACCACGCCTGCTACTTTAATGGTCGTCGATGATGACCCGGAAATTCGCGAGCTGCTGGCCGATTATTTGGGGCGTCACGGTTACCAGGTGCTGACTGCTGATGGTGCCGACTCGCTATATCGTCTGTTGGCTGATCAAACGCCGGATCTATTAATTGTCGATGTGATGATGCCGGGGGATGACGGCTTTACTGTCTGCCGTGAGCTACGCAAAACCAGCGAAACACCCATCATTATGCTCACCGCCAGTGCCGATGATACTGACCGTATATTGGGGTTGGAGTTGGGTGCAGATGACTATATCGGTAAGCCGTTTAATCCCCGCGAATTGCTGGCGCGTATCAAAGCCGTGCTACGGCGTACCCGTTGCGCGCCACCTGTACTTCCTCCTGGGCAGGCCCGCTGGGTCAGTTTTGGCAATTGGCAACTCGACCGCATGACCCGCGAATTGATCGATTTACAGGGTGAGCGCACCGCGCTTTCGGGAGCAGATTTTCAGCTACTGCAAGTGTTTTTAGAACGTCCCGGGACAGTGATTACCCGCGATGACCTTTATGCACTAACCCGTGGGCGGGACGCGCCACCGTTGGATCGCTCTATTGACGTTCATGTTTGCCGCTTGCGCCAACGCTTGGGTGAAGATGCTCAGCACTCGCAGCTAATTCGCACTGTGCGTGGAGCGGGCTATGTGTTGACCGCCCAGGTAGATGCATTAACGTGAAACGCGCTAAATGGACTAATGCTAGGCGACGCTTATCCAGACGAATCGCTCGCTGGCTACCGGCATCGCTGCGTGGGCGCTTCGTGATCATTATGATCGCCGGTGTATTGGTCGCCCAAGGTGCCAGCTACGCGCTATGGACCTCCCAGGTACGTTCCAGCCACTTGGCACAGCTTGATGAACTCTCGACCAACATGGCGTTTAGTATTGCCTCCACCATGAGGTTTTTCCGCTCACTACCGGTTGAATACCGCCATATCGTGCTCGATCAGCTGCGCAATATGGGCGGCACACGCTTTTTTGTTAGCGTTAATGAGCGCAGGCTCGCCATTGACGATATCGGCTCGGGGCCGGAAAAAGAGGTGGTGGTGAATAATGTACGCACGGTGCTTACCCAGCAGCTCAATATTGATGATGTGATTGTTGAATTCTCCCGCCCGGAAAACCTTCGTGTGCTGAATAACGAAGTACTGCTCTATGACCTGCCGCCGCGCTGGGGGCAGCACAGCCTGATGATGGAACCTCTTTCCCCGCCGATTTTAGTCGTTCAGTTAGAGCTTGCTCCAGACACATGGCTCTACGTGGCCACGCTGCTGGGAGTGCCGGATATTTTCAGCGGCTATCGCTGGCTGTCTGAGGAACGTTTGTTGGTAGGTCTACTAGTGCTGCTGAGCGTACTGACACTTTCGCTGTTGGGAATTACCAGTGTGACCCGGCCGCTGGCGCGTCTTTCAAGGGCGGCGAATCAGCTAGGCGATGACCTGGATATGCCGCCGCTAAAAGAGAGCGGCCCTAAAGAAGTTGCTGCCACTGCTGCGGCGTTCAATCGTATGCAGCGGCGTATTCGTGAGCAGATTGAAGAGCGCGAGCGGCTCTTTTCGGCGATTTCCCATGACTTAAAAACACCCCTAACTCGTATGCGGCTACGCGCCGAAATGCTTGATGATGACTACCAGCGGGGGCGCTTTTGCGCCTCACTGGATGAGCTGGATAGTTTGGTTAAAGGTGCTTTAGCATCGGTGAAAGGGCTAGACCTACACGAGGAGCCGACCCCCGTCGCCCTGGAATCATTGCTGGAAGAGTTGGCTGAAGAGCTGAGTCTGCAGGGCGCACAGGTGACTATTGAGAAAACCAGCCTTCCCATTGCCCCGCTTACTGCCAAGCCGCTGGCGCTTAAACGCTGCCTTGCTAACCTGCTTGAGAATGCGGTGTTCTACGGCAAGCAGGCTGATGTCCAGCTGCTTGAGCAGGGTAACGTGGTCACCCTGTGTATTCGCGACCATGGCCCCGGCATTCCTGAAGAGCAGTTAGGGCGGGTGTTTTCACCTTTTGTCCGCCTGGAGCCTTCGCGCAGTCGCTATACCGGTGGTAGTGGTCTAGGGCTGGGGATTGCCCGGCACATTGCCCGCGCCCACGGCGGAGATATTACGCTCGCCAACCATGCTGAAATGGGCCTGCTCGTCACCCTCACGCTACCTCGCCAGGAAACTATTACAGACTTGTAATAAAACCCCAACACTATGCAGGACTCGGTAACTCACCTTAGTGCTCGCCTTGGAGTAGTCTTCTAAAAGTCAAACGTCCGGAAGGACAATAACAATATAAGGGTTTACGCCATGTTGACGTTTAAGAAGACGACTCTCGCGCTTGCTTTGGCAGGTGCTACCCTCGCTACTGCTGCCCACGCTAATGATGTGGAAGTGCTCCACTGGTGGACTTCCGGTGGTGAAGCCCGGGCTGCCAACGTACTTAAAGAGTTAATGGAAGCGGAAGGCTACGGCTGGCAGGACTTTGCCGTGGCAGGTGGCGGCGGTGAGACCGCCATGACAGTGTTGAAATCCCGCGCTATGTCGGGCAACCCTCCCTCTGCAGCGCAAATCAAAGGTCCTGAGATTCAGGAGTGGGGTGAGCTGGGTTTACTGGGCGACTTGAATGAGGTAGCGGATGCTGAAGGTTGGGATGAGCTGCTACCAGAGGTAGTGGCCGACATCATGCGCTATGACGATCAGTACGTAGCGGTGCCCGTTAACGTACACCGGGTAAATTGGCTATGGGCCAACCCAGCAGTGCTGGAAGCGGCAGGCGTTGAAATGCCCACCACACTAGATGAGTTTTTCGCCGCAGGCGAGGCTATTCGTGAAGCAGGTTACGTACCGCTGGCTCACGGTGGCCAAGCTTGGCAGGACGCCACTGTGTTTGAAAGTGTTGTGCTGGGCGGGCAAGGCAGCGAATTTTATCAGCAGGCGTTGGTGGAGTTGGACCCTGAAGCGTTGGGCGGCGAACAGATGGTCGCTGCCCTTGAAGATTTCAAGCGCACGCGGGGGCTAATGGATGAGGGTATGTCTGGCCGCGACTGGAATATTGCCACCGCCATGGTGATTGAAGGTACCGCAGGCATGCAGCTGATGGGTGACTGGGCGAAAGGGGAGTTTACCGCTGCAGGATTAACCGCCGGAGAAGACTACCTGTGTGCAGCGGCTCCGGGCGCTGCGGATGCGTTTACCTTCAATATCGATAGCCTGGCAATGTTCCGGGTCACCAGTGAGAACGAGCGAGAGGCACAGCAAGTGCTTGCTCGCCTGGTGCTTGAACCGACCTTCCAAGAAGCGTTTAACCTCGCTAAAGGCTCCATTCCGGCGCGACCTGATTTAGACATGAGCGAGTTCGATAGCTGCGCCCAGCAATCCTTAGCTGATTTCCAGCGCACCGCAGAAGAGGGTGGTTTAGTGCCCAGCATGGCTCACGGCATGGCCGTGCGTGCGGATGTCCAGGGTGCCATTTTTGACGTAGTTACTAACTACTTCAACGACGCCAATATGCCAGCAGAAGAAGCGGCGCAACGTATGGTAAGGGCAGCGCAAGCGGCTGCTTTCTAACGCGGCGCGGGTAACGTTTTACACGTCTAACGTTCCCAGGCACCGTCGCAACGGCGGTGCCCGTATTTACTGGTAAAGATTCCTGGCAAGGACACTTCTTCATGCGAGATACCCTCCCCATGAAAAATACCTCTGCGAAGCCCTTAGGGCTTGGCGCTAAGCGGACGCCATCCGGCAGTTTGCAGGCCTGGCTGCCGCGCTTGGTGTTGGCGCCGTCGGTAGCGATTTCGCTGTTTTTTGTTTACGGCTTCATGCTGTGGACCTTTGTACTCTCATTAACCAGTTCGCGCATGCTGCCCAGCTACAACTTTGTCGGCTTTGGCCAGTATGCGCGCTTAATGGCAAACGAACGCTGGTGGGTTGCCTCGACCAACCTGATGATTTTTGGCGTGCTGTTTGTGCTCATTTGTCTGGTGATTGGCGCTTTCCTGGCGATTCTGCTGGATCAAAAAATTCGCCAGGAAGGCGCGCTGCGCACCATTTACCTCTACCCCATGGCGCTGTCGTTTATCGTTACCGGGGTGGTGTGGAAGTGGCTGCTTAACCCGCAGCTGGGTATTCAGGCCATGGTGCAAAGCTGGGGCTTTGAGTCGTTTCGTTTTGATTGGATTGTCGATCCGGATATGGCCATTTACACCCTAGTTATTGCCGCCGTGTGGCAGGCCTCAGGCTTTGTAATGGCACTGTTTTTAGCCGGCCTGCGGGGCATCGACGACAGTATTGTCAAAGCCGCTCAGTTAGATGGTGCCAGCCTGCCGAGGATTTATTGGCGTGTCGTTATGCCGTGCCTACGACCGGTGGTCTTCAGTGCAGTCATGATTTTGGCCCATATCGCTATCAAGAGCTTTGACTTGGTCGTCGCATTAACCGGCGGCGGGCCTGGCTACGCCACCGACCTACCCGCCACCTTTATGTATGCCCATGCCTTTACCCGGGCGCAGATTGGCTTGGGGTCTGCTAGCGCCATGCTGATGTTGGGCGGCGTGCTGGCGATTTTGATTCCCTATCTCTACTCCGAATTAAGGAGCCGCAAGCATGGCTAACGTGATTCGTCGTCAAACGCCCGCTGCGCGCTTGGGTCGTGGTCTTTTATATGGCGTGCTAATACTCGCCGCGCTTTTTTATATCCTGCCGCTGGTGGTGATGTTGATGACCTCGGTGAAGCCACTGAGTGAAATCAGCGCCGGTACGCTACTTTCTCTGCCGCAAAACCCGACCTTGGAACCTTGGGCAAAAGCTTGGGGGGAGGCCTGCACTGGCATGCGCTGCGATGGCATCGGGGGCTATTTCTGGAACTCTTTTGCGATTGTGATTCCTGCAGTGCTGATTTCCACCACCATTGGCGCCCTCAACGGTTATGCGCTGACCAAGTGGCGTTTTAAAGGCTCTGAGTTAGTCTTCGCACTAATGCTGTTTGGCTGCTTTATTCCCTTCCAGGTGGTGTTGCTGCCCATGGCGCAAACCCTTGGCTGGCTGGGGATCTCCAGCTCACGCGCTGGTTTAATTCTGGTGCACGTGGTGTTTGGTATTGCCTTTACCACGCTGTTTTTTCGCAACTTTTATGTGGGTATTCCCAATGAGTTAGTGTCGGCGGCAAAGTTGGATGGCGCGGGTTTTTTTCGCATTTTCTGGCGCATTCTGCTGCCAGTTTCCGCGCCCATCATTGTGGTATCTGTCATTTGGCAGTTCACCCAGATCTGGAACGACTTTCTGTTTGGGGTGGCGTTTTCGGCCCACAACACCCAGCCGGTAACCGTGGCGCTTAACAACCTGGTTAATACCTCCACTGGTGTACGCGAGTACAACGTGGATATGGCGGCGGCAATGATTGCCGCGCTGCCTACTCTGGTGGTGTACGTACTAGCGGGTAAATACTTCGTGCGTGGGTTAACCGCCGGTTCCGTTAAAGGCTAATAACAATAGGGGTCTCATTATGGCAGCGCTAGAAATCCACAATGTGCGCAAAGAGTTTGGTAGTGAGCAGGTGCTCAAAGATGTCAGCATCTCGATCGATTCCGGCGAGTTTTTGATTCTGGTGGGGCCATCAGGCTGCGGCAAGTCCACGCTGATGAATGCCATTGCCGGGCTTGAGCCGGTGACGTCAGGCAATATCTATATCGATGGGGAGGATGTCACTTGGCGAACTCCGGCGGATCGCGATATTGCCATGGTATTCCAGTCCTATGCCCTCTACCCAAGCATGACTGTGCGCCAAAATATTAGCTTTGGCCTGGAAATGCGCAAAGTGCCCAAAACTGAGCGCGAGCAAGCGGTTGAGCGGGTGGCGGATCTGCTGCAAATCACCCATTTATTGGAGCGTAAGCCAGCTCAGCTTTCCGGCGGGCAGCGCCAGCGGGTGGCTATGGGGCGGGCACTGGCCCGGGAGCCTAAGGTCTATCTATTTGATGAACCGCTCTCCAACCTGGATGCCAAGCTGCGGGTGGATATGCGTACCGAGATCAAAAAGCTCCACCAGCGTCTCGGCACCACCATTGTTTACGTCACCCACGACCAAGTGGAAGCCATGACCTTGGCAGACTGCATTGCGGTGATGCGTGACGGCAATATTCTGCAATTGGGCACACCGGATGAGGTCTACAACAATCCGGTAGATATGTTTGTGGCTGGCTTTATGGGCTCACCATCGATGAATTTTATTCGCGCGACGCTTGTAGCGGCGGGCGATGGCTATGCACTACGTATTGTCACTCCTGGCGAAGATGATGTTCTGCTGCCATGGCCCTCTGAGCGCAACGCAGCAGGGCTCGTGGAGCAATTGGACAAACCGATTATTCTTGGTCTGCGACCAGAACACTTTAGTGAAGAGGATGTGCGACTGAGCGAACAGGCGGAAGGGACGTTAATGGAGGCCAAGGTAAGCGTCGTTGAGCCTACTGGTGCCGATATGCTGCTGCGCCTACCGTTGGGTGAGCAGGAAATCACTGCCAGGGTTGGGCCTAAATGTGCAATTGCACCCGGCGAACGCTTGTCGCTACGCGTCGATATGGCCCGCGCAGTACTGTTTGATGCCGAGACTGAACAGCGCTTAGCTTGATGAGTCATTACCATGTAATACTGAATAAGATAATACTGAAAAGAAAGCACTGAAAAAGATAGCACGGAAAAAGAAAGAGCCTCTGCTGATGAGAACTGATCCCCAATAGTTGGACGGTTCATTCAGCAGGGACTTTTTACTATCGCCTTAATTTAGCGACGTATATGCTTTAACTCGCCATTAAGCGCTTTAATGATCGAATAGCACATCAGCAGCATAACAATTGAGAATGGAATGGCGGTTGCTGTCACGCCAGCCTGAAGTGCTGATAAACCACCACCTATGAGCAGTACGATAGCAATGAGCCCCTCAACAACTGCCCAAAACATGCGTTGTGGGCGCGGGGAGTCAATTTTGCCGCCGGCGGTGATGGTATCGATGACCAAAGACCCCGAGTCCGACGAGGTAACAAAAAATATCAGTGCTAACACGATGCCTAAGGTGGACATGATACCTGTCAGCGGCAGTTCATTGAGCATGCCGAATAGCGACAGCTCCGGTCTGTAGTTGTCGATGACATACTCTTTAACCAGGCTATTGGCAGGGTCTGCGTAGAGCTGATCCAATGCGGTAGCACCAAAGACGCCCATCCAGATAAAGATAAACAGGCTGGGAACTAGAAGTACACAGAGCACGAACTCACGCACTGTACGGCCTCGTGACACGCGTGCGATAAACATGCCGACGAAAGGTGCCCAACTGATCCACCAGGCCCAATAGAAAATAGTCCAGGACTGACGGTAGGCGTCATCATCACGGCCGAAAGGAGCAGATAAAGGTAGAAAGTCGGTAACATAGGTGGCAAGCCCTGACATGAAGCCGCTTAACGCAATCAATGTTGGGCCAGCAAACAATACAAAGAAGAAAAACAACACGGCCAGAATCATATTGAACTCAGAAAGCTTCTTTAAGCCGCCCTCTAATCCGCGCCATACTGACACTAGGGCAACTGCCGTTACGAGTACAATGACAATCACTTGTGTGGTGGTGTTTACCTCCAGGCCAAAGACGAAGTTCATACCCGCATTTGCCTGCTGCGCGCCCAGCCCAAGTGATGTGGCCAGCCCAAAGAGGGTGGCAAACACGGCCAGAATATCGATGGCATGGCCCCACCAGCCCCAAACACGCTCACCGAGAATTGGAAAAAATGCTGAACGTATCGAAAATGGCAACCCTTTATTATAGGTAAAAATGCCTAGGGCAAGGGCCATGACGACATACACCGCCCAGCCATGGAGACCCCAGTGCAGATAGGTACCCGCAAGCCCCATTGCACTGGCGTCAGGAATAGCGTCTGGGTTTAGTGTGCCATCACTCCCGAAGGGAGGCGTAATACCTAAAGGCAGCGAAACATTGGCGTGATAAACAGGCTCTAGAACGCCAAAAAACAGCAAGCCGATGCCAATGCCAGCAGTGAATAGCATTGCAAACCAAGAAAGATAACTATGGTCCGGGCGGGCGTCAGGCCCCCCTAGTCTGACTGACCCATAGGGCAAGACCACCAGTGCCAAGCAAAACAGAATAAAGAAATCCACTAGGATCATGAAATACCAATCCAAGGTTCCCGTGGAAAAAGTGACGATAGACTGAAAAATGCTCCCTGCATGCTCAGGAAATAGCAGGGTGAGGATGATGAAGACAATCGAAGCAAGGGCGGAGACGGCAAAAACGCGATTATGAATATCAAAACCGATGGGGCCAAAGCTCCCCTCGATATTATCCTGGCCGACCACGTAGTCGGTTTGCATATCACTAGCCATGGGTGGCGACTCAGGGTCGCTTTTAGTATTCATTAGATACCTTCCTTATTATAAATTTTAGATTTATTTCAGGGTGATGAGTATCAAATGCTGAATTAGCAACTGACACCCACTATTAGGTGGGTACAGATCAGTCGTCTAACTCGATGAAACAATCAAATCCGATGCAACAATGAGAGTTTGTAAAACCATTGTTTTTAAAACCATAGTTTATAAAACCATTGTTGATCTTACTTTGTGTACCAAGCGCTAGCGAAACACGCGCAAACCCATCATGACTTACCGGAAGTAACGGCAGGGAAGCGTGCACGACGTTCAAGGTCGTCCAGGTCAATGTTGTTACGCATATATTGGGTGCTTGCATCGAACGTGGGTTGGTAATCCCATGGCGTAACCCTGCCCTGTTTGAGAGCCCGGGAAACCAGTTTGCGACGCCGCTGACTGGCAATCACCTCGTTATGTATCCGTTCATAGTCCCAGCGGCTGGCGACCTCATTGCGAAACTCCTGACATAATTCCTGATGGGTAGGATTTTCGGCTAGGTTATTGAGTTCCAGCGGGTCAGCTTCGAGATCGAATAACTGATCTGGATCCGGTGCTGTGTGGACAAACTTATAGCGACCACGGCGAATCATTAATAGCGGTGCAATCGCCCCTTCGCCAAGATACTCGCCGATCACCTCGTCGTGGCCACCGTTACCTGTCAGGTGAGGCAATAGGCTGCGACCATCGATGGGCACGGCGTATTCTGGCGCACTGCCGTTATGGGCCAACTCGGCAAACGTTGGCAGTAGATCCATCGTTGACACCGACTCGCGAACCCTACCAGGAGTAAAGCGCTGCGGTGCGTGGATAATCATGGGCACGCGTGCAGAGCCTTCGAACCAGCTCATCTTGTACCAAAGGCCGCGCTCGCCGAGCATATCGCCGTGATCGCCGGAGAAAACGATAATGGTATTTTCATCGAGGCCAGTCTCTTTCAAAGCGTTAAGCATGTCACCGATTTGGTCATCGACATAGCTTAGCGCTCCATAATAAGCATGGCGTGCATTGCGGATCTGCTCACTGTTGATGGTGTCCTCATCACACTGGTAAACATGACGAAGTCGCTTTGAGTGTGGGTCCATCAGTTCACGCGAATAAGGTACACGCGGCATGTCGATATCGTCGTGGTGGTAGAGGTCCCAGTACTCCTGTGGGATGGTGTAAGGGTCGTGTGGGTGAGTCATTGACACGGTCAAGCAGAAGGGGCGCTTCTCGCCATTTCGGGCATAGTCGTAAAGAAAGCGCTTAGCGCGGAAAGCGACTTCGTCGTCGAAGTCGAGCTGGTTGGAGCGCACGCATGGGCCAGCTTGGATTACCGACGACATGTTGTGGTAGTAGCTAGGCCGTTCATTAAAATTTTCCCAGTCGACAAACCAACCATAGTCGGCTGGGTAGATATCGGTGGTCAGGCGTTCCTCGAAACCATGGAGCTGGTCAGGACCGCAGAAATGCATCTTGCCGGTGAGGGCAGTGTAGTAACCAGCATCACGCAGGTAGTGGGCAAATGTTGGGGTGTCCGCGGGGAAATCGGCGGCATTATCGTAGCCACCAATGCGGGACGGCAGTTGACCTGCCATCAGGGTAAAACGAGATGGCGCGCACAGCGGGGTATTGCAGTAGGCTGAATCGAACACCACCCCTTCGCTAGCCAAGCGTGAGAGGTGGGGAGTCTTTACGATGGGGTGCCCGTGGAAGGGCATTGCTGAGGCTGCTATCTGGTCGGCCATTAGAAAAAGAATATTGGGTTGTCGGGTCGTCATGATCAGAGTCTCCAGCGTTGTGGCAGCTATCAGTTCTTAGTAAGTCTCCCCGCTAATCCGGTAGCCTGTAAACTGGCTATTTTTTAATGTCTTCCATTAGGTGAACTTATGTCATTGATGGGACGAAAGGTTTCACAGAATGGGCTGAGGGTATTTGAAGCGGCCGCAAGGCACTTGAGCTTTACTGCGGCTGCTGATGAGCTGCGTTCGACTCAATCTGCTGTCAGTCAGCAGGTGCGTGCATTGGAGGAGGCACTTGGCTTTCGGCTTTTTGACCGGGTTTACCGTGGCGTGCTCTTAACCGAATCAGGGCATGCGCTGTTTGCCAGCGTTCAGGAAGGGTTTTCTATCATCGAGGAGACGATCGAACGGCTGCAGCATCGCCAGCATAATCCGCACTTAAATATTCTGACCGATTTTTCGTTGGCTGCATATTGGCTAATGCCGCGCCTGCCGATGTTTCGACAGGAACACCCCAATATCGACGTGCGCATTTTAACCAGCCAAGAAGTCTTTGACTGGAGAGGGCAAGAAGTAGATGTGGCAATTATGTTCTGTGACGAAAAGGGGATGGAAAATGCTTCTCCATTGTTTCTGGAAGAGGTTTTTCCTGTCTGCAGTGCTAGTTTTTTAAAACAGTACGGGCCTTTGGAGCAACTGTCATCGCTTGCTGAAGTTCCCCTGCTAACACTTACGGCTGATCAGCGGCAGCACTGGCTGGATTGGCGGACATATTTCAAACAAATGGGGGGAGCGCCTTATCGGCAATCTTCAGAGCTGGATTTCAATAACTATACATTGTTGATTCAGGCTGCGATTGCCGGTCAAGGTGTAGCGTTGGGGTGGAGAGGGCTGGTTGAAGACATGCTCGAACGTGGCATGCTGGTCGGGCTCGAGCATCTCAGTCTGGAGACGCCCAATGGTTATGGCATCATTGATGCCAACCCAAATGACAATGGGGTTGGCAAACGCACGTTTCTTGATTGGATTACATTGAACCATCCCACTTAACGGTCTCGTGAAACAGGCTCCTTATCCAGACGCTTGATCTGCCGCCATAGGTCTTGGCGAAGATCGGCGAGTTTAGGCTGTTCTTCGGCCGTAAAAGGTACTGGGCGGCATAGGCGTTGAGCGCGAAGGCCAAGGCGTGCACTAAGTAGCCCAGTGGCGAGGCCTTGGCCCGCTCGCGCTGAAAGACGAGCAGCTAAATCCAACGAGAGCATATCCATGCTGGCGTCGGTTGCCAGCTCGCTGGCACCGGCAAAGGCCATGTTGTGCAGGACATTACGAAACAGCCGTAGACGGCTAGCATAGCCTAGCTCAAGCCCATAAAGGCGACATAACCGATCCACCATGGCCAAGCTGCGCCAGGCGACTAGTGCCATGTCCACCAGCGTTAGCGGGCTAATGGCGACCATGATCGCGGTTTCACCGGACATGCGGGTAATCAGACGTTGGGCTTCACGGTCGCGGGGGGCTAGTAAGTGGTAGCGCAGCAGTGTCTGGATCTCCTCCCCGCTATGGTGGGGCTGGCTGGCACGCTGAAAAGCCAGCCAGTGGGGATCGTCGTCGGCCAGTTTGAGCTGACGCCTAAGCTGTTCGGCCATGGCGCGGGCCTGTTGTGGAGAACGTAGCGGCAGTTCGGCAAGGTCTCCGCGCAGTTTGTCATGGCGTTTCAGACGGCGTAAGCGGCCTAGCTCTTTGAGCAGCGATAGTCCTCCTAAACCAATCAGGCTAATCCCGAATAGCTGCCAGGCAATGGCCAGCCATTGTGATTGCGCCATTGCATCTGGTATGCCAGTAACAAGCTCAGCGGTGCCTAATCCGGCGCCACCTACCAAGGCAAATAGTAATCCCCAACGGCGTTTGCGTGGTGCACCTAAGCTGGCGGCAGGCAGGGCTTTTTCTTCAGGTAGTGGTGCCAGAGGATGGTGTTCACTGGTACCGGAAAAAGCTTCGCGCTGGCGCAAGGTAGAGTCTTCTTGAGACGTCTCTTCGGGCGTCTCATTCAACTTGAAATGGCGGCGTGGCTGTGGGGTAGTCATGACAGTTTGTCTCCGATCAGCCAGTCGATGGCGGCGTCCATACGAATATGATCCAGTGCTTCTGAGTTACTGGGTATTGGTCGAAAGCTGGGAAAGTCAAAGCCTTGCTGTTGCCAAAAATCTCCCGTGGGTAGCCGCGCAGGGACATCGCCCGGGTAAACCAGCACGTCCTCGCCTTCCAGGGTGGTGCCGCGCAGTGCTGGTGAGCGCTTACCCTCGTGTACTACTTCGCGGGCTTCGGTGGCACGAATTGATGCTAGCGAGAGCGCTTTTACTGGCACATTGGCAAAGCGCAGGTCTTTCAACGGCTCTGTGAGCAAGGCTTCCAGTAGCTGCACTACATGGCCGTGTTGGTCGGGAGTGACGTGGTCAGCTTTGGTCGCCGCAATCGCGAGACGGTCAATCTTCGGTGTGAATAGTCGTGTGAGCAGGCTACGTTTGCCGTAGTCAAAGCTGTGCATTAACTGGCGCAGTGCTTGGGAAAGATCTTCAAACCGTTCAGGCCCCGCATTCAACGCTCCGAGTACATCGACCAATACAATTTGGCGATCAAAACGACGGAAGTGGTTACGGTAAAAAGGCTTCACCACCTGTTGTTGATAATAGCGAAAGCGTGCCGCCAGGGTAGCGTAAAGGCTGTTGGCGGGCAGTGCTTCTAGCGTTGCTTTGGAATCTGTAAGTTGCGGTAGCGGGAAAAATTGCAGTACCGGCGCGCCCTCTAGCTCCCCCGGCAGCAAAAAGCGACCTGGCTGTAGGTCGGAAAAACCAGCCTGCTTGGCGCGGCGCAGGCCTTGGGCATAATCTTCGGCTAAGGCGGCGAGCTGCGATTCATCCGCTTCACTAGCGGGGTCTAGCTGTTCTACTGCGGTAAGCCACTCGCTAAACAAGCCACGGCGCTGCTCACCTTCGTGCAATGCCTGGGCTTGGCTCCAGCTGTAAAAGTCGTGCTGCAGTAGCGGTAAGTCCAAGAGCCATTCGCCCGGGTAGTCAAACAGGTCCAGGGTGAGGTGAGCAATTTCGGGGGTTAACCAGCCACTACGGGCAGGGCGGTAGCGCAACTGCAAACGTAATTCGCTGATACCGCGAGTCGGCTCCGGCCAACGCGGTGGTGTGTCACGTAGCGCGGCCATGCCCGGATCGTAGGGGAAGCGTGGAACGCCCAAGTCAGGTTGATTAAGCCGTTGAGCGCCAAGCAGGCGGCCTTCTCGAGCCGCTGGTAATAAGCCTAATTGCGCCTCAACGCCAGCATGGCGCAGTTGGTTGACCAACGAGGTCAAGAAGGCAGTTTTTCCCGCTTGCGAAAGGCCGGTTACCGCTAAGCGCAGTTGGCGGTCACGACCACGCTCTAACAGATTGCTCAGTTCGCGGCTTAACGGCTGGCGCATAAAGCAGGCCTCGTATGCATCATAAAATTAAAAAGAGTGTTAAAACTAGTGTCAATGCTAGTGCCGCAACATAACTACAAGCTGGTAGAACATTGGCATCGTTGCAATCTGAAAGCCTATCACTGCTATCACGTAGCCAGGCCATTTGCGTGACATTTTTTGCGCTAGCGTCAGGCCAACTAAGCAAACCACCATACCCACTAGGTTAAACGCAAGCGTGGCCGCCTCAAGTAGATCTTGAGGATTCATGAAAGCTCCTTGTCGACGTTATTTGGCATCTATTGTCGCAGTTACATTATCAAGTTTTGAGTGCGCAAAGTGATGACTAACACACTTATTAACCGCGGCTTAACGTCGTACCCAGCAGGTGTTGCGCGCCAGGAACCAGCCATACTGGGTCTAAACGCGTATTCGCAGCCTCTACACAGAGAAAGTGGCGTGCTGTCTCGGCAGGTATATCGTTGGGGCGTTCGCTGTCGGGGTGCCATACTACAGTAGAATCGCTGGATTGCTTGGCAATGCGTAGCACGCGCTGGCCATCATTAAGCAGTACGGCTTCGTTAGTGTGATAGATGCGGTCAATCGCACCGCGTATGACCAGTGTTCCCTGCTGTTCGCCTTCGGAGAAGTCGCGCAGCTTATCAAGGTAGCGCGCACCTGCCAGCCCTTCCAAGCGGCACTGGTGGGTATCGTTAACGGCAAGGTAGGTGTGTAGAGCACCACTGGTTTTAATTGGAGTATCGCCAATATTTTCGCTGATTAGTTCAACGTTTAAACGCTGAGCATTGGCTTGGATGACGACTCGAGCAGTTAACTGACTATGCAGGTGCTCAACGGGGGATAGGTGTACCTCAATACCTTCTGCGTGTTCGTCCACGGCATCTACGCGCCACTGAGCGTGTCGTGCAAGGCCGTGAAAAGGGCCGTTGCGCTCAGGGCTCTCATCGGCATAGCGCTCGTCGCCAAACCATGGCCAGCACAGCGGGATACCACCACGCGCGGCACCGGGTAATGCTTGGGGAGTGGATGTCAGCCATAGCCAGTCAGTGTCACCCTGAGGGCAAAAGTGCAGCACTTGAGCGCCCTGTAGGCTAATTACCATTTCCCCCCAGGCCATCTTGAAAAGCACTACCTCGCGCCCTTGCCAGATAGCTTGCTGCTGGCCGTCTACGTTGCTAAGTAGCTGCTTGAGAGAGTCGGGGATCATGGGTATTTCCTTATATAGATAGCGTGTCGCGTGCGCCGAACAGTAGCGCTTGTGCTATGGTAGGACAAGCAGGATGTGTTGGTAAAACAGCTAGCTAAAATAGACATCTAAAACAGGGATGGCTAGGGTAGATAGCTAGAATAGATAGGTAAAACCCTAAGAGAAAGTGGATATCAAGGAGGCACTATGGGCTTTATTGCATGGTTGATCATTGGTGGTTTGGCTGGCTGGATTGCTGGCAACATCATGCGCGGCGGCGGTTTTGGCGTGTTAGGTAATATCGGTGTAGGTATTGTTGGTGCAGTGCTGGGCGGTTTCTTATTTAGTTTGTTAGGGCTGCAAGCAGGCGGCTTTATTGGCTCATTAGTGACGGCGACGGTGGGGGCAGTCGTGTTGTTGTGGGTCATTAGTAAAGTGCGGAAAGCGTAGTAAAGTCCGGAGCGCGCAGTACTGCCCAGAAAAGCATAGTGCTGCCCGACATCGTACTGCCTATTAACCTAACGCACCGTTGTATAGTTTGCTGCCCGGCCTAGTGCCGGGCAGTACTGTTTTGGATGAATGGCGGCTTGGCTATCGGTCTTGGCAATACTTTCCGTTACACTAATGCGCCTTTAAAGGTGGCCGCGTGGCGGTCGCTTCAGCTTTCATCGTTCGTATTATGTTTCTCGAGGTGTCTTTTGGTCGACGCACTACATGCCTGGTGGGCCCAACAGCTAGTGCTGTGTGATTGGGCATTTACTCCGCACCCGCTGGCGGTGGATGCAGGTGCGGCTGAACATCGCCTATTGCAGCTGGGTATTACGCACCGGGGGGAGCTAGCAGACCAGCTTTTCCATGGGCTGGGAGCCACTTCTGGTGAGCCTGACAAGCTGCTAGGCGCACTTGAGTGGGCGGCGTTGGCGGGGGCGGCGGGTTGGCTAACCCAAGAAGAGGCCTCCAGCTGGGCGCACCATGTAACGCGCCGCATTACCTCTGAGTATAGTGACCTACGGGCCTGGCTTTCTGATCTACGCCGTGCACTGGGGGCGAAAGGTTGGGAAACCGGCGCTGATGATCGCTTTATAGATGCCTGTCAAGCACTAGCCGACCTTGAAAGTGAAGGCGAGGGGATTACCTGGGAGGCACTTGTAGAGGCGTTGTTACATATGCCAGCCCTTCAGTCACTATGGCCACAGATGCCCGCAGCCCAGCCTTGGCGCTTATGTGCACTATTTAGGCCGGTGATTAGTTATCCAGCAAGTGCCGTGGACTGGCCTGACGCACGGGCATGGTTAGAGCGTATTTGGCAGGTAGGTGACCGAGAGCAATTACTGGAAGTGATCTTGTGGTTAAGTGCCCAAGGTGAGCGCCAGCGTTGGGATATTGAAGCCTGTGAGTTAATGAGCATGGATAATGCTCAGCGCCTAGAGTGGCAGCGTAGTGTGATTGAAGACTCGCCCTATGCGCCGGTGCTTAATAAATTTGTTAACCAAGGAGAGCCTCTTGAGTGGGCGGCCTGGGACTGGTTACGTGTAGTCGAGCTAGCCTGGGCTGGAGCTTGCTGTGACTGGCTAAGCCAGGAAGAGGCCGACGATCTTGCTGCCCATGCGGCTGACTTAATAGGGCGTCGTTACCACGATTGGCATGCCGTACTGAAAGCCTACATGCGTGGCCAAAGCCTGTTTGAAGGGGTTGATCGTCGAGGCATGACGCCTAATGCACGCCACAAGCTGTTGATGCAGGCACCCCATAGCCCATGGAAACACCCCATTGGAACGCTATTGGACGATGCCACACGAAGTGCCAGCCAAGTGCGTATCAAGCAGTGGCGCAATACACCGCACCATTGGCTGTTAGCCTTAGCGGGGGTACGAGAACCGGATGTAATGCTACGCCAGCTTAACCCCTCAGCCCCTATAGCCGAGCAGCGCCGTGCCGATGCGGCAGTATATCTTCAAGATTCGCTAGGCCTACACGCGGATGAAGGCCATCAGGCATTGGCACGTTACTGGCTGCCTGCCCAGGCACATCACCTTAATCAACTGGCCGCCGATGCGGTGCACGGTGTAATGCCTCCGTCACAAACCTCATTTGGCCAGCCGACCTCCGATGAGTTAAAGCAGCGTAATGCAGTGAAAGGGGTCAGCCGCCATGCAGCAACAATTCACATGGCGGAGAAATTTGCATTTTATCTTCACATGGCGCTGGATAGCGGGCTATTTGAGCAAGCGCCTTTGATGGAGTATGCCAGTGCTCTACGTAGCTGCCTATGCCGCTTTTATTCCACCCCTAAGCGCTTGCTTGATGCATGGTTTGCCTGGGAAAGTTGCCTGCCCGAGCCTGAGCACGACTCGCTGATTAATGAGATTGCGTGGCACCTTGAGGATCCCGGTAGCCTATTTCATTGGCTTGATTGGCGTCACGATGCCTGGTGTGAGCCTGGTGAGCGGCCAACGTTGAGTCACTTCACTGCGATGTCGTTAGTGGGGCCGCTAAATAGCGCGGTGTGGAGTGAACCCCAGGTGGAAAGCCCGCGAGAGTGTACAGACATCCGTGAGTGGGTAGAAAGTCACTACCACTTAAGCAGCGCTAACGACATGCAAGAGTTTTTAACTTTCATGCTGGAGTCAGGTGACCGGCAGGAGTACCAAATCAACTATGCGCCCTACACGCTCAACCCTGAGCGTTTAGACGCTGAGATTGCTATCTTGGAGTCTGGAGATTGTGTTGAAGAGGAGCGGCATCACCTGCTGCGGCTATGCCGGGTGCGTAGTAACGAAGATGGCTGCAATGATGTAGATATGGCCGCTTGGGATATCGCTCAACTGGTGGATCTTGCCATTGCAGCGCGCCAGCTTGGCTGGCTAGACCGGCACACTTTTGCAGATGTGCTGGACCGCGCATATCAGCTGGCTGCTAACCATTACTCGGGCTGGCAGGAGTACGCCGAGGGCATGTACGCAGGGTTCTCGTTCTTTATGGGGGAAACCCCAGAGCGAGAAAGCTTTTTAGCCGGATTCCGCCAAGCAATGGTAGCTTGGTTGTGTGGTGCGCCGGTGTTAGCAGGCCCCTGGTCGAGTCTCGATTTTCCTGGCAACAAGCCGCGCCATTTTGCGCCGCTACATATTGATACCTTGCCTGGCGATCAGCGCACATTACATTGATGCTCGCCAAACGTAGGATAACTAGCTTATAGTCTTGAACTTGGGAAAAATGAGTTTTGTCATGTTCCATTTTCTTTTACCATCCATAATGTTACGAGGTTAATCGCATGGTTGCGTTGCCACACCCCGCTGTGACCGCTGTCCGTGTTGTAAGTGTTTGTGTAGCTGTTGCTCTTTTAGCTGGATGTGCAGGCTCTGGTGCTCGCCAGAATATGGAGCCCCCCGAAGATTATTTTTCGATGGCTCTTCCGGGGATGGCTAAAGGGTTCAATCCGCAAATGTCGCCGATTGATAACTCATCTGGCCAATTGCGTAGTATTCAGACACCTCCACCTACTGTTGTTCGACAAGCTTTGCTAGCGCAGCACCAGCGATGGGCGGGGACGCCCTATCGAATAGGGGGCACTTCAGAGCGTGGCATCGATTGTTCAGCACTGGTACGCAACGTTTTTCGAGACACTTTTAACTTAGAACTTCCCCGTTCCACCCAGGATCAAGTACATGAGGGACGCCCGATCGACCGCCAAGAGCTGCAGGCGGGCGATCTGGTCTTCTTCCGCCCACCAGGAGCTTATAATCATGTGGGTATTTACGTGGGGGATGGCTATTTCCTCCATGCTTCCACCTCGCAAGGGGTGATTATTTCCAGTCTGGATAATAGCTATTGGCGGCGTCACTACTGGCAATCGCGCCGTGCCCTAGAGCCAACGCATCTTGCTCAGCTGGGTAGTAGCAGCATCCAATAACAGTATCCAATCACAGTTAGCTGGAAGCGACGCTAAGTTTGGATATGCCATGATTGAAGCTAGAACGCGCGCCTGGTGGCGCGCGACAGCGGCCCTGTGTTTGGGGTCGTTTCTTGTGTTTATCAATTTGTACGTGCCCCAGCCGCTGCTGCCAGGGTTAAAGGATGCTTATCAGGTATCCACCTTGGGTGTTAGCTTGTTGATGTCCGCATCGACGCTCTCCTTAGCCTTGGCACTGTTGGTGTTTGGGCCACTCTCCGATGCGATTGGGCGTGAAGCCATCATGCGCATTACGCTATTGCTTGCGGGCGCGCTTTCGTTAGCGCTGGCTTTTGCACCTACCTTTGAAAGTTTGTTATTGCTGCGCTTGCTGCAGGGTTTCGTGCTGGGTGGCTTGCCCGCAGTCGCCATTGCTTGGATGGGGGATGAGTTTGACAAGGCTGCCTTACTGAGCGCGGTGGGGCTGTATATTGGTGCCAACTCATTAGGGGGAATCAGCGGGCGAATTGTAGGCGGTGTTGCAGCCGATTTGGGTGGTCCAACTGCTGCATTTTTAGCAGTGGGCGTAATGACTCTTATTGGCTGCGTAGTGTTTTGGCGCCTTCTACCCCATGGTCGTTCTTTTACCCCTCAGCGGTTTGAACTACGTAAAGCAATCAGTAGCTTAGTGGGGCATTTGCGCAGTCCGGTACTGCTCGCTGCCTACTGTTTGGGCGGGATTAACTTCCTGATTTTTATTAATCAATACAGTTATATTACCTTCCGCTTGGCAGCCGAGCCGTATCAACTTGCCGCTAGCGGGTTGGGGCTGATTTTTTTGACCTACCTGGGAGGCACATTCGGCTCAATGATTTCCGGGCGTCTAGCTGGTCGCTTCTCCCCGGCAGCATGCATGATGGTGGGGGTAGTGATTTTGATGCTGGGCACGGCGATCACTCTATCAAGTTCGCTGGTACTGATTATCGTTGGTTTAAGTATCAATGCTTTCGGCTTTTTTCTGGCGCACTCGCTTGCTTCTAGCTGGGTAGGGCGCTATGCCCAGGGGGCACGGGGCAGCGCTTCGGCGCTCTATCTAGTGTTTTACTATGTGGGTGCCAGTTTGGGTGGTTTTTGGCTAGAGCCGTTCTGGCGTTGGGCCGGCTGGCTGGGGGTAAGTGTCGGCTCGTGGCTACTGCTCAGCATTACGCTGATGATTGCTTTCGCTCTATGGCGTTTTGAACGTCGCCAGTTAGTGAGCTAAAAAAGCGTTAGCTAACGCTTAACCTAGTCTGGCAATAGTTGGTCACTGCATTGCTTCAGTTGACCTCCGCTTAAGTGGTAACGCTGTGGGCATAGCCGTTCCAGTAGGGCGGTATCGTGACTAATCACCAGCACACCAAACTGGCGTTTTTCAGCCTCCTGTTTTAGCGCCCGCCAAAGTTCAACCTGAGTAATTGGGTCAAGCATGGTCGAAATCTCATCGGCGATTAGAAAGCGCACTCCTGGTGCTAAGGCACGCAGCACACATATCCGTTGTAACTCTCCTCCAGATAGCGCCCGAGGATAGCGCGACAGCCAGCGGGTTTGTACTCCAAAGGCATGTTGCTGCGCTTCCGAGGGCTTCCAGGCTTCGCGTAGTATTTTGCCAACTCGCCAGCGTGGGTTAACTGCTAACTCTGGTGATTGAGGTAGCCACTGCACGGGCTGTAGGCCGCTTTTCGGTAGCGCCGCACCCTCCAGGCATACCTCTCCCGTTTGTGGTGTTAAATACCCCGCCAGTAGTTTCCCTAGCGTGGATTTGCCAGCCCCGGAGTCACCGCTTAGTCCAATCCACTGTCCAGCCTTCAGCGTCAGTGAAACAGACTGAATCAACGGCTCGTTGGGTGCAAACTGGAAACTAAGCTGGCGTGCTTCAAGCAACGTTCACCTCCTTTTGTGTGTGCTGTTGCATCTGGCTGGCAGCACTGGTCAAGAAGCTATTGTCGGGTAGCGCTTGCCACAGAGCCTTTGAATAAGAGCTGGTCAGCGAGCAGCCCGACCCACTAAAAGCTGACGCGCAAGCGGTTTCAATCTGTTTACCGTCGCGCATAATGGTAACCCGATCAGCAATTGGCAGCGCATGGCGTAGGTCGTGAGTAATTAGCACCACGGTTTTGCCTTGGTCGGCAAGTGCACGCAACGCGTCCAGTACTCGCTGGCGTTGGTGTGGGTCCAGGCCTACGGTAGGCTCATCGGCAATGATTAATTGTGCCTGGCTGACGTGGGCCATGGCCGTCAATACACGGCGGGCCATGCCGCCAGAAAGCTCATGGGCAAAGGCCTGTTGAGCACGGCTATCTAGCTGATAATGGTCCAAGGCTTGCTGGGCAGATCGCCATGCACTCATTGCAGGCTGGCCAGCACGCTGGGCCGCCCAGGCTACCTGACGGTGCGTACGTACCAGTGGATCGAGGGCATTCAGCGACTGAGGAATCAGCGCCAGCTCACGGCCGCGCAGCTGGCGTTGGCGCGCTTCATCAAGCGGCTTACCGTGGTAGTAGAACTGACCGTTTAAGCGTGCCGATGCGGGGAGTAAGCCCATAATCGCGTAGGCAAGCAGGCTTTTGCCAGCGCCTGATGCACCCACTACGGCATGCACATCGCCCGCTGAGAAACGCAGCGAAAGTTCCTCTAAACAGGTTGCCCAGTCCCGCTTCCACCAAGAAGCGTAGTAGGGTAGCTGTAGCGATAATTGGTCAATAATTAGCATCTTAAACCTTTCATCAAGGGGGCGGGCGGTGGCTAAAGCGCCCTGCGTAGGTGGCTAGCCAAGCGTTCGAAGCCAAGCACCATTAGCAGAAGC
This sequence comes from Halomonas sp. 'Soap Lake #6', assembly GCF_003031405.1. NCBI lineage: Bacteria > Pseudomonadati > Pseudomonadota > Gammaproteobacteria > Oceanospirillales > Halomonadaceae > Halomonas > Halomonas sp. 'Soap Lake #6'. The sequence goes on from NZ_CP020469.1 coordinate 796,465, forward strand.
CCTAAACCTGGAAATACCCCCAGCCACCAATAGCCGCCGCTTAAGTAGCGCATCGCATCGGCCAGCAGTACCCCAATGGCGGGCTGGCTAGGGCTTAGCCCAAAGCCCAGAAAGGTTAGTGCCGCTTCGTGCAAGATGGCATGAGGAAACAGTAATAGGGCGCCGACCAGGCAATGGGGCAGCAAATGGGGAAGCATATGGCTATAAAGTACAAACCAGCGTGATTTACCCAGGGCTCGCGAGATACGCACGTAGGGCGCCTGACGCAGCTGTAGCAGTTCGGCACGTAGTACGCGGGCTAGGCTGGGCCAGTGAGTAACCGCAACGGCGATAATCACTGCCTGAGTGCCGCCGCCAAGGGCAAATGCAATCAGCATTAATAGAATCAGGTGTGGCACGCTGAGTAGCGTATCGATTAACAGGCTGACCAATGCATCCAAGCGGCGTGACATGGAGGCAAGTGCAGCGAGACTCAATGCAATCAGGGTGCTGAACAGCGCTGCCAAACAGCCTACCCAAAAACTTAGCGCTAGCCCCGCGAGGGTGCGCGCCCATAGCTCTCGTCCTAGGGCGTCGGTGCCTAGCCAGTGATCGCCGCTAGGCGGGGCTAAGCGAGCATCAAACTGCATCTGCTGCGGTAAATCACCCAATAGCCACTGGCTAGTGACTAGCCCGATGACCAGTAGGATGGTGCTGCCGAGACTGAACGCGGCACGAAGGCGCGGCTGGGTACCAAACCTTGGTTGGATATAGTGGCGGGGCTGAGCCTGTTTCATGGGCCACCCACTTTCATGCGTGGGTCGATAACGCCGTAAAGCGCATCGGCGGTTATATTACCGACACTAACAAACAGTGCAGTAAATAGCGCAATGCCCAGCAGCAGTGGAATATCGCTGCGCAGGCCCGCTGCTACTGTGGCTTGCCCTAAACCGGGGTAGGCAAATACCTGCTCGATTAATATCGAGCCGCCAAACAGTTCGCCCAGCGAGGCAAATGCCAGCGTAATCGCAGGCAGGCTGGCATGCCGAAGGCCGTGGCGCCACGCTACGTCCATACGGCTGGCACCCTGTGCAAAGGCGTGGGTAGCTACGTCAGAACGCATTAATTCAAGCATGCGCGTGCGGGTGTGCAGGGTGATATTGGCGATGCCCAGGAGGGCAAGCGTGGTCACTGGCAGCACTAGGTGATGAAGGCGGGTGGCAAATGTGACCTCCTGGCTCAGGGTGCCGGTAGGGCCAGCGCAGCAGGTGGGGGTCCACCCAAGCGTGACTGAAAACACCAGCACGGCGAGTATTGCCAGCCAGAAAGCAGGCGTTGAAGCCGTGATGTAGGCATAAGTGCTGATAATTTTATCCAGCGCTGAGCCTTCTTTGGCACCCGCCACTACGCCAAGGCCAAATCCTAACAGCGCTGACAGTAGCCACGCGCCACCTAATAGCGCAATTGAGCGTTGGAAGCGCTGGCCAATCACCTCGCTAACCGGCTGGTTATAGACATGGCTCCAACCTAAATCTCCGCTTACTAACTGACGCAGCCAGTGGCCAAACTGAACGATAGGTGGCTCATCAAAGCCCCAGCGTTGGGCAATCAGGGCGCGTTGCTCCGGGCTTACTTGGGCCATCTGCGGGCCCAAATAGGCATCAATCGGATCAATAGGCGAAGCCATCATTAGCCCAAACGACACGAGTGCCACGCACAGCAGCACTAGCATCAGGCGTAGTAGGTGCTTTGCTATAGGTAGTAGGTGCTTTGGTAGTAGGCGAGGCCTAGCTATAAGCAGCGGTATCAGTCGCACGTCCATTGCCACTCAAGCAGATTGGCCGTAATTGGCCAGCCGTGGCCATGAGGCGCCACGCCCAGCTCACCCACATCTAAGCAGGTGTTGGCAAAATAGACGTGCTCAAGATTAACCAGCCAAGCCCAGCTGCTATCTCCGCGCACACCGTAGCCGGTGGTGCCATCCCACTGAGCGGCTCGCCAGTATTGATTGGCTTGCTCGATACTCTCTGCTGCCTGGGCGGCGTCTAGATTGGCGTCTACGTTGGGGTTGGCGTAAAAACCACTGTTATAGAAGCCATTACCAGCATGCTGGCTGTGAAAAAGGTAGTAAATCTCTTGGGGACTATGGCTTCCGAAGCCGAACAGGATGGCATCTTGGTGCAGCGCTTCACGCTGGATTTCATCCCAATGGCGGCCCGTGGGTTGCATCTCAATACCCAGTGGGCGGACCATCTCGGCACTTACTTCTGCGAGCAGTTGGCGGGTGGTATCGCTAGAGGGGTAGGTGAGACGAAAGCGCGCGGGCAAGCCATCTTTATAGCGTAAGCCGTCGTTACGCAACTCCCAGCCTGCGTTGTCGAGGAGTTCTTCTGCCTGAGCCAGGTTGGGTGCTGCTACTGTCTCCCCGTCATCGCTCCAGGGCAGACCGTCAGCCGGGCCAAAGGCCGGGCGACCAAAGCCATGCAGAGCCACCTCTGCTAGCATATCGCGGTCAACGGCAAGGTTAATCGCCTGGCGGATAGCGATGTCTGCGGTGACGTCATTACCAATTGGTGCGCCTGAATCAGCTTGCTCACCCTCAGCAGGTTGCATGGGGAAAAGAATGCCCCGATTGTCAACGCTCTCCATGATGATCCGCTGCATTTGCGCTGGGGTATTAGCGGCTAGTGCTGGCGGTACGGCAGCAATATCTACTTGACCTGCATGGGCGGCGCTTAACGTGGCGTCTTCACCGGTAAATAGAAATACCAGCCGATCAAAGGCGGGCGATGGGCCGTAAAAATAAGGGTTACGCTCAACAATTAGCTGCTCCCCCTCCTGCCACTCGACCAGTTGATAGGGGCCAGAGCCCATGGGGTGTCTTCCATAAGCTTCGCTATAGCCGTTTTCGCGCTCGGCATGAGGCACAATGCCTAAGGTGACTAATTGATTAATAAAGGTAATGCGCGGAGCGTGTAGCCGCAGCGAGACGGTATGCTCATCAAGCGCGGCTGCTTCCTCAAGGGCGCTAAGGTCTGCACGGCCACCGGCTTGAGCTGCCGCGTTAAAGGTGTAAGCTACGTCATCGGCGGTTAGCGGCGTGCCGTCAGCAAAACGCGCATCGTCGCGTAACGTCAGCCTCCAGGTGAGGCGGTCCTCAGAGAGCGACCACTCGGTAGCCAGCTCGGGCTGGGGGGAAAGATCGTTGCCACGTGAAAGCAGTGTCGATTGAAATAGTGGATTGCCATACTGGCCCCAGCCTAGTAGTGGATCGAACCCCTGTTCTGGTTCGCCACCAACGGCAAGCACCAACTGCTCTTTTGCTTGTGCGGCATTGCTGGCCACTAAACAGCTTAGTGCAAGACCCAGTAAGATAGGCTGAGATGGTTTAGCCATCGCTTTATCCTTATATGTCGTTAGTATGATCTTTTTACAATAACATCATACTAACGGTGCAAGCAGCACATGAAAAGCTAATCAACAAAGGGGGTGTAAATGCAGCGTGTAACGGTAACGCTCGATGAGGAGCTGCTAGCAGAGGTCGATGCGTTAATGCGTGAGCGCGGCTATCAAAACCGCTCAGAGGCAATTCGTGATTTAACCCGCAGTGGCTTAAAGCAGGCGAGAGAAGAGGCGGCACCGGAAGCCCCTTGTATGGGAGCACTGATCTATGTGTACGACCATGCCGCTCGGGAGCTGTCAAAACGTTTGACTCGGCACTACCACGATCATCACGACTTAACGCTCTCAACCTTACATGTGCATATCGATCACGACAGTTGCCTGGAAGTGGCATTACTAAAAGGGCAGGGCAGCGCATTGAAACAGTTTGCCGATGAGGTAACTTCATCACGCAGTGTGCGCTATGGTCAGCTAGTGTTAATACCTGAGGAGTAGTGCGGCGGCCAAATGGTGTTCAACAAGAATAGCGTTCAACAAAAAAGGCGGCCCATGGCCGCCCTTTTACGCGTACGTTCAACAACGAAGAGATTTTAAAATCTCAGTGTTCTACGCCGCCTTCGCCGTGCACATGACCGTGCTCAACTTCTTCTTGGCTTGCTTCACGAACAGTAGCAATCTCAACGTCAAAGTTGAGTTGCTGTCCAGCTAAAGGATGGTTGCCATCCACAACTACCGTGTCGCCTTCAACTTTCTTGACGGTGACCATCAGTGGGCCGCCCTGGGTCTGCGCTTGGAACTGCATACCAGGCTCGATGCTTTCAACACCTTGGAAGGCATCGCGGGGTACTTCTTGCATCAGCTGCTCTTGAACTTCGCCATAGCCTTCAGCAGGGGAGACAGAAACGTTCAGTTTGTCGCCAGCAGCACGACCTTCGAGCTCTTTTTCCAGACCTGGAATAATATTGCCAGCGCCATGGAGATACGTTAGCGGCTCGCGGCCTTCGGAACTGTCAAGCACCTCACCCGCATCGTTGGTTAGGGTATAGTGGAACGCGACAACCGAGTTTTGCGCAATTTGCATTGAATAACCTTATCGGTGAGTGCATGTCCCAATATGGTAACGCGTGTAAGCCAGCTTGTCAGGGGGGGAGCTAGGGTTTTTCCTGCTACTCGCCTTTGGCGGTATTGCGCCAGTCAGTGTGCAGGGATACCCTACACCAACAACTTTACCCTCTTGCACACAACCTTTTGTGGAGTTTTCTATGACGGTCTTCTTACTTTGGATTATCGCTTTTGTCCTGATTGGCTATTTGGCCAATAAACGTTGGGAAAGCGGTGTAAGCCAAGGGCTTGATAAAATGCTGCCGGATGTTTTAAAAACCCATGGCGAGAACCGCTATGTTTGGATTGGCGCACTGGCCATCTTGGGTGCGACGACGCTGGTGCGCCCGGTGGACATCCTGCTAGTGGTGATCTTGCTGGCAATTATTGGTCTTATTGTTATGAAACTGGCGAACTGGGCGAGCAATAAGGTTACGCATTAACGACCGTACGAGATATACGTAAAAAATATATGTGAAAAAGCGCCCGGCCAGCCTAACTGATCGGGCGCTTTTTCGTTTCAAGCCAAGCACTTGTGGGCTTGGCTGGTCAGCATATAAGGCGCGACGCTTAGTAAGGCGCGACGCTCATGCTGGCACCGCTGCCGATGAGGCGAACCCGCTGGCCTGCCTGGAACTGGCGGTCGGCACGCTGAACAACGACAATATCAGTACCGTCGTCGCGGCGAATTTCCATTTCCAGTGCGTTAACGCGGTTGGCTGCATCTTCAGCTGCCGTGCCTGCAACAGCACCACCTAGGGCGCCTGCCACCGTTGCTAACTGACGACCCGAGCCGCCACCGACTTGGCTACCCAGAAGACCACCGATAACCGCGCCACCACCACTGCCTATCAGGCCTCCAGCACGGCTTTCCGCCTGAATTTGAACCTGACGAACCGCCACAATAGTACCGTATGTGACGCTTTGTCCCGTTTGCGCTTGGCTGCCGCGATAGACATCACCAGAGTAGCCAGCCGTGTTGGCACAGCCTGCCAGTGTGAGAATGCTCAGAGCGGCAACAGGTAGAAGAAGACGTTTCATTAAAACCTCCAAGGTGTGTCTATTAATATAACTGCTACATAACTGCCATCCCTACACAGGACAAGAGATCGATAGCAGTTATAGAACAGTGTTCGCTAAAGATAATCGATGTTAAAGGCTTTGACCAGCTATCGCTTGAAAAGATCAAAACTAATGAGGAGAACGCAGCCAAAAAATAGCATAGCTATTAGTCTACCAGTGTATTAGGAAAATAATGTGCAAATATATTTAGCTCAAAAAAAACCAAGAGGCCTAAGCCCCTTGGTTTGGTATGTGCTGCATGGTTAATCAGGTAGGTGCAAAGTCTTATTAACCAAACTGATTCATCGTATTGTCTTTACCACCGGCTTTTAGTGCGGCATCGCCGTGGAAGAACTCTTTATGGTCGTCACCAATATTAGAGCCTGCCATGTCTTGGTGCTTAACCGTCGCAATACCCTGGCGGATTTCTTCGCGCTGAACACCTTTCACGTAGGCCAGCATACCCTCATCACCGAAGTAGCCCTTGGCTAAGTTGTCGGTAGAAAGTGCTGCAGTGTGGTAGGTCGGCAGCGTAATCAGGTGGTGGAAGATACCTGCTTCACGGGCGCCATCGCGTTGGAAGTTGCGTGTCCACTCATCAGCCAGTTGGCCAAGTTCAGTGTTATCGTACTCAACGCTCATCAACTTATCACGCTGGTAAGCGGAAACATCTTTGCCTTCTTTCTCCCAAGCATCGAACACTTGCTGACGGAAGTTCAGCGTCCAGTTGAAGGATGGTGAGTTGTTGTAAACCAGTTTGGCATCCGGGCACACTTCGCGGATACGGTTAACCATGCTGGCAATTTGGCCAACGTGGGGTTTTTCGGTTTCGATCCACAGCAGGTCGGCACCATTTTGCAGGCTGGTGATGCAGTCTAGGATAACGCGGTCTTCACCAGTGCCTGGTTTGAACTGGTAGAGACCTGATGCCAAGCGCTTCGGTTTAACCAACTTGCCGTTCTGTTTGATGACCACATCACCGTTGTTGATGTCGGCAGCATTCTCGATGACATCGCCATCCAGGAAGCTGTTGTATTGGTCGCCCAGGTCTCCTGGCTCATTGGTAACGGCGATTTTCTGCGTCAGGCCTGCGCCTAGCGAGTCAGTACGTGCCACAATCACACCATCTTCGACGCCCAGCTCTAGGAAGGCGTAACGCACGGCGTTAATTTTTGCCAAGAAGTCTTCATGGGGCACGGTAACCTTGCCGTCCTGGTGACCACACTGTTTCTCGTCAGATACCTGATTTTCCAACTGGATACAGCAAGCACCCGCCTGGATAAACTTCTTGGCCAGTAAGTAGGTCGCTTCGGCGTTACCAAAACCAGCGTCGATATCGGCAATAATCGGCACGATATGCGTTTCGTGATTATCGATTTTGCTGATCAGCTCTTGCTCTTTAGCACTGTCGCCCGCTTCTTTGGCATCGTCCAGAGCACGGAAGAGGTGGTTAAGCTCCCATGCGTCCGCCTGCTTCAAGAAGGTGTAAAGCTCCTCAATCAGGTTGGCGACGGAGGTTTTTTCATGCATGGATTGATCGGGTAGTGGGCCGAACTCAGAGCGCAGAGCGGCGACCATCCAACCAGAAAGGTAGAGGTAGCTACGCTTGGTAGTGCCAAAGTGCTTTTTAATAGAGATCAGCTTTTGCTGGCCGATAAAACCGTGCCAGCAACCCAGTGACTGGGTGTACTTAGATGTATCAGCATCGTAGGCCGCCATGTCTTCGCGCATAATTTTAGCGGTGTAGCGGGCAATATCTAAGCCAGTATGGAAGCGGTTTTGGGCACGCATGCGAGCGGCGTATTCTGGCTTGATCGCTTCCCATTTTCCGCCTTGTGCTTCGCGTAGTTGGGCGATGGCTTTAATATCGTCGAGAAGTCCTGACATGAGCTGATACCTCCTGGGTCGTGATAGCGATGCCGCAAGTGAGATTAGAAAACGCTTATGCTGCACTTGCGAAGTTGGTTCAGAATTACTTATTTAAGTTGCTGTGTCGCTTAGATAAACGTCTCTAAGAAAAACGTCTCTAAGAGGAACGTCGCACTCGTTAGAAATGCTGGTAAAGCTAGTTGAGTGCGCCGTACTGCAATGCAATAACTATCAACTAGTAAGAGGGATCCAACAATTGACACTTGGGGGCAGGAGGGGTTGTAACCCGACTACAGCGCCTTAGCATAACGCCGTGTTTGTGTAGTCGTTTTTCGTCACATACCGATGAATAGGCAAAAATGCTATCCATGGCAAGTAAAACAGCGCAGGTAAAAAGAAGGTAAAAAGCAGATAAAAAAAGCGCCACTCAGCGGTGGCGCAACAGTAAACAAAGCAGGGAAGAAAAAAGCGCTGCTTATAGCGCTAGTAGCATGTTGCGGTGGGGAATGCCTGCATCCATAAACACATCGCCATGGGCCACAAAGCCCAGGCGCTCATAAAAAGCTAGTGCATGTAGCTGTGCGCTCAACTCGGCGTTGGCATGGCCAGCTTCACGGGCTGCCTGGATCGCTGCCTCCATTAGCTGATAACCGATACCCGAGCCGCGGGCACTAGAGAGCACCGCAACGCGCCCAATATGACCATCAGGTAGAAGGCGAGCAGTACCTACTGGCTGACCATTGAGTGTGGCTAGAAAGTGCTGGCACTCAGGGTCTCGGCCATCCCACTCTTCGTCTTGGGGAACGTGCTGCTCCTCTATAAATACGCGGCAGCGAATAGCCGATGCTGCCTCACCTAAGGTGTGCCAATCACCGCTGAGAATTTCTGCAGCCACGTTGACTACTCCTCATCCTCTTCGCCCATAAAGCCTAAGCTTCCAGAATTGATTAACTGAGTGATGAGTTCTGCTGCACCGCTGAGTTCCAGTACGTCGGCTCGCATGGGGGTAGTGTCAGCGAGGCGCTTAGCCAGCTCCTCCGAGCAGTGGTGACCATCGCCATCGACAAACAGCGTGGTGCCGCTTGTATCGCTACGCCATGCAAAGCGAGAACCCGGCATTTGAAACAGTGGCTCGCCGGCGTGTAGTTGCGCAACAAGGTCCTGCTCGCTCATAGGGTGCTCCAGAGGAATCACCTGATCGATATATTTAGGCTGAGTCATGACGCGCCCAAACCATTGAGCAATTTGCTCTGGCTTATCGAGGGTTTCCAGGATGAGCTGACGCATCCGCTCTACAGCGGCGTCATCCAGCTCACCCATTTGGCTTGCAGGCGCCATGCCTGCATCGCTGTAGCGCTGAGAGGCTGGCAACTGCTCGCCAAGGTAGTCAGCATAAGAGGTAATGGACTCATCTGCTGACGGTGCGCGAAAGCCAACTGATATTGTCATACAGTCGTCAGTTTGGCTGACACCATGGTGTGCCCAACCCGGAGGAAGATAGAGCATGTCGCCGGGCGCCAGAGTCCAGTCTGAGTCGGCTTCAATCTCGAAGGTTTCAAGAATGCGTAAGTCGATTCCTTGAAGGATTGGGGAGTCGTCGGACTGCTTGCCACCTAACTGCCAGCGACGTTGGCCGCTAGACTGGAGTAGGAAAACGTCATACTGATCAATGTGCGGGCCGACACTGCCACCGGGCGGCGCATAGCTGATCATGATGTCGTCAAGGCGCCAGCGGGGCAGAAAATCAAACTCATCCATTAATGCAGCAATGGAAGGTACATAGTGGTCTACCGCTTGTACCAACAGACTCCAGTTGCCTTCAGGAAGCCGCTCAAAGGTGGCGTCGTCAAATGGTCCATGGGATACCTGCCAAGGGCCGTCTGCGCCTTTTTCTTCGACGAGTCTGGCCTCGACGCCGGGTTCACAGGCCAGCCCTGCTAGCTCATCAGGGTCGATGGGGCTGATGTACTCGGGGATAGCGCCACGAATCAGTAGCGGTTTCTGTTGCCAGTAGTGGGCCAGGAACTCTTCGGGCGTTAAGTCGCCCAGCAACGTTAATGGCTTATTTTGTTGGCTCATGGCGGTATCCTAGATAGGTGAACGCGGCGCTATTAAAAAGGAAATTACAGTGAATTCAACCGCTGAGTAATGGCTTCGGCTTGTGCCTTTGCATTACCGATGTAACTAGCCGGCGAGAGCGCTTTCAGCTCTTCTTTTACCGCAGCGGGTAATTCGAGCGTATCAATGAAGGTGGCAAATCCTGCCTGGTCAATCCGCTTGCCACGGGTTAGCTCTTTAAGCTTTTCGTAGGGCTTTTCGATACCGTAGCGGCGCATCACCGTTTGGATGGGCTCGGCAAGCACTTCCCAGCTATTGTTTAAATCTTCTGCCAGCCGTTCTGGGTTGGCTTCTAGCTTGCTAATGCCTTTTAAGCTGGCATGGTAGCCAATCAAGCCATAGGCCAAGCCTACACCAAGGTTGCGCAGTACGGTGGAGTCGGTAAGGTCGCGCTGCCAGCGAGAAATCGGCAGTTTTTGCGCCAAATGGCTAAGCACGGCGTTGGCAAGACCCAGATTGCCTTCCGAGTTTTCAAAGTCAATTGGGTTGACCTTATGTGGCATAGTGGAAGAGCCTATTTCACCTTCCACAGTGCGCTGCTTGAAGTAGCCCAGCGAGATATAGCCCCACACATCGCGATCAAAGTCGATCAGGATCGTATTGAAGCGGCAAATCGCATCAAATAGCTCCGCGATGTAGTCGTGGGGCTCGATTTGCGTCGTATAAGGGTTAAAGCTTAATCCCAGACCTTCCACAAAAGTACGCGCATTAGCTTCCCAGTCGATATCAGGGTAGGTCGTTAGGTGCGCATTATAGTTACCCACGGCACCGTTGATTTTACCCAGAATCTCAACGCTCTCAATTTGTTTAAGTTGGCGCTTAAGGCGGTACGCCACGTTGGCCATCTCTTTGCCCAATGTGGTGGGGCTAGCAGTTTGGCCATGGGTGCGTGATAGCATCGGCTGCCCTGCGTGGGCAATCGCTAGCTTGGCAATTTCATCAGCCACGTTGTGCAGGGTCGGCAGCATGGCTTTTAGGCCGTCGGCCAGCATGACGCCGTAAGATAGGTTATTGATGTCTTCACTGGTGCAGGCAAAGTGAATAAATTCGGTTACCGCGTTTAGCTCCGCCTGACCGGCAATTTTCTCTTTCAGGAAGTACTCAACGGCTTTGACATCGTGGTTTGTCGTGCGCTCGATTTCTTTAATGCGCTCAGCATCTTCTACAGAGAAGTCACGAATCAGCTGCTCTAAAAACGCAGTTGCTTCAGCGGAGAGCGGCGGGACTTCGACAATTTGGCCGTGATCAGCAAGACGCTGCAGCCAGCGTACTTCCACAATCACGCGAGCACGGATCAGGCCGAATTCGCTGAAGTGTTCACGTAACGCAGCGGCTTTAGCGCCGTAGCGGCCGTCAACGGGGGAGAGAGCGGTCAAAGCAGAGAGTTGCATGGCAAAAGCTTCCAAGTGGTCTAGAGGGTAGAGAGTCAGGAAAAAAGCAGTGTTTAGCCGAGGCTATCAAGGGCGCGACGCAGGGCTTTACGTTGAAACACAAGTTTCCAACGGCGGCCGCCTAACTGGTGCCACAGCAGTGCAAAGCGAATGCCTGCCATTAAACAGGCGCGAACCCGCTCCGGCATCATACGGGTCTGGAGCAATGAAGGATCGCCCTGTACGACAATGCGGGTTTTAAAGGTAGAGATTGTTTCTTGGTAAGCCTCGCCGAGGCTGGCAATGACATTTTCATGGGTGGTGCCGAAATGCTCCGCTTGCCCCTGTACATGGGCGAGTTTCTGGCCAAGAGAATCCATCATGTTGCGGTCGGTACGCAGCTTGTTCATCAACAGCAGCAGTGAAAAGCCATAGCGTAGCACGACAGGATTGGCCTGTTTGCGGCCTACCAGGGCTTCAATTGTATCTAAGCCTCGGCGTAAGTTATTGGGGTGACCACCATAAATGGCTTCAAAACTTTCTGGATTAGTGTCTACCGTGGCGTTAATCAGCGTTTCCCAGGCGCGGGTATCGACCTGCCCAGTACGTGCCAGCTCGTCCACTAAGCTTGCCGCCTGAAAAACGCCTGCTAAAGCAAGTGCTTGACGTGCTGCTGGAAAGTCTGGTGCACGGTGAATGGGTGTCGTCGTGTTCATGCGGCCGTCTCCTGGGTTTTCCATGCAGCGCGGATTACGCCGCCGCCTAAACAAATATCACCATCATAAAGTACCAGCGATTGACCCGGTGTTACCGCCCACTGAGGGTCATCGAACACTACTTCCACACTGCCATCAGGCAGGGCGCGCATTTCACAGGGGCAATCGTTTTGGCGGTAGCGAGTCTTGGCTGTAAAGCGTCCGTGCTGCACGGGGGGCTCACCTGCGACCCAGTCCATTTTTTCGGTAGCTAATTTGTCGGTGTAAAGCAGTGAATGGTGTTTACCCTGCACGGCAATCAGTACATTGCGATCTAAATCTTTGGCAGCCACGTACCAGGGGTCTTCAGAGTAGTTGGCGAGGCCACCGATACCTAGCCCTTGGCGCTGGCCGAGCGTGTAGTACATCAGCCCCATGTGTTTACCAATGACATCGCCTTCCGGAGTTTCAATAACACCGGGCTGAGCGGGTAGGTATTGCTGCAGAAAGTCGCGGAAGCGGCGTTCTCCAATAAAGCAAATGCCCGTAGAGTCTTTCTTCTTGGCTGTCACTAGGTCGTGTTGTTCAGCCAGAGCTCGTACCGCGGGTTTTTCCAGCTCGCCCACAGGAAACAACGTACGGGCAATAGCAGCTTCGGGCACCGCATGCAGGAAGTAGCTCTGGTCTTTATTACCATCCAAGCCTTTTAGTAGGCGTGGTCGACCTTCACGAACCCCTTGACGAACATAGTGTCCGGTAGCAATTTTATCCGCGCCTAGCATTTCGGCGTATTCAAGAAAGACCTTAAACTTGATCTCGCGATTACACAGAATGTCTGGGTTGGGGGTTCGGCCTGCTTTGTACTCGGCTAGAAAGTGCTCAAACACGTTATCCCAGTATTCAGCGGCGAAATTAGCCGTATGCAGCTTAATCCCCAGCTTGGCGCACACCGCTTCGGCATCCGCGAGGTCTTCCTTCGCCGTGCAGTACTCTGTGCCGTCGTCTTCGTCCCAGTTCTTCATAAATAGGCCCTCAACCTCATACCCCTGCTGGAGGAGGAGAAGGGCAGAAACAGAAGAGTCGACGCCACCCGACATACCGACAATGACTTTGCCGGTGCTGGGAGCTTCGGTGGTAGATGTGCCATGGGTGGATGTCATTGGCATCCTCAGTTGAAGTAGTGTGCAAAAGAGCAGTGTGCAAGTGGTCGACGATTATACACGATGGGGGCTTAACGCTTCGAGTGCTTCACTCCTGAATCACTTCGAGAGGATAGCAACGACCGCTAAGAGCATCGTGAATTCGCTTTAGCACGAGCGGGCTGCGCAGCCGTTGGGCGGTGTCGAGAGATGCTATCTCATGCTGTGTGAGCCAGTGGGTAGCCGTTATATCGCTATCAATCGACGTGTTCAGCTGTGTATTGGGCGTTGCTAAAAAGCCATGGCTATGAAAGGTAAGTCCCTCGGGCGTATGAAACACATAAAGTCCCAAGTAGCCCGTTAACGTCACTTGCCAAGCGGTCTCTTCTATTACTTCGCGTATTATCGCTGCTAGGGGGCCCTCACCAGGTTCCACATGCCCAGCGGGTTGATTGAATACTGTTGCAGGGCCTCCGCGATCCTCTTCTACCATCAAGTAGCGTCCGTTTTGCTGAATAACACACGCGACCGTGCTACGAATATGGCTCATTTCATGGGCCTATGGCGTGGTGAACTGCTGCGTTTGGATGGATTGGTTGGGCGTGGGGCATGCAGTGTCTCTTTACGCCACTCTCCCGGCGCTAAGTCTCCTAGTTGCCAAGGCCCAATGGCCGCGCGGATAAGGCGCAGGGTGGGGAAGCCTACGTGAGCGGTCATGCGGCGTACCTGGCGATTACGGCCTTCGCTGATGGTCAGCTCTAGCCAGCTAGTAGAGGGATGGCGTTTAGGGTCAATGGCTGGGTCGCGTGGTGCGATGGCTGGCGCTTCCATGCGTCTTGCCTTGGCGGGTTTAGTGGGGCCGTCTTTTAAAGTGATACCGTTTTTAAGCGCATCAATTGCCTCACTGCTTATGCACCCCTCTAGCTGTACCCAGTAGGTCTTGGGTTGCTTGTGACGTGGATGCGCAATGCGATGAATAAGGCTTCCGTCATCACTGAGTAGCAGCAAGCCCTCTGAGTCGTAATCTAGGCGCCCAGCGGCATAGACACCAGGCGCGTTAATGACATCGGCTAAGGTGGCTCGGCCTTGGCTATCGGTAAACTGGGAGAGCATTCGGTAGGGTTTATGCAGCAAATAAAGCGTACTCATGATACCTCTTAGGTCGTGCTCTTGATTTGTCGACAATCGCTCATGCGGTTAAAGTGCAGCGCTGGTATACTTCGGCGCAGCCGTTTTAGAGACGTGCTGGAGTCGTCGTAACCACTGCAGTAAACCACCGAGTGATGTCGGGGCAGCCAAACAATGCTCCGCCTGCTTCGCGGCATGATCTTTCGTTGAGTGCGCCGCGTAGCTTGAGATTTTTTATAATCACAGCGACAGAAAAAAAGAGGTTAACGCAAAAATGTCCAAAACGCCGAAGATCATTTATACGCTCACCGACGAGGCACCTGCGCTCGCGACATACTCTTTGTTACCCATCATTGATGCTTTCACCGACTCTGCCGGTGTCGAAGTTGAGACGCGGGATATCTCTTTGGCGGCGAGGGTATTAGCGCAGTTTCCAGATGTGCTCAGCGATGAACAGCGTGTCAGTGACGATTTAGCAGAGCTCGGCCAGCTTGCTACTACGCCAGAAGCCAACATCATTAAACTGCCCAACATTAGTGCCTCTGGGCCGCAGCTAAAAGCGACCATTAAAGAGCTGCAAAGCCAGGGTTACCCACTACCCAATTATCCTGATGAGCCGAAGAACGACGAAGAAGCATCGGTCAAGGCACGTTATGACAAAGCCAAGGGTAGTGCGGTAAACCCCGTATTGCGTGAAGGCAATTCTGATCGCCGCGCACCCAAGTCAGTTAAAAACTACGCCCGCAAATACCCTCACCGTATGGGTGAGTGGAGTGCTGACTCCAAGTCGCATGTTGCTCACATGAGCGAAGGTGATTTCTACGGCAGCGAGCAGTCGGCCGTCATGGAAAAAGCCACGACGCTTAAAATCGAGCTGCAGCAAAAAGATGGCACTAACGTTGTGCTGAAGCCAAGCCTTTCCGTCCTGGCTGGCGAAGTAATCGATGCTGCCAGCATGAGCAGCCGCCGCCTGCGCAGCTTTATCGATGGCCAGATCAGCGATGCCAAAGAGAGTGGCGTGCTGTTTTCGCTGCACCTGAAAGCTACCATGATGAAAGTATCTGACCCCATCATGTTCGGCATCGTGGTTGAGGAGTTCTACAAGGACGTACTTGAAAAGCATGCGGATACGTTAAAAGAGGTTGGCTTTAACCCGAATAGCGGTATCGGCGATCTGTACAGTGCGATTGAAAAACTGTCTAGTGATCAGCAGGCAGCAATCAAAGGTGACATCGAGGCGCTTTACAAAGAGCGTCCGGCGATGGCGATGGTGAATTCTCATAAGGGAATTACCAACCTGCACGTGCCTAGCGACGTGATCATCGACGCCTCCATGCCTGCCATGATTCGTGATTCAGGCAAGATGTGGAACGTTAACGATGAGCTTCAGGACACGAAAGCAGTTATTCCTGACCGCTGCTACGCCACGATTTATCAAGCGGTTATTGAAGATTGCAAGAAACATGGCGCATTCGATCCTACCACTATGGGCAGTGTGCCCAATGTTGGTCTTATGGCGCAGAAAGCGGAGGAGTACGGCTCCCACGACAAGACCTTCCACATTCCGGCAGATGGTACAGTCGTTGTTACTGACGAAGCGGGCCAAATCCTGTTTAGCCACTCTGTGGAAGCCGGTGACATTTGGCGTATGTGCCAAACCAAAGACGCACCGATTCAGGATTGGGTGAAACTGGCGGTGACTCGTGCTCGTGATAGTGGTGCTCCAGCTATCTTCTGGCTTGATGCTAACCGTGCCCACGATGCTCAGTTGATCAAGAAGGTAGAAACCTACCTGAAAGATCACGACACGGCTGGCCTGGATATCCGCATTCTTGCCCCTGTGGATGCTATGCAGATCTCCCTTGAGCGCATCCGCAAAGGCGAAGACACCATCTCCGTGACCGGTAACGTGCTGCGTGACTACCTCACTGACCTATTCCCGATTATGGAGTTAGGCACCAGTGCCAAAATGCTCTCTATTGTTCCGCTGATGAATGGTGGTGGTCTGTTTGAAACGGGCGCGGGTGGTTCTGCACCTAAGCATGTTCAGCAGTTCCTGGAAGAGAACCACCTGCGTTGGGACTCCTTGGGAGAATTCCTGGCACTAGCGGCGTCTCTTGAGCACTTGGGTAGTACCTTTGGTAACGAGCGTGCGACGCTGCTGGCAAAAGCGCTGGATGAGGCTAACGGCCAATTCCTCGACAGCAATAAGTCGCCATCGCGTAAAGTGGGCGAGCTCGATAACCGCGGCAGCCACTTCTATTTGGCGATGTACTGGGCGGAAGCACTGGCTGCTCAGGATCAGGATGAAGAGATGAAAACGCTCTTTGCGCGTCTGGCCGAAACGCTGAAAGCCAATGAAGCCACCATCGTTGATGAGCTAAATAGTGTTCAGGGCCAATCCATGGATATCCAAGGCTATTTTCACCCGAATGGTGAGCTGGCCAGCCAAGCAATGCGTCCAAGTAAAACACTGAACGATGCGTTAGCCATGGTAGCTAAAGGCTAGTAACAGCTATAGCAATCACTGTTATGACTGCTATCAACCCTCGTCCGCTAGTTGGGCGAGGGTTTTTTGTCCCGCCTAGTGTGATATTTTGTGTTTTCCATGAACCCTTGCTGCCGATGCGCGTCTTACTTAACGTAACACTTGATAAGGTGCTGCTCGTCAGCCGAGAGACGATAACCCTTGCTGCTTATGCCTATTACTGACAGCCCTTGTTTGGCGGTCACCCTACAAGCGGGAGTGACACGTCCTGATATGCCCGGCTACGATGATGACTTGGCGGTGCAGTCAGCAAAGCCAGAGCTGGCCCAGCCGCCGTTATATAAAGTCGTGCTTCACAATGACGACTACACTCCTATGGAGTTTGTTGTTGAAATTTTACAAGACTTTTTTGGTATGGATAGCGAGAAAGCGGTGCAGGTAATGCTCGCGGTGCATACCCAAGGTAAAGCGACCTGCGGCATTTTTACCCGTGATATTGCCGAAACCAAAAGTTACCAAGTGAATGAATACGCCCGCGAATGTGAGCATCCATTAATGTGTGATATCGAAGCCGCTAACTGAAAGCGTTGAAAAAAGTTAGCGATGGGGCTTGCAACCGTGCCATTTGTACCCGATGTTGAAAGTGCCGGTCGATTAGACTGATCCGATGCAACCCCTAGGTGGTTATATGCCCTAGGTAGTAGCAAAAAGGGGACTGCCATGCTGAGCAAAGAACTTGAACTGACCCTGAACACGGCCTTCACCGTGGCACGCTCTAAACGCCACGAATTCATGACCGTTGAGCACCTGCTCTTAGCATTGCTGGACAATGCCTCCGCAGTAGACGTGCTGAAGGCGTGTGGGGCAAACCTCGACAAGCTGCGGTCCGATCTGCAGGATTTTATTAACTCGACCACGCCGCTGATCCCTGAAGGGCAGGGCGATCGTGAAACACAGCCAACGCTAGGTTTTCAGCGTGTATTGCAGCGTGCGGTGTTTCACGTGCAGTCATCTGGTAAGAGTGAAGTCACTGGCGCAAATGTGTTAGTGGCTATCTTTTCAGAGCAAGAGAGCCAAGCAGTTTACTTCCTAAAGCAACAAAGCGTTGCGCGCGTGGATGCGGTGAACTACATCGCTCACGGTATTTCCAAAGTTGCTGGGCATGGCCCGTCACCCTCTCCTGCTGCTCAAGAGAGTGAAGACGCCGAGGAGGGTAGCGCCGAAGGGGCTGCACATCCGTTAACGGGATATGCTACCAATCTGAATGAGCATGCTCGTCAGGGTAAAATTGACCCATTGATTGGCCGCGACCATGAGCTTGAGCGCGTGGTGCAGATTCTGGCGCGTCGTCGTAAGAACAATCCGCTGTTGGTGGGCGAGGCAGGGGTAGGTAAAACTGCCATCGCTGAAGGCTTGGCGAAACGTATTGTGGAAGAGGATGTGCCTGAGGTCATCGCCGATGCCGTGGTCTATTCGCTGGACATGGGCGCGCTGTTAGCTGGCACCAAATACCGCGGTGATTTCGAAAAACGCCTCAAAAGCTTGCTGAGCGAATTACGCAAGCAGCCTAACGCGGTGCTGTTTATCGATGAGATCCATACTGTCATTGGTGCCGGTGCGGCATCTGGTGGTGTTATGGATGCATCTAACCTGCTAAAACCTTTGCTCTCTTCCGGTGAGCTGCGCTGTATCGGCTCAACGACCTTCCAGGAATTCCGCGGTATTTTTGAGAAGGATCGTGCGTTGGCTCGTCGCTTCCAGAAAGTGGATGTGTTGGCGCCCTCTGTAGATGACACCATTAAGATTCTTAAGGGGCTGCGCTCTCGTTTTGAAGAGCACCACGAGCTTAAGTATACCGATGGTGCATTAGAGAGTGCCGCACGCTTGGCGGATCGTTACATCAACGATCGTCACTTGCCAGACAAGGCGATTGACGTGATTGATGAAGCAGGCGCTCACCAGCGTATGTTGCCGCCAGAAGTGCGTACGAACACTATCGATGTGGAGCAGGTAGAGGCGATCGTCGCTTCAATTGCCCGGATCCCGCCGAAGAGCGTTTCAAGCTCTGATCGTAAGCTACTTGAAAAGCTTGATCGTGATCTTAAGATGCTGGTGTTTGGTCAAGATGAAGCAATCGATACGTTATCGGCGGCTATCAAGCTTTCCCGTGCTGGGCTGAAGTCACCAGATAAACCGGTAGGCAGCTTCCTTTTTGCAGGCCCAACTGGTGTAGGTAAGACCGAAGTGGCTAAGCAGCTGGCGCATATCATGGGCATTGAGCTGGTGCGTTTCGATATGTCGGAGTACATGGAGCGTCACACTGTGTCGCGTCTGATTGGTGCTCCTCCTGGCTATGTGGGTTACGACCAGGGTGGGTTGCTCACTGAAGCGGTTACAAAACAGCCCCATTGTGTTCTCCTGCTCGATGAAATCGAGAAAGCGCACCCAGAAGTCTTTAACCTTTTACTGCAGGTTATGGATCACGGCCGCCTTACGGACAACAACGGTCGCGAAGCGGACTTCAGGCACGTTATTCTGATCATGACCTCGAACGCAGGTGCAGAGCAGGCATCTCGTCGATCAATCGGTTTCCAGAGCCAAGATCACTCGACTGATGCCATGGAAGTCATTCGTCGCACCTTCTCGCCAGAGTTCCGTAACCGTCTGGATGGGATTATTCAATTCCATGCGTTACAGACCTCTGTGGTGCGCAATGTGGTAGATAAGTTCTTGATTGAACTTCAAGCTCAGCTTGACGAGAAGCGCGTGCAGCTAGAGGTGGACGATACTGCACGAGACTGGTTAGCAGAGAAAGGCTACGACCCGGACATGGGTGCACGGCCAATGGCTCGCTTGATCCAAGAGAAACTCAAGAAGCCGCTGGCTGAGATGATTCTGTTCGGTGAGTTAGCAGAGCACGGTGGTATGGTGCACGTTAGTCTTGAAGAAGGTGAGCTACACCTTTCTACCGAGTCAGAAATGGCGGATGCGCCCTGAAAAGGGCGCTAAGGTCGCTTTTGAGCATTACGCGTGGCTCGAGCTAGTAGCCAAGCACTGTCACAGCGCCCTGTCATCGACGGGGCGTTGTCGTCTCCAGGGAGCGGCGCCGTATTTAAAGCAGACGTATATGCGCTAGCGTAGCTTGCTCAACAAGCGTCATGAAGGCTTAGCGCGAACGGTAGACAATACGGCCTTTGGAGAGATCGTAAGGCGTCAGTTCCACTTTTACCTTGTCACCAGTTAGAATGCGGATATAGTTTTTACGCATTTTACCGGAGATATGAGCGGTAACGACATGGCCGTTTTCAAGCTCAACACGGAACATGGTGTTGGGAAGGGTATCAACAATAACGCCTTCCATTTCAATATGATCTTCGCGTGCCATATAGGCAGATCCTCACTTATTTAACGTAATATTTAAGACAGCGGTTAGTCGAGCAATCGCTTCACAAGGCGTTATTATATCCTAGGCGCCAAAGAAACAGCGCTATATTGTGCCGTAAGCCTGCCGTCAAGGCAAAAAAGCTGGAGAGATTAGCGAATTAAAGGCCTCCAGTGTCGCCCATCAAGCACCTCAATGGGTGTGAAAGCTCGCTTGTAGCGCATTTTTCGACACTCCTCAATCCAGTACCCAAGGTATAGGTGTGGTAGAGCTTGTTGACGACATAGCTCAATGAGCTTAAGAATAGCGAAGGTGCCCAGAGAGCGCTTATCAAGCTCTTCCCTTACCCCGAAAAAGGTATAGATCGCTGAAAGTCCATGCTCCAAATGGTCAAAGGCAGCGACGGCGACCAACTCTTCTCCCAGGTACATCTCCATTAGCTTCGCATATGGTTCATCAAGGGTTAGAAAGGTTCTGTACTGTTCCCGGCTAGGGGGGTACATGTCACCATCGGCATGGCGTGAGCGGATATAGCTCGCATAGAGCGTATAATGGTCGGTTAAAAAGCGTGCAGGAATTACCCGAGTAGTAACATCCCTATTACGTTGCAATGTTTTTCGCTGGGTGCGGTTAGCGGTAAAATGCTCAATGGGGATACGTACGGACTGACAGGCATTGCAGCCCTCACAGTGAGGGCGGTAAAGGTGGCGCCCGCTACGCCGAAATCCTAGTAATGACAGCGAATCATAGACACCTGGAACCGGCGACTCCTGGGGGTCTAAAAAAAGCGTGGTAGCCTCTCTGTCAGGCAGGTAGCTACACGCATGTGGCACGGTCAGGAAGAAGCGCAAATCCCGCACCGGGCGTCGAGGAGCGTTACTGCTCACGGCCTGCCTCCTTAGTTAATCTAGCGTTCGGCCATTTAGGCTTGATAAGCCAAAGCAACCGCTGCCAGCCACGGCGAGCATGGCACGGTAGGTGCTTCATAGACTGAAGGTGTTAAGCTAAATACATTTTCCGGTAACCACTGTTCAAGATAGTTGATGAACGTCTCGCGGGCGACTGTTGTTGCGCCAAGACTGGCTAAATGTGGTGTATGCATTTGACAATCAATCAGCTCGCCACCATGAAGCTGCATTGCACGGGCTAAATGAGCAAGCGCTATTTTGGAAGCGTCCGGGGTATTTGAAAACATCGACTCGCCAAAGAATACTGGCCCCATGGCCAGCCCATACAGGCCGCCCACCAGGTGTCCTGAATGGTGTACTTCAATGCTGTGGGCAATGCCCAGCGCGTGAAGGCGCTGGTAGGCTTTTCGCATATCTGCATTGATCCAGGTGTCGGGCTCACCTTGGCGGGGAGCTGCACAAGCAGTAATCACCTGCTCAAAGTGTTGATCTAAAGTGACAGTGAAGCCACCATTACGTAGACGTTTAGCAAGGCTGCGGCGCAGTTTAAACTGTGTTGGCCGTAGTACCATGCGGGGGTTGGGGCTCCACCATAAAATGGGTTCGTCGTCGCTATACCAAGGGAAAATCCCCCGACGGTAAGCCTCAACTAACCAGTGTGGCGAGAGTTCGCCCCCCGCAGCCAGTAAACCGTTTGGCGAATCAAGGGCCAACGCGGTAGAAGGAAATAGCGGATGTGGCGATGAAAGCCAAGGTAGCATTGCTTGCTCCTGTTACTAAGCGCTTCAAGAAGCTCTGTGACGGCGGAAGGATGCTCGGTATGATGCAAACTCGCAAGTGGATTAAAGACGCCACTAAGGTGTAAAGGGAGAATCGCTTGAAAGTAAATAAGGCGGTAGACAAGCGAACGCAGCGTAATTCGCGTCAACCATCATCAGCCTCTTCGGCTAGGGTAAAAGCTGCGAAGGATAAAGCCCGCCGGTTTGGCCTACGTTTACAGGGCTCGGTGCGCGAAGGCGTGGTTGTGGTGTTGCTTGCGCTGTGCGTATTCTTGCTATTAGCACTGTTTAGTTATCACCCCGCGGACCCAGGATGGTCTTATCAGGGGCCGGAAACCGATGTGCGCAATTGGATGGGCCCCGTTGGCGCCTGGCTTGCCGATGTTCTTTACTCATTATTGGGCGCCAGCGCTTTGTGGTGGCCAGGCATGTTTGGCTATGCTGCCTGGTGGCTAATGCGCTCCCGCCAAGTGCGTTTTGAATTAGACCCTGTCGCAATCGCTGTGCATGCCGGAGGCTTAGTGTTACTGATGTTTGGTACCACTATGCTTGGTGCGTTGCACTTTTATCACCCTGATAGCATTTTGCCCTATGCCTCTGGAGGCATTTTAGGGGAGGGGCTGGTTGGAACCTTAAAACCACTGGTGAGCAGTGGCGGGGTGGGGCTCATTGCTGCGGCACTTATTTTAATTGGCTTTCCGCTTTTTAGCGGTATGTCGTGGCTGCAAGTGGCCGACGAGGTAGGGCGCCGGTTATGTAAGTTAGGTGGCTGGTTTAGCGCCCGCCGTGCTAAAGGGCGGGCGAAGCGTGCCGAGCGTGCTGCTGTTCGTGCTGCCGCTAAAGCGGCTTCCCAAAAGGTCAAAGAGAGATCACGCGCTGAGTCTCAAACCGCAGAGCCTAAGGTAGCTGAGTCTAAAGCGGCTGAATCTAAAACTGCAGAGTTTTCAGCAGGAAAGTTAAGCGCAGTTGATGTTGAAGCGCCAAAACCGCGCGCAGTGGAACCTAGGTTGTTTGCGCAAGAGCGCGATGAAGACGCGCCCGTAATAAGCGCCAAAAGAGGTGTTGAGGACAGCGTTGAGAGCGCTGTTGTTGGTGAAAATGTTGGTAAGAGTGTCGGTGAGCGTGTCGGTGAGCGTGTCGGTAAGAATGCTGGTGAAGATGTAGATAAATATGTAGGTGAGAAGGTTCGTCAAGGTGCTGATGAAGTTCCCAGTGAAGCCCCCAGAAAAGCAGCCGTAGGTAATGACACCGAGCGTACGCGCGAACACCGTCGTGAACGCCGGGAACCTAGCTTTTCGGCGCCGCTGAGTAGCGCTGATGAAGGTGTTTCAGATATTACGGATACGTCGATCCCTTGGGAGACCGCTGCTGTTTCTGCCTTTAATGCACGGAGCGCAACAGAAGTACCCAGTACAGCGGCATCGGCGCAGCAGGCCGGTAGCGGAGCACCCAGCATAGATGCTGGCAGTGCGCCTGAGCCAATGGCGCCATCGAATGCAACCTCTGCTAGTGAAAATGCAGAGGGTGTGAAAGCAGCACCCATAGCACCCCGTGAAGACGCGTTCTCAATAAAGCCTAAAGAAAATGAGCTAGAGCAGCCCTCTCCTAAACATCATGAAAGTGCTGTATCTCAGCCAGTTGAGCCTGTTGATGAGGTGCGCAACGAGCCATTCTCTCACCATTACGAGCAGCCAAAAACTGCTGAGGTTTCACCTTCTGAGCCGGCATCAGCACTTTCTCTGCGTGCTACCCGCGGAGAGGAGGAAGCGGAGGCTGTGACGAAGCAGTTTTTTGCTGGTAAAGAGGACGACACTGATGCAGCGTTCAAACGTGACGCTGCTCCAGCTCCTATGGCCTCTGAACCGCCCCGCGTTCGGGTGCCTGAAATAGTGCCGGAGCCAGTATGGGAAGATGACGAAGATGCTGCTGACATGGCTCACTCTCCCATTACTCGTTCCCCTAGCTCGGTCCCAAGCTCGGTCCCAAGCTCGGTCTCAAGCTCTATACCTGCCGTTCCTCCGGCCACCTCTGTCCCGGCATCAGCTCGTCACGAGCCGGTGTTTTCTACCGAGCCCGTCGAAGAGGAGTCGGATAACGGCCCTACGCTTTGGACAGTGGAGCATTTGCAGAGTCAGCGGCCTGCCTTTGAAACCATGGATGAGCCAGAGGGTGATGTGCCAAGCCTGCAATTATTAACTCCTGCAGAGCCGCACCAGCCGAACTATACCGATGAGCAGTTGGCCGATATGGCTGAGCTACTTGAAGTGCGGCTACGTGAATACGGTGTTAAAGCGGAAGTTGTTGATACTTGGCCTGGCCCGGTCATCACCCGTTTTGAAATCAAGCCTGCTGCTGGCGTTAAGGTTTCCAAAATCAGCAACCTTGCTAAGGACTTAGCGCGTTCGCTGATGGTGAAAAGTGTTCGAGTGGTGGAAGTTATTCCCGGTCGCCCAACGGTGGGGATTGAAATACCGAACCCCAATCGAGCCATGATTCGCTTACGCGAGGTCATTGATTCTGACCGTTACCAGCAAGAAACCTCGCCGCTAACCATGGCGCTAGGCCAAGATATTGGCGGCGGACCGGTGGTGGCCAATCTAGGAAAAATGCCCCATCTTCTGGTGGCAGGTACAACCGGCTCAGGTAAGTCAGTGGGTGTAAACGCCATGCTGATCTCGATGCTGCTGAAAGCCAAGCCCAGTGAGCTGAAGTTGATCATGGTCGACCCAAAAATGTTGGAACTGTCAGTATATGACGGCATCCCTCATTTGCTGGCGCCTGTGGTGACCGACATGAAGGAGGCCGCTAACAGCCTACGCTGGTGTGTCGCTGAAATGGAGCGTCGCTATAAATTGATGGCGGCCATGGGAGTGCGCAATATTGCCGGTTTCAATGGCCGTTTGGATGAAGCCGAACGTGCCGGTGCCCAGGTTGCAGATCCACTTTGGGAGCCCCAGCCATGGGAAGTGCATCAGCCGCATCCTGTACTGGAAAAGCTGCCTTACATCGTAGTGGTGATCGACGAATTTGCCGATATGTTTATGATCGTTGGCAAAAAAGTGGAGGAGCTCATCGCGCGGTTGGCACAAAAAGCGCGTGCAGCGGGTATTCATTTGATTCTGGCTACCCAGCGGCCCTCTGTTGATGTCGTCACAGGCCTCATCAAGGCCAACATTCCTTCGCGGATGGCATTTCAAGTGTCTTCACGGATTGATTCACGAACCATCCTGGATCAGGGCGGTGCGGAAAGCTTGTTGGGGCATGGTGATATGCTGTACCTACCTGCTGGTTCTGGCCCACCCAACCGCATTCACGGTGCCTTTGTGGATGATGATGAGGTTCACCGAGTGGTAGATGACTGGAAGCGCCGCGGCGCACCGGAGTATATCGAGGAGATCCTTTCGGGCGGAGTGACTGCGGATGCTTTAACTGGCTTGGAAGCCGAGGGAGTGGATGGCGACGATGCTGAGCAGGATGCGCTCTACGATGAGGCGGTGCAGTTCGTTACTGAAACACGTAGAGCATCAATCTCTGCGGTGCAGCGTCGCTTCAAAATCGGCTACAACCGGGCAGCTCGACTAGTAGAGGCGATGGAAGGCGCGGGGGTTGTATCCTCAATGGGTAGCAATGGCGCCCGCGAAGTACTGGCACCGCCACCCGTTGGCCACTAAGGCGGCACTAGTCGCCTTGTAAATCATGCAATAAACGTGAAAGTCGCGCCGCAGCTGAAACCCTGTGGCGCGTTTCGCGTCTTAGGGTACACATGGAACGTCTTAATGCCGTATGCCCGCCCAAGCAACAGGCTTAAGCACGACCGCTTTTCGGCAACAATTGCCTAGGGAGTACATTAATGCGCCATACTCACACACGACGCACTTCATCATTGGCACTGGCTGCCAGCGCTCTGGGGTTAACGCTTTCTGCCCCTAATGTATGGGCCAATGAGGCTGCCGAGCGTTTAACCGAACGGCTTGATCCGCTACAGAGTTACCACGCGACTTTTGAGCAAAAAATACTGGGTGGTAGCGGCGAGCGTCTGCAAAGTGCACGCGGTGAAATGTGGCTCTCTCGTCCTGGTATGCTGCGTTGGGAAGTCGAGGCACCGTATTCTCAAGTGGTGGTGTCAGATGGTAGCGATGTATACCTTTACGACCCTGATCTTGAACAGGTAACGATTCAAGCGATGGATAACCGTGTTTCCCACACGCCTGCGTTGCTGCTATCAGGCAGTGCTGCCGATTTGACCTCCAGCTATGACGTATTTTACGAGCAGGAAGATAGTGGCGATATTTTTACTCTAATACCCTCCTCGGCAGATACGCTGTTTGAAGAGTTAAGTATGGTATTTAATGGTCAAACGCTGACAGAACTGTGGATGATGGATAGTACAGGCCAGCGCACAGCTATCACGTTTAGCAATATTACCCGTAATGGCAACATTGACCGCAGCCTGTTTGACTTTGACATTCCTGAAGGCACTGACGTAATTCGTGAAAGCTTCTAAAGTCGATAGTTTTTAAGATCGATAGCTTTTAAGATCGATAGTTTTTAAGGTCGATAGCTTCTAAGACTATGAGCTTCTAAGACTATAAGCTTCCAAGACTAAGGGTTCCTAAGACTAAGAGTTTCAGCTACATTTTTTGACCGTTTCAGGCGCCCTAGGGCGCCTGATCTGCTTCTTGGTCGCGCTGCTCTCGCCACGCCATAATCTCCCCAAAGCGTTTTTCTTGCCCTATCGAGCTTGGTTCATAAAAGCGAGCAACGGGTATTTCCTCGGGCCAGCAATTATGGGTACTACCCGCAGGGTAGCCGTCAGGCTCGTTGTGGGCGTAGCGATAGCCCTGCCCATGACCTAATTGCTCCATTAGCTTGGTGGGCGCATTGCGTAAATAGCTGGGCACCTCTAGGGTTGGCTGCTGCTGAGTAAACTGCTTGGCGGCTTTCCAGGCGCGATCAATACGGTTGCTTTTCGGTGCTACTGCCAAGTGAATGGCGGCATGAGCAATTGCCCGCTGTCCTTCGTAATCACCTAAGCGTAAATACGCATCCCAGGCGGCTATGACTAAAGGTAAAGCACGTGGGTCTGCGTTACCTACATCTTCAGAGGCAATGGCGGTTAAGCGGCGCACGATATCCAGCGGGTCGCCGCCACCTTGTATAAAGCGTGCCATATACAGTAGTGCGGCATCGGGCCGCGATGAGCGAATCGATTTATGAATCGCCGAAAGCAGGTCGTAATAAGCGTCTCCCTGCTTATCAAAAGCGCTTGAGTGATGGCCTACTATGTCAGCTAGCATCACCTTGCTAAGCACCTCTCGGCCATTACGCTGCTCGGTAAAGTCACAGGCGGTTTCAAGTAACCCTAACGCCCGGCGTGCATCGCCTGCGCTGGCATGGGCCAATGTCTCTAATACCCCATCTTCAACGTCGATGAGGCGCTTACCTAGCCCTCGCTCCTCATCTCTCAGGGCGTGGCGCATAACGGCTATCAACTCATCTTGGGTAAGTGATTTCAGTACGTAAACTCGAGCGCGGGATAGCAGCGCAGAGTTAACCTCAAAGGAGGGGTTTTCGGTTGTTGCTCCAATCAAGGTTAGCAAGCCAGACTCAACGTGAGGTAGTAGTGCATCCTGCTGGCTCTTATTTAATCGATGAATTTCGTCTAAAAAAAGCAGCGTAGGGGCGGTGCTCTGTTGAGCACGCTCAACCACCAGACGAATCTCTTTTACGCCAGCCATGACGGCGCTTAAGTGCTCTAAGTGAGCGCTTGAAGCGCGCGCCAGAAGTTCCGCCAGCGTCGTTTTCCCCACCCCAGGCGGCCCCCATAGAATCATCGAACGCACTACACCAGACTCTGCCATTCGGCGTAGCGGTTTATCTGGCCCTACAAGCGCTTGCTGGCCTATGTAGTCGTTAAGGGTAAGCGGTCGCATACGGTAAGCGAGCGGCGAATCATCGGCTGGCGGCACGCCCTGACGGTCAAAAAGGTCCATGTAAACTTCCGTAGTAAATCGAGGCGTTGAACAACACGCTGTTAACAAGTGTCTGTGGTAAAGAGTGAACGGTGGGGCTACCTTTGGCATATCCTCTGAAAAGTCTATCGGAAAAGCCTGTTAAGGAAACCTAAGCTTGTGAGTGAAAAATAGGTGTTTTAAGAAAAAATAAGAAAATGAGTCCTGGTAATCGTGTCCCCTTGCGAATAATTGGTGAGAGGCGCATGGTTAATTATCAACTCAAGTGTAGTAGAAACGAGTTCATGATCGCATGCCTCGACTTCCTAGCAGTAGGGAGCAACAAATAGGCATGACACTCAAAAAGGAGACGGCACGATGTTAAACCAACTGCGTCTAGATCATGCCAATATGGCGCGTATGCTCCATGTGCTGCAGCTTAAACAGAAAACGTTGGTTCTAGGGGAACGTCCCAATTTTCAACTGATGCGTGAAGTAGTGGATTACATTTTGTCCTACATGGATGGCTTTGCTACACCTTTGGAGCGAATCTGCGTGGAACGGCTTCAGGCGCAAGCACCTGAGCACCTTCCGCTGATGGAGAAAATGGCCACTGATTATCGTGAGCTGAAGCCTCGCCTACAACGGCTTTCCAATGATATCGACATGATCCTGATGGATAATATTTTGCCGATGGATCGTTTTGCAGACGACTTGAGAGCTTATCTTGAGGCGCACCGTGCCTACCTGCGCCACGAGCGTGAGGGGCTTTTCCCTCTCATCGACAAACACTTTAGCCCGGAAGATATGGAAGAGCTGCGTGACGCACTGCCCGATGGCGCTGAGGAAGAGTTAGAGCGCCTTCAGCTCGCCTATCCTGAGCTTTACGCAGAATTGTGCGGTGCCGAGGTGCCATCTCTTTAAGGGGGTATCCATTCAGAGTGGAGGGTACCCATTCAGAGTAATGCGGGGCGTGTTAAACTAGCGCCCCGCTTTTTATTGATGGTCTGGAGAGTACTGGCGTGGCGAGAGCGTATGAAAGGTTAGGTAAATTGTAATGGCAGGGCCAGTACTGATTTTTGATTCTGGTATAGGCGGTCTTTCCGTCGCCAACTCTTTGCGCCAGCATTATCCCGAGATGGCAATGTGTTACGCCTGCGATAATGCTTGGCTGCCCTATGGGCGGCGAGATGATAACGCTTTGGCTAAGCGCATCGTAGAAGTTTGCCAAGCAGCGGTTAATGCATGCCAGGCCAGTGTTTTGGTCGTTGCCTGCAATACCGCCAGCACGCTGGCTCTTGCAGCGCTGCGGGAAACCTTGACGATCCCCGTGGTAGGCACGGTGCCGGCAATTAAACCAGCAGCGCTGGTGAGTAAGTCGCGTCACATTGGCCTCCTGGCTACCAGTGCTACCGTCAATCGGCCATATACCCAGGGGTTGATAGAGAGCTTTGCCGGTGACTGCTTGGTAACTAAGGTGGCGGCAGATGCACTGGTCACCGAGGCAGAAGCATGGCTTGCTGGTATGCCACTTAACACCAGTCGTATTGACCAAGCGTTGCAGCCTCTGTGGCATGCCATTCAGTCTACCCCTGGGCTGGATACAGTAGTGCTCGGCTGCACCCACTTTCCACTCTTAAAGCACTTGCTGGTGAGGCTCGCTCCATCGCCACTGGAGTGGGTAGATTCTGGTGATGCCATTGCTCGGCGAGTAGGGGAAGTGGCGAAAACGCTTGCCTACAGCAGGGCCGATAGCCGCTGCTTTACCACTGCTGCGGCGGATGAACAGGTTGAAGGGTTTGCTCGCTATGGCTTCCAAGCTCCGCAGCGTTTAACGCTTGTTCAGTGACCAATAACCCACGCCGCCAGTCTGCCTAGTTATTATTAATAACTGTTGTTGCTAACTACTGCTACTACCTATGTTAAAGAGGAGCCACCTTGGCGATTCCCACTGTCGATCCAGAACGCTATGCTGAGCAGTTAGCTGAAAAGCGTGCCTATGTTGAGAGCACTTTTGCCCCTTTCATGCCGCCTGCGCTTGAAGTGTACCCTTCGCCACCAAGCCACTATCGCCAGCGCTGCGAGTTTCGTATTTGGCATGAAAATGACGACCTGTTCTATGCCATGTTCGAAGTGGATCCAGAAAATCCCAAGAATAAGACGGTCGTGCGCCTTGACCAGTTTCCGGTCGCCAGTACGCATATTAATGCGCTGATGCCGCGCCTGCGTGATGCGTTTCTGTCCAGTGATGAGCTACGTCGCCGCCTGTTCCAGGTCGAGTTTCTGACCACGCTTTCTGGCGAAGCCCTTGTCACGCTGATTTACCACCGCCCACTAGGGGAAGCCTGGGAAGAAGAGGCGCGCACGCTTGAAAAGACGCTGGGTATCATGATTATCGGTCGCTCACGTAAGCAGCGCATAGTGCTTACTCGTGACCATGTCTGGGAACGCTTAACGGTAGATAGTCGTACGCTACACTATCAGCAGGTTGAGAACAGCTTTACTCAGCCCAACGCACATATATGCCAAACTATGCTGGGTTGGGCGCGGGAGGTCACCGCCGGACGTCAAGGCGAAGATTTGGTGGAGCTCTACTGCGGTAACGGCAATTTTACCATCGCCCTTGCAGATAACTTCCGTCGCGTGCTGGCTACTGAAATTTCCCGTACCTCGGTAGCGAGTGCCAACGTTAACCTGGAGGCGAATAGCGTTACCAATGCTCAGGTGGCAAGAATGTCAGCAGAGGAGTTTTCTTTGGCGCTGCAGGGTGAGAAGGCGGGGCGTCGGGTGGCTGAGATGGAACTGGATGCGTACGATTTTTCCACCGTTTTGGTAGATCCCCCTCGCGCTGGGCTGGATGAGCAGAGCTGCCAACAAATCAGCGAATATGACCATATCGTCTATATTTCATGCAACCCGGCAACACTTGCCGAGAACTTAACCATACTTACTCGAACTCATCGCATCGAGCGGTTTGCACTTTTTGACCAGTTTCCTTTTACCAGCCACTGTGAGTGTGGGGTGTCGCTCACACGGCGAGACACTTTGCAGTAATTAATTTTTCAATAGCTGGTTTGTCAATAGGTAATTTGTCAATAGGTAATTTGTCAATAGTGCTTATGATGCATAAGCGGCATACACCATGAATAACCTGTCAGATGGTTAGGGCGGCAACCACAGGTAGCGTAAGCTAGCGGATAGAGTGGCCTAAGGGCCTATTGTCCTTCGTTTTTTGGCCTAATAGTGGCCCCAGGTAGTCGAGGTGATGGATGCATTACGTTGCGATTGAAGAGAGTCGGCGGGATCTTTTAAAGCAGCTACAAGAGCGATTGGACGCGCGACTGGAGCCTGCTCGAGCGGCAGAAGTTGAAGCCTTCGCTCGGCACTTTTATGCCACAGTGCCGGTTGAAGATCTGATTGATCGCCGGCTAGATGATCTCTACGGCGCAACGCTGTCGGTTTGGCAGTTTCTGCAAAACCATGACCCCAAAAGCCCTAAAGTAAGAGTATTTAATCCAGATTTTGAAGAGCATGGCTGGCAGTCAACGCATACCTTTGTCGCCGTTTTGCATGAAGATATGCCGTTTTTGGTCGATTCGGTACGCATCGAGCTTAATCGCCGAGGCCTAACGGTCCATGCTATCCAAAATGCTGTATTTGCGGTAGATCGAGATAGCCAGCACCAGTTAAAAGTACTTGCCTCGCCGAAGGATGAAAGCGCGCCTGAGGCACGGGAGTCGCTGATAGTTATTGAAGTGGACCGCCACACCGATCCTGAATCGTTGTCCCGAATTGAGCGCAGACTACATGACGTATTACGAGATGTACGCACTGCGGTAGGCGATTTTGACGAAATGTGCGGGCAAATTACCGCTGCGATCCAAGAGCTTGAAAAAAACTGCCCACCACAGATTGATCCAGATGATCATGAAGAAGCCATCGCTTTTTTAGAGTGGCTGCTGAAAGATAACTTTACGTTCCTCGGTTACGACGAATATTTATTAGAAGGCAATGAGCTGCAGCGCGACTCGAACAGCGTGCTGGGTGTTTTCCGCCTCGACCAGCCGCGCTATCGTGAGCGTATTCGCACCGAAGAGGGTATTGATGAGAATGAAGACTACGTGCTGGTCCCCCAGCTGTTGTCGTTCGCCAAGAGCGCTCATCACTCCCGTGTGCATCGCCCCACGTACCCTGATTACATCACGGTTGACCGCTATGACGATGATGGCAACGTAATCGGTGAGCGGCGCTTCTTTGGTCTGTTTACTTCTACGGTATATAACGAGTCTCCGCGCAATATTCCGCTGTTGCGCCGCAAACTAAAAGCCGTGATGGATATTGCCGGGTTCAACCCCCACGGGCATAACGGCAAGCAGTTGCTCCAGGTATTGGAAGTATATCCTCGCGACGACCTGTTCCAGATCAGCACGGAATCTCTTGCCAGTACTGCGTTAGGTATTCTCAATATTCGTGAGCGCCGTCAGGTACGCCTGTTTATCCGTGCAGACGTCAGCGGTAAGTTTTACTCCTGCTTGGTGTTTGTACCGAGGGATGTATTCTCTACCGATTTGCGCCAGCGTATTCAAGGCATGTTATGCGACGAGCTGGATGCCCACTTTGGTGACTTTAACACCTACTTATCTGAGTCGGTGCTAGCGCGTATTCAGCTCATTCTGCGCTTTAACGGTGATGCGCCCAGCCAGTACGATCTTAAACGCTTGGAAAGCAAAGTGGCGCGCTTGGCGCGCAGCTGGCGCGACGATCTGCAGGCGGCGATGGTCGAAGGGTTTGGTGAAGAGCGTGCCAACCACCTGATTGACCAGTTCCATGAGGCGTTCTCGGCGAGCTACCGCGAAGATTTCAATGCCCGTACGGCGGTGTTTGATGTTCAGCACCTGCTGAACTTGGACAATGGCGAGGATCTCTCTCTGTCGCTGTATCGCCCGCTGGAAGAGCAGGCAGGTGGCATGAACCTGAAGCTTTTCCACCGCGAGTCACAGATACCGCTCTCCGACGTGCTGCCGATGATGGAGAACCTCGGTCTACGGGTGATTGGCGAGCGTCCCTACGATATTAATGCGCCCCAACAGCGCTACTGGATTCATGATTTCGAACTGGAGCACAGCCGCGAAGGTGTCAACCTGAGCGAGATGCGCGATACCTTCAGCGAAGCGTTCAAGCGTATTTGGGCTGGCGAAGCGGATAATGACGCCTTCAACCGGTTAATTATTGGGGCTGGGTTGGACTGGCGTGAAGTGGCGATGCTGCGTGGCTACGCCCGCTATTTGAAGCAGATTCGCTTTGGCATGTCCCAAGACTATATCGCGGCCACCTTGGTGAATTATCCGACTATTACCCAAGGGCTTGTTGAGCTATTCCGGCTGCGCTTTGACCCTGCGCACCTGTACAGCACGACTGATGACTGTGTGGCTCGCTTGAACGAGCATCTTGAAGGCGTTGCCAGCTTAAACGATGATCAGTTGCTGCGCCGCTTTATGGAGCTGATTCAAGCTACCCTGCGTACCAATTACTATCAGAAAACTGATGGCGGCGGCTTCAAGGACTACATTGCCTATAAGCTGGAGCCTTCAAAAGTCACCGGCATGCCCAAGCCGCGCCCAGCGTTTGAGATTTTTGTGTGCTCGCCGCGGGTTGAGGGTGTTCACCTGCGCGGTGGCAAAGTAGCGCGGGGTGGTTTGCGTTGGTCTGACCGTTTGGAAGACTTCCGTACCGAAGTACTCGGTCTCGTGAAAGCCCAGCAGGTGAAAAACGCGGTAATCGTACCCGTAGGCGCGAAAGGTGGCTTTGTGTGCAAGCGCATGCCAGAAAACGCCGATCGCGAAACCCAGCAGAAAGAAGGTATTGCCTGCTACCAGATCTTTATTCGTGCTCTGCTGGATGTGACTGACAATTTAGTCGGTGGCGAGGTGGTGCCTCCGCAAAACGTGGTGCGTCATGATGAAGACGATACCTATCTGGTTGTCGCTGCTGACAAAGGGACGGCAACCTTCTCGGATATTGCCAACGAAATATCGGTAGAGTATGGCCACTGGCTGGGCGATGCCTTTGCTTCAGGCGGCGCCAATGGTTACGACCATAAAAAGATGGCGATCACCGCTCGTGGCGCATGGGAGTCGGTCAAGCGCCACTTCAAAAACCTCGATGTAAACACCCAGCAAGATCTGTTTACAGTAGTGGGCATTGGCGATATGGCTGGGGATGTTTTCGGCAACGGCATGTTGTTGTCAGATAAAATTCAGCTGGTGGGTGCGTTTAACCACCTGCATATTTTTGTCGACCCAAATCCCGATGCAGATGCGGCCTTTGCCGAACGTAAGCGGTTGTTCAATTTGCCCCGCTCAAGCTGGGAAGATTATAGCGCTGAGCTGATTTCCAAAGGTGGTGGTGTCTTTAGCCGTAGTGCTAAATCCATCGTCATTACGCCTGAAATGCAGAAAGTATTTGGCATTGAGGAAACACGCCTGTCGCCCAACGACCTCATTCGCGCCATGCTAAAAGCGAAAGTTGATCTTATTTGGAACGGTGGTATTGGCACCTATGTGAAAAGCTCTGAGGAAACCGACGCCGATGTGGGTGACAAAGCCAATGATGCACTGCGTATTAATGGTGCAGAGCTAAACTGTCGCGTAGTGGGCGAAGGTGGCAACCTGGGCTTTACCCAGCGTGGCCGGATGGAAGCGGCAGCCAATGGAGTGCGGGTTTACACCGACTTTATTGATAACGCCGGTGGGGTTAACTGCTCCGACCATGAGGTCAATATCAAGATATTGATCGATGAAGTGGTTAAGCGTGGCGATATGACCGACAAGCAACGCAACCAACTACTGGCGGAAATGACAGAAGAGGTCGCTGACCTGGTTATTCTGGATAACTATCGCCAAACCCAAGCACTGGATCTGTCAGAAATTCTTTCCCACCATGGGATGGGACCCTATCGCCGCTTTATTAGTGAGCTGGAGTCTGCTGGACAAATCGATCGCGAACTCGAGTTTTTGCCCTCTGACGATGTGCTCAAAGAGCGGGCCAGTAGTGGTCAGGGTATGCGCCTGCCAGAGCTTTCAGTGCTGATCTCCTATGCCAAGAGCACTCTGAAGGGCGATTTGATCAACTCCGATGTGCCTGATGATCTCTATATCCATCGCCATCTGGAACGCCTATTCCCGGCAGTACTGACCGAGCGCTATAAAGATGAGATGTACGAGCACCGTCTAAAGCGTGAGATTGTGGCGACTCAGGTGGCTAATGATCTTGTCGACCATATGGGGGTTGTATTTGTCCGCCGCTTGATAGACTCCACCGGCGCAGGCCGTGCTGATATCGCCCGTGCTTACATTGTTGCCCGAGACGCGTTTAATCTGCCTTCTCTTTGGGCGCAAATTGAAGCCCTCGATAACCAAGTGCCGAGCCGTGTGCAGTACTCCATGATGCTTGACCTGATGCGTATGATCCGCCGCGCTACGCGCTGGTTCCTGCGCTTGCACTTAGGGCTTTCTACTCAAGACGCGATCGAGTACTTCCGCCCGCGCTTGGCCCAGTTGCAAGAGGGGATTGGCGAACTGCTGAGTGGGGAAGAGCAGGCAGCATGGCGCAAGCGCTATGACGAGCTGCAAGAAGCGGGCGTGCCGGAAGCGTTGGCCTCAACGGTGGCGGCAGCACCTAGCCTCTATGCCGGGTTAGGCATTATTCAAGCGGCGCGCATCACCAATGAGAAGCCCCAGCGGGTGGCCGAAGTGTTCTATGAAATTGGCAGCCGCCTGGAGCTTCCCTGGATGATTCAGCAGGTTACCCACCTAGAGGTACGGGATGCCTGGCAAGCCCAGGCGCGGGAAACCTTCCGCGACGATATTGATCGCCAGCAGTTGGCGCTCACCACCAGCGTACTGAAGCTTGAGGCCGGAAGCCGCGATACCCAGGAGCGTGTCGCCCAGTGGCTTGAACAGCACGCTGAGCTGCATCGTCGTTGGTGCCGTCTGATTGATGAAGTACGTGGCGGTAGCGAAGGTGGGTTTGCGCTGTTTGCCGTTGCCGTACGTGAATTGGTCGACCTTGCGGAAAGCGATAGCGAAGCATAATCTCACTTCTCTACTGCTTAACGTACACATCGCGCCCTGGCTCTAGCCAGGGCGCGTTTTTGTCATAGTCTAGCCTGCGACCCTGGCTCAGGTGCGCTATACTGCCCGCGCCTCGCTTTACGCCTACGCTAATCTGTCCAGGAGAGCCTCTCTGATGTATAACCTCGCCCGCTCGTTGCTGTTTCGTTTAGACCCTGAAACGTCTCATGGTATGGCGCTGCGAGGGCTGGAGGCCCTGCACTGGGTGGGAGGCATTAAGCGTGTGTATGGTGATCCGGTAGGTGATCCTATTGAGCTTATGGGACTACATTTTAATAATCGAGTAGGCTTAGCTGCTGGCTTAGACAAAAATGCTGACCATTTGGATGCGCTAGGCGCGTTGGGCTTTGGCTTTGTGGAAGTCGGTACTGTGACTCCCAAAGCGCAGCCAGGCAACCCTAAACCACGTCTATTCAGGTTGACGGGCCACGATGCCATCATCAATCGTTTTGGTTTTAATAACAAAGGGGTAGAGCATTTAGTTCAGCAAGTAAAGCAGCGCCACTATGGTGGTATTGTCGGTATCAATATCGGTAAAAACCTGACTACCTCTGTGGAGCATGCCCTTGATGATTACCTGCTCTGTTTAGAGGCGGTCCACGGTGTGGCAGATTATATCGCGGTGAATATTTCATCACCCAATACGCCAGGACTGCGTACGCTACAATTTGGCGAACAGTTGGATGCGTTACTAGGGCCTATACGTGCCCGTAGTCATGAGCTGGATGCTGAGACAGGCCGTAAGGTACCTCTGTTGGTAAAAATCGCCCCTGATATGAGTGAAGAAGAAGTCGCGTTAGTAGCGGGAAGTATTGCCGGTAACGCTTTAGATGGCGTGATCGCCACGAATACCACGATTTCTCGGGAAGCGGTAAGCGGTGATCCTCAGGCAGAAGAAGCAGGGGGACTCTCCGGAAAGCCTGTATTTGAAGCATCTAACACGGTTATTCGTCTGCTGCGCGCCCAGTTACCTACGCTGCCGATTATTGGCGTTGGGGGGATCGATAGTGGTGATACGGCAAGTGCTAAAATTGCCGCAGGAGCTGATTTGGTGCAGCTCTATTCTGGCCTGATTTATCAGGGGCCAGGGCTCGTTAGAGAGTGCGCTGAGGCGTTGAAGAAAGCGCGATAAACAGCAAGGCAAGTGGCAAATGCGTGGGTATGTGCAGGTAGGTAAGGCCTGGAGTAACGCGTCAGTGTTAAGTATTATTAATATTGAGCATCGTTAGCGTTAAGTGCTATTAGTGTTAAGTGCTATTAGTGTTAAGTACTAAAAAGCCCGCTTGTAGGCGGGCTCCGTATACTAAACTTAACTAGTGAAAGGTGAAAATTAATTAGGTCATAACCATGGGGTTTTTATGGATGCCGGAGACGCCAGTCATACCATCCCATTGATCACCGCGCCCTTCACGCCAACCGCTCATCCAGTATTCGCGTAAATTTACATCTTGGCTGGGACAATCGTCACGAGAGCGACCCGTGACACCTGCTTTATATCCGTGAACATAAGCCCGTTGGAAGCGATCACGTTTTTGTCGTTTCATTGGCTAACCTCTTTTCATGAAAGCCTTTGATGAGAAATAGTACGGGGTGCAACGTTTCGATAATTTATCGATTCGTTTTGTATGGTTCATCCGTCGTTTTTGATCGTTCATTCGACAGTGCGCCGACAACTATTATTGCACCGACAACTATTTCGAGAGCTGACTTCAAGAGCGAGTCGTCGCACAAGCACTAATGCCTAGCACTCACGTGCTGAACGGGCAAAGCGACGTTCTCAACCAGTCATAGGTCTACAAAAGGGGGCACATTGAGAGTGAGTAAACCCAATAGTGACCATGACGGTTAACGCATGCGTTTTTTTCAGTAGCTACACTCTTATTGTTAGACCATTATGGGGTCACTTGTCGAACATCAATTTGTAATAAGACGTAAACACATTTGCCATATACAGGAATAACGCGCCTTTGCGCGCGCTGAACACCATGACTGAAACGACCCAAACTGCCCCCCTTAACCTCCTGGCAACGTGCCCTAAAGGCATAGAAGGCCTGTTGGCGGATGAACTAGCGGCCCTGGGCGCCGCACCGGGTAAAACCACCGTGGCAGGCGTTTATTTTTCAGCCAACCAAGAAACTGCCTATCGGGTGTGTCTTTGGTCCCGGCTGGCGAATCGTGTAATTTTACTGCTGACGCGGGAAGCCATGATTGATACTGCCGAGCAAGTGCGTGAAGTGGTTGCTCGGTTACCCTGGACCCAACAGCTTGCTCCAGGCAAAACGTTGGCGGTGGATTTTCATGGTCGTAGTGACCATATTCGCCATACTCGGTTTGGTGCCCAAACTGTAAAAGACGGTATTGTCGACTCACTCCAGCTGGCGGGGCAGGAGCGACCTAATATCGACATTAAAACGCCCAATCTGCGCATTTATGCCCATCTACACCGCTCCAACCTAACGCTGGGTATTGATCTTTCCGGTGAGAGTTTACATCGCCGTGGCTATCGCCGTGATGTTGGTCATGCGCCGTTAAAAGAGAACTTAGCTGCTGCATTATTGGTACGTGCAGGCTGGCCTGAGCGGGCAAAAGCTGGTGAGCCGTTGCTAGACCCCTTGTGTGGTGCTGGTACGCTGTTGATTGAAGCTGCTTTGATGGCCGCTGACCAAGCGCCTAACCTCAATCGTGAGCGCTTTGGCTTTCATGGCTGGGCAGGCCACGACGAATCACTATGGCAAGAGCTTAAGCGTGAAGCAGAGGCGCGAGCCTCGATAGGCCGTAAGCGCTGTAAGACGGCGCTGGTGGGCTTTGATCAAAGCCCTGCGGCGCTATCTGCCGCGAAAGCGAACGCCATGCGTGCAGGCATTCCAGCGCTAATTACCCTACATGGGCAAAGCCTTGCTCAGCTAACGAGGCCAGAGACGCTGACCGCCGAGCAGGGGCTGTTAATCACTAACCCACCTTATGGCGAGCGCTTGGGTGAATTGCCAGAGCTGGTTCGCCTATACGCCCAGCTGGGTGAAAAGGCCAAAGCGCTGTTCCCTGGTTGGACGTTGGCACTGTTTACCGGCAACCCCGATTTAGGCCACCGCCTGGGACTGCGCGCTCATAAACAGTACGCTCTGAAAAATGGCGCTTTGGATGCCAAGCTGCTGCTAATGGAGATCGGCAGCCGTCAAGCTGGGGTCGATGCTTCCTCCGAGTTGGTGCAACAAAACGGCGATGCTGGTCAGCAGGGTATTGTTAATGAAAAACCTGCCGTGTCAGAAAATGCACAAATGTTTGCCAACCGGCTGGCGAAAAACCAGAAACGT
This sequence comes from Halomonas sp. 'Soap Lake #6', assembly GCF_003031405.1. NCBI lineage: Bacteria > Pseudomonadati > Pseudomonadota > Gammaproteobacteria > Oceanospirillales > Halomonadaceae > Halomonas > Halomonas sp. 'Soap Lake #6'. The sequence goes on from NZ_CP020469.1 coordinate 835,279, forward strand.
CTGAAAAAGTGGCTAAAACAGAGTGGTGAGAGCTGCTATCGTATTTATGATGCTGATATGCCGGAATATGCCTTGGCGGTAGATCGTTACGGTGATCGAGTGCACGTGCAAGAGTACGCGGCGCCTAGCTCAATTAACCCTGCCCAGGCACAAAAGCGGCTATTCGATGCGCTGGAAGTGCTCCCTGATGCGCTGGGCGTTGATGCCAGCAAGGTCTATATCAAGCGTCGTGAGCGGCAAACTGGTAGCGCCCAGTACCAAAAACGTGATGCTAGTGGTGAAAGATTTGAAGTGCGCGAAGGTAGTGCGCGCCTTTGGGTGAACTTGCGTGATTACCTAGACACTGGCTTGTTTTTGGATCACCGTCCTGTGCGCCGTATGTTGGGTGAAATGGCCAGCGGCAAGCGCTTTTTGAACCTGTTTTGCTACACTGCCACGGCAACCGTGCAAGCTGCACTGGGCGGTGCAAGTGACAGTGTCAGTGTTGATATGTCGAATACCTACCTGGAGTGGGCACGAGATAATTTTGCGCTGAATAAACTGGATCCACGGTTACATCGAGTGGTACGTGATGACTGCTTCCGTTGGTTGGAAACCGCTAACGCTGAGTTTGATTTGATCTTCATGGATCCGCCGACATTTTCGAACTCCAAAAAAATGCGCGACACTCTAGACGTACAACGTGACCACCCGCGGCTAGTAGAGCTTGCCATGGCGCGTCTTGCTCCAGGTGGAACACTGGTGTTCTCGAACAATCAGCGGCGTTTCAAGCTGGATGAGGCACTTAGTGAGCGCTACGCGGTGGAGGATATTACCTCGCGTACCTTTGATCCTGATTTTCAGCGGCGCACCAATCTGCATCATGTCTTTTTGTTACGCCACAAACCGTCATCAGTATAAGAGCGAGGGTGATGATCCAACTATCGATTTACACCACTCTGGGCTGTCATCTATGTGCCCAGCTAGAAGCGCTAGTAACAACGCTAGCGAACCAAGAGGTAGCGCTGCACCGTATCGAAATCAGCGACGATGCTGTGCTTGTGGAGCGTTATGGGGTGCGTATTCCGGTCTTGGTGGATAACGCAGGTGTCGAGCTAGATCGAGGGTTTGATTTGGAACGGCTAAGTAATTGGCTGCAAGAGCGTGGCTGGTTGGATGAAGCGGCACTTAAAGCGATTACCTCGCCGCCTGAAAAAGCACCGCCGGTAGGCGCACATCAGCGTAACGGGCGGCGTTTTTTGGGTTGATTTTTTAGTTAGCCCCATACCCAATCAAGGGGTAGAGAGGTTAAGGTCAAAGGGTAGAGAGGCTAAAGTGCGTCAAGTAGCGATAGCTGGCGCATAGCTTCTTGCCCTTCGGGCGTATGATCGGCTGCCTCTAATACCTTGCGGAAACCCCGCGATGTTTGGATGGTAGCCTCATCTTCTAGCCACATTTGCGCTTGCTCAAGGGTATCTGCCAATTGGTGCTTTAGCCCGCCAAACTGGGTGCCGATTTGTCCCCAGGCGCGGCTAAAAATCCAGTCGCCAAACATATCCTGGTGAATATGTACCAACACATAGTCATGGTCGGTTTCCCAGCGTACGATCACAACACTCTCCTTAAATGCCCTTCAAACACGCCTGCCCATCAAGCCGTTGCGGGCGTATTGTAAAGCCCGGATACCAAAACGCCTATGAAACTTGTAATTGACGCTAATATCCCTGCTTCCGATGCCTGTTTTGGTGCCTTTGGGACGCTTATCCGCATACCAGGGCGAGAAATTAGCGCCTGCGATGTGGCTGAAGCCGATGCCCTGATTGTGCGCTCTATCACTCAGGTTAATCGGGCTCTGTTGGCACAAAGCTCGGTGCGCTTTGTAGGCACCTGTACGATTGGCACTGACCATATTGATCATGAACTATTAACCGAGCGAGGCATTCACTTTGCCAGCGCTCCTGGCTGTAATGCGGAGGCGGTGGTTGACTATGTACTTAGCAGCCTGCTCACCGTTGGCGAACGTGAAGGCTGGCCGCTTCTTGAGCGCAAGGTGGGGGTCGTAGGTGTTGGCAATGTTGGCAGCCGCTTGCAGCAGCGCTTGCAAGCGCTGGGGGTGGAAACGCTGTTGTGCGATCCGCCTCGAGCAGAAAAAGCACGTGAAGGGCAGGACGGTGCTGGGATAGAAGGGCAGCAGGGCTTCGTATCATTGGATGAATTGATCGACAGGTGTGACGTGCTCTGTCTGCATACGCCGCTTGTGAGTGATGGCCCTCACGCCACCTATCAACTACTCAATGCCCAACGGATTAATGAGCTTGCTCCTGGCACGGTGCTACTTAATGCTGGGCGTGGCGACTGTGTTGATGGCCTGGCACTGCGCAGCCGCTTAGCGGGTAAGGGCGATATCACTGCTATTTTTGATGTGTGGGAAGAGGAGCCGGGGATAGATGCCGGGCTACGAGATTTAGTGGCGCTTGCCACACCGCATATTGCCGGGCACAGTCTGGACGGAAAGCTGCGTGGTAGTTGGATGATTCAACAGGCATTGGCCGCGCTGGAAGGGCGGCCACGCCAAACTCCCTTTAGTGAGCTTTGCCCGCCGCCAGCGCTGGCGACCTTAACGTTGCAGCATATGCTGCCAGTAGAAGATGCGCTACGCCTCTGTGTGCGTGCCGTTTACGACGTACGCCGTGACCACGATGACTTGCAGCGCCAGATATTCCAGCAGGGGATCAAGAGAGGGTTTGATTACTGTCGCGCCCACTATCCGTTGCGCCGTGAATTCAACACACTCACTGTACAGCTATCAGGTGAAGCGATAGCACTAGCAGGCATACTGCGCGGGGCAGGGTTTAATGTGGATGCGAGCTAGTATTCAATGCTTGTCCACATTAGTCTTTGGGTCAGAAAGTAAAACAGTCTCTTTTAATCAGTATTGCAGTATTACGTGCTGACTTGGCATTGAAGGGTATTGAGCATCTAATAATTAAGCTGCGCGTATTTGAGCGCTGGGAGCAATAGACATGGTTACATTACCGACCGAAGCTATTGGCAGCATACCTCGAACGGAAAAGGTAATGCAGGCACAGCGTCAATGTGATGCAGGCGAGATTGATGCGGAGGTCATGACCACCTTCTATGACGAAGCAGTTCGACTGACGATGTTAGAGCTTGAAGCAACGGGATCTCCTATTATCAGTGATGGCGAACAGCGTAAAACACATAGTTTTGCTACCTATTCGGTAGAAGGAGGTACGAATTTTTCCCCTGATGGCCTTGAAATTCCCTTTCAAGATGGTCATGTGCGCCGGTTACCACGCTTAACAGCTGGACCTTTTCGCTTCATTCTTTCCGCTTCAGAGACATTGGCTTTGGCCCAGCAATATACGCAATTGCCAATGAAGCAAGCCATTATCTCTGTCTCAGCATTAAGTTTGTTTTACCCCCCAGAGAATCTTCCTGGTTATACCCGCGAAGATTTTCTGGAGGATTTGGTCAATGAGCAGGAAAAAGAAATTCGTGCCTGCTTCGCCGCTGGCGCACAAAAAGTGCAAATTGATTTCACTGAGGGGCGGTTGGCGATTAAGCTCGACCCGAGTGGTAGCATACTTAATGGGTTTATCGATTTAAATAATAGGGTCTTGGGTAGGTTCAGTGATGAAGAGCGTCAGTGTATCGGTATCCACACCTGTCCCGGCGCTGACCACAATTCCACACATAGTGCTGATGTGGACTATGCTGAACTATTACCCAGTCTCTTTGAACTCAAGGCTGGCAACTTTTACATTGCGATGGCGGCTGAGGCAGACCCTGATCGGGCATTAAGAATTGTTGCCCGCTATTTAAAACCAGGGCAGCGTGCCTTCATCGGTGTTATTGATGTCAATAATCCTCATATTGAAACACCTGAGGAAGTCTGTCAGCGTGTGTTGGAAGCAGCGCGTCATATACCGCTGGAGCAGTTAGGCACCACTGATGACTGCGGTTTTTCCCCTTTCTGCGATGATATTAGCACTTCCCGTGCAACCGCCTTTGCTAAAATTCGTGCACGCGTGTTGGGTACAAAGATGGCTTCAGAGCAACTGACATTGCAGCTGCGTGCCCAGCATGGCTAATGCGACAACTTTTTTTCAAAGCTTCGCCATTTTTGATGCCGAGCAACGTTTGGTTGACTGGAATGAGGGTTTTGTTGAAGAGTTTGCAGATGCTGCGCCTTTATTGGTTAAGGGGCTTGGGGCGCGTGATATCCATGCAGCGTGTTTGCTTCCAGAGCGTGCGCTGGACTTATCTTGGGCATTAAATGACGCTCCCCCACCTGCTTTCGAATATATTAATAACCGATGCTCTATCTTGGTTACCCAGGAACTTAGCGTCAATGGCAGCATTTTTCGCATTGCCCAGTACACCCATGATGCGCCTCAACTTCATTCTGCCATGCCTGATCAGAGCGCTGAGTTGCTGCGTTCAACCGCTTTACAGATTTCAGCCGCTGTACTTAAACGTCGTGATCAAGAAACACTGCGACTGCATGAGCTGGCGCTTACAGATGGGCTAACCGGGGTAGCCAATCGGCGTTATTTTGACGAGTTGCTGGGTTTAGAGTGGAAGCGCTGTAAGCAGAATCAATTGCCTTTATCTGTCATTTTTATCGATATCGACTTTTTCAAGCGCTATAACGATCTTTACGGGCATATCAGCGGGGATGAGTGCCTAAAAGCTATTGCCTCAACCCTAAACGCGATTCTGAGTCGTTCCGGAGATTTGGTCGCTCGTTATGGTGGCGAAGAGTTTACTTGTCTCTTGCCGGGAACCGATCTTCTCGGTGCTAGCTATAAAGCTGGAGAACTTGAGTTGGCAGTCAGAGCACTGACCATTCCCCATGAAAAATCAGAAGTTGCACCGGTGGTTACTATTAGCCTTGGTGTTGCTACCGCGCAGCAGGTGAAGGGAGACAACCCATTAGCGCTGGTTCGTGCTGCCGACAAACAGCTCTATCAGGCCAAATCAGAAGGAAGGGGATGCTCGCGCTCGGCCCTTTTTGAATCACTGGATTAGTTTGAAGGGGCTTTATAAGCCGCCCCTGTAATTAGGGAGAGGCGGCTATGTATGGGGTTGCACTTATTGACGATAGGCGGCTTCTTTCAACGCACGGATACGGTCATCAAGCGGTGGGTGGCTGGCGAACATTTTCTCAACCAGTGAGCGGGTTTGACCTTTCGTAATAGCCATCGCTCGCATGGTATCTGGCATTTGGTCAGGCATTTCAGTTTCTGCTTTTAAGCGGGCTAAAGCATTAACCATGGCCCCAGTGCCAGCTAGGCGCGCACCCGCTTCGTCGGCACGGTACTCCCGGAAGCGTGAGAACCAGGCAACAATCGCCGAGGCAACAATGCCAAAGACAATTTCCGCTACCATTACGACAGCAAAGTAGCCCATAAAGCCAAGGCCCCCTTCACCGCCGCTGCGGCTTTTTAGGAAGGAGTCGATTAAGTGGGCAACCGCACGAGCGAAGAACATCACAAAGGTGTTTACCACCCCTTGAATCAGCGCCAGGGTCACCATATCACCGTTGGCAACGTGGCCAATCTCGTGGGCCAATACTGCACGTACTTCTTCAGGTCGCATACGGTTAAGCAGGCCTGCCGAAACGGCGACCAACGACTCATTTTTATTCCAGCCAGTGGCAAAAGCGTTGGACTGTTGGGCGGGGAAAATACCTACTTCTGGGGTTTTAATGCCCGCTTCCCGGGAAAGCTCGGCCACGGTGTCTACTAGCCACTGTTCGGTGGCGTTAGATGGCGTTTCGATAATTACTGTGCCTGTCGAGCGCTTGGCGAGCCACTTAGACATGAATAGCGAAATGATTGAGCCAGCCATGCCCACGATAAAACAGAACAGCAGCAGGCCAGTAAAATTAATGCCCTGACTGCGTAAGTAGCCTTCTACGCCAAAAAGCCGCAGCGTAAAGCTGGCTACCAGCACCACCGCTAAGTTGGTCGCCAGAAAAAGCAAAATGCGCATCATCGTTTGGGTTCTCCCTCAAGGGTCATAAAAGCGTCAGTGGAATGATGGCTTAGATACGTGCAGTTGATGACAGTTTCAAGTCCTCGATTTTATTGACGGTAATGGGACAGGAAATTGGCAAACCGGTCCAGAGCATCGCCGAGCTGGTCGGCCCATGGGAGCGTGACAATGCGCACATGATCAGGCTCAGGCCAGTTGAAGGCGGTACCTTGCACCAGCAAGATCTTTTCCTGGAGCAGTAGATCCAGTACTAACTGTTGGTCATCTTTAATATTGAAAACTTTCGGGTCTAAGCGGGGGAAGGCATAGAGCGCCCCTTTAGGTGTCACGCAGGAGACCCCAGGAATAGCATTTAATTTCTCGATGGTAATATCCCGCTGGGCCAGCAGACGGCCGCCTGGGAGTATTAAATCGTTGATCGATTGGTAGCCACCCAGCGCTGTCTGAATGGCGTGCTGGGCAGGCACGTTAGCGCATAGTCGCATGGAGGCTAGCATGGTTAGCCCTTGGATAAAGTCCTGGGAACGCTGCTTGGCAAGCGTGCCAGAGATTGTCATCCAGCCTGAGCGAAACCCAGCGCAGCGATAGCTTTTCGACAGGCCATTCATGGTAATTACCAACTGGTCGTCATCGGCTAGCGCACCTGTGGCGGTGTGTTCGACACCGTCGTAAAGAATCTTGTCGTAGATCTCGTCAGAGAACACCACTAGGTTGTGCTCTTGAGCGATATCCAGCACGTCGCGCACGACTTCAGGTGGATAAACTGCACCGGTGGGGTTGTTGGGATTAATAATCACAATCGCCCGGGTGCGGCTGGTCACTTTGGCGCGGATGTCCGCTATATCCGGTGCCCAGTCAGCTTGCTCATCGCATCGGTAATGGACACCATGCCCGCCGGATAGGTGTGCTGCTGCTGTCCATAGTGGATAGTCGGGGGCAGGGATTAGCACCTCGTCGCCATCATTGAGCAGTGCTTGCATAGCCATCACAATTAGTTCGGAAACGCCATTACCGATATAAATATCTTCTATACCGACGTTGGGTATCTGCTTGCGTTGGCACTCCTGCATAATCGCCTTACGCGCGGAATAGAGGCCTTTGGAGTCGCAGTAGCCCTGGGCGGTGGGCAGGTTACGCATTACGTCCTGCAGAATCTCTTCCGGAGCTTCGAAGCCAAATGGGGCAGGGTTGCCGATATTAAGCTTTAAAATCCTTTGCCCTTCATCTTCCAGGCGCTTGGCGTGGTCGAGCACTGGGCCACGAATGTCGTAGCAAACGTTATGCAGTTTGTTTGATTTTTTAAGCGGTTGTGATTCTGTAGGCTGTGGGGTGTCCATGGGGTACGTTATCCAAAAGTGTCCAGTGGCCGTTAGAAGTAGCTGATTATTAGCTCATTATGCGTCGTTTTGTACCGGGCTGTCTTCGTCGTTTTGCACCGGAGGTGGTGGAATGTCTGACGGTGTTTCTAAGGTGACCCTACCGAGCTTGCCATCTCGCAGTTCATGTAGCAGCACTTCTGCACCGCGATGCAGGTCTACCTCACCTCCAGGACGCAGGCCGCCGCGCTTTCCAGCAATTTCTTTTAAAATGGCGTGACCATCAAAGCCAGCAATTGCCAGGAAATCTGGCTTTTTAGGGCCATCGGCATCGACTTCGTACGCTACTGGCGCTTCGTAGGTGGGCAGCGATTTTAGCTTGTAGCGCGCGCTCAACGCCTCTGGGTAGCGTTTGGCAAGCTCTGCACTGGTGACAATGGCCACATCGGTGTATTCAATCGCGGTATCACGAATTGCCCCACTAGCAGCTAAGCGATAGGCACTGGCTTGGTCTTCAATTTTTGGCCACAGTACCCCTGGAGTGTCGATCAGTGCCACGCGGCCATCTATACGTACTTTTTGCTGGCGCTTGGTTACCGCTGGTTCATTGCCGGTTTTGGCGATTTTGCGGCCAGCAAGGCCGTTGATCAGCGTCGATTTTCCCACGTTGGGAATGCCCATTACCATGACACGCACGTCTCGGTCAGCGCGCACCGCGCCCGCTAGCTCATGGCAGAGTTTGGGAATTTTCTTGAGCTCACGGGTATTTGTAGTCGTAATCGCCAGCGCACGGGTGTCATCCTGAGCATCGAAAAAGGCCACCCACTCGGCAGTGCGCTCGGGGTCGGCCAGGTCTGCCCTGGAAAGAATCTTCAATACTGGCTTGTGGCGGGTTAGCTCGGCCAGCATTGGATTGGCGCTGGAGTAGGGCAGACGCGCATCAAGCACTTCGATCACAACATCAATTTCGGGCAGCGCGTCCTTGATCTGGCGGCGGGCCTTGTTCATATGTCCGGGGAACCAGCCGAGCATGGGTTTCTCCTACAATCGCAAAGAGTACGAGTACAAAAAGAGTACGAGCACAAAGAAAACAAGCATAAAAAAGCGGGCTGCCATTCTAGCAGATGGCGCCCGCCTTGCCGGGATAGATCAAGGTTTTTGCTATTCGTCGGGGTGAAATTCCAACGAAACAGAGTTAATGCAGTAACGTAAACCGGTAGTCTCTGGCGGCCCATCGGGGAATACGTGACCAAGGTGGGCATCACAGTGAGAGCACACGACCTCCGTACGAATCATGCCGTTGGAAATATCGCGGTGTTCCTCTATGCAGCGGATTCCTAGCGGGCGATCAAAGCTTGGCCAGCCGCAACCCGCGTCAAATTTGTGTTCGTTCTCAAACAGCGGTGCATGGCAGCACACGCAGTGGTAGATACCTTGGGCATCGCTAACCTGATAATCGCCGCTGAACGGCCGCTCGGTACCTTTTTCTCGGGCTACCCGGTATTGCTCAGGGGTGAGCTGCTTGCGCCACTCGTCGGGGGACTTGTCTATTTTCGCCATGGGGGTCTCCTCTCCCGCTGGTTGCCGTTAAGCAGGCTAGAGTATCACTTACCTAAGTGACAGCAGATAGCCTGCTCAGGTTTAGCATGTGCGAAAGGTGAAAAAACCGCCAGTATAACGATTACACGCTAGCAGCCCCACCATTGCTACGGGGGTCGTGGGCACTCTCAATTAACCCGTCAGGGTGGCGCACAATGCCACCTGCATGCCCCATTGTGTCGCTAAATGCCTCGGGTAGTACTTCTACATCATGGCCTGCGGTGGCAAGAGCGACGACTAGACGGTCATCGAAGCGCCCTTCTAATTTGAGGTTGGTACTGGATTCTCCCCAGGTGCGTCCTAATAGCCAGCGAGGCGCAGTTACCGCCTGCTGAAGAGGCATGCCATGTAGCGCGTAGCGAGAGAACACCGCCGCTTGGGTTTGTGGCTGACCTTCGCCCCCCATGGTTCCGTACACCATAGTGCGGCCATCGTTAAACAGCGCCAACGCCGGGTTAAGCGTATGGAATGGCTTACGTCCGGGAGCTAAGCCGCGCAAATCATCTGGATTAAGCGAAAAGCTAATACCTCGGTTTTGCCACAGCACGCCGCTTTCTGGCAGTACCACGCCACTGCCAAATTCCCAGTAAATACTTTGAATAAAGCTCACCGAGCGGCCTTCGCTATCCATGGCTCCCATCCAGATCGTATCGCCAGGGGCAGGCTCATGGGGCCATGGCAGTGCTTGTGCAGGATTGATGATGGCGGCTTCTTCGCTAATGCGTTCGTCACAGAGTAGCTCTTGCAGGGGCACTGGCACACGGCGTGGGTCGGTGACGTATTGGTCACGAAGGATAAAGGCCCGTTTGGTCGCCTCTATCAATCCATGCAAATGATCAAAGCCGTTAGGTTCAGCAGCTTTAATGCGCTCATAAATGCCAAGAATCATCAATGAGGCCATGCCCTGGGTAGGGGCAGGCAGGTTATACAGCGTGGCGTCTTGCAAGTGAGCATGCAGGGGCGTTACCTGCTGGGCGTGGTAAGTATGGAAATCATCCAGACGCAGCGGGCTACCAAGTACTTCTAAATCCCTTGCCATGCTGGCAGCAAGTTCGCCACGGTAAAAGTCATCAAGGCCAGCACTGGCCAGTTGCCTTAGCGTGGCCGCTAAACGTGGCTGGCGTAGTCGCTCGCCTTCGCGAGGAATTTGTCCGTTCAGCAGCAAGGCTTCGCTAAAGCCCGGGCTTTGGCGTAGGCGCTCAACATGTTTAGCAGTTAAGGCTTCTTGGCTTTGGGAAACGGCGACTCCCTCGTCTGCATGGCGAATAGCGTCAGCCAGCAGCGTCGTTAACGGCAGTTCATCGCCCCATGGGGCGGCCACCTTGAGGGCTTCCTGCCAGCCGCTAATAGTACCTGCCATGGTGAGCGCAGCCTTTGGGCCACGTTCTGGAATGTGGGGATCTCCAGCATAAAAATCGCTGTTAGCCAGCTTGGCAGCAGGGCCACAAGCATCAATGGCAACGGGGGATTTGCCAGGCTCATGAATTAGCCAAAACCCATCGCCACCTAGTGCATTCATGTGCGGATATACCACCGCGATTGCGGCGGCAGCGGCCACCATGGCTTCTACTGCATTACCTCCTTGCTTCAACACATCGCGTCCAGCACTAGCGGCAAGGTGGTGGGGGGCAACACAGCTGCCCCCGTAACTTCGTTGGGTATGAAGCATCGTTTAACCCTTTGTTATTCGTGATGGTTACCAGCCAATGGCATCGGGTAACCAGGTAGCAATGCTGGGAAAGATCAACACCAGTGCCACGGCAGCGAACTGTAGCGCGATAAATGGCAACGCGCCTTTGTAGATATCTAGCGTAGTGACCTCTTTAGGAGCCACTCCTTTCAGGAAGAAAAGTGACCAGCCAAATGGTGGGGTAAGAAACGATGTTTGCAACACCAGTCCGACCAGTATGCCTAGCCACACCATATCAATGCCCATTTGCACGAAGAACGGCAAAAATAGCGGTAGGGCAATATAGGTAATTTCGATCCACTCCAGGAAGAAGCCCAGCACAAACATGAGTAGCAACATAAAGAGGAGTGCACCTAGTTCGCCGCCCGGCACCCAGTCAAACATGCGGGCAACTAAGTGCTCGCCTCCTAAGCCGCGAAAAGCAAGGCCAAATACCTGAGCGCTAATTAAAATAAAAAACACCATGGCAGAGATGACCAGCGTGGCTTTGGCAACCTCGCGTAAAAGGCCCAGGGTCAAACGGCCAGAGCAGGCCACAAACACCAGGGCGCCAAGGGCCCCCATGGCGGCGGCTTCCGTTGGGGCGGCAATGCCACCAATAATAGAACCAAGCACGGCGAACACCAATCCTACTGGCGGGCCAACTACGGTGGCCACTTTGCGCCATAGCTGCCTTTTATTTAGCTGGGCGCGTTCATCAGCAGGAATAGGCGGCATCAGATTAGGATTGAGCTGAGCAAGGATCAGAATAGCGATTATGTAGATGCCTGCTAGTGCCAATCCCGGCACCATGGCGGCAGCAAACATAGTGCCCACCGATTCTCCTAAAATTTCTGCTAGCAGAATCAATACTAGGCTTGGAGGGATGATTTGGCCCAGTGTGCCTGATGCACAAATCATACCGGTGGCCAGGGTTTTGGGATAACCACGACGCAGTAGCGTAGGCAGCGTGAGTAAGCCTAGAGTCACAATGGTGGCGCCAACAATTCCGGTTGCCGCCCCCAAGAGTACGCCAACAAAAATAATCGCGACGCCCATGCCGCCGGAAAGACCGCCAAACAGATGGCCAATGACGTCAATCAGCTCTTCAGCAAGCTTCGACTTTTCCAGCATCACCCCCATAAAGACAAATAGCGGTATTGCCATAAAGGTGTAGTTGGTTACCACGCCGTAGATACGCGATGGCAACAGGTTAAACAGCATAGGGCCAAAGCCCAGGTAGCCAAATATGAAGGCGGTAACGGCAATACTGATTGCTACCGGTATGCCGATTAACAGCAATACAAAAAAGGCGGCGACCATGCCGATCGCGAGCCACTCGTTGGGAGACATGCGTTATTCACCTCGGCTAGGAAGGGCAAACCCCTGGCGCAGCGCGTGGGCCAGCCCCTGCAGCGCAAGTAAAAGGAAACCAAAGGGGATAAGTGCTTTAAGTAGCCAGCGCAACGGTAGGCCACCTGGGTTAGGTGATGCTTCGCCACGCAGGAACGACTGCTCAACCCAAGGCAGTGTCAGCCAGGCGATGTAAAGCCCCATGGTAAGCAGTAATAAGCCACCAATGACCTCAATAATTCGCTGAAGCGTGGCAGGGAAGCGTTCGTAAAAGACATCGACGCGTACCTGTTCGCCAACGAAGAGCAGGTACGACATGCCAAATAGTGCAATGGGTGATATCAAATGCCACTGCAGCTCTTGCAGCCAAACGGCACCTACGTTGAACAGGTAGCGCATTAAGACATCACCAGCCACTAGTGCAACCAATAGGACACAGGTCCAGGCCGCGATCCAGCCAAATAGCTGAACCACCGCCTCGATCCCGTGGACAACACGTTCCACGGTGCCCATATCACACCCCAATAATGTCGTTTAACCATGCCCGCTCACTGGCACTGGCCCAGCGATCATGATTGGCTTTAAAGCTCATGTAGCTATCGTGCACTTTGCGTACTAACGGGTCGGCGCCCGCTTCGGTTGAGAGGGTATCCAATGTAGCTTCACGCAAGGCGTTCACTACCGGCTCAGGCAGCATGCTGGCTGTTACTCCATGGTTATCGACCAAGTCGGCCATGGCTTCACCGTTAACGGCTTCGGACCACGTCACACTCTCTAAGCATGCCGCCATACACGCTGTTTTGACGATCATTTGCAGATCATCGGGCAGGCTGTCCCAGTGGCGTTTAGAAATAAGCAGCTCACCAGTGGTGGCGGGTTCGTGCCAGCCGGTGGTGTGGTAGAATTTAGCGGCGTTATGCAGCCCCATACGCCGGTCTTGGTAGGGGCCAACGAACTCGGCAGCGTCGATCACGCCACGTTCCAGAGCAGGAAAAATTTCGCCGCCGGGAAGCACTCGGGCATCAACCCCTAACGCTGCATACACTTTGCCAGCCAGCCCTGGTATACGCATGCGTAAGCCATTGAGTTGGCTAATATCTTCAATAGGTTCTCGAAACCAGCCTGTCATCTGTACGCCGGTATTGTTAAGGGGGAGGGCGATCATGCCGTAGGGCTCGTAAACCTCTTCCCATAGTTCTAACCCCCCGCCGTGATAAAGCCACGCCATATGACCCATATAACTCATGCCAAAGGGCACGGTAGTGAAATACTGGGCTGCAAAAGTAGTGCCTGACCAAAAGTAGCTATTGGCAGCATTCATTTCGAGAGTGCCACTCTGTACGGCTTCAAATCCTTCAAATGCTGGAATTAGTTCGCCTGCGGAGAAGTGTTGAATAGCGAGTCGCCCACCTGACATGGCGTTAATTTTCGCGATGACATCGGTGGGGCTACCAGGGCCCTCTACATAAAACGGGGAGCCTGGGCTATAGGCGTTGGTCATTCGCCAGTTAAAACGCTCAGAATTTTGCGCCCTGGCAATTGAAGGGGCACCAAGCACCAAGCCTGCAGTTGAAGAGAGTGCGGCGGTGGTAAGAAACTTGCGACGGGAAAAGGACATAGGACACCTCATGGCTAAGGAAGAGAATGCCGAAGCACTAGATGAGGTAGCAAGCGGTGTGCCAAAAAAATCGATTTTATTTAGGATAAAAGATTTTTTGATGGTTTTAATGGTGTTGTCGCGGATGGTCAAGAGGCCTTGTGCACCTATCAAAAGGTCTTGTGCACCTAAAAGAGGCACTTTAAGCTGCGTAAGCACTCTCTTCGATCATATTGGTTTGAGGATGGAGATAGGGTGTACATGGCAGGTAAAACCGTTTTGATTTCAGACTGCTTGACAGTTTGCGAAGGGCTGAGTAATATACGCGCCACCTCGACGAGGCAATGAAACGTCCCATTCGTCTAGTGGTCTAGGACACCGCCCTTTCACGGCGGGAACAGGGGTTCGAACCCCCTATGGGACGCCACTTACTCTTTATCGTAAGGTTAGAGTAAGAGGTCGTCAGGTAATCGGAGTTGCGGGAATAGCTCAGTGGTAGAGCATCGCCTTGCCAAGGCGAGGGTCGGGAGTTCGAATCTCCTTTCCCGCTCCATAGCATCATAAGTGTGAAAAAAGCAGGCAAGGGTCGTGAGCTGGAACGCCAGTCCGATCGATCTCCTTTCCCGCTCCATAGCACTTTTGTGTTAAGTACGTCCCATTCGTCTAGTGGTCTAGGACACCGCCCTTTCACGGCGGGAACAGGGGTTCGAACCCCCTATGGGACGCCAATCCGATATTGTACTACGGTTTATGCGGGAATAGCTCAGTGGTAGAGCATCGCCTTGCCAAGGCGAGGGTCGGGAGTTCGAATCTCCTTTCCCGCTCCATAGCATCATGAGTGTGAAAAAGCAGGCGAGGGTCGTGAGCTGGAACGCCAGTCCGGCTGGTGGCAGCCCCATCGATTTCCTTTCCCGCTCCATAGCACTTTTATGTTAAGTACGTCCCATTCGTCTAGTGGTCTAGGACACCGCCCTTTCACGGCGGGAACAGGGGTTCGAACCCCCTATGGGACGCCATAACATATGTCTTAGTTGTACCGTTTACATTGCGGGAATAGCTCAGTGGTAGAGCATCGCCTTGCCAAGGCGAGGGTCGGGAGTTCGAATCTCCTTTCCCGCTCCATATAACGGTTCTGTATGTGTGCCAAGGGTCGTGAGCTGGAGCGCCAGTCCGATCAAATTTCCTTTCCCGCTCCAAGCAAGCACTTTTTTCTTAATCCTCTTCTTTTTAAATAATTAATCGCACACTAAGTGGCGATGTTTTTGTGTGCCTGTTTTTCAGGTGGCTTGAAAAGATATATGAATGCCCCGATATCCTCACATCTAGCTCGTTTTGTGCTCTCTATTTGCTGACAGGACATTTTCATGGCCGAACCGGCACTGTCTATCCGTGGCCTCACTAAAGTGTATGGCAACGGCTTTCATGCGTTAAAAGGTATCGATTTAGACGTCCAACAGGGTGATTTTTTTGCTCTGTTAGGTCCCAATGGAGCGGGGAAATCCACCACTCTAGGTGTGGTTTGTTCCCTGGTGCAAAAGTCAGCGGGCAAGGTGTCTATTTTTGGTATTGATGTTGATAAAGAGTTTGCAAAAGCAAAATATCAGCTCGGCGTAGTACCCCAAGAGTTTAATTTTAACCAGTTTGAAAAGGTCCAGGATATTGTATTGGCCCAGGCGGGTTACTACGGGATGACCCGCAAAGAGGCCTTACCCCGTGCCAAGCAACTGCTGAGTGATCTAGGGCTATGGGATAAGCGCAACGGTAGTGCGCGAATGTTGTCTGGAGGGATGAAGCGCCGCTTAATGATTGCTCGTGCGCTGATGCATCGCCCGAAGCTGCTGATTCTCGATGAGCCTACGGCAGGAGTAGATATCGAGCTGCGCCGTAGTATGTGGGAGTACATGCGGCGTATTAATCGCGATGAAGGCACGACTATTATCCTCACCACACACTATCTCGAAGAAGCTGAGAGCCTGTGCCGCAATATCGCTATTATCAACCATGGTGAAATTGTGCGTGACACCAGTATGCGCGAGCTATTAGCGGAGCTGAATACTGAAACTTTCCTGCTCGACTTAGCCGCTCCGATCGCTCAAGCGCCTGTCATTGAGGGCTTTGAGATCCAGCAGGTTGAACCTTCTCAATTGGCATTGGTAATTCATCGGGGGCAGCAGCTCAATGATGTGTTCAGTGCATTGAGCCAGCAGGGGGTGAAGGTGGTTTCTATGCGTAACCGTGCCAACCGCTTAGAGGAGATGTTTGTTTCCATGGTGGAAAGTAGCCAGCAGACGATCGACCAGCGAGAGCGGCAGGAGGCGCGAGTATGAACGTAACGCAAACGCTGGTCGCGCTGTGGACTCTGGTGCTTAAAGAGATCAAGCGCTTTACCCGAATTTGGCCGCAAACCTTGCTGCCGCCATCAATCACTATGGCGATGTACTTCATCATTTTTGGTAATTTGATTGGTTCTCGCATTGGTGAAATGGATGGTTTCAGCTATATGGACTTCATTGTCCCTGGGCTGATTATGATGTCGGTCATTACCAACAGTTACTCCAATGTGGCCTCTAGCTTTTTTTCAAATAAGTTTCAGCGTTCCATTGAGGAGATGATGGTATCGCCGATGCCCAATTGGGTGATTCTGTCTGGTTTTATTCTGGGGGGAATGGCGCGTGGCCTGGGGGTTGGGCTTATTGTGACAGTTGTTTCACTGTTCTTTACTCGCTTAACGGTGGAGCACCCGCTGCTAACGGTACTAGTAGTGGTGTTAACCTCGGCGCTGTTCTCAATTGGTGGCTTTATCAACGCACTGCTAGCCGACAAGTTTGATGATATTTCCATTGTGCCAACCTTTATTTTGACGCCGCTGACGTACCTGGGGGGAGTGTTTTACTCGATTTCGATGCTGCCCGACTTCTGGCAGAGTGTCTCAATGCTGAACCCCATCTTGTATATGGTGAATGTCTTCCGCTACGGTTTTTTAGGTGTTTCTGATATTCCGGTAGTGTGGGCGTTGGCTGCTATCGTTACGTTTATTGCTGTCCTGTTTATGGTGGCGCTTACCATGCTGAAGCGGGGCCAGGGCATTCGTAGTTAATCGTATTACGGCATAATTTAGAGAGTGATAAGCAATGGCATACCGTCCAGATACCTTAGAAAATGCACCGCTGGGGCGTGACTCTGCTTACCCCGAGCATTATGACGCGGGGCTTTTGTACCCCATTCCCCGAGCCGCTAACCGTGCCCCACTGGGTATTGAAGAAGGCAAGCTGCCGTTTGTTGGTGAAGACGAGTGGCACGCGTTTGAAGTTTCCTGGTTAAACGGGCGGGGCAAGCCTATCGTGGCGGTTGCACGCTTTCGATTACCTGCTGAGTCGCCCAATCTGGTTGAGTCCAAATCCTGGAAGCTTTATCTCAACAGTTTTAACCAAACCCGCTTTGCTGACCAAGAAGCGGTGCAAAGTACGCTGGCTCGTGACCTGGCCGATGCGGCGGGGGCTCCGGTCAGCGTAGAGTTATTGGCGGTAGATGACAGTGAGCTTACTCCTCAGAGCTTGCCGGGAGAGTGTTTGGACGATCTGGATATAGACGTCAGTAATTACACGCCCAGTGCCAGCTTCCTAGTGGCAGGGGAAGAGATCGTTGAAGAGAGCTTATATTCTCACTTGCTTAAATCGAATTGCCCGGTCACTGGCCAGCCTGATTGGGGCAGCGTGTTGATTCGCTATAAGGGCCCTAAAATTGATCGCGAAGGGCTGCTGCGTTACTTAATTGGTTATCGTCAGCACCAGGATTTTCATGAGCACTGTGTCGAACACATCTTCACTGATCTCATGCAGCAGGTTAAGCCTGAAGAGCTTTTAGTGCTGGCTCGCTACGTACGCAGGGGGGGATTGGATATTAGCCCCTGGCGAGCAACTCCTGGGCTAACGCCCCCTAGTCCCTTGCGCCTAGCAAGGCAGTAAGCGACTGCGCTAGAGTAGCGCCCAACGTTGAATAAAAAGGGGAGTCATAATGGATGCACTGACGCTGCTTCACGAACGCAGTTCCATGGGCAAGCTTACTGAGCCTGCGCCCAGTACCGAACAGCTTAGCGCTATTTACCAAGCGGCGCTGCGCGCCCCAGACCATAAAGAGTTACGCCCCTGGCGCTTTATCGAGTTTATTGGCGAAGGGCGCGAGCGTCTGGGGGAGTTATTTGCTGAAGCGGAGTTTCAAGAAGACCCTCACGCCAGTGACGATACGCTAAATTCCGCGCGTAAAAAGCCGCTTCGTGCACCGATAGTTATTGCCGTCATTGCCAAGGTAACGCCGGATATTTCCAAAGTGCCTAAAATAGAACAGGTGATTTCTGCTGGCTGTGCAGCTCACGGCATTTTGTTGGCTGCTCACGCATTAGGGTTAGGAGCTATGTGGCGTAGCGGCAAGTACGCTTTTGATCCAGTGGTGCGCAAAGGTCTAGAGATGGATGAAGATGATGAAGTGGTCGCCTTTATTTATCTGGGTAGCTTGGCAGGCCGCCATAAGCCGGTAGCGCAGCATAACCAGGCCGACTTCGTGGAGCGGTGGGACTAACGGAAACGCCGACATACCAGCTATATAGGAGCATGCGATGAGCCAGCCACGTCAGCCGGGAGTCCCTTACCCCCGGCTACCGCTACCGGATAGCCAAGAAGATCTCCATGCTTTCCAGCGGTGGCTAGGTGAGGCAATTCCCATGGTGGGCGCGCTTGGCATTCAGCGTATGACCCAGGATAGTGGGGTGCTAACCTGGCAGTTGGCGCTTAGCCCCAGCCTCAACGATAAAGGCACTGGCTTTGGTGGCGCCCTCACTGCGCAAACTACGTTGCAGGGCTGGTGCTGGGTAACGCTATGGCTGCGTGAGAGAGGGCTGGCTCAGGATGTGGTGGTTGCAGAAGCCAGTCAGCGTTTTCTCGCACCAGTAACGGGTGACTATCGTATTACCTGTGCTCCTAGTAACCTTAGTGGGCCTGAGCAGCTTGAGACCAGGCTAAAAGCGCGTGGTAAAGGTAGTATTACGCTGAACCAACAACTTTACTGCGGTGACACGCTATGCCTGGAAGCCAGTGGTCGCTATGCTGTGTTGCCAGGGCCGTAAATATTGAAAAGGCTTGCTATTTTAAGGCTTAGACCATAGAATACGCGCCGTTCTGTTGAGAAAGGCGGTGCCCTGCAACAGAGCAAAAATGTGGAGAGGTGTCCGAGTGGTCGAAGGAGCACGCCTGGAAAGTGTGTAAGTCGAAAGGCTTCGAGGGTTCGAATCCCTCCCTCTCCGCCACAGAATATAGAAAAAGCCCGCTGAGTAATCAGCGGGCTTTTTTGTGCCTGCCAATTTTTCGCCTACCAATACTTGCCCATACTCCAGCCCGCATTTTTGCGTTGGCTGCCACAGAAACATGTGAGATACCTTGGGTAAGCCTACTTTCTAAAAAATCAGTGTTTGCCTTTAGTTATCATCAGACACTGCCGCTTAGTCGGCTGTTGTTGCGTATTTTTCTGCCTGGAAATGACAGCCCCCTCTGAGTTGGCTACTGTCTTTATACGTGCTGGAGTATCTGAGGCCAAATGGCATGTCGGTGGTGTTCTGAAAGCAAAGCCCAACAAAAAATGGAGCAAGACAGAGTGATTTATGACCTGCTTTTTTGTGTGCATGGTGTGACCGATGACTTAGCCAAGTCCTCATGAACGAATCTGATTCTCTCTGGTTGGTCTTTGGTGCAAGCGGTTATGTTGGTCGTAACATGGTGGCGCACCTTATAGCTCAGGGGCGGCGAGTTCGCGCTGCTGCGCGGCGGTGCTCCGCAATGGCGGCTGAAGGCTGGGATGGGGTCGATCAGGTGTGTGCAGATGCGCTTGACCCAAACACCCTGGCCCCAGCACTTGAAGGTGTCACGGTAGCCTTCTACTTTGTCCATTCGATGGCGGGCGGGCGTGGATTTCCTGCGCGTGACAGGGAGGCTGCGCGTAATTTTGCTCAGGCGGCTGCAGTGGCGGGCGTGCGCCGCATCGTATACTTAGGCGGCCTGGCGCCAGAGCAAGCTGATACTGAGCACCTAGCCTCTCGGGTAGAAACTGGTGCGATTCTGCGTGAAGGGCCGGTGCCGGTAGTTGAGCTGCGAGCCGGCATTATTATGGGAGCGGGTTCAGCCGCGTTTGAGGTGATGCGTGACTTGGTAGGGCACCTTCCGGTTATGGTGACACCGCAGTGGATACGTGTCTCTTCGCCACCGGTGGCCTTGGCCGACCTGCTTGACGATCTTACGGCACTTGCTCAGCGAGCTGAGGCTGAAGGGCGTGTGTTTGAAACCGGCGGGCCAGAACGGCTGACCTATGAGTCGATGATGCGCAAGCTTGCCCGCGCACTTGGCCGACGCGATCCGGTGATTATCCCTTTGCCACTTCTGACCCCGGAACTGTCAAGCTACTGGATGGGATTGGTTACTGGCGTGCCTGCTCCTTTGGCACGCGCCCTTATTGGTGGGCTTAGGCATGACCTGCGTGCTGATGACACGAGCCTTCGAGCGCTTGTCCCACGTACATGTCTCGGCTTTGATGCTGCCGTCGCGCAGGCGTTAGCAGCTGAGTGCGAGATGGTGTCTGGCTGTCGCTGGCGGGAGGGGGCGTTTGATTTGCGCGGGTATCGTCACGATATTAGCTTTTACGGCAAACGAATGGCGTTAGAGCAGGCGTATCCGGTGTCGCCAGAGGCAGTGTGGCGAGTACTTACAAGCTTTGCAAAACGGGATAAAGGCTATTTCTCACTAAACCTTGTTCGCCGGCTGCGCGCAGCGGTGGATCGGTTGATGGGTAATGCCACTACTTTGTCACATCAATATGCTGAAAAACTCATTGAAGGGGAGATTTTTGATTGTTGGTGTGTGCATCGAGTTCAGCCCGGCGTACAGTTGACCCTGCTCTCGCGACTAGCTGTACCCGGCAAGGGCGGGATGGAAGTCGCGATTGCGCCTACTACCGCAGGTGGGTCTAATATCACACTGGTGTTGCATTGGCATCCTGCCGGGGTATGGGGGTTACTTCACTGGTTTATACTCTGGCCTGTGCGTGCGGCCATGCTACGCATGTTTTTACGCAGCTTGGCTCAAGCCGCGACTCAGGACAGGATGTCATAGACGGCCGGCTTGATTTGCGGGAAGCGAAAGTTGAAGCCCTCAGCAAGCAAGCGGTCGGGGTGCACTTGCTGGCCGTCGAGAATAACGGTTGCACCGTCACCAAGAATTTGTCGAATCACCATTGTGGGAACTGGTACGTGCAAGAAGCTGCGCGACGCGTGGGCAAATGCGTCGGTTACCTGAGACATACGTACGGGATTAGGGGAGGTGGCGTTGTAGGCTCCCTGCATTTCGGGAGTATCCAGCGCACGTAGTAGGATAGCAACAGTATCCTCGCGATGGATCCAACTGACCCACTGTTGCCCCGACCCAATACGCCCACCCAGAAACGGGTTCAGTCGTTTGAGCGTTGCACGCCCGTTTTCAGTTACCGCCAGCGTGATGCCGAAGCGCAGAATCACTACCCGCACATCATGCTCGGTGGCGCGCTGTGCCTGTGCCTCCCATAGATGCGTGGTGTCGGTCAGAAAGTCACCGGGTGGGCCGGGCGGGCTGTCTTCGTCAAAGCGTGCGCTGGTGCTTACCCCATAATAACGGCAGGCGGAGGCCGAGATTAGCGTAGCTGGTCGATCACTCATCCCTGCGATAGCGGTGACAAGCGAATGGGTGCCCATTTCGCGGCTTTTACGGATGGCTAAACGCACTGAGGGCGTCCAACGGGCAGCAATTGGTTCTCCCGCCAGATGTACCACCGCTGAGGCGCCAAAGAGCGCTGGGGCAATAGTGGCAGGCTCATAGGGGGCATAGCTTGCCACGGTGACATCAGGAAACTGCGCTGGAGGGAACAGAGCATAAGCTGCTCGTGGGTGTCGGCTTAGCACTGTAACGGCAGTACCACACTCTGCCAGCTTTTCCACAAGACGACGGCCAATGAGACCTGTCGCTCCAGTGATGACTACCTTGCTTTGGTTCATTGCCATTAATCCTGTGCCTTTGAGCTGACCCTAGAGAATATTCTGGCCTAGATCAATTTAGTTCAGCACTCAGTACTAAACTAAGCTGATCGGCATTCTTATCAATCGGCAGGAGCTTCTTATGCTCGTTGAAACGCCACTTTATGACTACCGCCAATATCCTCTGCACGCCAGTGGCTCGGCCTTCGCTCGCGCCCGAGAGGATGACGTTTGGCGTATTGTCTCAGAGATTGGTGGCGACAATCGCTATTACGCCATGAACGGTCTCTGGGCCATCCGTGAGTGGCTCGACTCAGCCATGGGTGGGCCAGGCCGGCGGCGCGGCAGGCCAGTAGGACGTCCGATCAAGACAGGAGACCGCATTGATAGCTGGCAGGTACGAATTGCCGATGCTCCTGTGCTTTTGGCGCTGGAGTTCGGCATGAAGGCTCCGGGGCAGGGCGTGCTGGAGTTTAGAATTACTCCAATGGCAAGCGGCGCCCAATTAACGGCCACCGCGTTTTGGGAGCCCAAGGGGATAGCGGGGCAGCTCTACTGGGTGGCAATGATGCCTGCACATCTTGTGTTGTTTAAACGGCTGACCACCGAGATTTGCCGTCGAGCGGAGTGCCTTACTTAGATGCCCGTTTCATAAGTATCGTGGAGCGGCCTGTCTGCAGGCGATCTCGCCATAGGCAGGTGAACATCCATAGAAAGACAGGCACATTCATTAATAAGCCATAAAGCAGCGGCACCAAGCCAATACCTGGTTGCTGCAAAAGTGCGAAAGCTACCATCATTGCCACCCCTGCATTTTGTACGCCGACCTCAACGGTGATAGCGCGGACACTGGTGTTGGGAAGGTGGAGACGGCGTGCGACCTGGTGGCCCAGGGTCATGCTTAACACGCACAGCAGCAGTACTGCTAGGGTCTCGATACTGAGCAGTGAGGGTAGGCGCTGCGCATGGCTGATAAACAGTGCTGCCACAACGCCAATCATTGCCACGCCTGTTAGCACTTTTATCTTGGGTAGTAACCACGTCAGTATAGCTGCCCCCAGTAAGTGTCGTAGCAGCATACCGGTGAGCACGGGCACCAGGGTAACAAGCAGTAGCTGCCCGACGGTAGGCCAGTAGGGCAGGTTTAACCCAGCGCTGCTCAAGCCTAGAAGCTCCAGGTTCCAGCCCATAATCAACGGCAGTGTGAAAGGGGCAATTACCGCTGCAATGGCTGTCAAACTGACGGATAACGCCAGATCACCTTGTACGAGATAGCTAAACATGTTTGAAGTTGCTCCTCCCGGTACCAGAGAGACCAGGAGCAACCCGGCAGCAGCTAGTGGTGGAAGAGGCAATAATGCCACTAACCCCCAAGCCAGCAGTGGTAGTGCCAATATCTGCAGGCTTGTGCCGAGCACGATACGACGAGGGTAACGGCAGGTACGAGCGAAGTCGGTCACCGTCAGATTAAGGCCCATGGTCATCATTACGCCAGCCAATACCCAGGGGAGTAGTACCTGTGACAACCAGTCGGGGGACATTGCAATTCCTTGAAAAACAGCTCAGATGGGAAGCTTACGCTATTCAGACAGTAGGCAAAACGAGAGGTGTTCAATCGGCCTGTTTTATCACATCGTTTCTACAGTGAGCGCTGAATGCGTTTGAGGGGAGTCTTAGCTAACAATGCCTGCAATCGCTTTAAGCCTAGTTCTTTAAAATGGTAACCCACCACTAAAGCCTACGACAGCCACGAGAACAACAACGATAACGACAATCACAGTGGTAGAGGACATTGATCTCTTCTTCCGGTAGTTAATGTCACTTTAGCCTAGTTGGCATACCTGCCTTTCGCACGTTTTGATATTTGGGTAGAGAAGGCGTCTTTTGCATCATTGGGGAGGCATTGGGGGATAGCGACTTGATGCCCCGCCGTATTGGGCGGCGGGGCGTAAGCGATCATAAACTAGTTATCTAGCTCGGTGATTAACCGCACTTGCAGTTGTGGCCACAGTCAGTGGAGCCATCGGCGTGGCCGATTGCGCAGGATTGAGAGCAATAAAATTTCCCGTCTTTCTCAATGGAGTGGTTATCTACTGAGCATTTACACTTGGGACATGCGCACTGTTGCTGAGACATAGTGAACCTCCTGTGTATTAACTCATTGAGTGTAGAACTGATCCTGGATGTTATGTCATTGCATAACTCAGCTTTGTTGTGTGGACTTTATTTAAGCTGATGGCTGTGAGCTAGTGATTAATATGTGCCTCACGAGCTTGAATAAAGTAATCACGCAGTCGCGCAAGTTGCTGTTCATCCCAGCCCGCTGGCTCGGAAAGTGCTGCCCAGGCATCAATGTAGTGTTCGGCCGCTATTTCATGGCCAAAACCGGGTGGTGCGCCACCGGTCGCTAGGTCGACCAGTAGTTGTAACATGGTAACGACAGGGTACCAACGCAACTCTGGTGAGACATCGGGTCCGCGTGGTGCACGCATCCACTCTGGTTCACGCCAGAAGGCCTCTGGCTCAAAAAAAGTAATGGGGTCGCTAGCGTACTGCAGGTAGGCAATACGGAAATCTCCCCACTCCCCAGGTGCTGCCTGAAGCCCTTGGGTTTGGTTCATAAAGCGGACTACCGAACCACCCCGAAACGTGGGCAGCCACGCTGGGGAGCCAGGGTCGCGGCCAGCGGTAACAGAGCGCCAGGTATCGCTACGGAAAGGTGGGCCACTCCACAGTGCACCGTGGAAGGGGTCATCAATAATATCGTACAGATCGAAGGATAAGTCTGAGTTGAGAGCGCCTAAGCTAAGGCCAAACAAATACAGTTTTGGACGATCATCGCTAGGTAGGGAGGACCAGTAATCGTATACCGTGGCAAATAACGCTCGGGCATTTTCAACGCCATATTCGGCTTCCGACACCAGTGATAGATGGCTAGGCAGGTAAGAGTATTGAGCCGCCACCGTGGCAATGTCACCCCGGTGTAAGTATTCCACAGTGTCTTGGGCGCCAGGGTCTACCCAGCCGCGTCCGGTAGGGGTTGCGATGACTAAGACCGAACGCTCAAAACCACCCACCCTAATAAGCTCCTCCAACGCTAGTTCGGCCCGTTGGGCGGCCGTTTCAGCTGCATTGAGGCCAACATACACGCGTATAGGGTCGAGGGCTTGTTCGCCTAGAAACTCTCCAATTTGGTTTCCATCAGGGCCTTGGGTCACAAAGCGCCGACCACGGCTGCCTAGCGCCTCCCAGCTAATTAATGATTCAGCGCTACCGGGCTTGTTTGGCTCTAGAGGAGGTGATAACTCATCCTGCATAAGCTCATCTACCTGCTGATAAGAGCGGTCGGCTATTTTGAGTGCATAGGAAAAAATCACCCCCTCAATAATCAACCAAAACAGCGCAATGGCAGCTATGGTGCCTAATACTTGCGCCGTGCGACGAGGTAGAATGTGCGCCAGTTTATGAGAAAGCAGACGAAACGTGCGTTTAAAAAGTAACGCAATCAGCAGCAGGAAAATAAATACACCCGTGGCAATCAGTGCCACTGATAAGGGACGCGTGCCATTGGTTGGCTCCATCTCCATTAGCAGGCGTATGCTGTTTTGCCACTCTGCGGCGCGCCAGAGAAAAGTCACCGAAATCCCTAGGCATATCAGGGCAGCTAGCCACTTTAAATAGAGCTCTATTTTGGGACTGGGCTCGGGTATATGCAGATAGCGCCAAAGAGTGAGGCCTGTAACCCCCAATGCGTAGCCTGCCGAGAAGCTAAGCCCTGAAACAATGCCTTGAGCCACCACTGGACGCGGGACGAGGCTTGGCGTTAAAGAAAACGCGAAGAAGAGCGTCGCCACTAGCAGCCCTACGCCTGAAAATCGGTTGATAAGCGACATCATCCGGTGGTGGTTAACAATGTTGTCCATAACGTTCCTATTGGCTCTGATAACACGATCGCTAGGCACGCTTTGGGACGTCAAGCGTGCCTAGCGTCCTAGCGTATTAAAAACGGTAAGAGAGTGATACTCCGCTCAGGGCCTGCCACTTACTACCTAGCTCATCAACAATAGGGCTGTCTGCAGCGCTACCGGTGAGGTGGGTGGCGCCTACAAAGCCGGTAGCTGTCCACTCTGGTGTTAACGTGTAGCTTAGGCTGGCATTCATGCCCAGGTGCCAATAGCCGCCATTGGGGGCATAGGTAGCGATGCCGCTACGTGCACTGTCTTCGCTGGAAACTCCGTACAGAGAGTTCGTCCATTTTTCGTTGGAGTAGCTGATGCTAGGTACCAATACAAAGAGTAAGCGCTCGCTGATGGGGGTGCGTAGGGCAGCACTCCCGGAGAAGGTGGCACCCTCCATATCGCCACTTACTGCTGTGCTGCCCGCTAGGCTATAGCGCCAGAAGCCGTGCTGATAGCTAACGCGTAGGCCCAGCGTTGCTCCGCCGTCTACTTTTTCAAATTGGCTGATATCACCTTTATTATCTCGCCCAAAGGTGTAACCGATAAAAGGAGAGGCTGTCCAGTTTCCTTGGCGTACAGCGTGCCACTCAATACCATCACGTACGTTGATAGACAGCTGGTCGCCATAGGTTAAGTTTAGAACGGGCAGCACACGAGTATCGTAATCATCGCTGCCTGCATAGTCGGGAGCGTAAATAGCGCCTGCGCCCACACTGCCTTGCCAATGATCTGCCAGCGTAGGGGCAGCGAGCGCAATACTGGCAGCAGCTGCTAACCCAGTAATACTAAATTTGGCGGTAGGTACATTTTTGGTCAAGCGAGTAGCAATCAGAGTCACGGGAGGGGCCTTTATTTTTAATAAAAACATGCATGATTGTATGTTTTTATTTGAAATCACCGCAAGCTGTCTCTTGGCATTTATTATCTGCTCAGCATAAAACTTTTTTACTCTTTCATATCCTAGGTTAGATAACTCACCAATTATAAGGCGCACTGTATGTGTATAACGCAGGGACAGCGTTAAAAGGAATTGCAAGCAGGGAGTGCTTGCGGTGCACAGGGATGCATGAACAGGATGTTCGTGAAGTGAGATTAGGGAGGACCTGATGAACCCCAGCCAGCGATGGCTGGGGGTTTTTTATTTGAAGTTAATTCTGAAGTTAATAAAGTTGACATATAGAAGGCGCATTGTGGGTAGTAACACAGGGAAAGGTGCCAGGAGTAGAGCAGGCAGGGAGTGCTTGAAAGGCCATGGATGCACGAACAGGAAGTTCGTGAAGAAGGATTACGGAGGAGCTACTGCTACCCCAGCCAGTGATGGCCGGGGTTTTTTTTGCCGCTAATTAGGCGGTTGTCTCTTCGTCGCTATCCGGTTTGGCGCTGCCTTGGTGGCTAAGTGGGCTAGCTTGGTCAAGCCGAGGATGGTTGTCTAGAAACTCCCGCTGAAGGTTAGGCAGTGCGTCCAGCGCTTTAATGGTATGAGTTAGCGCATGGATAGCGGCGAGCACATCCTGGGTGTTACCGGTTTCTGAAATGGTGTGCATGTTGCGGATAGGAAAGCCAATCGACGTGGCGGCGCTGTCGATGGAGGCTAGTACGCCTGCCATGCCGTCGGTGCCTGTATCTGCACCCACCATATCTCTTTGCATCGGTATGTCTTGCTCTTTTGCTGCGTTGGCAATAATACGGTTGAGCTGCTCACTGGCAATGGAGCCAACAGACATAGTAAAACCTTTGCCCATCTCTAGCGGTTGCATCCGCTTATCGCTAATGCCGGGAGCTGCTACGTAGTCGTGATTTACGTCCACGCCAATCAGCGCATCAGGCTTTAGTTCACCAGCCAAAACTCGGCTGCCAAAACGGCCAATTTCCTCATAGCTGGCAATAGCAAACATCACGCGAACTTTTTCTGTACCACCAGCTTCAGCAATCAGCTTCGCCACTTCAGCGGTAACAAAACAGCCCAGGCCATTATCCAGGTAGGCACCGTAGAAGGTATTGGGGCTAAAGCCTGGACGGATGGGGCGGTTGAAAATAATCGAGTCACCGGGCCGTACACCCAGGTTCAGTACTTGCTGCTTTTTGTTCTCTCCGTGAATTTGCAGGTCTAGATAGATCTGCTCTTTCTTGATGCCTTTACTGCCATCGCGCTGAGCAGGATCAGAGAAGTGAATCGCGCCCAGTGCTTCTACCGTGCCTCCCTCTATGCTGCGGTAGCTGCCAGGGGCCTCCGGGCCTTCGCTGAATAGTTTTACCTCATGGCCGATCAGCACGGTAGGCAGAAAGGAGTCAGTATTGATCCAGATTTTGCCATCTTCGCCAATCGAACGTACCTGCATACGGATCTTATCCGCATGGCCGATGATCATCAGTTTAAACATATCATCGCGGCCGGGATGAGTGTCCAGCACTACGCCAGCATTGCCCTTAAACTGATGCAGATGCCAGTCGCTTGGCGCGAAACTTTCAAAGTAGGGTTTTAGTACGCCATAGGTCATGGCGCCTTCCAGGCCAACGGGGCTGGGAGCGGCAAGAATATCGCGCATGATATTGAACTGCGCGTCAGGCATTGGCTGCGTCCAGGGTTGTGCGGTATCGCTCATCGTGTTTGCTCACTTATGGTGGTGGGTGTTAATCACGTTTAGTCTGCCAGATTCCAGCCCCGTGTGTAGAGAAAGCAGCATTGAAAATGCTTATCCGTGTTCCCTTTTAATCGTGACAGTGGATCAACTGGCGTAATGCTGTTGCTGCGGCAGAGGGAGGGTGGTAAGGGCTAAGTACAATGCCCAACTCACGGCGGATCGTCGGCTCTACCAGTGGCCGGTGTTCAATGCCATCGGTAGAGATTTGTCGAAAGCTTAATGAGGGAAGCACACTCACTCCTAAGCCTGCAGCTACCATACGGCCTACCGTAGCGATCTGACGTGCATCGCACAAGATATCCAGCCGTTCCCCTACGCTCTGCATAATATGATCAATATCCTGTCGTGAACTGGACAGGCGATTAATACCGATAAATGGATAGGCGGCCAACTGGCTCCAGAGCACCTCAGACTGCGCCAAGAGGGGGTGCCCACAGGGGCAAACAGCCACATAGCTATCTTCGAGTACAGGCTCAAACGTGAGGTCGTCAGCATCGCTGGGGGGAACCGAAAGTCCAAAGTCGGCACGGCCTTCACGCACCATCTGGTTAATTTGGTCGGCCAGTACATCGTGCAGGCTCAGATTAATGCGTGGGTAGGCTTCGTGGAAACGCTTTATCACCCCTGGAAATAACCCCGCTGCCAAAGTGGGCAGAGCGGCCACGGTTACCTTGCCGCGCTGTTTGGAAAATCGCTCATTGAGGTCTTCAAAAGCTTCGTTCCAATCATTTAATAATCGCACCGCTACTGGCAAAAAGGTTTCGCCCTCAGGCGTGAGGGTGAGCTGACGACTAGTGCGTGCAAACAGTGCACCACCGACGCTCTCTTCAAGTTTACGCAGCGCTATAGAGATCGCTGGTTGGGAAAGATGAATGTGCTCACTGGCTTCCGCAAGGCTGCGGGAGTGGGCGACGGCGACAAAAACACGCAACTGCTGGATGCTTGGATTCATTTAGAAAGTAAAACATAAATTAAAAACTATTCAATATACAAAATTAAATCCTCGGATCATGCTTGTTCTATCGCATGCAACAAGCGTCGCGATCACTACTTTTAATAAAAACAAATAGCTCGTTGCGCGAGCTTCGGAGACACAATGAAAACGCTACTTACCGCTATGGTGGCGAGCGCCGCTGTGCTGGTCGCTGCTACCACTCATGCCGATGAGCGCTTGCTGATTGGTTCCACCTCAAGCTCCTCAAGCCACTACAGCTACTTTGTCGCGGTTAATCAAATTATTAACAACCAAGTTGAAGGTGTGAGCTCGTCTGTGGCGGAAACCGGTGCCACGGTGGATAACCTACGTCGTTTAGGTCGTAACCAGATTGATATGGGCTTGGTAACCACTAACACGGGGTATCACGCCTACGCGGGTCAGGAAGATTTTGAAGGCCGCCCGGTTGATAACCGCTTGCTTTGGGTCTACACCGTAGCGCCGCAAAATGCTGTGATGCGCCAAGATGCCAATGTGGCCACTTTTGCTGATTTAGAGGGTGTCCGCTTCAACCCAGGTATTACCGGCTCCGCCACCGAAAAAACCACCGAAGCGGTCATGCGGACGTTAGGTATTGAGCCCAGCTACGTGCGTGGTTCTACCAGTGACATGGTGGATGCTATGAAAGATGGGCGCGTGATGGGCTCGGTAAAGTCGGGAGTAGGTGAGCGGTTAGATGGCTCCACCATGGATATTGCCACCTTTACGCCAATTAGCGTGCTATCGCTCAATGCAGAAGAAGCGGCAACATTACGCACTGAAATGCCTGATGTGGCGATTGTAGATGTGCCTGAAGGTGCGGCAGAAGGGATTCCCGCTTATACCACTTGGGCATTTGGCGTTGCTGTACATGCCCACCCGAATATGGATGAAGAGACTGCCTACCAAATTGTAAAAGCAGTAATGGAAAACCCTGAGCCACAGGTCAACGCCTTTTCTGCTATGCGTGATGCGGATGTAGCGAAGATGACCTTAGAAGTAGGTACGGTGCCGCTACATGCTGGCGCGGCGCGCTATTTTGAAGAGCAGGGGTATGACATCCCCGATGCCTTGCAGCCTGTTGAGTAAGGTAAAGCGGAGAAGATGATCATGCGTGAGACAGTCACCAAAGGCTTAGCGCTCTTATTAGGCGGTCTAATCCTTTATACCTCTGCGACGGGACCTTTCGAGAGTTTGATTCAGCGGAGCATCTTTCTTGCGCTGGTCATTTTGTTGGGACTTGCTGTTTATCCCTTAGGTGCCGGCAAGCGCTGGCGCCCATTTGGGATCGCTATTGATGCGGTACTAGCCATGGGCGTTGTACTGGCATGCAGCTATGTGGCGCTCAGTCACGAACACATTTTGGTTGAGCTGCCCTGGGCTACGCCCCGAGATATGCTGCTAACCGGCGTGCTGCTGGTGGCTATTTTAGAGCTTTCGCGGCGTGCCATTGGGATTATCTTTCCACTGCTGGTGCTGGCGGGGCTGGCTTACGCGTGGCTGGGTGCGGCGATCCCAGGGCCGCTTGGTCACCGTGGGTTCGACCTTTATTACATGACCGAAACCATCTACCTCGGTGATTTGGGGGTATGGGGCATGCTGGTTGGGGTGGCCGCTACTACCATTGCTGCTTTCGTGCTGTTCGGCTGTTTGTTGCTGCATACCGGGGGTGGCAATACCTTTATGGATCTGGCGCTGCGCATTAGTGGTCGTTCACCGGGTGGTGCTGCCAAGGTAGCGACGGTGGCGTCCGGGTTGTTTGGCATGGTCAGCGGCAGCGCGGTGGCCAATGTGGCTACCACAGGCAACTTTACCATTCCGATGATGAAGCGTTTGAACTACCCCCGTCCCTTCGCCGCAGGGGTGGAAGCGGTGGCCTCCACCGGTGGGCAAATAGCGCCGCCTATCTTGGGCGCTGCGGCGTTTATCATGGCGGAGATTTTAGGTGAAAGTTACCTGCGTATTGCGTTAGCGGCCTTACTGCCCGCCGTACTGTTCTATCTTGGGGTGTTTGTCACCATTCACTTAGTGGCTAAACGCCGCCAGTTGCAGGTGGTGCCTGAAGATGAGCTGCCTGCCTGGTCTGAGGTGATTCGGCCTGAGCGCATTATTCCCATTCTAGCTGCCTTAGGTGGGCTATTTTACGGCGTGCTCAGCGGCCGTTCGATTCAGATGTCGGCGTTCTACGGCATCTTAATGACCATACTCACCTTTGTACCCTTTGCACTAATAGCCAAAATGCCGCTGCGCGAGATTGTGGGCAAGCTGGTGGCGGGATTAGTAGACGCGGGTAAAGGCATGGTGATTATCGGTGTGCTGCTTGCCGGGGCGCAGATATTGGTCGCAATGATTGGTATGACCGGCATCGGTGTGACGCTAGCCAGTCTTATTGTCTCTGTGGGCGGGGAGTCACTGTTCCTGGTTGCCTTTATCGTTGGCGGCGTTTGTTTGATCTTGGGCATGGGGATTCCTACTACCGCGGCATACGTACTGGTGGCTTCTGTACTGGCCCCCGCGCTTACAGCGATAGGCGTCGAGCCGCTTATTGCCCACCTGTTTGTTTTTTACTTCGCTACGTTATCGGTGATTACGCCCCCTGTCTGCATTGCGGTATTTGTCGCCTCAGGGATTGCCGGTACTAACTGGCTACCTGCTGCTATTGAGTCAGTGCGCTTGGCGGCGGCTATCTATGTCATCCCTTTCTTGTTGCTGATTTACCCAGCATTGGCAGGGTTTGGATCAGCCTGGGAGGTTGCGTTAGCCAGCTGCCAGGGAGTGGTGTTTGTGGTGGCGTTTGCTTCGCTTATGTCGCGTGTCGTGATGACGGGTAATCGTATGATTGATGTGATAGCGCTAATTGCGGTGATTGGGCTTGCGCTTACACCTGGTTGGCTCTCCACGCTAGCCGCGCTGGGGTTAATCATTGGACTGTTTATTCGCCGTCATACGCTGCTGGATAACGAGCCTGTGACTCTCCCCAGCGACCGCCAACCCCTCCAAACCAAGGAGACACAGCTATGAGTTTTCTATTAGGTAGCGGAGCAGGCTTTTCCGGTGACCGTACCGATGCCGCCGTCGCGGTGGTCGCTGAATTAATTAAGCGCCAGCAGCCATCTGCATTAGTGTTTGAAACTTTGGGTGAGCGAACGCTGGCAGCAGCCCACCGTGCGATGCGTGACGATTCAGAGCGAGGGTTTGAGCCGCTGCTAGATGAGTTGCTGGCGCCGGTGCTGCGTGACTGTCTGGATCACAATATTAAAGTTTTAGGCAACTTCGGTGCGGCTAATCCAAGTGGTGCGTGTCAGGTGATTGCTGATTTGGCCGCCCAGCTTGGCCGTACTGATATACGTATTGCTCAGGTGCATGGTGACGATATCCGTCAGCAGTTACATCGTCTGGATTTACAGCGTTGGGAGGCCGAGAGGCTCGATATGCCAGGTGATGACGCCCTGATTTCAGCCAATGTCTACCTGGGTGCCCAGGCACTAACCGAGGCGCTGGCTATGCAGGCCGATGTGGTAGTGACAGGGCGTGTTGCTGACCCAGCGCTGTTTTTAGCGCCGTTGATGCACCACTTTGATTGGCGCTGGGACGATTGGGATCGCCTAGCCTGCGGCATGATGGCGGGGCACTTGGCGGAGTGCGGTGCTCAGGTGAGTGGTGGCTATTTTGCTGATCCGGGTTTCAAAGATGTACCAGGACTTGCCACAGTGGGCTATCCGATTATCGAGGTAGAACAGAATGGCAATCTTATTATTACCAAGCCTGCCAATAGCGGAGGCTGCGTCACCGAGCAAACGGTAAAAGAGCAACTGCTCTATGAGGTTCACGACCCAGCTAATTACCTGACCCCAGATGTCACGGTGGATCTTTCTCATGCTGAAGTACGCCAGCTCTCGCCCAACCGCGTAGCGGTAACGGGTATTCGCGGCAAGCCTGCTCCTGAACGGCTAAAAACCACGGTGTGTTACGAGGGGGGCTGGCAGGGCGAGGCGGAAATATCCTATGCAGGGCCTAATGCGTTGGCACGGGCGCAGCTTGCAGCACAGGTGTTGCGTGAACGGCTGGTGTTTCGTGCCCCCACTGAGCTACGCACTCGCTTGGATATTATTGGTCTTGCCAGCGTGTTCGATAGTGACAGCGGTGAGCTGCAGCGCAGCGCAGCGACTTCTATAAGCGGTGATTATCGACTGCGGTTAGCAGCCGAACACAGCGAGCGGCGCTGGGTAGCGCGCGCCACCCAAGAGTTACTAGCGCTTTACTGTGCAGGACCTGCT
Organism: Halomonas sp. 'Soap Lake #6'; assembly: GCF_003031405.1. Taxonomy (NCBI): domain Bacteria; kingdom Pseudomonadati; phylum Pseudomonadota; class Gammaproteobacteria; order Oceanospirillales; family Halomonadaceae; genus Halomonas; species Halomonas sp. 'Soap Lake #6'. The sequence goes on from NZ_CP020469.1 coordinate 868,711, forward strand.
GGCGGCGGCGGTGTGCGCCGTCAGTTTCAACGGCGGGTTTTTACCGCCTCTTATTTAGTGAAACGTAGCGATATTCAGGCCTATGCCAGCCTGTTTGAAACGAATCTAATGGGCGTTAGTAGGAGTGGCCGCTATGCTGCAAGCTGAACACAATCCGCGCACCGAACGTTCTCATACCGTAGTGACTCTTCACCAATTAGCTCATGCCCGTGCAGGGGACAAGGGCGAACGCCTTAATGTGGCGCTGTTTGCCTATGATTCTGGTCATTATGCCACCTTGCTGGAACAAGTGACCGAAGAGCGGGTGCTGGCACTGTTTGCCCACCGTGGTGCCAGCCGAGTACGGCGTTACCCCTTGCCCAACTTGGCGGGTATGAACTTTGTGATTGATGACGTGCTGCAGGGCGGTGTTAATGGTGCGCTTAACTTGGATGGGCATGGCAAAACACTGTCGTTTTTGCTATTAAGTCTGGAGGTCAACGTCTAGCCGCCCCCCCTACCTAGGTGGTCATGACGCGCTACCCGAAACACCTTACTATGCGTATTAATGTATGCGTGCTAATGAATATGACAACACGTAACGGTGTCTAAGGAACAGCTCTATGACCGCAGCAACACTAAGTGCCCAGCGCTTTAAAGTGCTACTGGCGGGTGTTTTTAGTCAGCTGCTCTGCATTGGGGTGGCGCGCTTTGCCTACACGCCGCTATTGCCGGTGATGCAGCAGCAAACCTGGATAGGCGACGCCGATGGTGGCTGGTTGGCAGCGCTGAACTATGCCGGTTATATGCTGGGTGCCCTGCTGGCGGCCACGGTGCGTAGTATCCATATGAAAGATACGCTGTACCGTATTTGTTTAGTGCTGGCCGTTTTCACCACGGCAGGCATGGCATTGACCGAACATTTTTGGCTCTGGGCGGGGCTGCGTTTCTTAGCGGGGTTTTCGAGCAGCGGGGCGATGCTGTTGGCGTCAGGGCTGATTTTGCATTGGCTGATTCAGCACCACCAGCGGGTTGAACTCGGCATCCATTTTGCCGGCTTGGGCTTGGGTATTGTGCTTGCCGCGGTAGCGGTGGAATTGATGTTGGCACTGTCAATGGACTGGCAGGCCCAGTGGTGGGGGTTCAGCATCCTTGCTGTGGGGTTGTCAGTGCCTGCTTGGCGCTGGCTTCCGCGTCCCTTGCTGGCCCAACCGGGGGCCAGAGCCGGTTCGGTGACGAACCCGCCCACCCGTACCTTTATGCGCTGGATGCTGGCCGCCTATTTCTGTGCCGGTTACGGCTATGTGATCAGTGCCACCTTTATCGTTACCATCGTGGAGCGCGAACCACTGCTGGCAGGTGCGGGCAACTGGACTTTTGCGCTGGTGGGGTTGGCCGCAGCACCGGCAGTCATGCTGTGGGACTTGGTCGCCCGCCGAATCGGTTATCTGGGGGCATTGATTGTGGCCATGGGGCTGCAGGTCATCGGCATTATCCTGCCCGCGGTGACGACTAACCTGGCAGCGGTATTATTCAGCGCGGTGCTGTATGGCGGAACTTTCCTGGGCTGTGTCAGCTTGGTACTGACCATGGCAGGTCGCCTATACCCCGCCAGCCCGGCACGATTAATGGGAAAAATGACGCTGGCCTATGGTGCTGCGCAGATCATCGCCCCGGCGCTTACCGGCATGCTGGCGGAGGCCACCGGCCACTATGGTGTGGGGCTATGGCTAGCGGGCGGTTTTGTCGCTTTAGGCGCGCTGTTGCTCGTCTGGCTACGACGCGTCGATCAAACCGCCCAACGCCTGGATGCCGAGGCCAAAGTCGCTGTTTATGCGCGATAAACCAAGGTTAAATGGAGGTCGGTATAAGTGGGCATTGCCCGCGAAATCCTCTAGGATAGGCGCCTTTTTCTGACAGGATAACTGGGCAAATGACCTCTTCAGGGCAACCTCGCACTCAGTGGCTGAGCCGCTGGGGCTTTATGTTGGCAGCCACCGGCTCGGCGGTGGGATTGGGCAATATTTGGAAATTCCCCTACATCACTGGGGAGTATGGCGGCGGCGCCTTCGTACTGGTTTATTTAGCGTGCATTCTGGCCGTGGGCGTACCGGTAATGATGACCGAGATCTCTTTTGGTCGCCGTGGCCGTGGTAGCCCTATCGATGCGATTCGGCGTGTGGTGAATGAGTCGGGCCGATCCTCTGCTTGGTCGCTAATTGGCTGGATGGCCATGCTGTGTGGCTTTATGATCCTGTCGTTTTATGTCGTGGTAGCGGGCTGGTCGTTCTCCTATTTATGGAAGATGCTTACCGGTGGCTTGGCGGGCAGCAGCGTTGATGATATGGCCGCCGTATTTGGCGCTAATAACGCTAACCCATTTATCCTGGGCGGTTGGAGTACCCTGGTCACGCTGATCACTATGGTGATTGTGGGTAAAGGTGTTCAGGAGGGCATTGAGAAAAGCGTCAGCTGGATGATGCCGGGGTTGGTATTAATGCTGGCGCTATTGATTGTTTTCGGCGTGTTTTCCGGTGGGTTTGGTGATGCGGTAAACTTCCTGTTTGCATTCAATGCGGGCAGCCTCTCTAGCGAAGGGATGCTGGCAGCATTGGGGCATGCGTTCTTCACCCTTTCTCTGGCATCTGGCGCTATTCTTACTTACGGCAGTTACTTGCCTAAAGGTGCCTCAATTGGTCGTACCACAGTCAGTGTTGCAGTCGCGGATACGGTGGTTGCGCTGATGGCAGGTCTGGCAATTTTCCCGGTGATTTTTGCCAACGGCATGGACCCCGGTGAAGGCCCTGGCCTTATCTTTATGAGCTTACCATTGGCCTTCCAAGCGATGCCGTTGGGTACGCTGTTTGGCATTCTGTTTTTCTTGATGCTGTCGATGGCCGCGTTGACCTCGTCTATTTCGATGGTTGAGGCCACAGTGTCGTGGTTATGCGACAACAAGGGCATGACCCGCAAGTCAGCATCGTGGGCAACCGGTATCGTGTTGTGGCTGATCAGCACGCTGGCGATGCTGTCGTTTAACCTGGGCGCTGACTGGACCCTGGCGGGCAAAACCTTTTTCGACTGGCTTGATTACCTGACGTCGCGCTGGATGATGCCGCTGGGTGGATTGGGCACAGTCGTGTTAGCAGGCTTTGTGCTGAAAAGTGAAACTTTCCGTGATGAGCTTGGGTTGGCGCCGTTACCTTATGCACTGTGGTTAACCATGGTGCGCTACGTCAGCCCGTTGGGTATCTTGGTTATCTTTGCTGATGCCTTGGGGCTTTACCAAGTTTCGTTCGCGGTGCATTGGCCGTGGCTGCTAGCGATTTTGGTGGTAATGGTAGCGGTGGGGGAGACCTTAAGCCCACGCTTGCGCCAAGCGTTCAAGCCTGCGTAACGCATTAGGGTCGTTGTCCAGATAACAGGCGCCGCTGCTGAGAGATGATTTCCACCTTTTGCAGTGGCGTTTGGCAGGTGAGGGAAATGTCGTTTAAAAATCGCTTGCGTGGACCTCGGTAGCGGTTACGGGTGCGATGTAAACGCCTGTATGGCACCGGGATGCGTGCCAGCCTCCATCAGCTCATCCCACCGAGTGGTATAGCGCTTTGAACGATGGGCGCAGCGTAGTTGCCATGGCGCTTGTGCATCCGTCATCCCGAAATGTATCGTGCCTTGGCCCATGCGCTGATTAATGGCATCGACTGTCTCCATCAAGCGCGGATGTGTCTTGGCAGGCCGCTGGAGTAGTGAGAGCTGGTGCTGCTGTGTGTCAACTAAATCCACCAGCATTACACCAGCCTTTATAAAGTGATGATGTGGGCGGTATATCTGCTCTAGACCCTCGCGTACTGCAGCAAGAATAATCCGCGTATCGTCACTGGGAGTGGGAAGAGGAACCATCGCCCGGGGGAAGTACTGAGGCTGATCTTTGCGGTGGCGGTTGGTACTTAAAAACAACAGTACGGCGCGGGTCAAGCTACGCTGTTGACGTAGTTTTTCAGCACTACGCTGAGCGTGGCGCTGCAGCGCACCGTACAACTCGGCCTTTATGCCTGTCGCTTTGCCAAACGAGCGCGAGGTCATAATTCGCTGACGCGGTTGCTCTAGTGCATTCATTTGCAGGCAGGGCGTTCCTCGCAGTTCTAGAGCTGTGCGAGCGAGTACCACAGAAAATTGCTGGCGTAGCCGTTTATGGTCGCACTTGCGCAGATCCCACGCTGTATGAATACCGTTTATGGCTAGCTGCTCGGCAAGCCGTTTTCCTATGCCCCATACGTCGCTGACCGGAAGTTGCTTGAGTAGCGCTGCGGTGGTGCTGCTATTTTCGCTGAGTAGGCAGACGCCCTGGTAGTGAGGCTGTTTTTTCGCTATATGGTTAGCGAGCTTTGCCAGCGTGTGGGTGGGGGCAAGTCCTACACACACGGGTAGCCCCAAGTGGCGACGAATACGCCGACGTAGTGCTGCGCCAATGGCGAGACACTTGGTAGTACCCAGCCCATTTAAATAGATAAACATCTCATCAATAGAGTAAGGGGCTACCTTTGGGCAGGCGTCCCGTAATAGCTGAGCAAGCCGCGCCGACATATCACCATACAGCTCGTAGTTAGATGATACTAAGTGAATGGCGCCACGCCGCCTTAATCCTTCTAGCTTAAAGGCTGGCGTGCCCATGGGGATCTCCATGGCTTTCATTTCGGCCGAGCGGGCAATGACACAGCCGTCGTTGTTGGACATTACACCAACGGCTTTACCTTCAAGTGCGGGGTTAAATACCCGCTCACAACTGACATAAAAGTTGTTGGCGTCTACAAGGCCAATCATGGCAGGTACTCGTGAACTACGGCACGTACCACCCCCCACAGCTGGCACTCGGTGCCGTCCAGAGGTAGCGGCGGGTAGTGTGGGTGAGAAGAGCAGAGGTGCGGCGCACCGCAATGTAGTGCGTAACGCTTAATCAGCACTTCTTCGTTAAACATGGCCACCAATATATGACCTAAACGAGGCTGCACGCTGCGGTCCACCACCAGCAGGTCGCCATCGAAAATACCCCAGCCCTCCATGCTGTCGCCTCTGGCCGTAAGGTAAAACGTTTGGGTGGGATTTTTGATTAGACGCACGTTGAGATCCAGCGTGCGATGCTCGTAATCCTGGGCGGGGGAAGGGAAGCCGCTAAAGCCAGCGCGGCCATGTAGTGCTGGAAAAGGCAGCGGCTGAGACGTTAGCGGCATCGTTAGCATCCTCATGAGTAAATAGTGTGTTTATATGGCTATGTTGTCATCTTCTGTTGTTTTGCTTTAAATATACTGTATAAAATACTGTATGTGCAGCCTTCCTCTGGAGCATGCCATGAAGCAAGCAGCCTTTAAAATCCTTGAGCGGACACTTTCTAGCCTCCCAGTTGATCGCAAGAAATACTTGGCGGATCGTCTTCTTGGGCAAATCAGCTCTCAGGCGAATGCGCTGATTGATACCGCCAGCCAGCACTTGCCATGTCCGCACTGTGGCAGTGCACACCCTATTAAGTGGGGGCGTAGCGGTGGCTTGCAGCGGTATCGATGCCGGAATTCTGAATGTCACAAGACGTTTAATGCCCTTACAGGTAGGCCCTTAGCCAAACTGCAGCACCGAGATAAATGGTTCGACTACCTGAGTTGCATGAGAGACAGCTTGACGTTACGCGCTTCAGCCGCCCGAGTGGGCATTGATTTAAAAACGGCTTTTCGGTGGCGTCATCGTTTCCTTAAAGCAAGCGCAAGTTCCAACGCTAACGCATTATCTGGAATCATAGAGGTAGATGAGACCTACTTTCTGGAGTCGTGTAAGGGACAGCGCAACCTTTCTCACCGTAAGCCGCGGAAACGTGGAGGACAGGCCAAAAAGTCCAAACAAGTTAATAAGATACCCGTCGTTATTGCACGAGACCGTAATGGCCGAGTAAGTGATCTAGTGGATCCGGCGCTTAAGCAATCGACTGTTCATGAGTTCCTGGAGCCGATCATCAATCGCGACTCGATTTTATGTTCAGATGGACATAGCTGGTATAAAACTTTCTCTGCTAACCATGGCATTGCTCACCATCGTTTGATCACGCTCGATCATCAGCGCGTGATCGGCAAGGAATACCACATTCAGAACGTCAATAGCTATATGGGCCGGTTAAAGGGCTGGATGGGGCGCTTTCATGGAGTAGGAACTGCGTATTTACCCAACTATCTGGCATGGCGACGATTGTTTGAAACCGCAGAGCCAACGGAGGAAAGGTGGCTTCGTATAGCGATTGGCTCAAACCAACAGCAGATACCAACATAGCCGTTTATATACAGCCATTGTGAGCAGTATTTATTCATGAGCAAAAAAATGCAAGCGACCTCTCTTGGCAAACAAAACTTAGCGTGCTAGCCAAAGGCCTACGACCAAAGCGCTTACGATGGTGATGAAGAACACTAAGTTGCGGGCACGGGTATCGCGGCGGGGTTTCATGGCAAACTCCATAGCAGTAAGTGGGTGTGAAAACGGCGGAAGACTAATGCGGGGCATGGTAACGTTTACGCCGTATAGCGTCATCCTTACAACGCTTAAGCTAGCCTGCTTATACCAAACGAATACTCAGCACTTTCGCTTAGAGAAACCGCTTATGACCGAACCCGCAAACGTGATGAGAGCAACCTTAACCGCACAGCCGCTTGCTCTAGCCCAAGGACGTTTGGCCGCACTTAGCTGGGGGCGTGCTGATGCACCTACCTGGCTTGCACTACATGGCTGGCTAGATAACGCGGCAAGCTTTACACGCCTTGCGCCACGCTTAGTGGAAGCGCTAGATATACGGATTATTGCGCTCGATTTTCGTGGTCATGGCCACTCTGCTCATATACCTGCAGGCGCTGATTATGCGCTGTGGGACTATACCCATGACGTGCTGGATGCCATGGAAGCCCTGGCAATTGACCAGGCTGTGCTACTCGCCCACTCCATGGGGGCTGCGGTGGCCTGCTTGCTCGCTTCAGCGCTACCAGAGCGCGTTAGGCAGTTGATCTTGTTGGATGGTTTGGGCGCTTTAAATACCGAAGCTGAAGAGACCACCAGCCAACTGCGTAAAGGGTTATTAGCCTATCGTCGCCCACTTTCCCGGGCACCCCGCTATCCTGATATTGAAAGTGGAGTTGCCGCAAGAGTGGCGGGTGGGGTAACCCCGCTAGATATTATGACCGCTACTCCGCTGGTGGAGCGCAACACCGAGCCCACGGCAGATGGGCATGTACGAATGCGTACTGACAGCCGACTGCTAAAACCTTCGTTGGTGCGCTTTACGCCACAGCAGGTGTTAGCACTACTATCAACTATTCAAGCGCCGGTGTTATTGATAGAAGGGGAACGCGGTATTCTTGGTGATCGAGCCTGGGCGGTTAAGGCGCGCCAAGCGGTGCCTCACTTAACCCGTCGTGTACTCGTAGGAGGTCACCACCTGCACTTAGAACCCCAGGCCGTTGATCAGGTAGCCAATGTGGTGATTCAGTATGGTCATAAAGAAGCTGTTGGGCAGCAGTAAGGCTAACGACATGAATAAACTAACTCACGTCGCAGAAAACCATGCGAGTGCTAGTAGCACCAAGGGTGGTGAGCGTAGCGGCAACAAAGTAGCGCTGGTACTGGGTAGTGGTGGAGCCAGGGGCTACGCCCATATAGGCGTCATTGAGGAACTTGAAGCGCGTGGCTTTGAAATAATTTCTATTGCCGGGTGCTCCATGGGGGCGCTGATTGCTGGCATTTACGCATCCGGAAAGTTGCCAGAGTACCGGGAGTGGGTGTGTAACCTGGACTATCTGGATGTGCTCAAGCTAGTCGATGTCACCTGGAGTCCGATGGGCGCCATGCGGGCGAACAAAGTGATGAGCAAGCTGGAATCCCTGGTAGGCGATGCACTGATCGAAGACTTACCTATTCCCGTCACTACGGTAGCCACCGACTTAGTGCGCCAGCGCGAAGTGTGGTTTCAGAATGGCCCACTGCTGAGAGCGATTCGAGCTTCTATAGCAGTGCCAGGGGTGATTACGCCGGTGCATGTCGGCGGCCAAGTGCTAGTTGATGGTGGGTTGCTGAACCCATTGCCGATGATGCCAATCCTCGCCGCCCATGAAGCAGACTTTGTCGTGGCGGTTAACGTCACTGCTCATAGCCCTCAACCGGTAACATTGGAAGAGTTGCTGCCCCGTGAAGAGGCCAGCGACACCCGCACCGACTTAGAGCGTGACCGGGATGCCAATATTGGTGGCTGGATGGATGAAGTACGTGCTACCACGCGGCGGCTATGGGATGAATTGGGTGGCGGCAGCGGCGAAGTGAGTGACGCTGATGAAACGGTTGACCTTCGCGGCAGGCGGGAGTGGGGTAAGCTGGATATGATTCTGGAGTCGTTTGATATTACTCAAGCGGCGCTGGCAAAGTACAAAATCGCTGGCTATCCACCGGATGTGTTAATCGAAATCCCCAAAACAGTTTGCAGTACCTACGAGTTTCACCGTGCCAAAGACTTAATCCGGCTGGGACGGCATTTGGCGGGCCAAGCATTGGATCGCAGAATGCCTGGCATCGCTTCAGATGCTACGCAGTAGCCTACAGCCCACGTTTGCGCAGCAGTATATACACCGCCCCAGTGCCACCATCGATATCGGTGGCTGAACAGAAGGCGAGTACCCCAGGCCATTCGCGCAGCCACGCATTGGTGTGGCTTTTGAGCACTGGGAAGTCCGAAGTAGTCCCCCAGGCTTTACCATGGACTACCAACACACAGCGAAGTCCCTGGGCAGCAGAGTCGCGCAGAAAACTTTCAAGCTCAATGCGCGCTTCCTCTAGCGTGTAGCCGTGTAGGTCCAGTCCGGCCTGCCAAGCGGTATGGCCACGTTTGAGCTGGCTAAAGGTGCGCCAGGGCAGATCGGGAACGCTGAACTCTAAATACTCCGAAGGCCGAACAGCCTCTACCCGGCCATCGGAGGTGCGCCCACTGGCTTGTGTTGTACTGCTTTCCACAGCAGCCCGCCGCCGCGCCTGCTGGGCATCATCATTGCGCTTAGGCTTGCCAGGGTCCGCTTGGTTGGTGGCAATACGGCGTACGCCTGCTGCCTGCAGCGCTTGGCGAAAGGCACTGATATCGTCGTCGTTGGGCAGGTGTCGCGTCATGGTCGGCTCAAATGGCAAAGATAAACGGTTAGCGAAGAAGCATAATTAAGAGGTGCACAGTATAGCGATACTGACGTGCCTGTGAACCACTTGGTTGAGAAGCGCTAGACAGTGGCCACGCTGCTGTGAACCGAGCGGCGTCAAAGGTACAATCCTCCTACGAACTTATTACGCCCGGAGCCGCCGTGACTACGCATCTCAATGATGAGACCTCCCACTCAACGCTTTTGTTGCCAGATTCGACGCTGCTTAGCGATCTTTTAACACTGCGTGACTATCTACGCTGGGTGACCAGTGAGTTCTATCTGGCGGGGCTACACTATGGGCACGGCACAGAATCCCCCTGGGATGAGGCGGTGGCGCTCTGTTTAGGCGCGCTGCACCTGCCGTGGAATGTTGACCCCGCGGTACTAGACTCACGACTTTTGCCCATTGAGCGCGAGCGTATTATTCGTCTGGCACGTGAGCGGGTGACTAGCCGACGGCCGCTGCCATACCTGCTGGGTGAAGCTTTCTTTGCGGGCTACCCCTTCAGCGTAGACGAGCGGGTGTTGATTCCACGCTCGCCTATTGGCGAACTGGTTGAAGATGGCTTTACCGCTTGGTTTCCCGAAGAGCCGCCCGCTAGTGTGTTGGATTTATGCACCGGCTCTGGCTGCATCGGCATTGCCACTGCCCTGGTGCTGCCCACCTGTGAAGTCGCTTTGGCAGATATTAGCCAAGATGCACTGGCCGTTGCCCGACAAAACATAACCCGCCACGATGTTGGCGACCGGGTACGCGTGGTGGCTTCTGATGTGTTTAACGGCCTGGAAGGCCGGCGTTTTGACCTGATCGTTTCTAACCCGCCTTACGTGGATGCCCGTGATTTAGCCACCATGCCCGCTGAGTTTCGTCATGAACCGGCGCTAGCGCTAGGCGCAGGTAGTGATGGCTTGGATATTGTGCGGCGCATTCTACGTGACGCGCGGCAGCATTTAACCGATGAGGGTTGGCTGATTGTTGAAGTCGGTAACTCTGACCGCCATGTAGAGGCCGCTTTCCCTGACGTGACCTTTATCTGGCTTGAATTCGAGCGTGGCGGCCAGGGTGTGTTTGCCTTGAGCGCCGCTGAACTCGACGCCCATGCGGCGTCTTTTGCGTGAGGAATTAACGCCCATGTCTGGCAATACATTTGGCAAGCTGTTTACTGTGACGACTTTTGGTGAGAGCCACGGCCCTGCTTTGGGCGCCATTGTTGATGGCTGCCCTCCGGGCATTCCGATCAGCGAAGAAGATTTGCAGGGTGATTTAGACCGCCGCCGCCCCGGCAGCTCTCGCCACACTACCCAGCGTAAGGAGCCTGATCAGGTACGGATTCTGTCTGGCGTCTTTGAAGGTAAAACTACCGGCACCTCGATTGGTCTGTTAATTGAAAATACCGACCAGCGCTCTAAAGACTACTCAAAAATCAAAGATCAGTTCCGGCCTGCCCATGCCGACTATACCTATCATCATAAGTATGGTCATCGGGACTACCGTGGTGGTGGTCGTTCCAGCGCACGGGAAACCGCGATGCGCGTTGCCGCTGGTGCTATCGCTAAAAAAGTTTTGGCAGTCCAAGGTATTCAAATTCGCGGCTACATGAGCCAGTTGGGGCCAATCAAAATCGACTTTAAAGCCTGGGATGCGGTAGGTCAGAACGCATTTTTCTGCCCTGACCCGGATAAAGTCGCTGAGCTTGAAGCCTATATGGACCAGTTGCGTCGAGACCAGGACTCCGTAGGTGCGGAAATAACCGTAATTGCTGATGGTGTGCCGGTGGGTTTAGGCGAACCGGTATTCGATCGTTTGGATGCTGATCTAGCGCACGGTTTAATGAGTATTAATGCGGTAAAAGGGATCGAGATCGGTGCAGGTTTTAGCTCTGTTGCCCAGCGTGGCAGTGAACACCGCGATGAGATGACTCCAGAAGGGTTTCTCTCTAACCACGCAGGCGGCGTGCTGGGGGGTATCTCCAGTGGCCAGCCAATTGTGGCTCGCTTGGCACTTAAGCCGACGTCGAGTATTACCACGCCAGGGCGCTCAATTGATGTGCAGGGGCAACCGGTTGAAGTGATTACCAAAGGCCGTCATGACCCTTGTGTGGGTATCCGGGCAACCCCGATTGCTGAGGCAATGATGGCGATTACGCTGCTTGACCACTGGTTACGCCACCGTGGTCAAAATGCCGATGTTAGCGTTGATACACCGCGGTTAGTCCAGCGATAACAAACGGTAGGGGAGGTGGTTCACTGCTACACTCAATAGAAATGGTAAGGAGTCGCCTATGAAAATTAACGTTGAGTTTGACCTGACGCCGGATGAGTTTCGGCAGTCATTAGGGCTGCCCGATGTTGAGGCATTTCAGCAAAGTTTGTTGGAAAATATTCAGCGGCAAATGGAGTCGGGCGTAGAAGGTTACGATCCGATGAGCTTGATGCGGCCCTTCTTGCAGCAGCCGATGATGCAGCAAGGGCTTTCACAGGGGCTTGCTAACTTTGGTACCTATCAGCAAATGATGCTGGATATGCTGCGTCAAGCAGGTTCCAGTACCAGCGGTAGCAGCAATAGTGATACGAACAATAACGAAAACAGTAAAGAAGATGCCAGCAAAAGTACCACGAGCGAGAGAAGCAGTAAGGCGAAGGCGACTGCCTCCTCCCGCTCTCGGGCAAAAGGGTAAGTGGTAAGAACACTTAAGAGTGTTGCAAAGCAGCATGCCAGAGGCTACTCTTTTTGCAGTGCAGCAATACGCAGTGTGACGAGCCACTCTAGGCTCAAGCCAAGGAACGAGAGACAGGAGCAAATACAATGCAAGATAAAATAATGGACGCTTTCAACACTCAAACCCGCCAGATGTTTGAGCCAATGCGTCAAATGAATTCGCTAATGCTTAACAATATGGAAAAGTTGACCCAATACCAGCTAGAAGCAATGAAGCGTTACAGCCAAATGGGTACCGAACGTATCCGTAGTGCAACTGAAATTAAAGACGCAGAAAGCCTGCGTGATTTTGGCACTAAACAAGCTGAAATGATGAACGAGCTATCCCAGCAAATGCAGGAAGATGCTCGTGTGATGGGTGAGATGAGCCTACAGTTCAAATCCGAAATGGAAAAGCTGTTCAGTGAAGCTGGGCAGAAAATGAGTGAGCAGGCATCCTCCGCTGCTAAATCCTCTACTGCTAAAAGTGAGCAGCCCGCGAAAGCTTCCAGCCAGTCTTCGCGCAAAAACTAAACGTAGCAGTGTTCGCGGCGCCTTTTGGGCGCCGTGTTGTTATGATTGTTATGAATGATTTTGCCTGGGCGAATGCTACGCCACATACGCAGGCGAGGGGAGAGCGAGTATGCAGTCAGGGTGGAAAATGCCGTCTCAAGGCATGTCTCAAGAAGACATTGAGGCATGGAAGGCGCAAATTGGCGATATCGGTGAACAGTATAGAGGTCTACTTGAGGACCTACTGTCGCGGATAGCACCCAGCGAAGCCGCAGACTCCATCTATAGCGATATGCGCGAGAGCTTTGAAGCGGCCGCGAAATCGCTAATGAACGACCCTAACTTGCTATGGCAGACACAATCACGACTGCTGCAAGATCAGTGGCTGCTTTGGCAGCAGGGAGCTCGCGCCATGGCTGGCGAGCAGGTAGCACCACTGATTACGCCTCATAAAGGTGATCGTCGCTTTAAGGACGACGCATGGACTCAAGAACCCTACTATTTGGCGATTATGCAGCAGTACCTGCTATTTTCGCAGATGGTAGAGGAGCTAATCGAAGAACTGGATACGCTAGACCCCACCCATAAGCGTAACTTGGCCTTTTATGCTCGCCAGTTGGTTAACGCTATGTCGCCCACTAACTTCGTCTCTACTAACCCTGAAGTTATGCGACGTACACTGGAAACCCGTGGGCAAAATCTAGTGGATGGCCTCACCCGTCTGCGGGAGGACCTGGCCAATTCAGCAGAAGGCATCAATGTCCGGATGACTGATCGCAGTGCCTTTGGTGTCGGCGACAATATTGCCATTACCCCAGGTGCGGTGGTTTACGAAAATGAGCTAATTCAGCTGATTCAGTACACACCAACCACGGAAAAAACCTTCAAAACGCCTCTTTTGATTGTGCCGCCGTGGATCAATAAATACTACATTCTTGATTTACGGGAAGATAATTCGCTGGTGAAGTGGCTGGTGGACCAGGGGCACACCGTATTCCTCATCTCTTGGCGTAACCCAGGCCCCGAGCAGCGTGATATCACTTGGGCTGACTATATGCAGATGGGCCCGATCAGCGCGATGGAAGCGATTGAAAAAGCCTGCGGTGAGAAGTCGGTTAATTTGTTGAGCTACTGTGTGGGCGGCACGCTAACAGCGTCTACCGTGGCTTATCTCACTAGTACCCGACGTGGTCGTAAAGTGAAGTCAGTGACTTATATGGCGACGCTGCAAGACTTTCGTGATCCAGGTGATATAGGCGTATTCCTTAACGAGCGCGTCGTTGAGGGGATCGAGCAGACGTTGCAGGTGAAGGGATATTTAGATGGCCGCTCAATGGCCTATACCTTTAATTTATTGCGTGAAAACGATCTTTTCTGGTCGTTCTATATCAATAATTATCTTAAAGGGGAAATTCCCGCAGCCTTTGACTTATTGTACTGGAATACTGATGGGACTAATTTGGCCGCTGGCACCCATGCCTGGTACCTACGCCATATGTACCTGGAAAACCGTTTAGTAGAGCCAAGTGGTATTGAGTTGGATGGGGTCAAGATCGATCTGCGCAAGATATCTGCCCCATGTTATTTCGTGTCGACCAAAGAAGATCATATAGCTAAGTGGAACAGCACTTACTATGGCGCTTTACTGCCAAAAGGGCCGGTGACGTTTGTGCTGGGTGGTTCTGGTCATATTGCTGGTATTGTGAATCCACCTAGCAAAAATAAGTATGGTTACTGGACGAACGACACGCTGCCTGAGACCCATGAAGCATGGCAAGAGGGAGCAACCTTTAATGAGGGATCCTGGTGGCCACACTGGCAGGCATGGGTGACTAAAAATGGCTATGCTGACCCTGATCCAGAAAAAATGGTGCCCGTGCGACAGCCAGGAGCGGGCGAATTAAGCGTTATCGAGAGTGCTCCTGGGCGCTACGTGAAAATGACTATACCCGAAGTGTTAGGTGAGATCCCAGCATCTCAATAAGCAGCTAGCGATGAGATGAGTAGTACCTTTGGGTTGTTAGAATTGAATCGTTAAAGTTGGTAGATTAAAGTTAGTAAATTCAGTGGGTAGGTTAAGCTGGATTGTTAAATAAATGGCGGTGGGTGGTGAGCGTAAGGAAAAACCTAACGGAACCACCCACTGCCAGTTGTGAACTGACCGTATCTCCCGCACTAAATCCCCCATACCAGAATCTCCTGATTAGCCTGCTATTTTCAATAGCGCTACAAGTAGGCTGTCTATCCTTGCCAACTGCCTACAGCACGCATAAACCAAGCAGTATGCTGATTTCCTGCCCGATGCTGGTGAATGGCGTGCCCATTCAATTAACCGCCAAATATTTCTGTATGCCGGGTTTGATTGGAATCCGAATAGCTAAATTGCGTATTACAATTGCTAATGTCGTTTGGGTGCTAAATAAAATAAACGGGTAAATGTTTGCTAATTAATCGTTGGTATTCCGTTGGCCTTACTCAGTAGCTTCGGGGGGGTTATGTTGGCTGGCTGGTTTTTGTTGAAAGTTTTCGATAAAGCAGCTGTTATGTAAGTATCTGATAACTGCTTTGATAAGTGCGCTATACAATCGCCTGCTGGTCTGTTGGATATATTGCTCAGTGTGCACCAGTGTAAGGTTTACTTATCCTGAAGCGAGTTGCTTGTGCTCCCTTCTTTTAATTGAGGCTTTAACCATGCCGCCTACCGCCCGTCCTTTATTTTCTCCAGTGCTGACAAATACTCATGCTCATCACAGCCATGGTGCCTGTTGTTGTGGTTCACCGATTTTGCAGCGTTTCCATGAGCGCGTCATGGCGGAAATCACGCGGCGACAAATGATCGGTGGAGCGGCAGCGGTAATGGCACTTTTTGCAGGGCTTCACGTCCCTTTTGCTATTGGGCAGCAGTCAAAGGCTGGTGATGGCCCCGTACTTTTAACCAATCTAAAGCTTTTTGACGGCCATGGTGGCCCATTGCGCGACGGAGTGTCTGTTCGGATAGATAATGGGCGTATTGACGCGATTCTTGATGATGGGAGTGAAGCGAAAGGAGAAGACGTTATCGACTGCGGTGGTCGCGTCTTGATGCCTGGGTTAATCGATGCGCATTGGCATACAACCTTAGCCGCTATTTCTCAAATGGAGGCAATGACCGCTGATATAGGCTACGTACATCTTGTAGCCGCTAGAGAAGCAGAGCGGACGCTTATGCGTGGTGTCACCTCTGTTCGCGATGTGGGAGGGCCCTCTTTTGCTCTCAAGCGTGCCATTGATGAAGGTGTTGTTAAAGGGCCACGGATATTTCCTGCAGGAGCAATGATTTCGCAAACGTCGGGGCATGGTGATTTTAGAATGCGCCATGACATTCCTCGTGGTAGCACAACGCCGCTAAGCGAAGCAGAGCGACAAGGTGTAGCCATGATTGCTGATGGTGAGGCTGAAGTGCTTCGGCGTACTCGTGAGCAGTTGATGCTAGGCGCTTCTCAAATCAAGCTGATGGCTGGTGGTGGTGTTGCATCACTTTATGACCCGTTAGACAGCACCCAGTTTACCGAGCGGGAGCTGCGTGCCGCGGTTGAAGCTGCTGATGATTGGGGCACCTATGTGATGGTGCATGTGTATACACCCCGAGGCATTCAACGAGCTCTGCGCGCCGGTGTTAAGTCGATCGAACATGGGCAGTTAGCCGATGAAGAGAGCGTGCGAATGATGGCAGGAGAGGGCGCTTGGTGGAGCCTTCAGCCTTTTCTACAAGATGAAGATGCCAATGTTTATCCAGATGCTGCGCGGCGTGAATCCCAACGCCAAGTAGCTGAAGGAACGGTTCGTGCTTATGAAATGGCGCAGCGTTTTAATGTCAAAACTGCCTGGGGGACTGACATTCTCTTTAACCCCCAAAATACACCTAACCAGCTACGCCACTTGGCTAAGTTAACGCGCTTTTATGATCCGCTGACGGTGCTGGCAATGGCGACTGGTCACAACGGCGATTTACTGTCGCTCTCAGGACCACGTAACCCTTATCCAGGCACCATTGGACGTATCGAACCTGGGGCGTTGGCTGATCTATTGGTCGTTGATGGTGATCCAAGCCAACGTCTAGATTTTCTTACCGACCCAGAGCGTAATTTGCGAATGATCATGAAAGGCGGTCGAATTTATAAAAATGAGCTAACCAGAAATTAAGATGTAGCTGGTCGTTAGCGCCGACGAGCTAAACCTGGCAACAGTAGTAAGCCGGCTAGTAACCATGCAGGCCAGCTGCCGGTGCGGGTAAATGGTGTTAACCCATCCATGGCGTAGAATTCACCGGTTAAAAAGGTGGTTTCGAACTGTGGAGCGCGATCAACGAGTTCGCCTCTTGGGTTAATAATTGCGGTAATACCATTGCTAGTAGCACGTACTACATAGCGGCCATTTTCAAGCGCACGCAGGCGAGCCATTTGTAAGTGCTGGTGCGGCCCTATAGAAGCGCCAAACCAGGTGTCGTTAGAGACAGTGACAATAACCTCGCTATCTACCGCTCGGCGCGCCACTAGCTGTGGGTAAATGATTTCATAGCAAATAGCGTTACCAATGCTAACGCCCGCAGCCTGCATGGGTGTCTGTGCGGAAGCGCCTTTAGTAAAGCTCGACATAGGTAAGTCGAAGAAGTTGATAGCGCCACGTAATACACTCTCTAGCGGAAGATATTCACCAAAGGGCACCAGGTGCTCTTTTTGGTAGCTGCCTTCCACATTGCCGACCCCAATCACGCTATTAAAGTAACGATTTTGCTCATCTAACTGAACGATGCCGGTCATTAAGGCGACATCTGGCGGAAGGGTTGACTGAACCCGTTCAAGTACAGGTCTGGCTTGGTGCTCCATCATAGGTAGCGCAGTTTCAGGCCACAGGATGAGGTCAACGTCGTCGGCAACTTCGCGGGTTAAATTGCTGTAGGTATTGGCCGCCACTCGCTGGCCATCAGGCGTCCATTTTAGCAACTGAGGTAGATTGCCTTGTAATAACGCGACACGGGTAGGCTCGCTAGCTGGTGTGGTCCAGTGGCTGGGTAGGGCAAGTGGGGCGAGCCAGATAGCAGCCAGGGGCAGTACAGCCCACCACTGGCGGCGCAGTAGCTCTGCCCCTAAAGTACCTGTTAATACAACAAGGAGTGAAAGTAGGTAAACACCACCGATAGGAGCCCAACTGGCGAGCGGTGAGTCGACATGGCTAGATCCTATCAGGAGCCATGGAAAGCCGGTAAACAGGTAAGTGCGTAGCACCTCCCCTAAGACCCAGGCGCCCGTAAAGGTAAGTAGCGCCCAGCGGGGGCCAAAGAAACGCCGATAGAGCCAAAAAGTGCCTGCAAAAAAGAGCGCTAATACTGCCACGAACAGTACGGTAAGAAACACTGCGAGAGGCATGCCGGTATAGCCATAATCATGAATAGAGACATATACCCAAGAAGTCCCGCTACCAAACAGTGCCACGCCATATAGCCAGCCTTTCAGTGCAGCTTGTGCAGGGCTTAACGTGTGCAGGCCAATATATAAAAGACCAATAGCCACTGGTCCTAGCCACCATAGCTCAAAGGGCGAGGCGGTTAGCGTGGTAAATCCGCCTGCAATAAGGGCAGCCAGCAGCTGTAGCGCAAAAGTGGGCATCAACCCCATGGTGATATCCTATCGATAGGTGTGATGTAAGCAGAGGCTAGTTGTTGCCTGTCTCTTCGCTGTCTGAGTTCTTATCTGGATACGCTTCAAGTAAGCGGATACGGCGATTGTCGGCATTGAGTACCACAAAACGCCAACCGCCAAAACAAGTATGCTCGCCACGACCAGGTAAGTGGCCGAACTGCTGCATGACCAGACCGCCAACGGTATCGAACTCGCCATCAGAGAACTCGGTGCCAAAGCGTTCGTTAAAGTCTTCAATGGGGGTTAAGGCGCGAATAGCAAAGTGACCATTTTCCAGCATACGGATATCGTCCTCTTCATCCGTATCGTGTTCATCCTCAATGTCTCCGACAATTTGTTCCAGAATATCCTCAATAGTCACAATGCCTGCGGTACCACCGTATTCGTCCACTACAACCGCCATGTGGTTATGGGTGTCACGAAACTCTTTGAGCAGGCTATTCAGGCGTTTAGACTCAGGGATAAACATAGCGGGACGCAGCACATCTTCCAGCTTAAAAGCATCACGATGCTCTTGGGACTGAGAAAGCAGGGGAAGCAGGTCTTTAACTAGTAAAATGCCTTTAATATCGTCAAGGTTCTCACCAATGACTGGATAACGTGAGTGGCCGGTTTCCTGAATGAGCGGCAGATAGCCATCGCTGGTTTGATCAAGTGCAATCGCTGAGACCTGAGAGCGTGGAATGAGAATTTCACGGACCTGTTGGTCGCTAATTTCGAGTGCGCCCTCAATAATCATAATGGCATCCTGGTCAAGCTTCAGTTTGCCTGCGGTGTGGCGTAAAAACGTCATCAGCTCATCTCGTGAGCTGGGTTCGTCATTGTCTCCAGAAAGGGCGCCAAAGAGTTTCTCGAGCCAGGATTTTTGATTAGGGTTGCTCGATCTGTCTTCGCTCATTGCGTCAAATCTCTCATTGTTACGGGCAAATATATTAGGTGTGGCGAGTTATATAAGCAGGTAGCTTGCTGTTTTATCATTGCTTGGCATTATCCACCACCTTAAAAGCAGTTATCGCTTAGGGTAACAGCTTATGCATGATAAGGATCAGGAATGTCCAACGTAGCTAACAGCTCACGTTCAAGCTGCTCCATCTCCTCCGCTTCCTGTTCATCAATATGGTCGTACCCCATTAAATGCAGGGTGCCGTGAATTACCATAT
This sequence comes from Halomonas sp. 'Soap Lake #6', assembly GCF_003031405.1. NCBI lineage: Bacteria > Pseudomonadati > Pseudomonadota > Gammaproteobacteria > Oceanospirillales > Halomonadaceae > Halomonas > Halomonas sp. 'Soap Lake #6'. The sequence goes on from NZ_CP020469.1 coordinate 887,939, forward strand.
GGGCATAGTGATGAGTAAGTGACTTTTGCTGCTCGCTGGCTTCTTGGGCAACGACTGCGTGGCAAATAATCAGGTCGCCTAGCAGGGGGAGGTCAATGCCAGGTGGGTTCTCGAAGGGAAAAGAGAGCACATTAGTAGGCTTGTCCTTGCCGCGATAGTCCCGGTTAAGCGCTTGGCTTTCGCTATTATCTACGAAGCGAATAGTCAGCTCTTTACGTTCATCGTCTGGATGGCGCGAAAATACGCAGCCCACCCAGTGGGTGAGCTGCTCAAGAGTGGGCAACTGCTGCTCATCAATTGCGATTTGGCGATCAATGATGATATCGCTCATTATGATGCGTTCCCTGAATGGCCAGAAGAGCGCTCATAAGTATCGCGGTACTGAATGCGTGCTTCACGCTCCTGCTGGCGGGTCTCGCGACGAGCGCGCTCTTCCACTTCCTGCTGGGACTCAAACTCGTCATAGGCTTCGATAATGCGTTGTACCAGCGGATGCCGTACCACATCTTTGGCGGCAAAGTGGGTAACCCCAATCCCAGGCGTCTCTTTCAGCACGTCCAGCACCTGAGATAAACCTGAGCGTTGCCCACGGGGGAGGTCCACCTGGGTTATATCGCCGGTAATTACCGCTGTTGAGCCAAAGCCAATTCGGGTTAGGAACATTTTCATCTGTTCCGGCGTGGTGTTCTGGCTCTCATCCAGAATAATGTATGAGTTATTCAGCGTACGTCCACGCATATAGGCCAGCGGTGCAATCTCAATCACCTGCCGCTCAATCAGTTTGGCAACCTGTTCAAAACCGATCATCTCGTACAGCGCGTCATACAGCGGGCGTAGGTAGGGGTCGATTTTCTGGGCAAGATCACCGGGTAAAAAGCCGAGCTTTTCACCCGCCTCGACCGCCGGACGTACGAGTAGAATACGGCGAACTTCCTGCTGGTTAAGTGCTTCCACGGCGGCGGCAACAGCCAGATACGTTTTACCAGTACCGGCAGGCCCAATGCCGAAGTTGATATCGTGCTCGCGGATGCTCTGCACATAGCGCTGCTGGTTCAACCCCCGGGGCTTGATCATGGTGCGCGGAGTGCGCATCACTACCTCGTCGCCACTGCTTTCGCCATCGTCCTCTTCCTCTAGCGCTTCCAGGCCAGACTCTTGAAGGAATAGGTGAACCGTATCGGCCTCAAGCTCCTCTGCCGCAGTTTCGCGGTAAAGATGTTCAAGTACGTTAGCGGCGGCTTTAATACGGTTGGCTGCACCGGCCAGTTGGAAGATATTGCCCCGATTGCGCAATGTCACGTCCAGGCGGCTCTCAATCAGCTTTAGATGCTCGTCCTGTTGGCCGCATAGGCTAGCAAGCCGCTGCGGGTCATTGGGTTCAAGGCTTAGGGTGATAATGCGATTGGCCTGAGGTGATGGCTGGCTCAAGAGTAGGGAATCCGTTAGTTGGTGTGTGTGAGTCTCAGCTTACTGCCCCGGCTCCGCCGGGGCAATTACCTAGGATAAGCGAATAGTTAATAACGCTCAGCAGAAACGAGTTCACCACGCAGCGAATTGGGCAGCGCTTCGGTAATTTCTACGTCGACAAAGTAGCCGATCAGCTCGGTAGGGTTGGCCGCACGGAAGTTAACCACGCGATTGTTTTCGGTGCGCCCTGAGAGCTGGCCTGGGTCTCTTGGGGAGAAGCCAGACACCAGAATCCGCTGGGTGCTGCCTACCATGCGCCGGCTAATGTGTGCTGCTTGCTGAAGAATGCGCTCCTGTAAAATAGCTAGGCGCTGTTTCTTAACGCTTTCCGGCGTATCGTCCGCCAAGCCGGATGCTGGCGTACCTGGGCGAGCTGAGTAAACAAAGCTGAAAGAGTGATCAAAGCCGATACGGTGGATCAGGTCCATCGTCGCCTCGAAATCCTCTTCGGTTTCGCCGGGGAAGCCGATAATAAAGTCAGAAGAGAAACTGATGTCAGGGCGGTTAGCACGAATCCGCTCCATTTTTTCAATGTACTCTTCGGCAGTGTGGCCACGCTTCATAGCGCTAAGTATACGATCTGACCCAGATTGCACCGGCAGATGCAGGTGGCTGACCAGCTCTGGAATATCGGCAAAGGCGTCCACCAAACTGTCGGTGAACTCCACCGGGTGCGAGGTGGTAAAGCGGATACGATCTATGCCGTCTACCGCAGCCACGCAGGCAATCAGCTCGGCAAGATCAATCTCATCACCGTCGTCATTACTACCACGGTAAGCGTTGACGTTTTGCCCCAATAGGTTGATTTCACGCACACCTTGATCAGCTAGGTGAATGACTTCATCCATCACTGCCTCAAAAGGCCGGGATACTTCTTCGCCACGAGTGTAAGGCACTACGCAGAAGGTGCAGTATTTCGAGCAGCCTTCCATGATTGAAACGAATGCCGTCGCGCCATCAGACTTTGGCTGTGGCAAGTGGTCAAACTTTTCGATTTCGGGGAAGGTGACATCCACCGCTGCAATCTGGTTATTGTTGCGGGCGTCAAGCATCTTTGGCACGCGGTGGAGCGTTTGCGGGCCGAAAATCATATCCACAAAAGGTGCGCGTTTACGCAGTGCTTCGCCTTCCTGGCTAGCCACACAGCCACCTACACCAATAACTAGGTTGGGGTTGGCGTCTTTAAGCTTTTTCCAGCGGCCCAACTGATGGTAGACCTTATCCTGCGCCTTTTCGCGAATCGAGCAGGTGTTCAGCAGAATGACATCTGCTTCTTTCTCGTTATCGGTCAATTCCAGCTGATGAGATTCGCCGAGTAGGTCCGCCATACGCGAGGAGTCATACTCGTTCATTTGGCAGCCGTGCGTTTTGATGAAAAGCTTCTTCGCCATCGGTACCTGTCGTCTATGGGTCGTCGGGGGACGAGGGATGAATGAAAACGTAGTAATAGAAAAACGCAGTAATAAGCAGCTTAGTGCACTGCCGTTGAATGGCTGCATTATACGGGCACAAGAAAGCAGGGGCTAGCATTCACCTAGAAACGATACTTGACCCGAGCGTTTCTATCAGTATACTACGCACCGTGTTTGAGCAGTTCCTCGATAGCTCAGTTGGTAGAGCAAATGACTGTTAATCATTGGGTCGCAGGTTCGAGTCCTGCTCGAGGAGCCAATGCATTGCCAAGCAAATGGCAGTGTCAAAGGCTCTGTTTCAAACATAAAAGCAATACGTGATGTTCCTCGATAGCTCAGTTGGTAGAGCAAATGACTGTTAATCATTGGGTCGCAGGTTCGAGTCCTGCTCGAGGAGCCATATTGTTTTTCTGCTTTAGATTACCGCTTTAACTACCTTTTTATTTAGGTAATTGTTCCCCGATAGCTCAGTTGGTAGAGCAAATGACTGTTAATCATTGGGTCGCAGGTTCGAGTCCTGCTCGGGGAGCCATTTAGTTCGTGTTACACCTCTGCTTTTGCATTCCTGTTTTTAAGATCCCCGTTTCTATAGCGTTCCCATTTATATTTTTCCTCATTTATAGCTTGCCGACTTTATAGCTTGCCGACTTTATAGCTGGCTGGCCTTCTTGTGCTGCTCCTTTGTATCGATCATAACACCTGCTGCCGAGTGACGCCTTGGGTGTTTTTTGTGCCTTACCGTTATCCGTTTTGGTAGCGTAAACTATATCCATCATTCACTGGTTGGGAAGGGTGTCGTGGGTAAAGCGGCTAGCCTGCAAGCATTGCAGGTGTTTAAGTGTTTAAGCGACGAAACGCGCTTGATGCTGGTTCTCTTGATTGCTAAGGAGCAGTCGCTGTGCGTCTGTGAGATGACTTATGCACTGGAAGAGTCGCAGCCGAAAGTGTCGCGTCATTTGGCTCAGTTGCGTCAGTGTGGGCTGCTGAGCGATCAGCGGGAAGGGCAATGGGTGCACTACCGCTTGGCGCCTGAGCTGCCGGAGTGGGCGCAAACTATTATCAACGCTGCTGCTGTGGGTAGTGCGGTGCGTGTAGATGAGCTCCACCGGCGACTCGCTAAAATGGGGGATCGGCCAGCGCGTCGAGCTGCGCTCTGTTAGTCAAGTACATAAAAAGTTAGTCAAGCGCATAAAAAGTTAGTTAAGCACATAAAAATGCCAGCCTGTCATTAAGCGTGAACAGGCTGGCGTTAGTGGTGCTCTTACCTACCTTGACGGGCAGGCGTGTTAGCGTCTGGCCATTCGCTGTATATTTTGCAGGTGAGCATAATCAAGTAGAATTTCGGCGGCTTCTAGCACGTGAGCACGGTCAACGGGCATTTCATCGTTGTTATCGTCCTCGTCAGTAGTGTCAGACTCGCTGCCGTCGCCTCTAGCATCCATCCACTCTTCTAACTCCGATAGGCCCAGGGCGCGTCGGCGTTGGTTTTCAAGGGATAGTTGCTCTGCTTCCTGAGCATCTAGCTCACGCTGGCGCTGTTCGCGGTTCAGGCTCACGCTGGTATGCTGCTCGCGTAGTTGACGGGCAAGCGTAGACTGGCGCTCAAGGTAGCGGAAATTGGGGTTCTGCTCAGCTCGGGTTTTGTGCTGTGTAATCAGTGTGGCTAGGACGTCCTCAGGGGAGCCGTAGCGGCGGTACTGAACGTTTTGTACTGTATCCCAGCCGAGTGCGTTATCCAGGCTGCTTTCGCCAATGCGATCGGGGTCGATTAAGCTTGGGAAGGTGATATCCGGCTCAACGCCACGGTTCTGGGTGCTGTCGCCGGAAATGCGGTAGAACTTGGCGCGGGTTAGCTTAATCTGGCCATGGCTCAAGTCGTTTAGGGTTTGTACCGTGCCTTTACCAAAGGTAGGGGAGCCCACGATGATGCCGCGACCATAGTCCTGAATTGCACCTGCGAAGATTTCCGAGGCAGAGGCAGAAAGACGGTTTACCAGTACGGTCAACGGGCCATCGTAGAGTGTTCCTGCCTCCGTGTCGCCGTAGAGCTGAATGCGCCCTTGGGCGTCACGTACCTGTACGGTAGGGCCGCGATCAATAAATAGGCCAATTAGTGAGTTGGCTTCCTGTAGTGCGCCACCGCCGTTGTTGCTCAGGTCAAGCACAATGCCTTCAATACCCTCTTTTTTGAGGTTTTGTATCTCGCGAGCAACATCGCGGGTAGTGCTGCGGTACCCCTCTTCACCGGCTTGCCAGGCATCAAAATCCACATAAAATGTAGGAATGCTAATAACACCGATGCGGTGAGGTTCGTCGTCGCGCAGTACTTCGATTATTTCGCTACTGGCCGCTTGATCCTCCAGGCTGACCGTATCGCGAGTAATTTCGACAATCTGCGAGCGGGTCATATCTACTGCTTGGGCGGGAACTACATCAAGGCGAACCACGGAGCCTTTCGGGCCGCGAATCAGATCCACCACGTTATCCAGGCGCATGCCTATAACGTTGACCATCTCACCATCTTCTTGGCCAACAGCAATAATGCGGTCGGCAGGTTCCAGCACACCTGCACGGTCGGCAGGGCCGCCGGGCACTAGGCTGGATACTTTGACGTATTCGCCATCGGCTTGTAGTAGCGCGCCAATACCTTCCAGGGAGAGGCTCATTTGAATATCAAAAGACTCACCCTGGCGGGGGGAGAGGTAGCCGGTATGAGGGTCGATGGTGCTGGAAACTGAAGCCATCAATAGCCCGAAGACATCTTCAGGTTCTGTTTGGCGAATACGCTTGAGCTGCCCTTCATAGCGCTGGCGTAAATTAGCTTCAATTTGCTCATCGTCCTGGTCTGTTAAGGCCAATGTGAGAGCATCATTTTTCAACCGCTTACGCCATAGCTCATCCAGCTCGCTGTCGCGGGTGGCCCAGGGTGCGTCCTCGCGATCAATTTCCAGGCGTTCATCGCTTTCAAACTCGAAGGAGAGTCCTTCATCCAGGCGCTCAAGGAGCCATTCAAGACGTGCGATATGCCGTTCACTCAAGCGGTTATAAAGCTCAAAGGCATCGTCTAGATTGCCCTCGAACAGCATTTCCGCCATGCTGTCTTCCAAATGACGGTAGGGCTCGATATCACGGCTTAGAAGGTAGCTCCGTTGGCCATCTAAGATGTCTAGGTAGCGCTGGAAAGCTTCCTGAGACCACTGCTCGTCGAAGGTAATATCAGCATAGTGGCCGTAACGGAGCGAGTCCGCAATTTCCACTGCCGCTTGGCGTTGTTCGTCGGTCGGCACAAGTTGCGCCAGCGCTGCCGGGCTGGTAATTACCAGCATCACGGCAAGGGCGACCGAGCGCGAAAGCGTTGCAAACAAGCTCATCAGTCAAGCTCTCCCGGATTGTGTAAACTCATTCTTCCCTAGACTCGCGGATGGCCTATGAGTTGCGTAGGCCGAGGGAGCATTGTAGCAGGTCATTTAGCCTGTGAGACTCAATCATTACAGTTATGAGGATTTCCATGTCCGAAGCTTTCAACGCAGAACGTTTAACGCGGCTATGTGATTTTCTGCGCCAGTCGCCTACACCATGGCATGCAACACGCTGTATGTCGCAGCGTTTAGAGCAAGCGGGCTTTCTGCATTTAGATGAGATGGCGAACTGGCAGCTGGAGCCAGGAAAGCGCTACTACGTGACGCGTAACGACTCTTCTGTTATTGCCTTCCAGTTGCCTGATAGCAAGTTAACCAGTCTGCGTATGTTGGGTGCTCATACTGATAGTCCAGGACTGCACTTGAAGCCTAACGCTACTCAGTATGCAGCAGGCTGGTTGCAGTTAGGGGTGCAGGTGTATGGTGGGGTCCTGTTGTCTCCTTGGTTTGATCGTGACTTGGGCCTGGCGGGCCGAGTTCATGTGCGTCATGCCGATGGGCGTTTAGAAAGCGTGTTGTTAAATGTTGATCGCCCGATTGCGATGATCCCCAGTTTGGCCATACATATGGATCGCGATGTGAATGCTGGGCGGGTGATTAACCCGCAAACCCAGATGTCGCCGGTGCTGCTGCAGAGTGATACTTCTCAGCTAAACGATCTGATTGGTCAGTGGCTTGAGGAGCAGCATGGCCTGCGTGCCGTAGAAGTAGTGGATTTTGAGCTGGGTTTCTATGATGTTCAGCCGCCGTCGTTGGTTGGCCTGCATCAGGAGTTGGTTGCTAGTGCCCGGCTGGATAATCTGTTGTCCTGCTTTGTTGGGTTAGAAGCGTTGCTTGAGTGTGATGCAAGCCAGGGGGCTTTGCTGGTTGCAAATGACCACGAAGAGGTGGGTAGTGCTAGTGCTTGTGGTGCCCAGGGGCCGTTTTTAGGCGATGTGCTCAAGCGTTTAAATGCTCAAGTGGGAGGAGGCTCTGAAGAGTCGCTGATTCAGTTGATTCAGTCCTCGTTGATGATCTCCTGCGATAATGCCCACGCATTGCATCCAAACTTTCAGGATAAGCATGATGAACGCCATGGTCCTGCAATTAACGGCGGTCCTGTTATTAAAGTGAACGCTAGTCAGCGCTATGCCACTAACAGTGTCACGGGGGCGCTGTTCCGTGACGTGTGCCGTGAAGCAGGCGTGCCGGTGCAGACGTTCGTGACTCGGGCGGACATGGGGTGTGGTAGCACGATTGGGCCAATTACCGCGACGGAAGTGGGTGTGCCAACGATTGATGTTGGGCTTCCGCAGTGGGCGATGCACTCCATTCGTGAGACTGCAGGTACAAAAGATGTCGATTACCTAACTCAGGCGCTAACGGTGTTCTTGAACCGCCATACGCTGCGCTAGTGCTGTAGAACGAAAAAGGCCGCTGACAGTGTCAGCGGCCTTTCAGTATTCGTTTGGTGGCTACGCCCTGATTTGAACAGGGGACCCCATCATTATGAGTGATGTGCTCTAACCAGCTGAGCTACGTAGCCATTCAACGGGGGCGAATGATACTCAGTGTTTCACCACCCGTCAAGTGTTTCTTTTGATGGTTAAACGTTAAAGCGGAAATGGATCACGTCGCCATCTTTCACGATGTACTCTTTGCCTTCTAAGCGCCACTTACCGGCATCCTTGGCTCCTTGCTCGCCGCCAAGAGAGACGAAGTCGTCATATGCGATGACTTCTGCGCGAATAAAGCCTTTCTGGAAATCCGTGTGAATTACGCCCGCTGCTTCCGGTGCGCTAGCGCCTTGCTTAACTGTCCAGGCGCGGACTTCTTTCACACCAGCAGTAAAGTAGGTCTGCAGGCCTAGTAGGGCGTAGCCTGCACGAATCACGCGGTCTAATCCCGGCTCTTCCATGCCCATTTCGGCTAAGAACATGCTGCGCTCTTCGTCGTCCAGCTCGGCAATTTCTGCTTCTAACTGATTGCATACTGGCACGACCACCGCGCCTTCTTCAGCGGCAATCTCTTTGACGATATCTAGGTAAGGGTTGCTCTCGAAACCATCTTCATTGACGTTGGCAATGTACATGGTGGGTTTGAGTGTTAAGAACCCAAAGCTCTTTACCTGGCGCTTTTCATCGTCTGAGAGGTCAAAGCTGCGCAGTGGCTGGCCTTCAGCTAAGTGGGGCTGGATTTTATCTAGCACGGCCTTGGTGGCGATGGCATCTTTGTCGCCGCCTTTCACGGATCGAACCAGGCGCTGGCTGGCTTTCTCAACGGTATCCAAGTCGGCAAGCGCCAGCTCAATGTTGATGGTTTCGATATCCGCGCGTGGATCGACCTGATTAGCGACATGAATAACGTTATCGTTATCAAAACAGCGTACTACATGGGCGATAGCCTGGGTTTCGCGAATATTGGCCAGGAATTTGTTGCCTAGCCCTTCACCTTTGGAGGCGCCGGCCACTAAGCCTGCAATATCCACAAACTCCATCGTGGTCGGCAGCACTTTTTGTGGCTTGACGATTTCAGCAAGCTTATCAAGACGGGGGTCAGGCATTGGGACGATGCCTACATTGGGCTCAATGGTGCAGAACGGAAAGTTTTCTGCATCAATGCCTGACTTCGTTAATGCATTGAAAAGCGTGGATTTGCCTACGTTGGGTAGACCGACGATGCCACAGTTAAAGCCCATAAGTTGCTTCCTGGCCGCTGGGGCGGCGCCATTAACGAGGCGCTTGCCCAAATTGAAAAAGAAGGTGCTAAAAGCGTGTACTTTTAAGTGTGCCGCTATTTTACGCTATGCAGGCGGTTCATGGCTTTGGCCCATTCGCCGGATAGCGCAAAAGGTAGAGTAGCTTGGCACTCGTCCAAGGCGCGTTCAATGGCTTCCAGCTCGACTTTCCCTGGGCGGCCAAGCACATAGTTAGTGACCTGGCGTGCTTCGCCGGGGTGGCCGATGCCAACACGAACGCGGTGAAACTGGTTTTGGTTGCCTAGTGCGCTAATGATATCGCGTAGGCCATTATGACCGCCGTGGCCGCCGCCAGTCTTATAGCGGGCTTGCCCAGGAGGTAAGTCCAGTTCATCGTGAACAACTAGCAGGTTTTCGGGCGCTAGCTTAAAAAACTGAACCAGCGCTGCCACCGCAGCGCCGCTGCGATTCATAAAGGTGGTGGGGTTGAGCAGGTGTATGTCCTGTTCGCCAATGCGTGCTTTGGCGTAGAGACCCAAAAACTTTTTCTCAGGACGAAGCTCTGTATGGGCGCTGCGGGCAATGGCATCCACCAGCCAAAAACCAGCGTTGTGGCGTGTGGCTTCATACTCTGGACCGGGGTTTCCTAGTCCGATAATGGCCGTTACCTGGCTCATTTTCCCGCCTCCAAAACGTCTGGGAGAAATTTTGACATCGTGTCAGCGGCTGGCAGGCCGCAAAAAAAATCAAGCGCCGAGGCGCTTGATTTTAGCATTCTTGGGCAATGAGGGTAGCCCAAGCTCAGCACTGCTTGGTGGAGTATGTTTAATCAATCCACAAGGTGCTGACTACCAGAGCTTACTCAGCGCTGGCTTCTTCTTCGCCTTCTTCTTCATCGCCGCCGCCGCGCACTTTCACTTTGGTGATGCTAAGAACGGCATTGTCATGCTCTTCGCCATGGGACAGGTCAACAGAAGTGACGCCGGCCGGCAGGGTCAGGTCAGACAGGTGCAGGGTTGTGCCCAGCTCAACTTTGCTGATGTCAACTTCCAGGAAGTCAGGAAGGTCTTTCGGCAAACAGCTGATAGCCACTTCGTTAGCCAGGACGTGCAGTTCGCCGCCTTGGTCTTTGATGCCAACACACTTGTCTTCATTAAGAACGTGCAGCGGCACGTTAATAGTGATGGCGTGGGTAGCATCAACACGCATGAAGTCAGCGTGAGTAAGAAGCGGTTTGAACGGGTGACGCTGCAGGTCACGAACAACCACTTGCTCTTCAGTGCCGTCGATAACCAGTTGGATTACCGAAGAGAAGAAGGACTCGTCTTCAATCGCTTTGTAGAACGCAGTTTTTTCTACAGAAATTGACTGTGCACCTTTCTCACCGCCGTATACAACGGCCGGTACTTGTTGGTTCGCACGACGCAGGCGGCGGCTCGCACCTTTCCCCAGGTCGTTACGAACGCTGGCTTTCAGGATAAAATCAGACATGTAATTTGCCTCTTGGTTTAAGTAAGGAAGCATTCGCCGACCGCGACCAGGCGACGACGCTTCCAGGGCCCCGGTAGGGGGCTGTGACGTCAGACGATTAGTGGAACATCGCGCTAACGGATTCCTCGTTGCTAACCCGGCGGATCGCTTCCGCAATCAGGCCAGCAACGCTCAGCTGGCGAATTTTCCCACTCCGACGTGCATAGTCAGAGAGTGGGATAGTGTCGGTCACGACGACTTCATCCAGCACAGAGTTCGTGATGTTGTCGACCGCAGGGCCAGACAATATCGGGTGTGTTGCATAGGCCACGACGCGGGCGGCGCCATGGTCTTTTAGTGCTTCGCCGGCTTTACATAGCGTGCCAGCAGTATCAATCATGTCATCGACGACCACGCATGTGCGGCCTTCGATTTCGCCAATGATATGCATGACTTGGGCCTGGTTAGCCTGGGGGCGACGCTTATCAATAATTGCCAGATCTGCGTTTAGCTGCTTGGCAATAGCGCGAGCGCGAACAACGCCACCTACATCGGGCGATACCACTACGAGGTCGTCGTAGTTTTGGCGCTCAATGTCGTCAAGCAAAATGGGCGAGCCATAAACGTTATCAACCGGCACGTCGAAGAAACCCTGGATTTGGTCGGCGTGCAGATCCATGGTCATAACGCGGTCAACGCCGCCTTTCACCATCATGTCAGCGACAACTTTTGCTGAGATGGGAACGCGGGCGGAGCGTACACGACGATCTTGGCGAGCGTAGCCAAAATAAGGAACTACCGCGGTAATCCGAGCGGCTGAGGCGCGACGCAGTGCATCGACCATCAGGATCAGTTCCATCAGGTTGTCATTCGTAGGTGCACAGGTGGATTGAAGGATGAAGACATCCTTACCACGCACGTTCTCATTGATCTCGACCGCGATTTCGCCGTCGCTAAATTGACCAACCGTCGCATTACCCATACGGCTGTCTAAGCTCTCGGCAATCTTTTGAGCGAGTTCGGGATTGGCATTCCCGGTGAAAACCATCAATTTTGACACGCGCAGCCACCTTTGCAGTGTTGGGAATCAGGGGAGAAAACGCAGATCATAATTAGGCTGGCTGGGGTACCAGGATTCGAACCTGGGAATGCCGATACCAAAAACCGGTGCCTTACCACTTGGCGATACCCCAGCAATAAACCTAATGCGATGACCGGGCGCTTTCAGCAGCCCAGAGCATCTTGTAGGGGGGAAGCGTTGAGTCCGCGTGCTACCCACGCCTGCCAGTGTTGATGCGTCTGTTGATGCATCAATTCAGCGACAACAGTTTGTGCGGCTTGCTGTGAATCAAAGGCCGCAAACAAACAGGCGCCGGTACCGGTCAGTCGACTAGGTGCATACTGCGCGAGCCAGTCAAGGGCTACCGCAATGGGCGGGTAGCGTTTTTTGACAGTAGCTTCGCAGTCGTTACGCCACTCTGACGCTCCCCCCTGCAATGCGCGCGCCATAGTAATGGGGTGGCTGTCGCGTGTCAATTCTGGGTCTTGGAAGATAGCTGGTGTCGCAACACTTACGCCAGGGTGAATGACCACGAACCAGGGAGTGTCCAGTGTTACCGAGGTGAGTTTTTCACCTACACCTTCTGCCCAGGCACTATGTCCATGCACAAAGATGGGGACGTCAGCACCTAACGTCAGCCCAAGCTTGGCTAGCTCAGCCTTGGTAAGGCCAAGCTGCCATAAATGGTTAAGCCCCATCAGCACCGTTGCTGCATTAGAGCTCCCGCCACCGAGGCCGCCGCCCATGGGCAGGTTTTTGTCAATGCTAATAGATGTGCCTAAACGCGTACCACTTGCTTGCTGAAGAAGCCGCGCTGCTCGCACAATCAGGTTGTCATCGTGGGCGACGCCGGCAATAGCGTTGGTAAGCTCAATGACGCCGTCGTGGCGAGGTGAAAAGTGAAGCTGGTCGCATAGGTCGATAAACTGAAAAATGGTCTGCAGTTCGTGGTAGCCGTCTTGACGACGGCCCACAATATGCAACATACGATTTAGCTTCCCGGGGGAGGGAAGCGTCAACGTAGAGGTTGGCATTAACATGGTGGCTGGCATTCCGGCTCTCAGTCAGTGTGTCAGCTGTTGGAAGGACGCCACTGGTTGACCACCAGCGTAATACGCACATCGGCGTAGTTCATTACTAGTCGGCGGGGTAGCCACATGCCTTCTACCTGTTCCCAGTCGCGATAATCGATTTCCCAGCCATCTTGTTGAAGGTGATTGGGAAAACCAAGCTCATCTGTTTCTATCTGGTAGCTGGAGTGGTTACCAGGCAGGCCGCGAACCCAATCTGGCATAGCGCTAACTGGCAACGACCAGCCAAGCTGCTCTTCCATCAGTGACTCGGGGGTTTCTGCCTCAAAGCGGCCATCGCTGGTAGTGAGTGAGAAGCGCCCTTCTCGGCCTTCCAGCACGCTGCGGCCGCCACCGAATGGTCCGCTGATCAACATGCGGAAATAGTAGGGGTGCTGGTTCCAGTCTAAATTAGCGCTGGTATTTTCCTGGGGTGTCCTCAGCCCTGCTTTGCCCACCATCGTCCATGTGTCGAACGCCTCAACATCGGCTTGCTGGCGTTCCCACTGGCCTGCTTGGCGGCCACTCTCATCAATCGGTACTTGGCTGGCACAACCGGCAATTACCAATAGGGCGGCGCTAGTGATTAGTAGGCGTGCTGAGTGCGTAAGCTTGGAGCGTATCAGCTTAGGGAAGTAAGACGTAGTCAAGCGAGGCGTAGCCAGACGAAACTTGTCACAGTGGGAAAAAGCAGAGTGTTTGGTCAACATAAACTGGCTCCATGTCAGTGTTGCGTAAAGTCGGTACGGCTAATCGATGTGGTTAATAAAGTCGGCATTAGGGTGTACTGGATGGCGTTAGTTCAGGGAGACGCTCAAGCAGCTCATCGATTTGCGGGTGCTGTGAGGTGCGCTTACGTGCCTGCTGAAGTAGTCGACGTGCTTCATCACTGCGCCCGAGAGCATGCAATACTTCGGCTAAATGCGCGACGACCTCTTGGTCGGGCATCTGCGCGTAAGCGCTTTCCAACCATGGTAGTGCTTCATCGGGCTTACCAAGCCGGAAGTATACCCAACCCATGCTATCAAGAATCGCTGGGTTGTTTGGGTCGGCTTCGTAGGCGCGTTCAATTAACTCACGGGCCTCCTCCAGTCGCTCTGGCACGTTAAGGTCAGCCAGTGTATAGCCCAGTGCATTCAGGGCCATGGCGTTGTTAGGCTCGGTGCGCAGTATCTGGCGCAAGTCCTGTTCCATGGCGTTGAAATCGCCCATTTCCCAGAAGCGCATCGCCCTTAAATATAGCAGGTTAGTGTCGTCGGGGGTGCGGGTAAGCTCCCGGTTTAACAGTGCTGTAGCATCATCCTGAAGTTCTAACTCGTCTAATAGCTGTACCTCTAACATCACTAGGTCGCCGAAATAGTCTTCATTACGCATCCGCTCAATACGCAGCAGTGCACGTGCATCAAGTAGGCGATCGTTTTCGATCAGCATGCGTGCTGCAGTGGCAAGAGCGGGTAGAAACTCGTCACCTTCGCTCACTTGGCGATAGTAGAGCAGGGCATCATCTACTTCGCCTTGGGATTGGCTGATTGCCCCCAGTAGGTAATAGGCGATATTGGGAATATTACCTTGGCCAATAAGAGGCTGTAGCAACCGGTAGGCAGGCTCGCTATGACCCTCTTCCAGATAGAGCTGAGCAAGTGCGATGCGTAGATCCTGATTGCCACCGTGGTTTTCCAGCAGGCTGTTGGTTTGCACTTCGGCGGCGGCAATATTGTTAAGGCGGATTTCAGCCTGGGCAAGCATTAGCAAAAAGCGCACATCGTCGGGAGCTAGGTTTAGCCCTTGTCGCGCAGCGCGCTGGGCTGCTGGATGATCACCGCTTTCCAGGGCGAGACGCGCCTTGGCTAACCATAGTGATGTTGATTCAGGGTCCTGGCGGGCAACTTGGTCCAGTCGCTGCTGAGCGCTTTGCAGGTTGCCAAGCGCGGTTTCAATGAGTGCAGTGCCAAGCAGTACGTCGCTGTGAAACTTAAGTTGGTCGGCGCCAGGTTGGTCAAGATGTGCCTGCAGAGGTTGCATCAGCAGGTGAAGAGGGGCTTCTTCGGCTATGGCAATTTCAGCAAAAGCCGCTATTTCTCCATTGCCACCTGCTTGAACTATCGCCAAGCGCTGCTCTAGGCTGTCATACCAATCACCGCGTTGCAGGGAAAGGGTCGCGAGTAGGCGGTTGGGGCCCTCTGCTTGAGGAGCTAGCTCTTGCCAGCGCAGCGCAGACGCTTCTATTAGCGCAATATCATTGCCAAACCGTGCGGCAAAGGTCGCGCGCTCGGCAAGTGCGGGTACGCCATAGCGCTGGGCAGCCTCCAGGTAGCCTTGGCTGGCGTAACGATAGTTACCCCGCTGACCAGCAAGTTCGGCAGCCAGCAGGGTGCGAAGTCCAGCAGCATCAAGCCCACGGGTAATGGGGGGCGCCGACTGCATGGGGTCGCCTGAAGAGGGCATTAACCCGTCCTCATAAAAAGAGGGCGTAGATTGGCAGCCGCTCATTAATAGCGTGGCGGCCAAAGGCAGCAGGGGTAAACCCGATAGTGTTGCGCGAAGGGGCATGCGTTTCTCGATCAAGTGGCCGAGTGTTCAGCATAGCGGCTTGGCCGCCTGCGGCAAAGTGGTGTGCATCAGATCATGCTGTGCTGTGATAGAATATTTCACCTGGAAAAAGAGCAGCACCATTACAATTTCTTAATGCTGTCTCTCTCTTTCGTAAGCCCGAGACACATAGACCGACAGTGACGTGACGACCGATCCACTAGCGAAGACGCATAACGCATGACGCTTCTTGCCCTGGGAATAAATCATCGTACTGCCAGTGTGGCCGTGCGTGAACAGGTGGCTTTTACCCCGACGCAGCTCGAAAGTGCGTTGGTGGAACTGCGTAGCCTACCGCAAATCAACGAAGCAGCTGTGCTATCGACGTGCAACCGTACCGAGCTTTACTGCGTAACGGATGCCGCCGGGGAGCAGGCTGTGTTGGACTGGCTTGGGCGCTTTCATAATTTACGTGTCGAAGACCTTTCCCGTTGTGCTTACCACTATCTAGACAACGATGCTGCACGACATCTGATGCGTGTAGCAGTTGGCCTGGACTCTATGGTGCTGGGCGAACCGCAAATACTTGGCCAGTTAAAGGAAGCGTATCAGCAGGCGCGCCAGGCAAATGGGTTAGGTGGTGAGTTAGAGCGCCTTTTTCAGCACACGTTTGCGGTAGCTAAACAAGTGCGTACAGAAACCGGCATTGGTAAAAACCCAGTGTCGGTAGCTTATGCTGCTGTGAGTATGGCCAGCCGTATTTTTGATGATTTTGGCCGTGCCAGAGCGCTGTTGATCGGAGCTGGTGAAACCATAGAACTGGTTGCCCGCCATCTTCATGAGGCGGGTGTGCGTCAGCTTACGGTGGCAAACCGTACCCGTGAGCGTGCAGAGCAAGTCTCTTCCCCATTGGGGGGCACTGCAATCACGCTGTCTGAAATCCCAGATGCCTTGGAGTATGCCGATATCGTCATCTCCTCTACTGCCTCGCCACTGCCCATATTGGGTAAAGGGATGGTGGAGCGCGCGCTGAAAAAGCGTCGGCACCGTCCTGTGTTCATGGTGGATATTGCGGTGCCGAGGGATATCGAACCACAGGTAGGGGAGCTTGCCGATGTCTTTCTCTACACTGTTGATGATCTTGAAGAAGTTATCGAAGAGAATCGCCGTCATCGTCAGGTAGCTGCCGACCAAGCCGAGTCCCTGATTGAGCACGGTGTGGGGAGCTGGCTACACGAGCGTCGCATTCGTAAGGGCGGCGAGCTGATTCGCGACTACCGTCGCCACGGCGAGGCAATCCGTGACCACTCCCGCGAGCAGGCGCTTGAGCGTTTAGCCCGTGGTGAAGACCCTGCTAAAGTGATCGAGCGCTTAGCGCATCAATTAGCCAACCGCTTGATGCACCACCCAACGCTTGCGTTGCGAGAAGCTGCCTCTCAGGAAAACCACGAACTGCTTAATGCTGTGCCGCATTTATTGTTGCCTGCCAAACCTGCTTTTGAGCAGCCTGCGTGCTCGGTAAAACGCCAGAAGGATAATACACCCGCATGAAAGAGACTTTGCGCCAACGCCTAGATAGTTTTGCTGACCGTTTTGAAGAGTTGGCAATGCTGCTGTCTGATCCTGAGGTGATCAACAACCAGCAGCGTTTTCGTGATTACTCCCGAGAATACGCTGAGTTAGATGAGCTGGTTGCTGCCTGGCAGCGTTATCGCGAGGTTGAAAATAGCATTGAAGAGGCCGAGCAGCTTAGCCGCGACAACGACCCAGAGATGCGCGAACTCGCAGAAATGGAAATTAGCGACGGGCGGGAGCAGCTTGAAAGCCTGGATGTTGAGCTTAAGCGCTTACTGGTGCCGAAGGACCCAGACGATGGCCGTGGCGTGTTTTTGGAAGTGCGTGCAGGCACTGGCGGCGATGAAGCGGCAATCTTTGCAGGAGACCTATTTCGCATGTACTCGCGCTATGCCGAAAAACGCGGTTGGCGCGTTGAAGTGGTTAGTGCCAGCCATGGCGAGCAGGGCGGCTATAAAGAGGTAATTTCCCGAGTTAAGGGCGACGGCGTTTACGCGCGCTTGAAGTTTGAGTCCGGTGCGCACCGAGTGCAGCGTGTACCGGCTACTGAGTCCCAGGGGCGAATTCACACCTCAGCCTGTACGGTCGCAGTGATGCCAGAAGTGGATGATGTAGGTGATATTGATATTAATCCCGCCGACCTGCGTGTAGACACCTATCGCTCCAGCGGCGCTGGTGGTCAGCACGTTAACACCACAGACTCCGCTATTCGTATTACTCACCTACCCACTGGTGTCGTAGTAGAGTGTCAGGAAGAGCGCAGTCAGCACAAAAACCGCGCTAAAGCGATGTCACTGCTAGCCGCGAAGCTCAAACGTAATGCGGTAGACTCCCAGCGCCAAGAGCAGGCGGATGCCCGCCGTTCGCTTGTGGGGTCAGGGGATCGCAGTGAGCGCATTCGTACTTACAACTTCCCCCAGGGTCGTATTACCGACCACCGTATTAATCTCACGCTGTATAAACTCACGGAAGTTATCAGTGGCGAGCAGTTAGATGAAGTCATCGATCCGCTGATTCATGAATATCAAGCCGAGCAGCTTTCAGCCCTTCAGGAGGCCTGATGGTGGTAGGTGATGTGACCTACGATGCTCTGCTGCTACAGGCAGCACAGCGGCTTAGTGAGGCGGGCTCGCCCTCAGCACGAGTAGACGCCGAAGTGCTGCTTAGCCACGCTACGGGGCATAACCGTACTTGGCTCTATACCTGGGGTGACAGAGAGTGCGCCATTTGGGAGCAGGCGCGCTTTGATGCGCTAATTGCCGCCCGTGCCCAAGGACAGCCAGTAGCTTATTTAACCGGTGAGCGGGAGTTCTGGGGATTGCGGTTAGCCACCTCACCGGACACGCTTATCCCGCGGCCTGATACTGAGGTACTAGTTGAGGCTGTGCTGGCCCGCACTCAAGCAAAGAGCGGTCGGCTGCTTGATCTAGGTACGGGAACTGGCGCGATTGCGTTAGCATTCGCCAGTGAAAAACCTGGCTGGGAGGTGACCGGTGCCGATATCCGCCCCGAAGCGGCTCAGCTCGCTGCTCGCAATGCTCAGGCGCTCGCTATTGCCAATGCACGGTTTATACAAAGTGATTGGTTTAGTGCTTTTTCGTCTCCTGAGCCAACGGCCCTATTCGATATTATTGTTAGCAACCCGCCCTATATTGCCGCTGACGACCCTCACTTGCGCCAGGGAGATGTGCGTTTTGAGCCGCTATCTGCGCTGGTAGCCAAAGCGGACGGCATGGCTGACCTGATACATTTGGTCGATGCGGCAAGAGAGTATTTATCAGCAGGGGGAGTGTTGGCACTAGAACACGGCTATACCCAGGCTATCCATGTGCGGGAAGCGCTGGTTAGCGCTGGCTACCGCAACGTTGAAAGTGTGCAAGACATCAGCGGCCATGAACGGGTTACCCTAGGGCACCTTTAATAACAGCCTGATTCATCAGTATTGGATCCTGCCATGAAACCTAAAAATAGAACGCTGGACCGTATCGATCTCAAAATTTTGCGCTGCCTACAGGAAAATGCACGTATTTCCTATGTGGACCTTGCATCAGAAGTTGGCTTATCCACAACCCCTTGCCTAGAGCGCGTCAAGCGCCTTGAGCGGGCGGGTATTATTCGTGGCTACCAGGCGGTTCTTGATCCGCGAGCACTAAAAGCTAATTTGCTAGTGTTTGTAGAGATTAGCCTGGAAACTCAGTCCCCAGCAGTGTTTGATGAGTTTCGCCGGGCAGTGGAGAAGTTGCCTCAGATACAAGAGTGTCATTTAGTGTCTGGCCAGTTTGATTATATTTTGAAGTGCCGGATTCCTGAAATGGCGGCCTACCGTCAGTTGCTAGGCGATGTGGTGCTGACCCTGCCGGGAGTGAAAGAGTCGAAAAGCTACGTGGTGATGGAAGAGGTGAAAGAGAGCTTTAGCCTTCATATACCCGACTTTGAGGAATTTGAGGATAAGTAAGCCGATGATGGACGATCAGGCGCTGCTGCGCTATAGCCGCCAAATTATGCTGCCCGAGGTGGATATTGAAGGGCAGGAGCGTCTGCGTGGCGCCCATGCGCTGATTATTGGCGCTGGAGGGCTAGGTTCGCCTGCAGCGCTCTATTTAGCCGCTGCAGGTGTCGGGAAAATCACGATTGTCGATGCAGATGTGGTGGAACTTTCTAACCTGCAGCGCCAAATTGCCCATCAACAGGAAAGTATCGGTATTAACAAGGCGCGTTCTGCTAAAGCCAGCATGCAAGCGCTGAACCCAGAGTGCCAGGTGGTTGCTTTGGAGCAGCATGCAGAAGGGGAGCAGCTGCTAGCGCTAGCGGCGGCGGCGGATGTGGTGCTGGATTGCACCGACCGTTTTTCTAGCCGCTACGCTATTAATGCAGCCTCGCAACAAGCGGGTGTGCCGCTTGTTTCGGGGGCAGCGATACGCTTCTCTGGGCAACTGGCGGTATTTGATCCTCGCGATTCTGCCAGCCCGTGTTACGCCTGCCTTTACCCGTCCAATGACAGCGATGACGAAGCCCTTAGCTGTGCTGAAAGCGGTGTGATGGCACCGTTGGTAGGGTTGATCGGTTGCTTCCAAGCGGTTGAAGCTTTTAAGTTATTGAGTGGGGCGGGAAAACCCCATCAAGGGCTCTCTACCTTTGAGGGTTTAAGTGGTCAATGGCGCCACTTTCAAGTACCCCGTGACCCCGCTTGTACGGTGTGTGGGCAGGGCGGTTAAGCGCTCAAAAAAACGCCCGCTAGATAGCGGGCGTGACGTCACGGTCTTTTACGTCAAAAAGGACAGTCCAAAAGGGCAGCAGGGGGGCCGCCCTTTGGCTGGTTCTTTTGGCTGATTCTTTTGGCTGGTTCTTTTGGCTAGTTAATGGCGAATCAGGTAATCAAAGGCGCCCAGTGATGCTTTAGCGCCTTCTCCCATGGCGATAATGATCTGTTTGTACGGAACGGTGGTGACGTCCCCTGCGGCAAATACGCCGGGTACCGAGGTCATGCCGTGAGCATCCACGATGATTTCCCCGCGTGGTGACATTTCAATCGGCGAGCCTTTCAGCCACTCAGTGTTAGGCACCAAGCCGATCTGGACAAAGATACCTTCCAGAGGAATGTTTTTAACTTCATCTGTGTTGCGGTCTTTGTAGGTCAGGCCATTGACGCGGCTGCCATCGCCGGTGACTTCTGTGGTTTGCGCATTCAAAACAATATCTACATTGGGCAGGCTCTTGAGCTTTTTCTGAAGCACAGCATCAGCACGCATTTCACCCATAAACTCCACAAGCGTTACGTGGCTAACGATACCGGCAAGATCAATCGCCGCCTCCACGCCTGAGTTACCGCCACCAATAACGGCAACCCGCTTGCCCTTAAACAACGGGCCGTCGCAATGAGGGCAATAGGCAACGCCTTTGTTACGGTACTGCTGCTCGCCGGGTACGTTCATCTCACGCCAGCGTGCGCCGGTGGCCAGCACAAGTGTTTTACTTTTCAGCTTGGCTCCTGACTCAAAAGTCACTTCATGCAAGCCGCCTTCGGCTTCTGCAGCTTTAAAAGAGGTTGCACGCTGCAAATTCATCACGTCAACTTCATACTCTTTAACGTGCTCTTCCAGTGCGCTGACCAGTTTGGGGCCTTCGGTATGGGTGACTGAAATAAAGTTTTCAATGCCCATCGTATCGGCCACTTGGCCACCAAAACGCTCTGCCGCAACGCCTGTATTAATACCTTTGCGGGCAGAGTAAATGGCTGCTGATGCACCAGCCGGGCCGCCGCCAATCACTAGCGTATCAAAGGCAGCTTTCTCACTTAGTTTTTTGGCTTCCCGCTCAGCAGCACCTGTGTCCACTTTGGCTAAGATTTGCTCAAGGGTCATACGCCCCTGGTCAAAGGGCTTTCCGTTCAAGTAGATGCTGGGAACCGACATGATTTCCCGTGCTTCCACTTCGTCCTGAAACAGCGCGCCGTCAATGGCAACGTGACGAACGTTGGGGTTAAAGATCGCCATCAGGTTTAACGCTTGCACTACATCTGGGCAGTTCTGACAGGAGAGCGAGTAGTAGGTCTCGAACAGCATGTCACCGTCGAGGTCCTTAATTTGATTAAGTAGTTCTTCCGATGTCTTGGGTGGATGTCCACCTACTTGCAACAGCGCTAGTACCAGCGAGGTAAACTCGTGGCCCATCGGGATGCCAGCAAACACCACGCCGGTCTCTTCACCGGGACGGTTAATGGCAAACGATGGCTTGCGGCTATCCTGGCCACTAGTCTGCAAAGTGATTTTGTCGCTTAAGCTGCTGATCTCTTCCAGCAGTCCCAACAGTTCACGTGACTTGGCACCGTCATCGAGGGACGCAACGATCTCGAACGGTTGAGTCACTTTTTCTAGGTAAGCTTTCAACTGATTTTTTAAATTGGCGTCCAACATGACAGTGGTTCCTTATAGTCAGCAGTATAAAGTTCTCAACCTAAAGCACCGCTTACTGCACTGAGATCACAGTAGCCATGAAGGTGTTAGGGAAAACGCTGGGAGTGTTAGAACGAGCACTCAAAGAAAGACACCCGAGCCTAACGCCCGGGTGTCGTGCTACCTAAGGGGGTAACCCTTATAAGGGATAATCCTTATTTGGCAGCCCTTACTTGGCAGCGATAGGCAGCTTAGATTTTGCCTACAAGATCCAAAGACGGAGCTAATGTCTCTTCGCCTTCTTTCCATTTAGCCGGGCAAACTTCGTTCGGGTTGGCGCGAACGTACTGAGCGGCTTTCACTTTACGCAGCAGTTCTTCAGCATTACGGCCGATGTTGCCAGCGTTGATTTCAACGATCTGAATTTTGCCGTCCGGATCAACAACGAAAGTGCCGCGCTCAGCCAGACCAGCTTCTTCGATCAGTACTTCAAAGTTGCGAGAAATTTGCAGCGTCGGATCCGCGATCATCGGGTACTGAAGTTTGCCGATAGTCTCGGAGCTGTCGTGCCAAGCCTTGTGAGTGAAGTGGGTGTCAGTTGAAACACTGTAGATTTCAACGCCCAGTTTTTTGAACTCTTCGTAGTTATCGGCGAGGTCACCTAGCTCTGTCGGGCAAACAAAGGTGAAGTCAGCGGGATAGAAGAAGAACACAGACCACTTACCTTGCAAGTCTGCTTCAGTAACGTCAACAAATTCGCCGTTCAGGTAAGCAGTCGCCTTAAACGGTTTTACTTCGGTATTGATCAAAGACATTTATATAATCTCCATTTGATGTGGTCGGTAGTGGAAAAGTTTGTAAGGCACTATACCGCCCTACGCCTAATAGCTAAAATTGTAAAAAGTAATTCTACTGATAGCTAATTTAAATAATGACGCTGCACTGACGTCACGATTCTGTAGGTGGGGGCGCTACGGCTATATAGCAAGAATTTTTCACATTGACTTGCGATAGACCGCGCTGCACCGCAAAATTCGCACGGTTCGCATAATTGCCTACGCTGTTTTTAGCTCCGACAAGATGACGAGGCTGTAGGGGCGGCTGGATGCGTGCGACGGCTATGGTGGTTGTGGGAAATGGGTGGTTGTGGGAAATGAGTGGTTGTGGGAGATGTGTTGGCCGCTGGATGTTTGGTGATCGTTAGATTTTTAGATGAGGAGCGGTGGAATGGGGAATATTCACAAACTTTCTGGGGCCGTTACGGCCATATCTTTTGTCGTAACGGCCGCAGTAGCCCACGCTGATGAAGTGAGGGTTTATAACTGGTCAGACTATATTGCACCAGAGACACTGGCAAAGTTCACCGAACGTACTGGTATTAGCGTCACCTACGATGTTTACGATAGCAACGAAGTTCTGGATGCAGCCCTTTTATCAGGCCGCTCTGGATACGATGTTGTCGTACCCTCGACCCACTTCTTTACACGCCAGTTGAATGCGGGTGTCTATCAGACCCTGGATCATGAGCAACTGAGTAATCTTAGTAACCTTGATTCCGAATTGATGGCCAGCCTGGAGCACATTGATGGGAGTAGCGAGTACTCTATTCCTTACATGTGGGGCACCAATGGCATTGGCTATAATGCCGAGCGTATCGAACAGATTCTGGGCGAAGATGCACCCGTCGATAGCTGGGCACTTCTTTTTGATCCCAACATAACCAGCGCGCTGAGTAGTGCGGGTTGCGGTATCTCATTGATGGATTCGGGTATTGAAATGTTACCCGCTGCGATGGCTTATCTGGGGCTGGATCCGCAAAGCAACGATAGCGATGACCTGGAGGCCGCAGGGGAGGTCATTACCCGTATTCGGGACGATATAACCTACTTTCACTCCTCCCGCTATATCTCTGATCTGGCGAATGGTGACATCTGCGTAGCCGCTGGCTATTCCGGCGATATCTTCCAGGCTGCGGAGCGCGCAGAGGAGGCCGGACGTGACTTTACGATCGCTTACAGCATTCCCAAGGAAGGTGCTGAGCTGTGGTTCGACATGATGGCCATTCCGGCAGATGCCCCGAATCCTGAAAACGCACATGCGTTTATCAATTTTATCCTTGATCCAGAGATCGCCGCAGAAATTACTGATTATGTGCGCTATGCCAACCCTAATAGCGCCGCGAATGCTTACTTGCCGGACGAAATACTCGAAGACCGGGCAATTTATCCTGCCACTGAGACGATGCAGAAGTTGTTTGTGCCTTTGGAGAAACCGCAAAACGCCCAACGCGCACTGACCCGTATCTGGAACCGCGTTAAATCTGGCCGTTAATCTATTCATCGCCTGACGGCGAGCCAAGCGTTTTGCTTGGCTCGCTGTTTGTCTTTTAAACGCCCGGTTATCTGGGCCTTTTGATGGGAGTGACTAATGGTCACTACACCCCTGTCGAACGAGTTGTCCTCCTCAACGCCTTTAGCCTCGCCTGCTACACGCCCCCTGGGTAAAACCCCACGGTTTGCCGAGGATATCGTGCTGGAGGTAAAGCGCTTGAGTAAGCGTTTTGATGACGCCTTAGCGGTGGATGACGTGAACCTGCAGGTAAAGCGCGGCGAGATCTTTGCGTTATTGGGTGGGTCGGGATCGGGCAAATCCACGCTGTTGCGAATGTTGGCAGGTTTTGAGACACCCAGTGAAGGTAAAGTCTTATTAAGTGGCGAAAATATCACCGCTATGCCGCCTCATAAGCGCCCGATTAATATGATGTTTCAGTCTTATGCACTGTTCCCGCATATGAACGTGGCACAAAATATTGCCTTCGGGTTAAAGCAAGACAAGCTACCCAGAGCAGAAATCGAGGCACGGGTAGCCCAAATGCTCAAGTTGGTGCATATGGAGCGGTTCGCAAAACGTAAGCCGCACCAGCTCTCCGGTGGTCAACGCCAGCGGGTAGCGTTGGCGCGTTCTTTAGCCAAGCGACCCAAGCTACTGTTGTTAGATGAGCCGATGGGGGCGCTGGACAAAAAGCTGCGTACAGAAATGCAGCTAGAGGTGGTGGAGATTATCGAGCAGGTGGGTGTTACCTGCATTATGGTGACCCATGATCAAGAAGAAGCCATGACCATGGCTGACCGCGTTGCCATCATGGCAGACGGTTGGATTGAGCAGGTGGGCTCGCCGGTGGATATTTACGAAAGCCCGGCCAGTCGTATGGTGGCGGAATTTGTGGGTACCGTGAACCTGTTCGAAGGCGAGATTGTAGAAGATGCTGCCGACCACTGCCGAATTGCTTCGCCAGCGCTCTCCCGGCCGATTTATATCGACCATGGTATTACTACCCAAGCAGTCGACCGCCGGGTATGGGCTGCGCTTCGCCCGGAAAAAGTCTGGCTAACCCGCGAAAAACCTACGGCAGAGTACAACTGGGAAGCGGGTAAGGTAGATGATATCGCCTATCTAGGCGGTTACTCACTTTACTACGTACGCACTGCGTCCGGGCAGCGAATCAAAGTCAGCATGGCTAACACTGAGCGTCGTGGCGATCGTCCCACCTGGGAGGATAGCGTCTACGTTTATTGGGAAGACCATAGCGCTATCGTACTGAACCGCTAATGCCTCGTTGGCCCTTAGGAGATCGCCTTCAATGATGCTGTCTCGTGTCGCTGGTTTGATGAAACGCCTGCAGTTAGGCCGTCGTGCGGTGATTGCGCTTCCTCTTGTCTGGCTAACGCTGTTCTTTCTGCTGCCTTTTGGGTTAGTGCTCAAAATCAGCTTGTCTGAATCAGTGATTGCCATTCCGCCCTATGGGCCTTTGGTGGAGTACGCTGACCAAACGCTGCAGGTGTTTCTCAATTTGGGAAACTATCTTTTTTTGTTGTCGGACTCTTTGTATGTTGCGGCGTACTGGGGATCGATCAAAACCGCGTTTATTTCTACTGCTGTCTGTTTGCTAATTGGCTATCCAATGGCTTACGCCATGGCACGGGCACCGGTTCGTTGGCAGCTTATCCTGCTATTGCTGGTGATGCTGCCTTCCTGGACCTCATTTTTGATCCGTGTGTACGCCTGGATGGGGATTTTGAGCAACAGCGGGTTAATCAACAATTTGCTGATGGGATTAGGGGTAATTGACTCACCGCTGCGCATGATGAATACCCAATTTGCCGTCATTATTGGGATCGTGTATGCCTACCTACCGTTTATGGTGTTGCCACTTTATGCGCACTTAACGCGGCTTGATAACTCTCTGCTAGAGGCTGCTGCTGATCTTGGTTCGCGCAAGCTCAATACCTTTCTAACAGTCACGCTGCCGCTCTCCATGGGAGGAATAGTTGCGGGCTCTATGCTGGTATTTATTCCCGCTGTGGGTGAGTTTGTCATCCCCGAGCTGTTGGGCGGCCCCAATACACTGATGATCGGTAAAGTGCTTTGGGAAGAGTTTTTCTTAAATCGCGATTGGCCAGTAGCCTCTGCACTAGCGATGGTAATGCTACTGCTGCTGTTAATACCTATCGTGTTGTTCCACCGTTACCAATCCCGGGAGCTTGAAAAATGAGTAGCGCTCGCCGTCGTCCCAGTTTTACGACAGTGATGCTGGTGCTGGGCCTTCTATTTCTCTATCTACCGATGGTGGTGTTGGTGGTTTACTCCTTCAACGCCTCACGGTTGGTCACTGTTTGGGCGGGGTTTTCTACCCAATGGTACGTGGAACTGTTTCGCGATAAGCAAATATTGGCTGCGGTTTGGACCAGCCTTGAAATCGCTTTCTTCTCCGCCAGTATGGCCGTGTGTTTAGGTACCGTTGCAGCGTTTGTTATGACGCGCTACGGCAACTTTCGCGGTAAAACTGCGCTATCTAGCATGGTCACGGCTCCGTTGGTGATGCCGGAAGTTATTACAGGGCTTTCCTTGCTGTTGCTGTTTGTGCAGATGGCTCAGCTCATCGGCTGGCCCGCTGACCGAGGAATGGTGACGATCTGGATTGCTCATACCACGTTTTGTAGTGCCTATGTAGCAGTGGTAGTGGCTGCTCGTCTACGTGAAGTTGACAGCTCGATTGAAGAAGCAGCAATGGACCTTGGCTCACCACCAGTGAAAACATTTTTCTTTGTAACGCTGCCGGTCATTTCACCCGCCTTGGCGGCAGGGTGGCTATTGGCGTTTACCCTATCGCTAGATGATCTGGTCATTGCCAGTTTTGTTTCTGGCCCAGGGGCAAACACACTGCCGATGGTGGTGTTTTCATCGGTGCGCATGGGAGTTTCGCCGAAGATCAACGCCCTGGCGACGCTGATTATATTGACGGTTTCATTGGTAACCTTATTAGCTTGGTACTTTATGCGCCGCAGTGAGGCTAAACGCTTAACGCTCTTAAAGCAGATTGATAACGCCTAGTTCACATTGCACTTGGGTTACACGGTGTCTAGCTTAAAGCACGTCATCGTCGCGGCCGGTTAGAACGCTCTCAAGTTCTCCCGTTATCGGCGAAATAATCACCTGCAGTTGGATAGGTGCGCAGCATTGATGGCAATCCTCCCAGGTGTCGTGGCTTCCCTGGGAGGTGTCGATGACAAAGGTAAGCGCTGTGTCGCAGTACGGGCAGTGAAACGTGTGGTTAACCAAAGCATCATCTTGCATGCAGGCTTTCCTTTAGCAAATACTCTATGGTGAGTGTAGCAGTGCCTCTTCTCAGTGGGCATCGCTTTGCTGAATCAGGTAGGATATTGACGGGTTTCTAAAGCAACGCAGTGAGAATGACGATGATGATACGTAACATGGCAGTAGCAGCCTTTTTGGCTTTCCCAATGGTCGCCCTGGCAGACACACCAAACGTAACGCCTGGCGAGTGGGAGTTCGTCAGCGTGACCAGTATGAGTGGCGATATGCAGATCCCAGATCAAACCGAAACCGAGCGCCAGTGTATTACCCAGGAAGAGTTAGACGGGGCTGAGTTTGGTTTTATTGAAGAGGAAGAGGGCTGCGAGCTGCTCAACCAGGATATGAATGCCGATGGTCTCTCCTACAGCATGGTATGCCGTGCTGAAGGTGGTGAAGCTACCATTGATGGTGAGATGCGTTTTATGGGAGAGAAAATCGAAGGCAGCGTCGATATCTTTACCCAATCACCCATGGGTGAATTGACAATGAATACTGTGATTGAAGGCGAGCGCATTGGTAATTGCCAATAAGAGCTATGCCGATAAGAGCTGCGCTGAGTTTGGTTCGCTGTAGTGAGTTGCCAACAAGCTCGTTCTTAACGATTGCTCTTAAGGGCTGCTCTTAAGGGCTGTTATTAAGGAGTGATCCTAAGGGCGGCTTCTAAAGACGGTTCTTAAAGACCGTTTTTAAAGACCGAGCTTAACCGAAGTATGAGCCAAAATCTTAGCTAAAACATTAGCTTAAAAGCGTAGTAGTCAAAACAGTAGTAGTCAAAACAAAGGGCGCCTCCCAAATATGGGGCGCCCTTTGTCTTTCCTGGTTCCTTAGCCTTTCTAGATCCCATAATCTTTCTAGATCGCTTAGCCTCTCTGGGCAGTGCTAACACTCCACATAAGCCCTCACCAGGGGATGTGCTACCTGAACCGTTACACAGTGTTAGCGCTCTTGCGCTTCAAGTGGCTCGTGAGGCGCTGTTGGGGCATCTGCAATCTCCTCTTCAAGCCTGCGTTTCACCGCTCCCGGTGAGCCCGTATGGCGAGCAAGCAGATCGTAGGCTACCGGCACCACAAACAGGGTAAAGAGTGTGGCTGCTCCGACACCCGCCATAATGACAGTACCGATCACCAAGCGGGACTCTGAGCCGGGGCCACTTGAAATAATCAGCGGTATCGCGCCAGCCATAGTGGTTACCGCGGTCATCAGGATTGGCCGCAGCCGTGTCACTGACGCTTCGATAAGAGCAGAGCGAAATGCCTGGCCCTCATCGCGTAGCTGGTTAGCAAACTCAACAATCAAGATGCCATTTTTAGCGGCAAGGCCAATCAAAAGAACCAGCCCCACTTGGCTATAGATGTTAAGCGACTGCCCAGTTAGTAGCAGAGCGAGCAGGGCGCCACTCATGGCTAAAGGTACGGTAAGCATAATAACAAAGGGGTGAATCAAGCTTTCAAACTGAGCAGCAAGCACCAGGAAGACAACCACTGCACCAAGTACCAGCAAAAAGGTTGTAGCGCCACTGGCCTGTTGAAAGTCCCGGGATGGCCCCGCCACATTGGTTTGGGCTTCCTCAGGGAGGATCTCGTCAGCGGTTTGCTGAAGATAAGCGAGCGCTTCTCCCAATGGGTAGCCATCCGCCAAGTTTGCTTCAATCGTAATCGCCCGCACCCGATCAAAACGGTTAAGCGTGCTGGCGCCTGCAAAGTCGGAAAGGGTGACCAGGCTAGAGAGCGGAATCAGTTCCCCTGAGCGTGCCGAGCGTACCTGGATATTATCCAGTGCCCGAGGGCTGTTTTGACGGCCCCTGTCGCCCTCTAAAATGACATCATACTCCTCACCGTCATCCACGTAGCGAGTGACATTGCGTCCCCCCAGCAGTACTTCAAGGGTACGGCCGATTTCCGTGACCGTAACCCCAAGAGCGGCTGCACGCTCATAGTTAATATCCACACGCAATTGGGGCTGGGTTTCGTTGTAGTTGCTTTCCAGGGCAGTTAGGCGAGGGTTGTCTTGTTGAACATGGTTAACCAGAGTATCTCGCCAGCGGGCTAGCTGTTCATAAGTGCCACCCCCAAGGACAAATTGCACGGGTTTTTGGGTGCGTTGGCCAAAGCCCTGGCGCATCACCGGAAATGCTTGCACACCCGGTAACGAGTCCAGTGTTTTACGAACGTCGGCCATAATTTCCCAGGCGCTGCGGCGGCTTCCCCAGTCCGCCATATTGACGATAATAAAGCCGCTATTGAAGTTTTCTATATTACCAAACCCCCTTGGCGCACGTACCACAATGCGCTCAAGCTCGCCGTCTTCAACAAAGGGTGCTAACCGAGCTTCAATTTCATCCATGTAGTCCATCATGTAGTTAAATGTTGCCCCTTCAGGGCCATTCACCAGAATGATGAAGTTACCGCGATCCTCTTGAGGGGTGTACTCGTTGGGTAACTCAGAGGCGAGCCATGCCGTTGCTGCAATTAGCAAAGCAAAGAGTCCAACGACCAGCCATTTAAGCCGCAGTACTGTCTCTAACACGCTCTGGTAGCGGCGTTGGGTACCGCTTAGCAGCCACTGTACACCTTGGCCAATGCGACTATCGTGCATGCCGGGTTTTAAGATTTTAGACGCCATCATGGGCGTTAAGGTGAGGGCCAATAGCGTTGAGATTACCACCGCCGCAGCCATGGTGAGGGCAAACTCGGAGAATAGCCGGCCTATGTCGCCTTGCAACATACTTAATGGTACAAACACCGCCACCAGCACCAAGGTGGTGGCAATGACAGCAAATGCGATTTGACGCGTGCCACGAAACGCAGCTACCAGTGGTGTTTCGCCATAGTCATGCATGCGGCGGTTGATGTTTTCAAGCACCACAATGGCATCATCGACAATTAAGCCAATCGCTAGCACTAATGCCAGCAGTGTTAGCAAATTGATCGAAAAGTTCATCGCCGCCAACGCGGTGAAGGCACCAATCACGGCAATGGGGACCGTTACCGCAGGCACCAGGGTCGTTCGCAAGTTACCCAGGAAGATGAATATCACCACGACGACAAGCCCCATGGCGATAAATAGCGTCATGACCACTTGCTGAATAGCACCTGAAACAAATACCGATGCATCAAAGTTTAGGTTGAGCGACATCCCTTCAGGTAGCGTACCCTGTAGCCTCACCATCTCCTGCTGTACTGCTTCCGATAGCTCTATGATGTTCGCGGTAGACTGCATAATCATACCCAGGCCCACCATAGGTACGCCGTTGGCGCGGAATACTGAGCGGTCCTCCACCGAGCCAACTTCCACTCTGGCTACATCGGCTAAGCGCACTAAATAGCCGTCATCCCCCTGGTTTAGGGATAAGCGCTTAAAATCATCAGCGGTGGCAAAACTACGTGGCAAACGAACAATAAACTGACGGTCCATGGACTCAATAGAGCCTGCCGGTAGCTCGACGTTTTCAGCACGTAGTGCACTCTCAATATCACCGACGGTGAGCCCGCGAGCAGCGAGGGCATTGCGGTCTAGCCAGACCCGCATCGCATAATCTCGGCCACCGCCCACCCGTACCCGCGCAACCCCTGGTTGCACGGAGAGGCTATCGACTAAAAAGCGATTGGCATAGTCAGTCAATTCAGTAATCGAATAATTTTCCCCTGAAAGGCTTAGCCATATCACAATAGTTTCACTACTGTCGGCTTTGGTGACTTCAGGGTTATCGGCATCATCGGGCAAGTTGCGCAGTGCCCCAGCAATGCGGTCGCGCACATCGTTGGCCGCTGCATCAATATCACGGCTGAGCGCGAATTCGATCTCAATGCGTGAGCGGCCATCCTCGCTTTGGGAGGTGATTAGCTCAATCCCCTCCACACCCGCGATACGGTCTTCAAGTACTTGGGTAATACGGGTTTCCACAACGCTTGCAGACGCACCTGGATAGCGGGTGTCTATGCTTACGATGGGCGGGTCAACGGTAGGGTACTCTTGCAGCGGCAGCCGATTGAGCGCCAGTAACCCGAAAGCAACGATAAGAGCCGCGATCACCATTGCAAGTACTGGGCGCTGAACCGAAATATCTGATAAGCGCATTAGCGATCAGCCTCCAACAGCGCGCGAATGCTAGTGTCATCATCGACAACCCCAAGCAGGCGCACCTCTTGGCCATCTCGGGCCAATTGAAGGCCATGTACTACCACAAGGTCTTCTGGGGCAATACCTTCAAGGATCTCCACTTCGCCGTGGCGCCGTTCACCAATGCTCACTTCCCGCTGCTCAAGGCGCGTAGCGCCATCGTGCTGGTGAATCAGCATTACATAGTGGCGATCACCACTGGGCTCAAGAGCCGACTCGGGAAGCACTAGTGCATCGCGTACCCGTTGTTGGACAATCACCTCCATCAGCATACCAGGGCGCAGGCGCAATCCTGGGTTATCAAGTTCTGCACGTACGCCCACGCTGCGTGAGATAGGGTCAATACGCGTTCCGATACTGGCGATCTGGCCACTAAAAATCTCATCAGGAAAAGCCGCCGTTTTAGCGCTTAATGCCAGTCCTGGTGACAAGCGCCCCAAAAAAACCTCGGGGACGCTGAAATCAAGTTTCATTATGTTTAGTTTATCAAGAGTTACTAACTCCATGCCTGGGGTAACCAGCGCGCCGACACTGATATTGCGAAAACCAACGCGTCCACTGAAAGGCGCTTGTATTCTGAAATTAGCAAGTCGCGCTTCCAGCGCTTGTACATCGGCGTCTGCTTGGCGAAGCCGTGCCTGGGCGTCTTCGACATCGGCGCGGGCGGCTAAGTTACGCTGTTGTAACTGATCCGCTCGCCCTGATGCATTGCGCCGCTCATCACGAAGCGCCTGGGCTGCTCTCAGCTGTGCCTGCTCTTCTGCGTCTTCTAAACGGATAAGTAGATGGCCGCGCTCGACTTGCTGACCATCTTGAAAGTTGATTTCAGCAACTGTCTCCGTGACTGTCGCAGATAGCGTAACGCTCTCATCTGCGCTGAGCGTACCCAGTGCTTCCAATGGATCCGACCAGGTTGTGGATTGAACATAGCTGCCAATCACAGTGGGAGGTGACTGTGCGAGTACAGGCAAGGGGCAGAGCAGCGCCACCAGAGCAAAAAGAGCAGTACATCTATTAACGTGCATGGGCGTCTCAGGGGATTAAAAAAGTACCTAAGAAAAGTACCTAAAAAAGTACCTAAACAGGAGGTCTATTGCCTTTGGTTTCGGCAGTGACTAACAGTTTGAGAATAAATTTATACACAAATTATACGCACTAGTTTTGAAGTACAGCAAGCTATCCCCCTTATACCTGTTAAAATGCGCGGCTTTAAATGCTGGGAGCCTCTTTCATGGTTTATGACGTCGTAGTAATCGGCGCCGGTGCTGCAGGCTTGATGTGTGCAGCTCAAGCGGGCTACGCAGGACGGCGTGTACTAGTGCTCGATCATGCCAAAAAAGCAGGCAAAAAAATTCTGATGTCGGGCGGCGGACGCTGCAACTTTACCAACCTTGGCACTACACCTCAGCACTTTTACTCTGAAAATCCTTATTTTTGTATTTCAGCACTAAAGCGTTATCGACCGGAGCATTTTGTCTCTCTGGTGGAGCGCCATGGCGTTGAGTACGTAGAGAAAGCCCCTGGTCAGTTATTTTGCGCGACTTCTGCGAAAGAAATTTTACGCGTACTGCTAACAGAGTGTGAGTGGGCAGGGGTAGAGATTGCTCTGAGTACTCATATTACTTCTGTTGAGCGTGTGGGCGATAGTATGCGCTTAGCCACCTCCATTGGCAGCATTGATGCGGGAGCAGTGGTGGTAGCGACTGGCGGGCTCTCAATTCCGACGATGGGGGCAACGGGGTTTGGCTATGAGCTTGCCTGTCAGTTTGGTTTAGAGGTACTGGCTACTCGCCCTGGCTTAGTGCCGTTTACGCTCAGCGATACTTGGAAAGAGCGGGCCGCCGAGCTTTCGGGAATCAGCCTGCCATCAGCCGTTAGCTGTAATGGACGTCGGTTTGTTGAGCCGATGCTATTCACCCATCGGGGGCTTTCTGGGCCTGCAATGTTGCAAATATCCAGCGTTTGGCAGCCGGGTGACTCAATTGAAATTGACTTACTGCCGGATGAAAACGCAGCCGCTTCGCTACGCGATGCACGTAACAGTACCCCCAAGCGTCAGCTGTCTACTTGGCTTGGTGAGCGCTTTCCTAAGCGATTCACACAGGCGCTACTTGAGTGGGGGCCTGACAGCGACCAGGCTCGGCCCTTGGCACACTATAGCAATGATGCATTGGATAGTTGGGCAGCACGGCTGAATCAATGGCAGCTAAAACCGGCAGGTACAGAAGGGTGGAGGACGGCTGAAGTAACGATGGGTGGTGTTAGTACAGACGCAGTTTCTTCAAAAACGTTTGAAGTGAAAAGCCTGCCACAGCTACGCTTTATTGGAGAGGTGCTTGATGTAACCGGTGAACTGGGAGGGTACAACTTCCAATGGGCATGGGCGAGCGGTGTTGCCTGCGGAGAATCCTGTTAGCCGCACCGGTGATTGCAACCGTTGATGCGGCTTCAGAGGGCGGGCGGCTGGAGTGCTGTTGTCGGATAGCTACTGCCAAGAGGCCACTTTTGTCAGTGAGCTAGCTTCTGCCACCAGTGAGCTTTTGCTACCAGGGAGCTTTTGCTAAGAAGTCACTTTAGCCAACAGCTTAAACTTACGAAATAGCATATAACCTGCTAGCGCTTTACGTCCTGCCGCCATTGCACCACCAGGGTGGCGTATTAACCTGAAGGCAGCGATGCCACCAATCACGTACAGCGGTAGTTTCAGGCTGCGCCAATGCCTATCTATGGGGGCAGATGCGCTTAGCAGGTAATTGCTATTCACTAAGATATCAACGCGTTGCTGCTCTAGGTCAGCTAGTAGGGCAGCTTTACGTTCTGCGCGTGTTGGCGGTTTAGCGGCGGTTTTGGGAGATGTCATCGTCATTTGTCTCCAGTAACGCACGGTCGGCAGCCAGCTGTTTTAACGTCTCCTTTAGCAGCGTATGACGTTTAGCTTGGCGTAGTGCAACAAAAGCAAGCAAGAAACTCAGCGCAATCAGCACAAACGCACTGACGCCGATAGCGGTGAGACGATAAGTATCCCAAAAAAGCACGACCACTAATGCCGTTAACGTCGCGATTCCCAACAGCAGAAGCAGTAGGCTAGCGCCCGCTAAAAGTATTAGGGTCAGTAGACGTGCGCGTTCCTCTTCAAGCTCCAAAACCGCCAAACGCAGGCGGGTTTCACCATTAGCGATCAGTGAACTTAGTAAGCGTTTGGCGGCAGAGAATACGCGTTGGGTTGGCCCTAAAGCCATTAGCGACGACCGAGCAGCATACCAACGATCAAACCAGCGGCTGCACCGATGCCGATGCTTGTCCAGGGGTTTTCATGTACGTAACGGTCGCAGCAATCAACTTGGTGAGAGAGAGTTTCGCGTGTTTCGTCATAAAGGCGCTCGCCTTTTGCCTCTAGCCGTGAGCGGGTATCTTTTAAACGACGCTCAGCACGCTCACGTAAATCGCGCATTTCACCACTTGCGTCTTTTGAGGTAGCGTTGACCAGCTCTTCAACCGTTTCGCTGAGATGGCGTAGATCTTCTTTAAGCTGATCAGCACGAGTGGAGGAGTCAGTGTTACGTTTAGCCATGATGTCTTCCTTTGACGAGTGAATAAATACGGCTTCAGCCTAAGCATAGCAGCCGTCGCTCAGTAGACAACCTCTTATCTCTAGCGGTTCAGTCCTGTAGCACTAAATACAGGGTTCAAGCTGAAGCCAATGCTAATGCGGTGTACCCGGTTGTCGTAATCGATCATGCTTTCACCATAGCCATAGTAGTACTGCAGGTGCGCCCGCAGGCTATTGAAAGCAGGCCAGCTATAGTCGATTTGGGTTCCGTAATTGCCCGCGCTAGGGTTTCCGCGGACTAAGCCTTCAATTTCATGGTTATTACTTAGCCGTTTAGCTAGCCGGATGTCGCCATAGCCCATAAAACGGTGAATATCAGGGTTATCATCGCTGTTGTCGGACTCTGGTACACGCCAATAGGGGGCCAGGGTCAGCGCCCAGTCACCGCGCTGAAAGGTACTCTCCATATAAACTCGGTTCCAGCTACGGGAGAGTGGGTCTGAACGACCGTTAGACTGGTGATTAAAGGAAAACCGGTTGCGGGTATTTACCCAGCCCAATGCGCGCCATGCATTGTCAAAATCGATGAAGATTTCCGGCTCATAGTTAGTTTCTCTGAAGGGAGAAGAGGCATCGGTATTGTAAGCTTGCCACCAGCTACGCTGGGTGTAGCCAAAATAAACGTCGCCAATATCGCCAAACACATTCTCCGCCAGGTTGAACTTGGCGCTAAACTGGAACTTTACCTCTGCGCTGTTCGGAGAGCTCTCCTCTGTGATATTGCGAAAGTTCTCAGCATTTTGGTGAGTGCTATAGCTCACAGGGAATAAATAGTTGGCGCGGTGAGTCGTTATCGAAAAAGGGTTTCGGGAAGACTCTTGCTCAAGCTGTCGGCGCTCATTCAGGTCTTCAAGCGCCATTTCCTCGGGAAGAAGCTCCACCGGCAAATCCAGCGCCGCATCTTCTGGCTCATCAATTTGCTGCAGCTGCTGGTGCAGTTGATGAAGCTCGGTATTTAAAGCACGAATACGTGCTTCGACTGCCTCTCTAGAGTCGGCTAGCGCGCTGCTAGTAGTGAGCGTTTGTGCGCCTAAGAGTAGGATAAAGCCTGTACACAGCAGTTTTCGGGTGACCATCAACGTGGCTCGCAAATAAAGATTAAACAGTTATCAGCGTCGTTACTATACAGTCTATAGGCACAAGTCAACTACTCTAGATTGCGCTGTAGGAGAGAACGTCTGACAATGGCGCCTCTTCCCGAAATTGTGGGTTTTCAGTGCCGATGAGGTCTATGAGACGTGGTGAGATTCGCAGTCAAGGTGGTCATAAAAATCGTTTGGGTATTGGCCCTGGTTATCGGGAGCAGCGTCACTGCGGTAGGTGCTGATACCCTCGAGGGCGTGCCGACCAAAGAGCAGCTGTCCGGGCGCTTAGCCGAGCTTGAAACGCAAGAAGGTGAGCTAAGCGCACAGCAGAGACGTGACGTGGAGGCCTTGGAGGCGGCGCTGCAAGCCTACGATCGATTGGTTGCCGTTGATGAGCGCTTAAGTGCACTGGAGCAGCGTATTGCCCAAGCGCCTGAGTTATTACTGCGCTTAGAGCGTGAGCTGAACGAGGCAGAGGAGTCTAGTCAGCAGCTCTCGGTCGATCATTTAAGCGATATGTCGTTGGAGGCGTTGGAATCCCAGCAAGCGGGAGCTGTGGTAGAACTTCAGCAGCTGCAGAGCCAATTAGCGGATGTTAATTCCCAGCTACTCGCTGCCCAGACACTACCCGAGCGTGCCCAGCAAGCTATTTCCGATGCACTGCAGCGGTCTGAAAGTCTGCGCCGTGACCACGACGAGCGGGAAGCATTGCTGGAGGGGCGGCAACTTACTGCGCAAAACGATGTACGGTTGATCCAGCTGCGCCTTGAGCGGGCGCTGGCTGAGCGTGAAGTAAGCTTGAATCAACGTGAGCTGGGCGCTAACAGCCGGTTACGTGAGCTAGCTCAGCAGCGGCGTGACCTATTGTCACTGCAAATTGACCATTTAGAGCAGCAACTCAACTTACTTCAGGGGGTTATTGATCGTCAGCGGCGCCTGCAGTCAGAACAGGCCATTGCCGACGCCGCCAGGGATGACCCGCTCATTGCAGAAGGGCATCCGGTGGTGCTACGTGCCCAGCAAGTTAACCAAGATCTAAGTCTTGAGTTGCTGCGTGCCACAGACCGTACCAATGGTATCGTACGGGAAAATATCGAAGCACAACGCCAACTGGAACAGGTGCGCCAGCTACAGCGCAGCCTCAATGAACAATTAGAGGCGATTCGTGGCAGCCAGCTTTTGTCACGCATTTTACGCGAGCAGCGTCAGTCACTGCCTTCTATCGCTCCTCGCCGCGATTTACAGGACGAAATTGCAGACCTACGTTTAAAACAGTTTGATTTGGTCCGTCAACGTGACCAGCTTCGTCAAGGCGAGCGCCTAGCCAGCCAGCGGTTGCAAGAGGCTGGGTTAGAGGTCACTCCTGGCTTATTGGACTCCCTCACACGGCTTTATCAATCTCGCCGTGAGTTGGTGGAGCAGCTTGAGCAGTCCTACGGTAGTTTGCTCAGTGCAGCAATTGAGCTGCAGCTTAATCAACAACAGCTATTAACGACCACGCGTAGTTTGCGTGCCACCATTGATGAGCATCTGTTTTGGGTTGCCAACAGTCGTCCGCTGGACGTGAACTGGTTTCGTCAACTGCCCCAAAACCTTCGGTTAGAGTGGCGTGAAGGGGAGTGGCGTGCCATTTTGCCTGCTCACTGGCAAGGGCTTTCATGGCAAATGCTGGCGGGCGCGCCGCTGTTGTTAATGAGCTTTTTACTAGTTGGATTGCGTCGGCGCATTAAGGCACGTCTAGCGCTGATTCACTCGCAAATTGGGCGATTGAAAAGTGATACCCAACTGCATACTCCCAAAGCCGTGCTATTAAATGCCCTGCTGGCTATTCCAGGACCACTTGCACTGGCGGGGATGGGCGTTGGCTTTCAGGCGGCAGAGGGCGCGCTGGCAAACAGCGTAGCGCCAGCCCTGTTGCAGCTGGGCCTAAGCTGGGGAGTGGTGGCTCTCGGACGTCGTTTGCTGGTGCCCGATGGCGTTGCTGAGCGGCACTTTACCTGGTCGCCAGCCTATAACGCACGGCTGCGTAAGCTGCTGGGGGGGCTAGGTGTGGCGTTAGCGCCTGTCGTGGCGATTGCGGCTATGTCGGGGCAGATGGAGACCCCTCTGGCATTACGACCAGTTGCAATAGGGATTTTGGCAGCAGGTTTATTGGCGATGAGCTGGTGGTTGGCGAAATTAATTTTATCCCATGTGCCATTTTTTGGCGTCAGGCTATTTCGCTTAATGCTGGGGCTGGCTATGGCGGCTGTGCCACTAATCCTGCTTGGCTTGGTTGCATGGGGTTATGAGTACACTGCTTTGCGCTTAATAGGGCGCTTTGCCATCACTCTCTACCTATTAGGGCTATGGGTGGTGGTCGAGGCCACAGTTGTGCGCAGCCTGGCGGTGGCTGCGCGCCGGCTAGCGTACCGGCGGGCGTTGGCTAGACGCCATGCCCAGGTACAAGAGGGTGCTGAAGGTGGATTGGAAGTAGTGGATGAACCGCCGCTTGATATGGAAAAGATCAACACCCAGTCTCTACGGCTCTCTAAGCTGATACTACTGATTGGCTTCAGTGCGCTGCTGTATTTGGTTTGGTCGGATCTGCTGACGGTGCTGGGCTACTTGGATCAAGTATCGTTATGGGATGCCGAAGAGGGTGATCTCGTTGGCGATACACTGTCTATTTCGGATGTCTTTGCCGCTCTGCTGGTTATCGCACTAACGTTTATTATGGCCAGAAACCTGCCTGGGCTGCTGGAAGTGATGGTGTTGTCACGTTTGGCATTAAAGCAAGGTAGTGCTTATGCCATTAGCTCGTTGCTTTCATACACGATTGTCGGCACCGGGGTGGTTATGGCCCTGGCTACGTTGGGGGTTTCCTGGGATAAATTACAGTGGTTGATAGCGGCACTGAGCGTTGGCTTAGGCTTTGGTTTACAGGAGATATTTGCTAATTTTATTTCCGGCCTAATTATTCTATTTGAGCGCCCTATCCGTATTGGCGACACTATTACACTTGGCAATCTTCACGGTACTGTTAGCCGGATACGTATACGGGCCACCACGGTGACCGACTTCGACCGCAAAGAAATTATTATTCCCAATAAGACCTTTGTGACCGACCAGCTTATCAACTGGTCACTGTCAGATAACGTTACCCGGGTAGTGCTCACCTATGGTGTCTCCCACGGCTCTGACTTGCCGCTAGTGCACCAACTATTACGCCAAGCAGCCGATGAGAACGAGCGAGTGCTAACGGACCCAGAGCCTCAGGTGTTCTGCTTAAACTATGGGCAGCACAGTCTCAACTTCGAGCTACGTATCTTCGTGAACGACTTGGTTGACCGGCTGTTTGCCGCCGACGAGGTTAACTGCCGGGTGGATGAGCTGTTCCGTGATGCGGGGGTGAGAGTTGCCTTTGAACAAGTGGACGTGTGGCTGCACCCTGATGATGGAAAATCGGTCAAAGTGCAGTCAGCCAAGAAGCTACCGCCTGCCAATCTGAGTTAATTCACTCAGTGCTGATCCGGCCTGCTAGTGTTTAGCCGCCAATAATAAAAACTCCCGATTACCGTCGCTGCCGGTAATCGGGCTTTCTTGCCAGTGGCTAATGCTAAGCCCGCAGTGCGCACAAGCGGCGCGGATTTTTTGTTCTACCTCGGCATAGCGGCTGGGGTTACGTACCACACCGCGTTTATCCAGTGCGCCAGGCTCAAGCTCAAACTGTGGTTTTACCAGCGAAAGGAGCTGCCCCTGCTGGGGAAGCAGGGTGGCAATTTCAGGTAATATCAGCGTTTGCGAAATAAATGAGACATCCATCACCGCCAGGTCAATAGGGTGCTCGGTTAGCGCTTTTTGAAGCGCTGGAGAGCGGCTCATTTGACGGGCATTTAAGCCCTCTAAGCAGGTCACGCGGGGGTCGCCGCGAAGCACTTCTGCAAGCTGGCCATGACCGACTTCCACGCCAACTACATGCCGTGCACCAAACTGCAACGCGCAGTCAGTAAAGCCGCCTGTGGATTGGCCAATGTCCAGCACACCCCGCCCATCTAAGCGTATCCCCAGCGCTTTTAGAACGCCTTCGAGTTTCAATCCCGCTCTGGAGGCATAGCGCTCCTCTGGGTCATCCTCAATACGTAAAGCAGTATCTAAGGGCCACTTTTCCGAAGGCTTGGTGAGCGCACGGCCATCCGTGTGGTAAACGCGCCCATTACGAATAAGTCGTTGGGCACGGGTACGTGAGTTGGCCAGCCCTTGGCTGACCAGCAGTTGATCAAGTCTAATCATGGGGTCTATAGGGTCATTTTACACGGCTATAAGAGGTCTTCTGGCGGCACCAGAGGGCCTTTGTCGGCCTGAAGTTCCGTCGGCGGTAGGCGGGCTGCTCCCCAGCTACGGTGCAAGTAGCCTTTGACGCACTCAAGCTCTTCGCTCGTAACGTCAGCAAGTTCGCCTCGCTCCAGCGGATCGTAGTGGTAAATATACAGCCGGGAGGTGAATTGGTCGAAGGGAAGAGAGGCCTCGCCAAAGCGCTCGCCGTTACCCGACGTGCTTACTTTAACGCCATCGCCCCAGTTCTGCCCGCTATCGTTATTAGGGTTATAGAAGTAGACACGCATGACATCACTTGGGTCTAGTGAGGCCCGCAAAATTGTAATGGCGTGCCAGCCAATAAAGCGGGCAGCGCTGTCAGTTACCGCAATACCTGCTGGCTGGGGGTGAATCAGCGGTTGGTTGCCGTTGTAGTAGGGGTGATAGCTTGCATAGAAGTGGCGCACAAAGTCATCAACATTACAGAGCTGACCAGTGGCAACGTCCACATTGATGCTAAACCCTCGGCCTGACCACCAGCCATGAAACTCAGGGTTTACCCAGCGGTGTGGGTCACCCTCGCGGCCAATGCAGCGACGGCCCATTTCCGCATAAATACGATCTAAGTGGGGGACTACAATCAGTGAAACAGGGTCCAGGTCCATGGGCAGCTCAGAAGCAACGCCCAGGGCGCTCTCCATGGAGGAGATTGGTTGACCTTCGAAATGCATAATGATTTCGTCATCTCGCGCCGCCCAGGTCACCATTTGCAGTAGATAATCAGGGTCATTGTAGGCCCACATGGAAAGTGCGCGGGCTGACTGGCAAGTGGGGTTATTGCCCTGGCCAACGCCCAGCGGTAGCCCCAGCATACAGAGCACGCCTTCAATTAACCGCGCCTTGGGCGATGCGGCAGTGCCATAGGCAACGTTCAGCCGCGCCTGAGCCCATTCTGAGAGCTTTAGATTAAGCTGGCGCCACATAGCCGGTGCTACCGGTGGCTGATAGAAAATGCCTCTTTCAAGCAGCAGTGCTAGGCCATAAACCGCCTGAGCTGTCGCAGGGTAAACGCCACTGCGAATCAGCGCGTGCACCAGCTCGCGGTAGCACAGCAGGCAGTCGCGGCCTGTTGCAGAAAGCCCCAGCGCTTCCGACAGCAGATGGTCTCCCTCCTCAAGGAGGTGGCGCAGTAGTACCGCGTGGTAGGGCGAAACCAAACCAGTATCGTGCATAGCACGGGCAAAACCGGTGGACTCTGCCTGCAGTGCTGCACTGTCCATGCGCTCCAGTCGCTCACGATACAGCTCAATACCTGGGTCTTCGCGGCAGGCTTGGGTCGGCCCGAAAAGCGAGCTCACCAACCGGTCGGCACCTTGCCCACTGGCGCCCAGATCAATCGCCGGGTTTGCTTGGCACAGGGCGATTTGGGTAATCATCTGCTTGATGGCATCGACCTGAATCGGTCGCTGCTTGAGAATTCGCCAGATTTCGTCGATTAACTGGTCGATGACGTGCTCGTAGCCAATGCGTTCAGCCAAGTGCTGGAAAAGCTGGCGAGGAATAATGGCTAGCTTTCCCTGGGTTTCCCGTTCGGTCTCGCTTGGCGTATTAAACAGTAGCCACAGGTTAATGGCCATCACCTGGGTCAGGTAATGGTGAGCATGCTCCTGGGAGACGAGAGAGTGAGGGTAATTGCCCTTGGCGACGGCCAATAGTCGCAGTTCGCTCAACGCTTCTATTACCACGACGTTGGCATCGGCGCTCTTTAGGGAAAACGTTGTGAACGTAGGAATCAAGTATTGAGGGGTTTCCCAATCAGAGCCTGCAAACACGCCCGCGGATTCAAAATCCGCGGCGCGTGTTTCAAGGGCGGCAGGGCCGCCAACTTGCATCAAGATTCGGCGCGCGGTATCTAGTACGCGGGGCAGCTTTGCCGGTTTAGAAAATGCTGGCGCCTGGGAAAGCAGGCGCACCGCATCATCAAATTTGCTCAGCAATCCGTTTAGCTTGCCATCTTCAGAAGAAGATGCCTCTTGATTGATCGTCACATAGATTCCTTATCCTTGCCGCAGCGGGGATTATACATAGAAGTCGAGGTCTTCTTGGCGTTTGAGTAGATCGCGGATGGTATGTGCGTCCTCGCCTTTAAAGTAAATCAAGCCCCAATGGGTGCCAAAGGCGGTGCGTTTAGTGACTGTCTCTTCTGCTGGAGGCGTTAGCTCGTGAGACTCAAAGTATGGGTGATCTTCGGTCTCTTCGGGAATCTCCAGGCGGCTGACGACGCGGCGCCGCGGGTACACGCCAAAGCAGCCAGCGAAGCCGTCAGCATCAACAATTTCTTTGGGGAAGAACGCTGCCACTTCTTCTTGGGTGCTTTTAGGATCAAATACCAGCATGGACGCCTGGTAAGCGTTAAAGCCATAAACTCGCTCCAATAGCTCAAAAACCTTGAAGCCAGGTGGGCGGTAGGCGACTTCACCAAAGTACATCTCGCCATCGCTGGTTACGAAGTACTCGGGGTGAATCAGGCCAAACTCAATATCAAACGCTTTAATCAGTTTTTCGATCTGCGCAGTGATCTGCTCGCGATACTTCTCAAGCTCTGGTGATGCAGGCACAAATACTGAATAACCGAGGGTGACATACTCAGAAATATTCAGGAAAGCGATTTTGCCATTATGTATCCAGGCTTCCACCGCGAATTCCCAGCCATCCAGGTGCGATTCCATCAGCACCGGAAACTCCTCATCGGGAATCATATCGACTTCGTCTGGGGTACGAATAACCCGGTGGCCAAGGCAACCTGCCTTATCAAAGGCTTTCAGGTGAATCGGGTCGTTGGGGTCACCATCCAGCTTAAGCAAGGTTTGGTTGACGCGCTTTAAAAAGCGAATAACGTCTTCTTTATCATGGGCCTCTTCAAAAATACCCACACGAATGCCGCCTAGCTGGGCGCGACGCTTCATGAGCGCTTTGTCGCGCAGCAGTAGCGACTGGCCATAAAGACGAGGGTTGTCCAGCAGCACGGAGTTGATTGCGCCTGCCCACTCCACCGTTTCTTCAAATAGCGGAATCGCGACGTCAACGCCTTTGTCTTTCAGCGTTTCGGCAATTTCGATCGAGCGGTCATTGAGACGCTCAAAATTCCAGGGAACATAAGGAATATCGTGCTTTTGGCAATACTCTTCGGCCCAATCCGGTGCAACCACTATGTAACGTCGGTCAAAATTCTCCGCCGCTTCTATCGCATTGAGGCTCCAACCTAGTAGGGCGATATAGCCCTTATTGGGATCCTTTTGCATGATGGTAACTCCTGTGGGTGGGTGAATAAAATTGCCTTACCACTGCCTTCACCATACACGACAGGGCTTGCCGTCGGCTAATTAGTAACCACTGAAAGGAAAATGGGTGGGAATTCGCTGCGTTTGGTGATGTCTGCTAAAGGGCTACACTGGAATATGGTAGGCTAGTCGCGAAAACGTTACTTTTAAATGGCAAGAGGAATGGGCCAAGATGGCGGCCAAGCCGATCTATCGTGTGGTGGTTCACCAACAGGGTGAAATTTGGGATTTATACGTAAGAGAGATCTTTCAAAGCGAACTCTGGGGCTTTATTGAAGTCGAGGAGTTTGTCTTTGATGATGCCTCGCGGGTAGTTGTTGATCCTGGAGCGGAAAAGCTGCAACGGACCTTTGAAGGAGTAAAGCGCAGTTATCTACCGCTTAATGCGATTGTGCGTATTGATGAAGTAGAGCGCGAAGGTCCTTTAAAGGCAGTAAAAAGCGATGCCCGCGTTGCGGAGTTTCCTCGTCCCTTTCCGCTGCCTCCCCGCGGAGAAGGGTAAGCGCCTAAGACAAGCGCAATGCTATAAGCGATACGTGCGGGTGGCTTCGTCGGCCAGCGCACGTTTTATGATCAGGACATGACGTCATGCCAGTAGAGAAATTTCGTTCGAGTTGTTATGCAGCCGCCGTCGGCGTGTTGTTAAGCGTTAGCGGCACTACTGCGTTTGCCCAGACTGATAGCCAGGCTTGGGTAAGCGATGAGTTAAGCACCTATGTACGTAGCGGCCCCACGGACGGTTATCGTATTGTGGGCACGCTCAATGCCGGTGAGCAGGTTGAAGTGCTTGAAACCAGCGGTAACTACACCCGTGTGCGCAGTAATGGTGGTGATACGGTTTGGGTATTAAGTGGCGAGTTGCAACAAACTCCCAGTGCGCGTGAACAGTTGCCGGTACTCGAATCCCAGGTCGGTGAGCTCACCGAAGAGTTAGAGGGGATTAACGATACCTGGGAACAGCGTGTTAGCTCCATGCGGGAAACCTTGGAAATACGCGAGCAGCGTATTACCGAGCTAGAAGCGCGCAACCGCGAGCTAGACAGTGAGGCGGAGCAGTCTCGCCAACAAGTGCGTGCACTACAAGCGCGCTTGGATACCCAGGAAGAAGACCTGCTAATGCGTTACTTTATGTATGGCGGTGGCGTGGCTGGCGCTGGCTTGCTGCTGGGACTGATTGTCCCGCACTTACCGCGCCGTCGTAAAAAGCGCGACCGCT
Source organism: Halomonas sp. 'Soap Lake #6' (assembly GCF_003031405.1). Lineage (NCBI taxonomy): Bacteria > Pseudomonadati > Pseudomonadota > Gammaproteobacteria > Oceanospirillales > Halomonadaceae > Halomonas > Halomonas sp. 'Soap Lake #6'. The sequence goes on from NZ_CP020469.1 coordinate 932,832, forward strand.
GGTTCTAAACGAGGGCCGTAAATGAGGACATAGTGATGGAAAACCCCTGGCGGCAGCGTTGGAAAGAGGGGCGTATCGGCTTTCACTTGCATGAAACGCATCCTGCGCTGGCTCGTTATTGGTTAACGCTCGGGGTTGAGCCTGGGGCCAAGGTGCTGGTGCCGCTATGCGGCAAAAGCCTGGACATGCGCTGGTTGGCTGAACAGGGGCACCCCGTGCTGGGTATTGAACTCGCACCGGAAGCGATAGAGCAGTTCTTTGCCCAGAGCAGCGCTGGTGTTGCCCGCTACACCCAGGCAGGATTTGACGTGTCGCGTCAGGGCAATGTTGAACTGTGGTGTGGTGATTTTTTTCATCTACATATCCAGCAGGCCGCGGAAGTGGGGGCATTTTATGACCGTGCTTCGCTAATTGCGCTGCCACCGGCAACCCGTGAACGCTACGCCTTTCATTTAGCTCAGCTAGTGCCTCCTGGGGCTCGGGGTCTATTAATTAGCTTAACCCACGGTGAACAGGAGGCCGGGCCGCCGTTTAGCGTATCTAGCCAGGAAATTGAGCGCTTGATGACACCTAATTTTCGCCTTGAACTGCTTGAAAACGGAGAAGCGGACGAGCGGGGGCGTTGTGAAAGTGTGTGGGCATTAAAGCGGCGTGGCCCGCTCGTATAAGAGAGCCACGCCTGATATAGCTGCTTATACTGTTCTAGCTACTTTTCTAGTTACGTTACTCTTCTAGCGAGCGAGTAGGCGGCCAAGTTCTGGATCACTGAATGCACGGTTGAGCCCATCGCTTAACAGGTCGTTTAGCATGCGGGTATTGGCGTCTTCGCCGGGCTTGATTGCATAGCCTTGGGTACGCCGTGAGGTGTAAGTTCCCGTATAGGTAGAGCCTTTGTTCTGGGCGACCGCCCGGAACACCCCTTCAATGCGTGCTTCATCTACTAAAGGTTGTCCACTATCTCCACGGCCATAGTGGAGGCTGGCCAGCTCAAGCTTCAAGGAAGGACGCCCCTGAGCGGCTTCACGAGTTGGGTTAAAGCCCATATCGCGAACGGCCCGCTCGGTTTCTGCCTGCAAGCGTGGGAGTAACTCATGGCTATTCACGGTAATTTGAGCGGTCGACATATTACCACCCGAGCGAGTGCCAATTACTTCACTGTCTCTGGCGTCTGCCACAATGACCGTAACCTGCTGCCCAGAGCCGGTTTGCGGTACGCTGGCGCTTCGCTGGGGGCTAAGCTGAAGATACTGAGGGCTTGCACAACCAACCAACAAAACGCTGGCTAGCAGCGCGCCAGAAAAGCGTAAAAAATGACGCCGACGCATTGGTCTTCCTCCGCTATGCTAAAACGCCAGTATAGCGCGAGTGCTGCTCTGGCGGTATGTAACGTCATCAATGCTTGAATACACTATGCTATTTTTTGTGTTTGGGAGTCGGGGCTGACAATTAACCAAACTGAAAGCAAAACGATGAGAGACCCAAGCAAAAAACCACTGGAAATCGTTTCGCCGAGCACTACAAAACCCCATAACACCGCGAAAGGAGGTACAAGAAAAGTAACGGTCAGAGAGCGTAACGGACCGATGTCTGCGATCAATCGAAAATAAAGGATATAAGCCAGGGAGGTGCATACAAAACCAAGTGCCAGCAGGCTAAGCCAAATGTTACCTTGGAGCCAGTCGATTTTTGGGCCGGTTGCAATCGTCCACACTAAGAAGGGAGTCAGAAATATAGTCGCGCCTAATTGGCTGCCAAATGCAACCAGCGTTGAATCGAGCCCTCCTTGTTGAGTTACCCAGCGTCTTGTTAAAAAACTGGCAAAACCATAACCGATAGTGGCTACTATGCAGGCGGTAACGCCAATGAATATATTGCCTGCTACATTTGAGTCACCCACAGTAGTAATGACTGCGATACCAATAATGCCAAGCATTATACCTATCCACTTTCTAACGGATAAACTCTCGCTAAAGACAAAAAAGCCAATCATGGCGCCCATTAAAGGCGTTGTGGCATTTAAAATGGCGGAGTAGCCAGAAGGTAATAGTGTGGCGGCTATTCCATACATAAGAAACGGAATGCCTGAGTTAATGATGCCAAGAATTAAAATCTTCCCTAATTTCCCCCTGAACTCTAGGCTTTTTTGTATAGCAAAGATAAGAATAGCCAGCCCGATGAAACCAAAAAAAACTCTAAAAAACGCTGTGTTAACTGCTCCGATTTCCGGTGACGTAATTCGCATAAAAAGAAAGCTTGCTCCCCAGATAGCGGCTAAAGAGAGTAGTCGCATATAGTCTATTGTTCTCATTTCAATGCCTCTCCTGCTGGGGACGTCATTCGTAATAGCCAGGTAGTTGGCTGCGTCTAGGTATTTTTCTTGCTGATGTTCAATGGCTGTCAGTATTGCCTGCTGATACGGCCGAAAAAACCCGTTTCTTGCTCACTTGTCGCTTTGGGGTTTTAGTTTTTAGTTTGTCGATTTGATACGCTGAGATTGTATTGTGCTGATCTCCTTGCGAGGATCGGGTTCTGAGGGGCACAGGGGCAAAGGGGCAAAGAGGCAAAGAGGACTGGGTTCAAGGGGGCAAAAGGGTGCAAGCGCATGACATATCATGATCTTTTTGAAAACAGCGGTTTAAAGTTGATTAATCTGCTTCCACAAGATGGTGAGGTCTATTACTACGGCAACATTCTAGATGCTGCTACGGCTGATCTGTATCTGGCTCAATGCATAGAAAGACTAAGCTGGGAGAGTGATCGCGCTTTTATTTACGGGAAAGAAATTATCACCAAAAGAAAGGTGGCATGGTATGCGGATAAGCCTGTTTCCTATATGTATTCAGGTCATACAAAGGTAGCTTTGATGTGGCCCGATTTTTTACATGAGATTAAACAGCGGGTAGAGCATAACAGTGGAGAACTATTCAACTCATGCCTGTGTAATTTTTATAACTCAGGAGACGAGGGCATGGGTTGGCACAGTGATGGCGAGAAGGAGTTGATTGACAATGGGGCTATTGGGGCGTTGACCTTAGGTGGAGAAAGAAGGTTTTCGTTTAAACATAAAAAGTCAGGTGAGCGTGTGTCGCTGAATCTAGCCCACGGCAGCTTGTTGATAATGAAAAGCACGACTCAGAAAAATTGGTTACACAGTCTTCCCAAAACCAAGAAAAACGTAGGGCCTAGGATTAGCCTGACCTTTAGGCAAATGTGTATTTGAGTCAGCCAGTATCAGTATCAAGGCCTAGCCGCCCCACTAGGAGGCAGCTGCATTTCTACTGATATGTTTCTACTGATATGTTTCTACTGAGTCGCTACGTTTCTACTGAAAAGGCATCAAGCAGCGTGTGTTTGTTCAGTCGGCTGTGAGGTTTTGTCTTTAAACCGATGCCACTGGCGTGGGTGGGCAAACAAGCGCTGGCCACGGCGCATCTCTAAGCGTTCGAAATCGGCATGGCGTACGGTTGCCAGCCATGGTTTCGCCAGCCAGTCGGCTTCCAGCTCAACGCGCACCTCCGCACCTACCGGTGAAATAGCGGTAATGGTGACTGGTAGGTGGCTTTCAGGGCTGGGTTGCTCGGTTAGGCGCACTTCGTGAGGCCGTAGCAGCAGCTCTTCATCGCCGTCGGGTAGCTCAACGTTCAAGTGGGCATCGCCGCAGGTGAGTACACCGTTTTGAACACGTCCCTCCAGATGATTCACATCGCCTAAGAACTCAAACACAAAGCGGTTTTTCGGCGAGCGGTAGAGCTTGTCAGGTGTATCGATCTGCTCAATACGACCATTGCTCATCACCACAACACGGTCAGATAGCTCCAGCGCCTCTTCTTGGTCGTGGGTGACAAACACACTGGTGAAGTTTAGTTCTTCATGCAGCCGACGCAGCCAGCGGCGCAGGTCCTGGCGTACTTTGGCATCAAGTGCGCCAAATGGCTCATCAAGTAGCAGCACATCAGGTTCAACGGCCAGGGCGCGGGCAAGCGATACGCGCTGTTGCTGGCCACCAGAGAGCTGGGCAGGCAAGCGGTTTGCCAAGTGCTGCAGCTGCACCATTTCCAGTAGCCTGAATACCCGAGCACGAATCTCACCGCTTGAAGGGCGGCGTTTTTTAGCCATGACGGTGAGGCCAAATGCGACGTTATCGTACACGCTCATATGGCGAAACAGCGCGTAGTGCTGGAAAACAAAGCCAATACGGCGGTCGCGCACGTGCACATTGGTCACGTCACGGTCGCCAAAGATAATCTTGCCCGGTGTAGGCGAGCGGTCAGCGCTCTCAAGCCCAGCAATAATACGCAGCAGGGTGGTTTTGCCTGAGCCAGAAGGACCTAGCAAACCGACAAGTTCGCCTTCTTGGATGTCTAGGTTGGTCGGCTCAAGTGCCTGAGTATTACCGAAGTGCTTGGCAATACTCTCTAAACGAATACTCATAACAAAGCCTCCCGGCGCGATGCGCGCCATTCCAGGCCTGCCTTGGCCGCAAGGGTTAACAGAGCGATTAAGGCCAGTAGTGAAGCGCTGGCAAAGGCGCCCACGGCGTTATAATCTTGGTAGAGCTGCTCTAAATGCAGCGGTAACGTATTGGTTCGCCCGCGAATAGCACCTGAGACCACCGATACCGCACCAAATTCACCCACTGCACGGGCATTGGTAAGAATAATGCCGTACAGCAAAGCCCAGCGAATGTTGGGAAGGGTGATCCTGCGAAAGATAGTCCAGCCGGAAGCACCCAGCGTTACCGCCGCTTCTTCTTCACGGGAGCCTTGGGCCTGCATTAACGGAATCAGTTCCCGCGCCACAAATGGGCAGGTAACAAAAATTGTCACCATCAAAATGCCGGGCCAGGCGAACATCAGCTGGATATCATGAGTATCCAGCCAGCCGCCAATCCAGCCATTACGCCCATAGAGCAGCAGGTAAATAAGCCCTGCTACCACGGGTGAAACGGCAAACGGAATATCAATCAGCGTTTGTAAAATACGCCGCCCAGGGAAGCTAAAACGGGTAACCAACCACGCGAGCGCAACGCCAAATACCAAACAAATGGGAATCGTCAGCAGGGCAATGATGAGTGTGAGACCGATTGCATGTAGGGTAAAGGTGTTGCTTACGTTAGCCCAAAATACCGCCATACCCTGGGAAAATGCCTGAGCAAAAATAGCCACTAATGGTAGCAACAAAAACAGCGCTGCTAGCAAAAGCGCAGCGCCAATCAATAAGCGTCGCACAGAGGGCGCGTCACCAATTCTACGCATTACCCCTTACCTCCGTGCAAGCGACGCACAAAGCGGCCTTGCCAAATATTGATTGCCAACAGCAGGGCAAGCGACACAAATAGCACCACAGATGCAATGGCCGAGGCTGCTGCGTAGTCGTACTCCTGCAGTTTGACGAAAATCATCAGTGCCGTAATTTCAGTCTCGTAGGGCATATTGCCAGCGATAAAAATAATTGCCCCGAACTCGCCTAGCGAGCGTACAAAGGCAAGCCCAGTGCCGGTGACTAGCGCAGGCCACAGGTGCGGCATGATGACCCGGCGGAACGCCACGCCATCCGTTGCCCCAAGCGACATTGCGGCTTCATCTACCTCGGCAGGTAAATCTTCGAGCACTGGCTGCACCGTACGCACCACAAAGGGAATACTGGTAAACGCCATGGCCAGGGCAATACCTACCCAGGTATACGCTACTTGGAAACCTAAAGGCTCCAGTATGCTGCCCATCCAACCGCTGCCTGCATAAAGCGTGGCAAGCGTAATGCCTGCAACTGCTGTAGGCAGCGCGAAGGGCAAATCCATTAAGGCATCCAGCAGGCGCTTGCCTGGAAACTCATAGCGCACAAGCACCCAAGCTAGCAGTAAGCCGAATACCGCATTGACCAGGGCGGCAACTGCCGCAGCGCCGATAGTAACCATGTAACTGGCCACAACACGGCCTTCAGTAATAATTGCCCAATACTCGGCAAGGCTAAGCCCCGCCAACTGGCCAAACAGGCCGGTAATTGGCAGCAGTAGTACCAGCGAGATGAACAGCACGCTGATACCCATTGAAAGGCCAAAGCCCGGCAGCACGCGAGTGCTACCGGGCCGCCATAATGCTAATTGGCGCATGCTGTTCCGTTAACGACGCTGCAGTTGATCAAGTAGGGCGCCACCTGCAAAGTGGGCCTCCATGGCTTCTTCCCAGCTGCCGAACACATCTTCAACTTCAAGCAGTTCGGTTTCCGGGAACTGGTCGGCAAACTCCGCGACCACGGTCTCGTTGTGCACGCGGTAGTTAAAGCCTGCCAGCAAACGCTGGGCCTCTTCACTGTAGAGGTACTCAAGGTAGCTCTGGGCCAGGTCACTATTGCCGTTACGTTCAGCGTTGGGGCCAACCACCGCCACCGGGAACTCGGCCAGAATGCTGACCGGCGGCACGATCACTTCGTAGTCATCGCTGCCATACTCGCTGCGGATGTTGTTCACTTCCGATTCAAAGCTGATGAGTACATCACCAATGCCGCGTTCGATAAAGCTTGTGGTGGCACCACGGCCACCGGTATCAAATACCGCCACATTGCGCAGGAAGGTGCGCATAAAGTCTTGGATTTGCTCTTCGTCACCGTCGAACTCGTTCTCAGCAAAACCCCAGGCAGCTAGGTAGGTGTAGCGGCCGTTACCGGAGGTTTTAGGGTTAGGGAAGACCATGCGTACGTCTTCTTTCACCAAATCATCCCAGCTTTCGATGCCCTTGGGGTTATCTTTGCGCACCAAAAACGCGGTAGTGGAGTAATAAGGGGAAGCATTATTCTCAAATGCCTCCTGCCAGTCTTCAGCCACTAGGCCTGCATCAGCAAGCGCTTGAACGTCGGTAACTTGGTTGAAAGTAACAACGTCAGCGCGTAGGCCTTGCAGAATCGCACGAGCCTGTGCAGAAGAGCCACCATGGGACTGGTTAATACCAATCTCTTCGCCGTGCTCTTCTTGCCACCAGGCTTGAAACTCAGGGTTAATAGCGCTGAACAGTTCACGGGCGATATCGTAAGAGGAGTTTAGTAACTCCCGCTCTTGGGCCGCCGCCGTGCTGGATAAAGCGGTGCTTGCTACTGCTACGCCAAGTGCAACAGACAGCAGGCTACGGCGAAAGTGGGCGCGTGAAAAAGTTGGCAGAGACATGACAGGTTCCTTGAATTCTGGGGCGATTTTGTCGCGATAGCACTAAGGTTATACCTGTAATTGTGGAATTACAATTGTGTTTTATATTCTTTTTAAGAATATGAGTGTGCCGCTACGTTCGTCCATGCGGGTACAGCACAATGTGGCTTAGGGAGTGATGACGGGACTTAGAGAGTGATGGTGGAGCTTAGTAGGTGATGGTGAGGCTTGGCGAGTGAAGATGGGGCTTCGTGGGTGGCTCTGGTAAGATATGCGCTTACTTCCCCTGCTAACCAAGGAACGTACTATGTCTGCTGCGCACGATTTTCTGATAGCCCCTTCGATTCTCTCCGCCAATTTTGCGCGGCTTGGTGAGGAGGTCGATAATGTGTTGGCTGCCGGTGCTGATATTGTTCACTTCGATGTCATGGACAACCACTATGTACCCAACCTGACCATCGGCCCTATGGTGTGTAAAGCGCTGCGCCAGTACGGCGTTACCGCACCTATTGATGTGCACCTGATGGTGAAGCCGGTTGATCGTATGATCAGCGACTTTATCGAGGCTGGGGCGGATTATATTACCTTCCACCCTGAGGCTTCTGAGCATATTGACCGTTCGCTGCAGCTAATCCGCGATGGTGGCTGTAAAGCAGGGCTGGTGTTTAACCCAGCAACCCCGCTTGCGTACCTGGATTACGTGATGGACAAGATCGATATGGTCTTGCTGATGAGCGTTAACCCTGGCTTTGGTGGCCAGTCATTTATCCCTGGAACGCTGGATAAACTACGTGAGGCGCGGGCACGTATTGATGCTTCTGGCCGCCCGATCCGGTTAGAGATCGATGGCGGCGTGAAGGTAAACAACATTGCCGATATCGCTGCTGCGGGGGCCGACACCTTTGTTGCTGGCTCGGCGATCTTCAATGCCCACCAATCCAAAGACCCCCATGGCTATGACAGCGTTATTCAGCAACTGCGAAACGAACTGGCCAAGGTGAAGCGCTAAATCAGCAGTCTAAACTAACAGTCTAAACTAGCAGTCCAAACTAGCAGTCCAAACCAACAGGCCAAAGCAGCTTGTTAGTGCAGCTTCATACGGGGTTTTAGGTAGCGGTTTAGCTTATCGACTAGCCATGTCAGCCCCGTTTTAGGCGCGCCATGAATAGACAACTGATGCATACGATAAAGCGATGCATAGCACTGGCGCGCCAGCCAGCCTTCTAAAAATAGCCCGCGGGAAGCGGAGCTACGCATTAAGTTACCTACTGCGTCATAGCGGGCGAGCGACACCAGTGAGCCGTGGTCGCGGTAGGTAAACTCTATTAGCGGCTTACTGTTTAGTGTGTTGACCAGATTTTTCGCCAACAGTTTGGCCTGCTGATGGGCCGCCTGGGCGCGGGGCGGTACAGTGCTATCTTCCCCTTGGGGGCAACTGGCGCAATCACCCATGGCGAAAATATGCGGATCGTCCACGCTCTGAAGCGTTTGAGTCACCTTGATTTGGTTCTTGTTATTAGCTGTTAAGCCAAGTTCAGCCAGGAAGGGCGGTGCTTTTATACCCGCAGCCCATACGTTTAGGTCGGTTTCAATAATCTCCCCATCACCCGTCACTAACTGGTACTTCTGGGCCTGCTGAATAGAGGTGTTTACGTGCACGGATACCCCCAGGCTTTCTAACTCTTGCTGAACGGTTTGGCTAATTCGTTCAGAAAGGGCCGGCAGTAAGCGTGGGGCTGCTTCGATCAAATGGACGCTGATAGTTTGATGATCAAGGGCGGTAACACCGTAAGCGTTCAGCAGGCGCGAAGCGTCTAATAGTTCTGCAGAAAGCTCGACCCCAGTGGCGCCGCCGCCGACAATGCCAATGGTTAATTGAGTGTGCTGGCGTAGCTTGGGGTCGGTATAGCGCAAAAAAGTGTTAATCATATCGCGCTGGAACGCCTTAGCCTGCTGGGGCGAGTCGATAAAGTGGCAGTGCTCTGCGACGCCCTCGGTGCCAAAATCGTTTGAAACGCTACCAAGCGCCAGTACCAGGTAGTCGTAGTGAAGCTCCCTGGCAGGAAGTACCTCCTCACCATCCTCGTCCAGTATCGGAGCGAGATGAATGACTTTCTGTTCGCGATCCAGGCCGTTCAAGGAGCCGCGTTGGTAGCGATAATGATGGGTTGAGGAGTGACCACGATAGTCCACCTCATCCATGCTGGAGTTAAGTACTCCGGTGGCAAGTTCGTGCAGTAATGGCTTCCACACGTGGGTGGCATTACGGTCTAGCAATACGACTTCAGCACGCTTTTTTTTACCTAGCGTGCGCCCAAGGCGTGTAGCGAGTGCAAGCCCGCCCGCACCACCGCCCACAATTACAATTCGTGGTATAGCCATAACGCTCCCCTTGCTTAAAAGAATCACAGCATAGAACTTTCTAGCTTGTTGTTTCTAGTCTGTTGATACTTGTCTGCTGTTTCTAGTCTACCGGATGAAACGCCCGCAGCCCCCAGGTAAAATAGCAAAATTGATAGTGATTACCTTGGATGTTAAGCGCCGAAACGGCCAAACGGGAGAGCAGCAGCGTGCATACCATTTTGCAGGGAAAGCGATTAGTTGCGTTTGATTTAGATGGCACCTTGATTGATTCAGTGCCGGATTTGACGGTAGCCGTGCAAAAAGCTCTGAGGGAAGTGGGGCTCTCTGCGCCCAGTGAAGCTAACGTGCGCGATTGGGTGGGGAATGGTGCCCCGGTACTGGTAGAAAGAGCGCTGAACTGGGCGATAGAACAGGCGCCGGATCAAGTTTTACAGGCTAGAGCCTATGATGCTTTTATGCGCCACTATGATGTGGCACCCAATGCACTTACTCAGCTTTATCCCGGGGTGCAGAAGACACTTAGCGCTTTGCAGAAGGCGGGATACCTACTGGTATTAATCACCAACAAGCCTGAACGTTTTATTGCGCCGATTTTAAGCCACTTCGAGCTACTGCCACTGTTCACTCTTTGCCTGGGTGGCGACTCATTAGCGGAGAAGAAACCTAGCCCGCTGCCGTTGCTACACGCTGCAGGTCAGTTAGATATAGCGCCTTCAGCAAGCGTGATGGTGGGAGACTCCCGCCACGATATAGCCGCAGGAAAAGCCGCAGGTTTTACCACCGTGGCGCTGCCCTATGGATATAACCATGGCGAGCCAATCGAGCAGAGTCAGCCGGACTTGTTAATTAGCTCACTGTTAGCCTTGATAGACTAAGCTGTTTGTCGGCTACTCTTCTGCCCGCGCTCCGCCTAGGCCTTCATGCAGCAGCTCCACATTATGGCGCAGCATTGCGGGGTAATTATAGGCAGGGCCATCTGTGGCGCTCAGGGTATCCACATACAGCGGGCCTTTAAGGGGCACGCCCACCTCGCGGGCAAGGGCATCCATGTGAATAAAGGGAACGGTGCTTTCATAAAATAGCGCCTGTGGGCGATTGTCAGCCAGTCGTTGGCTCATGGATTCCATGGCCTGAGCGCTGCCTAGCGTTTCATGATTCAGCCCCCAGATGGCCGCCTCTTCAAAGTCATAAGCGCGAGCAAAATAGCTCATCCCTGCCTCACTGGTAAAGAGTAGGCGATTGGTTTGGGGAATGCCCTCTAGGCGCTCTGATAGCTGTTGGCCCAGCAGCGTTAAATCATTGATCGCCCCAGTTGCTCGCGCATTAAACGCTGCTGCTTTTTCGGGGTAGTGCTCGCTTAGGGTTTTGGCAATTACCTCTACGTAAGCAGCTGCGCCTTTGGGGTCCATCCACATATGGGGGTTTGGGTTGCCTTTGTACTGCCCGGTTAAAATTGGCAGAGGCTCATAGTCGGCATTTTCTGCAAGGGCGGTTAGGGTGAGGCTATCATGGGCCATCGCTTCTACGTGGCGCATCCAGGGCTCTAAGCCATGCCCGTTAAAAAAAACAATATCGGCCTCCTCAATAGCCAGCACATTGGGAGGCGTTAATTCCCAGCGGTGCACATCCTCACCGGTCGGAACAACGGTCTTAATGCTGATGTCGCTGCCTGCTACCCGCTTAACTAAATCTTCAATCACAGTGAACGATGCGATGACCTTTAGTGAAGCAGCGCCAAATGCCTGTGTGGTATATGCGGTTGTTACTAATAAGAGCGTGATAACCCAAGGTGCTCGCTTATCCATGTCGCGCTCCTAACCTGATAAAAAGACGCCAGATAATAAAGATTACCCAGGCTCGTTGCTAGTAACATCGCGCTAGGGATTGTTAACGCTTCATAGCGAACCACACTGCAGCGTCAACAGACCCTAGTATGTGTGACAACTCACTGTATTGCATCAGGCTAACGCCTTCCTAGCACTAGCATGCACGGTGTTAGCAGCAAGGTAAGGCCGGTAGCGAAGGTCAGCCCCCCTGCAATGGCACTCGACATCTGTGTCCACCACTGAGCAGAAGGGGCGTTAAAGCCTAAAGCTGGCGCAAATAGGTTCACGTTGATGCCTAACACCATGGGCATCAAGCCCAACACCGTAGTAATTGCCGTAAGCAGTACCGGACGCAGGCGCAAGCAGCCCGCCTCAAGTGCCGCTTCTGTAGGGGGCATTCCAGCACGGCGCATCTCGTTGTAGGTATCAATTAAAACAATATTGTTGTTTACCACGATACCAGCCAAGGCGATAACACCCATGCCCACCATCACAATGCCGAAGGCTTGCCCGGTAATCAGCAGACCCATTAGTACCCCAGCGGTTGAAAACACAATGGCAGAAAGCACCAATGCCGCCTGGTAATAGCTATTGAACTGAGTGACCAAAATGAGCGCCATCAGTCCGATGGCGACCAGGAACGCACTAATCAAAAACTGCATGGCTTCTTGCTGGTCTTCCTGCTCGCCTGCCACATTAATCATTAGCCCATCAGGCAACAGATGGTTGCCAGCCGCCAGCAGTGCCCGCAAACGCTCATCGGCTAGGTAGCCTGGGGCTAAATCGGCCTCAATGGTAATCGCCCGCCGCCCATCAATTCGGTTCAGCGTACCTACTTTCGGTGCTGGAGTAAGTGTCACAAAGTGGGAAATAGGCACTTGTCCGCGCTGGGTGTTAATGGTTAGTCGCTCAAGCTGATCCAGCGTTCGCCAGTGCTCAGGCAAACGTACACGAATATCCACCTCATCGTTTACTGTCGGTGGACGATAGCTGGCAACCTGTAGACCCGTGGTGAGCAGTTGTACCGCACTACCGATGGTTGTGATGTCGGTACCCATACGGGCAGCCGCTTCGCGATCAACGTTCACCTGCCACTCCACCCCAGGCAAACTACGGTTGTCCTGAATATCGGTAAAGCCACCCAGCTCACGCATTAGTCCACTGATCTGGTCAACGCCTGCGTTGGCTATGTCAGGGTCGGTGGCGCTTATTTCCAGCACAATCGGCTTGCCGCCACCAGGGCCCATATCCTGCTCTTGGAACTCCAGGATGATGCCGGGAATATCCTGGGTACGCATAGCCATATCGGCCAGAATTGCACGGGCTGGCCGACGTTGGTGCCAGTCCACAAACTGGAACTGCAGCATGCCGATTACATCGTTGCCCATTTGTTGATTGGGCACGGCAAAGGAGCGGGCATAAAGCGCTTCAACTTCACTCATCCCACCCAGGCGGTTTTCTACCCGCTGCAGAATCGCATCGGTTTCCATGGCCGAGAAATCGCCTCGAGCGCGGACTAATACCTGAGCGCTGTCCGGCTCCACGTTAGGAAAGAAATCAACGCCGTGATTAAAACGGGCATAGCCGGTATAGAGCAGGGCGATCAATAGCAGGGCGAATAGCAGCACCCAGCCAGGGTGACGTAGCAGCCTTGCTAACAAGCTACGGTAGTGGCGCCCCAACGCTGTGCTTTCGGGCAGGCTTGCGGACCCATCAGCAGCGACAGCTCCGTCTGAAGCTGGTTTTACCGGACGGGTTACCAACCGCCCCAGCGTGGGGAGAAAGATAAGGGCCATGGCCAGCGAGGCCAGCAGGCATAAAATCACCGTGGCAGGTAGGTACTTCATAAACTGCCCCACCACGCCAGGCCAGAATAGCAAGGGCATAAATACTGCCAGGGTGGTGGCCGTGGACGCAATGACCGGCCAACTCATGCGTGATGCTGCATTCAGCCATGCCTGATGAGGCGATTGCCCCTCATGCAGGTGGCGGTCAGCCAGCTCACTGACCACAATGGCACCATCCACCAGCATGCCTGCTACCAGGATAAGGGCAAACAGCACCACAATGTTGAGAGTAAACCCAAATGCCCACACCAGTAGAATGCCGGTTAAAAATGCCCCAGGAATTGTTAAACCAACCAGCAGTGCCATGCGCCAACCCATCACGGCCACAATTACGATAAGCACCAACACCACGGCAGTGAGTACGTTGTTCAACAGCTCAGAGAGCATGCTTTGAACCGTCACTGACTCATCCATAATGGTGGTAATACTTAGCTGCTCCGGCAGTAGGTCACCGGCTTGATGAAAGCGCTCCCGCACCGCTTCAATGGTGGCGATAATATTGGCACCAGCCCGTTTGGAAATTTCCAACACCACCGCTGGCTGCCCATCAATGCGGGCAAAGCTTTCAGGGTCTTTATAGGTAGGGTGAACCCACGCTACATCGCCAAAGGTAACCACCTGGTCGCCTTCAACCTTTACCGGCATCTGCATAACATCTTCAAGAGATTCAATAATGCCCGGTACTTTGAGCGCTAAACGCCCTGCGCCTGTGTCCAGGCTGCCAGCGGCAACGAGCCGATTATTGCGTGATATCTGGTTAAACAGCGTATCAAAATCAACCCCGTAGCTCTCCAGCACCAGCGGGTCGACGACGATCTCCAGAAGGTCTTCACGCTCCCCAGCGATATCCACTTCCAGCACATTGGCGATACCCTCGATTTCTTCTTTCAAGCGCCGTGCAATCGCCATGCGCTCTCGGGTATCCAGGTCACCGGAAAGGCCGATGCTGAGCACCGGAAACTCTGAAACATTCACTTCCATAACGCGCGGCTCATCGGCTTCGTCCGGTAAGCTACTGCGGGCAATATCAACCCGCTCGCGTACATCAGAAAGCGCTGTGTCCGGGTCGAACCCAGGGTCAAACTCAAGCGTCACCGAGCCATGCCCTTCGCTGGACTGCGCGGTCAATTTACGTAGCCCCTCAATCCCCCGTAGCTCCTGCTCCATAGGACGGATCAATAGCCGCTCACCATCTTCGGGGCTGACACCTTCCAGAGACAGCGAGACGTAAATAAGAGGGATAGTGACGTCGGGGTTCGCTTCCTTGGGGATGGTTTGCCAAGCGGCGATACCTGCTAGTAGTAGCCCTGCCAGCAAGAGTAGCGTGGTGCGCGTGTGGGTAAGCGCCGCATTAATTAATTGGCGCATTACCACCTTCCTGGTCAGCGGCGGATACCGGTGTGATTGTCTCGCCGGGAGCAACTAAACCAGCACCCAGGGTAATCAGTTGAAGCGGGTCCGGCAGGCCGGTTACGTAGGCGCGCTCGATATCTGTGCTGACAAGCTCTACAGCGGTTTGAGCAACCTGGTTCTCATCTACCACATGCTTAACGGCCAATTGGCCTTGCTCGTTAAGGCTGAGTAGCGCAGGGGAGAGGGTGTGGACCTGACGTGGTGGCAGGGTGATAGTGAACTCTGCGCTGCCGCCTGCCAGACGCTGCCGGTTGGGGTTGTCCAGTGTCACCTCAATATAAAATGTGCGAGTCGCTTCCTCTGCGCGGCTACTGATATGTGTTATCTCACCGCTCACCGCACTGCCGTTTAACAGCCGAGCGGTGACCGGCAGCCCAATGCTTAGTTCGCCTATTTGCTGTTGAGATACCCAAGCGGTACCGGTTAAGCGGCGGTCATCAATCAAGCGGCCCCACTCGTCACCGGGTTGCAGTAAGTCGCCTAGCTCAACCTGCACCCGGTCCAACACGCCTGCAAAAGGCGCGGTAGGGCGGGTGTCGTTTAGCTGCTTCTCCAACTGGGCTACCTGGGCAGCATTTGCGCTCAGCGCACTTTGCAAGCGCAGTAGCTCTGGCTGTGAAATTAGCTCCCGGCGGCGCAAGTCCTGTGCCCCAGCAAACTCCGCTTCTGCCACAGCCAGTTCATCCCTGGCCTGTTTCAGTCGCTCTGGCAGAGCTTCGTTATCCAGTACTAGCAGGGTATCGCCTTGGGCTACCGTTGCCCCCTGGGCGATAGGCTTTTGTGCCACAAACCCGGCCACATTGGCACGCAAGGTAGTTTCTCGCTGGGCGGTTAATTGGCCCTGAATAATCTGCTGAGGAACATACAGCGTGCTTTGCTGGATCTTCACCTCTACCCGTGGGTAGGCCTCGCTTTCAGCGCTGGTCGTCTCGGGTGGGGTGGTTTGAAAATGCTGAAAATCGCCAAAGGCAAGCCACATCACTAGCGCCAATACCAGGACGCTAGCGAGGGCATAAGAGTAAGGAATTTGTCGCATGAAGGAGCTATATCCGTATAAGCCAAAAAGCAGTCTTAAAAACGATCTCAAAAACAGTAACGCTGTGAGGGCAGGATAGGATTGCCTGCCACACAATAGCGCAACCAGAGCTTATCGGCGAGTATCAAGCGTTAGCGCGAATGGGTAGTAGTCTCATGTCTGATTGAGTTTTTGCACGTCTGGGCATACCATCTTGGCGTCTTGAGTTCTATCGACCACCCTCAGGTGAGCCTCTCTATTAGGCAAACCATCAAGGAGCAATGATGAAAGATCCAGTACGTATTGCGATTACCGGCGGTGCCGGCCAAATCAGCTACTCTCTTATTTTCCGCATCGCCGCTGGTGACATGCTGGGGCCGGATCAGCCTGTCATTCTCCAGCTTTTGGAAATTCCCCAAGCGATGGACGCCCTGAACGGCGTGGTGATGGAAGTCAACGACTGTGCCTTCCCGCTGGTACAAGACGTTGTAGCTACCGATGACCCCAACGTAGCGTTCAAAGACGCTGACTTCGCCCTGCTGGTAGGTGCACGTCCGCGTGGCCCAGGTATGGAGCGTAAAGATCTGCTGGAAGCCAACGCAGCAATCTTCTCTGTACAGGGTAAAGCGCTGAACGATCACGCAAGCCGCGACGTGAAAGTGCTGGTAGTAGGTAACCCGGCTAACACCAACGCGCTGATTGCTTCTTGCAATGCGCCGGACCTGGATGCTGGTCAGTTCACTGCCATGACTCGCCTGGACCACAACCGTGCATTGACCCAGTTGGCTCAGAAAACTGGCAAGCATGTTACTGATGTTGAAAACATGATTATCTGGGGCAACCACAGTGCCACCCAGTACCCGGATCTGGCCCAGTGCAAAGTAGATGGCAAAGCGGCTTTCGATCTGGTTGAGCGCGACTGGTACGAAAACGACTTCATCCCCACCGTACAGCAGCGCGGCGCAGCAATCATCAAAGCACGCGGCGCGTCTTCTGCGGCATCTGCAGCCTCTTCGGCCATCGATCACGTGCGTGATTGGGCGCTGGGTTGCGACGGCATTGTCAGCATGGCGATCCCGTCTGATGGCAGCTACGGCATTGAAGAAGGCATCATCTACTCCTACCCGGTTCGCTGCCAGGGTGGTAAATATGAAATCGTTCAAGGCTTCGAACTGGACGAGTTCAGCAAAGAGAAGATGCAAGCCACTGAGAAAGAACTGCGTGAAGAGCGCGCTGCAGTTGAGCACCTGCTCGGCTAAGCACGCCCACTAGCGTTCTTTAAGTAACGCTCAGTAAATGCAAAACCCGCAAGCCACGCTTGCGGGTTTTTTATTGGCGTAATCACGCATACGGCTTGCAGGCACACCCTTGTAGCGCAGGTAAGCCTAAGGCGCACCCGCGATCAGGCAGCGGTGCCATGGAATGTGGTTGTTAGCACACATCTTGTAGCGCGGGTAAGTCTACGGCGCACCCGCGACTAGGTAGCGGTGCCATGGGGCGTAGTTTCTAGCACACACCTTGTAGCGCGTGGTAAGCGAAGCGCACCCGCGAAAGCATCGCGAAGCGGTGCCGGGGTTGGTGAGTAACCTTGGTGGGCCAAACCAGGCGTTAGGTGCCACCGCCCGTGGGTGCCTCATATCGTTCGTTCCTCACGAGATGCGTTACCCGCGCTACAGTATGCAATTTCTTGAATCTAAAGGGTTTGTAGCGCGGGTAAGCCTACGGCGCACCCGCGATCAGGCAGCGGTGCCATGGAATGTGGTTGTTAGCACACATCTTGTAGCGCGTGGTAAGCGAAGCGCACCCGCGAAAGCATCGCGAAGCGGTGCCGGGGTTGGTGAATAACCTTGGTGGGCCAAATCAGGCGTTAGGTGCTGCCGCCCGCGGGTGCCTCATATCGTTCGTCCCTCACGAGATTCGTTACCCGCGCTACAGTATGCAATGGATTGAATCTAAAGAATTTGTAGCGCGGGTAAGCCTAAGGCACACCCACGACCAGATAGCGGTGCCATGGGGCGTAGTTTCTAGCACACATCTTGTAGCGCGTGGTAAGCGAAGCGCACCCGCGAA
The DNA here is from genome assembly GCF_003031405.1 of Halomonas sp. 'Soap Lake #6'. NCBI lineage: Bacteria > Pseudomonadati > Pseudomonadota > Gammaproteobacteria > Oceanospirillales > Halomonadaceae > Halomonas > Halomonas sp. 'Soap Lake #6'. The sequence continues at coordinate 950,502 of NZ_CP020469.1, forward strand.
AGCATCGCGAAGCGGTGCCGGGGTTGGTGAATAACCTTGGTGGGCCAAACCAGGCGTTAGGTGCTGCCGCCCGCGGGTGCCTCATATCGTTCGTTCCTCACGAGATGCCTTACCCGCGCTGCAGCATGCAATGGATTGAATCTAAAGAATTTGTAGCGCGGGTAAGCGAAGCGCACCCGCGAAAGCATCGCGAAGCGGTGCCGGGGTTGGTGAGTAACCTTGGTGGGCCAAACCAGGCGTTAGGTGCTGCCGCCCGCGGGTGCCTCATATCGTTCGTTCCTCACGAGATGCGTTACCCGCGCTACAGTATGCAATAGATTGAATCTAAAGGGTTTGTAGCGCGGGTAAGCCTACGGCGTACCCGCGGGAGAGCTTGATATCAATCCCGTAAGCTCATAATCCGCCAATTGCGTTCTTCGGCAATTTGGCGGAGAGTGTCATCGGGGTCGACGGCAACCGGGTGCTCTACCTGCTCAAGCAGCGGTAGGTCATTGTGGGAGTCGCTGTAGAACCAAGCGCCATCCATGGTGAGATCTTGATCTTCAAGCCACTGCTTTAAACGGGTGACTTTACCCTCACGGTAGCTAGGTACGCCTGAAACGCGCCCCGTATAGCGGCCGTCAAGTATTTCAGGCTCAACGGCAATTAAATCGTCTACACCCAAGCGCTCTGCAATTGGTGCGGTGATAAAGCGGTTGGTAGCGGTAATAATCAGCAGTGTATCGCCTTTGGTGCGGTGGCGAGCCAGTAGCTCTTCTGCCTTGGGTAAAATGTTGGGCTCAATCTTGCTAACCATAAACTGCTGGTGCCAGGCAGTAAGCTGTTCCGGTGTATTATCTGCCAGCGGCTTTAATGCCACTTCCAGAAACGCTGCCATATCCAAGGTGCCCGCGTTGTAGTCGGCCATAAAGCGTTCGTTGGCTTCGCGATAAGCAATAGGGTCAACGGCTCCCTGTTCGAGTAAAAACTCCCCCCAGGCGTGATCGCTGTCGATGGATAGCAGCGTATTATCCAAATCGAAAATGGCCAGACTCACGGCGCTCCCCTCATGTTAGTGTTGGTCGTTGATAGCGAGACACAAAGCGGCGGATTATCGCAGAGTCGCCCTGGTTTAACCACTTAGCGTTATATTGTATTGATACGCTTGTCTCCCTTGTGGAAAAATGGGCATAACTGAAAATTTATGAAGGTGATGTCCGTGATCGACGCTGACGGCTTTCGCCCCAATGTTGGCATTATTATTGCCAATAGCCAGGGGCAGCTGCTTTGGGCGCGTCGTGTAGGACAAAATGCGTGGCAATTCCCCCAGGGAGGCATTAAAGCAAGTGAGACTCCACAACAAGCGCTTTTTCGTGAACTTCACGAAGAGATCGGTCTAACCGCCGACGATGTTGATATTGTTGCCTGCACCCGGGGCTGGCTGCGCTACCGTCTTCCACGACGCATGATTCGTACCCACTCGCGACCGGTCTGTATTGGTCAGAAGCAAAAGTGGTTTTTACTTAAGATTCGCTGTCAAGAGAACCGAATCTGCATGACGGCCACGCCCAAGCCAGAGTTTGATGGCTGGCGTTGGGTAAGCTACTGGTACCCTTTGGGGCAAGTAGTACCGTTTAAAAGAGAGGTATATCGGCGCGCGCTGCGAGAGCTTTCTCCACGTGTACAGCGTCTAGCACAAGATAACGAAGGATAATGCGTGCTTTGCTGCCCCAGTTGGGTTGCAGAGCTAGCCGGGAACCCCTCAGCGAGGCAAATAATAGTGAACAGTAAAACCCCCATGCTTGAGGTGCTACGCCGCGTTATTCAGGAAGTGAATGGTGCGCGTAACCTCGACGCCGCGCTGTCAACCATGGTACGTCGTATACGCAAAGCCATGCAGACCGACGTGTGCTCTTTCTATTTGTACGACAAAGAGCTCGAATCGCTGGTGCTAATGGAAACCATCGGCTTGCGTACCCAAGCGGTAGGCCGGGTAGTTCTGCCGCTAGGGGAGGGGCTTGTGGGGCTTGTGGCCAAGCGTAGTGAGCCTCTCAATTTAGAAAACGCTCAGGCCCACCCGCAGTTTCGCTATTTTGAAGCCACCGGCGAAGAGCGTTACTCAAGTTTCTTGGGGGTACCGATTATCCACCAGCGGTTAATGCTGGGGGTTTTGGTTGTACAGCAGGCGGAAAAACGTCAGTACGACGATGAAGATGAAGCTTTCCTGGTCACCATGGCCGCCCAGTTGGCGGGCGTGCTGGCTCACGCGCTTGCCACCGGCAACCTGACCCGCCCTGCGTTGCCGGGTGGTCAGGCGATGTTTAAAGGTGTAGCTGCGTCTCCTGGTATGGCGATGGGGGAAGCAGTGGTGATTACCCCACCCGCTGACCTCAATAGCGTGCCAGACCTAATACCCAGCGATCAGGAGTATGAGATTGAGCGCCTGAAAGAAGCCATCGGCAAAACGCGCAGCGAAATTCGCGCAGCAGCCGAACGCTTGGCGAGCCGTATTTCTGCTCAAGAACTCGCACTCTTTGATGTTTATCAACAAATGCTTGGCGAAGCGGCACTCTCGGAAGAGGTGGAAAAACGCATTCGCGAAGGCCAGTGGGCGCCAGGGGCGCTGGCCGACGTGGTGCGCCGCCACGTACAGTACTTAGAACGGGTTGATGATGACTACCTGCGTGAGCGAGCGGCGGATATTCGCGATCTTGGTCGCCGTGTATTGGCACATTTGCAGGAAGACACCCCCTCAACACCAGAGACCTATCCAGATAACGCTATTTTAGTCGGTGACGAAATCAGTGTGGCGATGCTGGGAGAAGTGCCGAGGGATAAGCTCAAAGGCTTAGTGTCGGTACGTGGTTCGAGTACCTCTCATGTGGCGATTGTTGCCCGAGCCATGGGTATACCCACCGTGCTTGGAATGGTGGACTTACCACTACCACGCTTAAATGGTGCACCCGTGGTGCTGGATGGCCATCGGGGTCGTCTGTTTGTGCGTCCAGCTGCCGAGTTAAAAGCCCGCTACGCCAGTTTAATCGCCGAGGAAGAAGTTCTCAGCGAAGTGCTAGAGCATGAGCAAGACCTGCCCAGTGAAACGCCGGACGGTTACGCTATGCCGCTAATGGTGAACACTGGTTTAGCGGTAGATGCCAGCGCGCTGCTTAAAAGCCGTATTGGTGGTGTGGGGCTTTATCGTACCGAAGTGCCGTTTATGATTACTGAGCGCTTCCCTGGCGAAAAAGAGCAAATGCGCATGTATCGCGAACAGCTCGAAGGCTTTGCGCCGCTGCCGGTGGTGATGCGCACCCTGGATATTGGTGGCGATAAAGACTTGCCGTACTTCCCCATTGAAGAAGCCAATCCCTTTTTGGGCTGGCGCGGCATGCGGGTGACTCTTGATCACCCAGAAGTATTGATGGTGCAGCTGCGTGCCATGCTTAAAGCCTCCCACGCCCTAAACAACCTCCACGTGCTCTTCCCGATGATCACCAATGTGGATGAGGTCGACGAGGCGCTTCGGCTTTTGGACCGCGCAATTGTGGAGTTAGGCGAGGAGGGTATTGTCGTCAGAAGGCCCCAAGTGGGCGTAATGATTGAAGTGCCTGCGACGATTTATCAAATGGATGCGCTGGCCAAGCGGGTCGATTTCTTTTCGGTAGGCAGCAACGATCTAACCCAGTACCTGTTAGCGGTAGATCGCAACAACCCGCGTGTCTCTAGCCTTTATGATGCGCTGCACCCAGCACTGCTTGGCGCCTTGCAAGAGCTATCTCAGGATGCCAGACGGCTCAATAAGCCGGTTTCGTTGTGTGGAGAGCTGGCTGGCGATCCCGCCGGCGCGCTGCTATTAATGGCCATGGGGTTCACCAGTCTTTCCATGAATGCCCCCAGCTTGCCCAAAGTGCGGGCGGCAATTCGACGGGTAAGCTTCACGGATGCGCAGACACTGCTCCAGGAAATTATGCAGCTGGATACCCCCTCCCAGGTTCACACGCACTTAAATACGCGCATGGATGAGTGGCAGCTCTCGCACCTGCTGCCACCACGAGACTAGCCATAAGGTAAGGGCAAGTCATAAGGGCAAGCGTTTAAACGTTACCTGGCTTTGAAAGTGTGGTTGAGAGCGTTGTTGAAAGTGTTGTTGAAAGCGTTGCGGAGGATGTTGTTGATAGCGTGGTTTCTCCCTCAAAGCGGCCGAGCGGCCCAAAGCGCTGCTCGGTTATCTCAACTTCCCCCTGCTGGTTGAGCGTCAGCCAGCTAGTGGCGCGGGTTCCATACTGCTCACCGATAATAAAAGCTGCGGAAAGCTGGCGCTCAAGAGCTAAACCAACGCCCGTATCGGGTAGGTTGGCGTCGGCTGCCTGTGACGGATTATGCAGAGCAGTTTGAGTGGCGCTGCGCCAGTTATCAGCGCTGCTATGGGCTAAGGCGTGCTTTACGGCGGTTAATTTCGGCCAGGGAGTGTTGAGCGTCGCGTTGGAAAGACCGTGCACGCCTTTCGCTACTTCGCTCAGCACAACGCCACTATATCCCCTATGTAAGTGCCATAAGCGGTCTTGAGTCGCAACCAACAAGTTAAAGCCAGCGTAGCGTTCAGCTTCTTCCCTGGCTAATTTCACTAGCCAGGCTTCAATATCGGCACTTTGCAAAGCACTAGCGACTAGCTCACCTCGGCTAGGTGCATTTACTGGAGTAGCAAGCCGAGGGTCGCGCACATTGGTTAGCGCGGCTACCTGTCCCTTCTGATTGGCCGCTAACCAAGTGCCGCCTGCTGCTAAGTCCCGCCCACCTATCAGCCCTGTGGGTTCATGCCAGGCCATGAGCGGGGCAGTGGGGCGCGCGTGAAATTCATCTCGGTTAGCCGCTAGGCGAAGAGGTTGGGCGCTGCCTGGGTTCCAGGCAAAAGTGATCAGGCACATCGCGAATTCTTTTAACCCCTAAATTTAGACAGGGAGGGTGCCGCCCTCTGCAAGGGTGGCATGACAGCGTTGCAGTGTAGACGTACACTAACGTTACCTTAGGGTATTTGACCACATATGCTTGCCCGAAACCCAGGATCCCAACTATGCAACCCGATACGCGAGAGCACTTTTGGAATGCCGTTGTCTGGCCAATACTATGGCCTGTGCTGCTTGCTCAGGCTGCTCTGGTTATGCTGTGTGTGCTGGTTGGGTTATTTATGTGGGGGATGTCACCAAATCAGGTTTCCTGGAGCACGACGCTTTGGCTTACCCTTGCATTGTTGTTGGGTAGCTGCATGAATGTTGGCGCATTTCTGATGCTGTTAAAGACACGGGCTAAGTATAAGGATGTGCTGCTTATGGAGGGGCTGGCAGAGCTTGAGTGCAATACCGAGGCGCTCTACAGAGTCGTGTCGCAAGCATCATATGATGAACAGCCAGAACAACAGCTTTCAATACAAACGCCCCAGGTGCCTCTGCAGCGACTATCTAATGCCAATCAGCGGCTTGCGGAGCTAGTGAGCTTCAAGGGGAGGGTAGCTATAGTTCCTGCGGTCGTTGAGCAGTCCAAGCATGAGAAAACGCTGCTGGACGACTTGCATCATCAACAGCAACAGCTAAAACATCTAATGGCAGGGCGTGACCGGGCAAGAGAGGAGTCGCGCTTAAAATCGGACTACCTAACGCTTCTCCAGCGTGAAGCCGATAGCCTGTTTGCCTACCTGAACGATTTAGTGCAGAAGGGCAATTGTGAAGAGTGCCAGCAAAGTATCAGTCACATGCAGAATCGGCTGGCCGACATCCGTGCCTTGCTGGCCAGCTTTGCTCAAGAAAGCCAGGAAAGCCTTGGTAAGGCAGGCGATGATGAGGTAGTGCCTCCAAGCGTTAAGCGGCAACTGAAAGTGCTGGTAGTGGATGATGGTCCGGTTAATTTAATGCTGGCGCGCCAAATGTTAGAGGCTCAGGGGTTTTATGTTGACGGGGTGAGTAGCGGTGAGCAAGCGCTGGAGCGACAACAAACCGCATTTTATGATTTGGTATTTATGGATATTTTTATGCCAACCTTAGATGGTTTTGAAACCGCTCGGCGCTGGCGTAACCATGAACGTGTAAATAATAGCCCTCGCAGTGTGCTGGTCGCCCTTACTGCAAATGTTGATAATGCTGGCCGTGGCATCTGTGAATCCTCTGGGATAGACGATGTGCTAGCAAAACCCTATCAACCTGAAACACTAGTGGGCATGATTACCAAGTGGGTACCTACCGCTAATCACGAGATTTCTTCTTCATGACAGTAATAGCAGCATGACAGCAATAGCGATTATTGCGGGTTATTTAGCGTTAGGTGCAGTGGCGGGCACAATGGCTGGGCTATTTGGTGTAGGCGGTGGCCTTATTATTGTGCCAGTACTGGTGTTTGCATTCGGTATCCAAAACATCGCCCCTGAAATTACGATGCACTTGGCGGTAGGCACCTCGCTGGCCACTATTGTGGTAACAGGGGCGTCTTCAGCGCTTGGTCATTTTCGTAGAGGAAGTGTGTATCGCCCATGGTTTATGGCGTTACTGCCAGGGCTGATGTTGGGGGCGATTGGCGGCGTGTTTATTGCGGGTAACTTATCTGGCACCGTGCTGGGTACACTATTCGGTATCTTTGTGCTGCTACTGGCGGCCAAAATGGTGTTGGGTCTTAACCCCAAGCCAGGGACGGTGCAGCCGGGCCGGGCAGCAATGGTGGTGGCAGGCGCTGTTGTCGGTGCGATTTCCGCACTGTTTGGCATTGGGGGTGGAGCGATGACCGTTCCATGGCTATCGCGTTGTGGTGCTTCCATGACCCAGGCGGTAGGAACTTCCGCTGCCTGTGGTTTGCCAATCGCTGTTGTGGGTGCCCTCACGTTTATCATTGTCGGTTGGGGGCATCCGCTGCTACCGCCGTGGGCCACCGGTTTTGTTATGTGGCCTGCATTTCTAGGTATCGTGCTCACTAGTGTACCTTTTGCACGGCTAGGGGTAAGGCTTGCCCACGTATTGCCAAGCCAAGTGCTACGCTTCTCCTTTGCAGGACTTTTGAGCGCGGTTGGTCTGCGCTTTATCTTTGCGTAAGGGGGTTTAGCACACTTATTTCTGAACCACTTTCATGAAGCAACGTCTGCTTTCTCATTGGCTGCTTTACTTCTTTTCGCTTAGAGATTTTTAATGATCAACTACCCAACGATAGACCCTGTTGCGATTTCACTTGGCCCGCTACAAGTGCATTGGTATGGCCTAATGTACGTGGTTGGCTTTGTAGCTGCATGGTGGCTCGGATGTAAACGGGCATCGCGCATAGGGCTAACCAAAGACGATATTAGCGATTTGATGTTCTACTGTGCCATAGGCGTGGTCGCCGGTGGCCGCCTTGGTTACGCGCTGTTTTATGGTCTGGGGCAGTGGTCGGCAGATCCGCTGTGGATCTTCCGCGTGTGGGATGGCGGAATGAGCTTTCACGGAGGGCTGCTAGGTGTCCTGCTTGCTGCATGGCTCTTCGCTCGTCGCAAACATCTGGCGTTTTTTACCCTCACCGACTTTATTGCGCCTTTGGTGCCAATTGGTTTGGGCGCAGGGCGTATTGGTAACTTTATCAATCACGAATTGCCTGGGCGGGTTACATCGTTGCCTTGGGGAATGCCATTTCCTGGTTTGGGGCCAGAGCCGCGTCACCCCTCCGCGCTATATGAAGCGGTGCTGGAAGGCTTGGTGTTGTTTGTCATCCTATGGTGGGTGTCAGCCAAGCCCCGCAAGCGTGGTTTAGTGTCAGGGTTATTCCTGGTTGGTTACGGCGTGTTCCGCTTTATGGTGGAGTTTGTGCGCCTACCCGATGCTCATATCGGCTTTATTGCTTTTGATTGGGTCACCATGGGCATGCTGCTGACACTACCAATGATCTTCTTTGGGTTAGTGTTAATAGCGTGGTCGCGGAATAAGCCTATCGACGCCAAGATTTAATATGCTAATCGGTGGCGTGTAATAGGTGCCGCCGCCCGCGGGTGCCTCATATCGTTCGTTCCTCACGAGATTCGTTACCCGCGCTACAGTATGCAATTGATTGAATCTAAAGGGTTTGTAGCGCGGGTAAGCCTGCGGCGCACCTGCGACTAGGTAGCGGTGCCATGGGACGTGGTTTCTAGCACACATCTTGTAGCGCGTGGTAAGCGAAGCGCACCCGCGAAAGCATCGCGAAGCGGTGCCGAGGTTGGTGAATAACCTTGGTGGGCCAAACCAGATGTTAGGTGCCGCCGCCCGCGGGTGCCTCATATCGTTCGTCCCTCACGAGATTCGTTACCCGCGCTACAGTATGCAATGGATTGAATCTAAAGGGTTTGTAGCGCGGGTAAGCCTAAGGCGCACCCGCGACCAGATAGCGGTGCCATGGGGCGTAGTTTCTAGCACACATCTTGTAGCGCGTGGTAAGCGAAGCGCACCCGCGAAGGTTGGTGAATAACCTTGGTGAGCCAAATCAGACGTTAGGTGCCGCCGCCTGTGGGTGCCTAATTCGTTGCTACGTGCTGCGTGAGGGTTCGATATGTGCCCCGTTCCGTTTCTGCCGTTGTGGGTGGGCTAGACCGTTGCTTTATAGCGGCCTAGAATACATTTCCAAATTGCCTGTAACTCTGGAATTTCTGTGACTGCTACAACGCCCGCGCCAACGAAGGATACGCTGCCAGCCACTGCTGCGCTTGAACAACCCTATCTTGATCTGATGCGCACTGTGTTGGAACACGGCGTTGACCGCAACGATCGCACCGGAGTCGGCACGCGTTCGGTGTTTGGCCATCAGATGCGTTTCGATCTCTCGCGAGGCTTTCCGCTGCTGACTACGAAAAAGCTGCATTTACGCTCTATCATTCATGAGCTTTTGTGGTTTTTAAAAGGCGATACCAATATTGGTTATCTCAAAGAACACGGCGTAAGAATTTGGGACGAGTGGGCGGATGAGAAGGGCGACTTAGGGCCGGTATACGGCTACCAGTGGCGCAGTTGGCCTAGCCCCAAAGGTGGCAGCGTAGACCAAATTACCAATGTATTAGAGCAGATTCGTACATCCCCTCAGTCACGTCGCCTGATTGTTTCTGCCTGGAACCCAGGCCAAGTAGATGAAATGAAGCTCCCTCCGTGCCACTGCCTATTCCAGTTTTATGTGGCAAATGGCCGCCTTTCCTGTCAGCTTTACCAGCGTAGTGCAGATATTTTCTTAGGCGTACCGTTCAATATTGCCAGCTATGCGCTGCTGCTGTGTATGGTTGCCCAGGTAACGGGATTAAAGCCAGGCGAGTTTATTCACACGCTCGGCGATGCCCACTTATATAGTAACCATATAGAGCAAGCCCAAGAGCAGCTAACACGTACGCCTATGTCACCGCCTGCGCTAACGCTTAACACTAGTGTTACCAGCTTATTTGATTTTACTTTTGACGATATCCAAATCACAGGATACGAATCGCACCCCCATATCAAAGCAGAAGTGGCCGTATGACCCCCTCAGAAAATACATTTGAGTCATTAGTGCCGGTAGCCATGATAGTTGCGATGGCAAAAAACCGGATTATAGGGGTAGACGGAAAATTGCCCTGGTACTTGCCTGAAGATTTAAAATTCTTTAAGCGTATGACGCAGGCAAAACCGTTAGTGATGGGGCGCAAAACTTACGCTTCCATTGGCAAGCCGCTACCTAATCGGCTTAATATTGTGGTAACGCGTGATACAAACTTCCAGGCAGCAGGCACGCGGGTATGCCACGATCTCCCCGCCGCGCTGGAGCTGGCTGATCAGCATGCTACCATCGAAGCGGCTGAAGAAATTATGGTGATGGGAGGCGGTGAAATTTATCGTCAAGCGCTTCCTTTCGCACAGCGGCTTTATATTACAGAAGTAGATATTGACGTTGACGGCGACGCTGCTTTCCCTGAGTTTTCCTTGGATGATTGGCGTGAAGTGCAGCGAGTAGCGGGTAAGCCAGCGGAGGGGCAGCCCCGGTATGACTTCGTCGTATACGAGCGCTTAACGACTGATTAGGTCAAAGGAGGGGATCATGACCGCCAGCGTACTGCACTTATTAGAGTCACTAGAAACACGTCTTGAGCGAACAAAAGCCGAGCTAGAAGCACTGCGAGAAGAAAATGCTCAGCTTAAGCAGCAGTTGGCTGTTCAGCAGCGCGCTGCTAGTGATAAAAGCGACGAGAGTGCGCAGCGTCATGCTGCCTCCTTTCATAGCCATGGGGGCGAGCATAGCCCTGGTCATGACGGAGATGGCCATGAGAGAAATGGTTATGAGGAAAATAGTGTTGTAACGCCTGAAGTATCCCATCAGGAGCCTTACCAAACCGAGCCCGAGGCGGCTTTGCCTCAAGTGGCCGAGCCTCCAATGGCTGCGCCTCAAGCCGCTGTACCTCAAGCCGATGTACCTCAAACCGCTGTGCCTCAAACCGCTGTGCCTCAAGCACCGGAACCCCAGGCCCCCGTATCCCAGGCTCCGTCGCCTCAAGCGTTACTGAAACAGTGGTATCAACGCTACCCGAAGGCCTTTTTTAAAGGGCATACCAAACCGCTCAAAGTTGGTATACATCATGACCTTGCTCAGAGGGAACCATGGTCTGGCAAGCTGATTCGGCGAGCTCTGGCTAATTACGTGAACCTACCCCGCTATGTAAAATCAATGCGCGAGGGTGCTGAACGTGTTGACCTGGACGGTAACCCTGCAGGAAAGGTTGATAAAGAGGCTGCGCTGCATGCTCGAGAGCGGCGAAAAGAGCGGCCAGCCACTGAAGTATCTAACGCAACACAAAACCCAGTGGCAACTCAGGGGAACGCTGCTAGAATAAAGTCTGCTGCTAGCTCCTCTTTCCAGGGGGAAGGCAATCAGGGTGAAAGCAATCGCAGTTCAAGAACGAACCATGCAGAAATGCGTGAAGCAGCACGTGCAGAAATAAAAACGAACCATATAGCAAAGAGCAGCCAAGCAAAATCTCATAGTTTGGGAGAGGGCTTGGGGGATGATGTTGAAAATAGCTCGGGTAATAGCTTAAGGGATGGTTTGGGAAGAAATGGTTTGGAAACTAGTTTAGAAGAGAAGTTAAAAGGTCTTCAGCAAAAATTTAAAGCGCATTGAGACCTGTTAAACCCGCTTGGGTTCCGCAAAAAAGCGCAATTCGTAAAAAAACACTGTTTTTTTCTATTGCGTTCATAGGAATCCCAGTATAAAGTTTGACCTGCGAGCATTGGAATATAACAAGGCTTAGCCGAGGTTGTGCCACATACCCTGGGAAAAACCAGAGGATGAGAAAAAGAGTACGACCCGCGAGCCACCTGCAGGTTTACTTAAAAGCCTGTAGCAACGATCGAAACAGTAAGCTAGTTAAGGAACCTATACCATGAAAAAGACACTTTTAGCGACTGCTATCATTGGCGCCCTGGGTGCTTCAGCTGCCGCTCAAGCAGCAACTGTATATGACCAGGACGGTACCAAGCTTGACGTTTACGGCCGTATCGCTATGGGTATCGCCGGTGGTGGCCCCGAGTTCAACGATGCTGGTGAAGAAATTAACAACAGCGCTGAGTTCGTAGACGTTTATTCTCGTCTTGGCCTGCGTATGAGCCAGGAAATCAACTCTGACCTGACCGCTTTCGGTCACCTAGAGTGGCGTTTCCGTGCTGACGAGCGTCGTTCTGATGAAGCTTTCCGTGAGACTCGTCAGAGCTACATCGGTCTGCGCAGCCAGCAGTACGGTACTGTTCAGGGCGGTAACTTCGACAGCTTCTACAACACCTTCGTATCTCAGCCGTTCGATGTTTACATCGATCGTGGTCTAGAGTTCGCTGGTCACCCGAAACAGTCTCGCGGCGACTCTATCGGTTACTACACTCCTGAAATCGAAGGCTTCACTGCATTCTTGCAGCTCAAGCACTACAGCGAGCGTGGCGAACTTGAGCCGGTTCGTGATGAAGGTAACGTAGTTGCAGCTCAAGGTGGTGTGCGTTACGAGCAAGGCCCGATCACTGTAGGTCTGGGTTTTGTTGACGACGTAGTACGTGGCGGCGGTAACGGCAAGCTGATGGGCGGCCTGATCGGTTCTTACGCGATCAACGACCAGTTCTCTGCTCGTCTGGGCTACGAAGGTCGTAAAAACAGCGATACTCGTGGCGGCGGCTACGACACTTGGGGTCTGGGTGGTACTTACACTACCGGTCCTTGGGCATTCAACGTTGATTACTACCACGTAGATCGTGATGGTAACGTAGACAACAGCAACGCATGGGCTGCTGGTGCATACTACAAAGTTTCCAGCAACTTTGACGTGTTTGCTGAAGTTGCCGACGGCGACGCACCTCGCGTTGACCGTGACGTCACTCTGGGCGACCTGACTGACAACGTATACTGGCTGACTGGCGCTCGTTACCACTTCTAAGCCTGGCCTAAACGCCTTGCTTTAAGTTGTAACTGCCAAAAGCAGAAAAGAAACCGACCTCATTGGGGTCGGTTTTTTTCTTCATGCTCGCCACAATCTTCATGCTCGCCACAAAGAGGTGCGTGCTATTCGGGCGTCGTTTTTGTAAGACTGCTTTTGTAAGGCTACTTTTGTAAGACTGTTTTCCTGGTCGGCTTCGAGCTCGGCTTGTAAGATCAATTTTCAGGCTGGGTTTGTAAGAGCAGGTTTGTAAGAGTGAGCTTGCAAAAGCTGGTTTATAAAAGTGAATTTATAAGAATAGATGTATAAGACCGGGTTTATGTGATTGGATGGGTAGGGGAATAGGAAGGCTCGCTATTCTCATGCAGTGGCTCTGCGCCCCATAAGTCAATAAATTGACTGCTTTGAGATTCATGGATGATTAATAAACTATTGAAGAGCCAGCTTCTGACCACTTTTGGTGCCAGAGGTTTGGCCGCAGGCGGCACCTTTTTGCTCTCTTATGTTCTGGCGACTTTCGTAAGCGTGCAGGCATTTGGGGCATTTATGCTGTGCTTGTCTATCATGATCGGCGTGCAGGTATTTGCTAGCCTGGGTACCGACAGGGCAACCTTGAAGTACATGGGGATTGCCACGTCAAACAATAACAGACGTGAAGTTGCGTGGATTTATAAGCATGCAATGCTCGTCAATATTGTGGTTGGCTGTCTTTTGGGATTGGCACTTTGGTTTGCCGCTCCAGCACTGTCACGCGTATTGCTCTCCGCTACTGACAATGCCGTTGAAACGTTGAGAGTCACTGCATTGCTCTCACCTTTGTACAGCGTCATTTATCTCTGCAATTTCCTGATGAAAGGCTGGGGTAGGGCAAATATTTCCTGTCTTTTCGAGATCGGCTGTATTTCCATTGTCCTAAGCGGCGTCGTGGTGGTTTGCGCTTTTCTGGGAATAACCCTCAGTGCTCTGGCATTAATGGCTTCGCTGGGCTGTATCTTGCTGGGCTATCTTGTTATCGCTTTATTTATCGTCTTTCTGTTTTACCGTAACAGTCAATTAGTAACTCAAGAGAACATCAGCTTCACAAAAGGGTTTTATCGTAGCTTGCCCGACTTCTTGTTAGTGGGAATTATTTTCTATTACACCCAGTGGGGTGTAGGCATCGTATTGGGTTTTTTTCACAACGAAAGTGATGTCGCCATATTCAGCCTTGGGCTTCGTCTAGCTATGATTATCGGCTTCATACTGACAGTTTACGACAGTATCCTGGGGCCGCGTTTTTCAAGGCTGCACCACGAGCGTAATAGTGATGGGTTGAGAAGCCTTGCCCAAAAAAGCGCTTTTCAGATGACCTGCTTTTCGCTGATCCCAGCTATCTTTTTTATTATATGGCCCGAATCCATACTAATGCTATTTAATGCTGACTACAGTGGTGCAACCAGCGTCCTGAGAATTCTGGTGGTAGGTCAGTTGATAAATGTAATGACAGGCTCCGTCATACTGCTGCTGTTGATGGCAGACCAGCAGCAAGCTGCTCGAAATATACTAATATGGTCCGTAGTTGTGGGTGGTATTGCATCACTGTTGCTGATTCCTCAATACAGTGCCGAAGGCGCTGCCTACGCGCTGTTAATGTGCTTGTTGCTACAAAACGTTGCCGCTGTCTATGTAGTAAAAAAGAAGTTCGGTTTTCTAATGACCGACTGGCGAGATGTCGTATCGCCACGAAGTCGTGCCTGAATTAAATGATGGTGAGTTTTGATGATTAAACTTGAAAGCGAGTTTCACCTTGAAGAGAGGGTGGATTATAGTTTTATTAACCCTTTTTCATTAGGGGTAGTGGCGCAAACGTTTAATGAGCAAGAGTGTAAACGTATAAGGTTCTATGCTGACGGTATTGCTGTCGTCGCCTATGCCCGTTTGTTCAAAAGCAAGAAGATTGTGCGTACCAGTTTTGATGATACATCCATCGCTCCCATCGTTTTTAAGCACGCAGTAGAGCACGGTCGTACTGTTTCGCTGGTAGGGGGGACAGCGGAAAATATTAGCCAAGCAGCGCAGTTACTTAAAGAAAAATACCCTGGCTTGTCTGTCGTCTTCGTGAGATCCGGCTATTTCGCTAGCCCCGAAGAGTATCAGCAGTGTCTTAAGAGCGCCGCGCATTCCGAGATTGTGGTCGTTGGCATGGGGGCAGGTAAGCAAGAGCGTATGCTGCTTGATCTTCGGGAAGTGGGGTGGAAAGGCACAGGCTTTACCTGCGGAGGCTATCTTGACCAGTTCGTTCATGCTAAAGGTCAGCTCTACTACCCAGTTTGGGTAGATAAGCTGAACTTGCGATGGTTATACCGCATGCTAAAGGAGCCTAAACGCCTACTAAAGCGCTATCTGAAAGATTACCCCCATAACCTGATTAAATACGGAAATAAGATAGAGTGAATTATGATTCCTAAAAAATTACATTTTTGCTGGTTTGGCGGTAATCCCATGTCGACGCTCTACAAGGAGTGCATATCGACATGGAAACAGAAAATGCCTGACTTTGAGATCATTGAGTGGAACGAAAGTAACATCGATAAGGGCAATCCATTCATCGCGTATTGTTTGAAAAATAAACGCTGGGCCTTTCTTTCGGACTACGTGCGTATGGCGGCCTTGCACGAACAAGGAGGGGTTTACCTGGATGTCGACATGGAGGCTGTTCAGTCGCTAGAGCCTCTATTGGATTGTCAGTGTTTTCTTGGCTACGAGGATAAAGACCGTCTGAATACCGCTGTCATTGGCGGCGTGCCAGGGCACCCATTCTTCAAGAACGCCATGGCATTGATTGAAGAGCGTCACCAGCAGAAGAAGCCATTCCTTATTGCACCAGAGGTAGCGAATGCCTGTGTAGAAAAGGATGGGAATGACATTGAACTGAAGCCTTGGCACTTCTTTTATCCCTACAATCCATACGCCAAGGTCCATGACCGCAAGCAGCTCATGCACTGCTATATCGAAAGTGACACCTACCTGATCCACCATTGGGGGAAAGGCTGGAAAATGGGTGTGGTTGAGAAAGTATTGAGAAAACTCTTTAAATAAATGCCTGTGCAACGCAAATGCTAGGGATTTTGATCTGTCGTTCGAGGCACTTGGGAGTAAGGGATGCAACGTCGTCATCCGTATGAAGGCACATACTTGATCTATCTCAGTAAGGGCCGGTCGTTTGTGGCAATGCTGTTGATGGTTGTTATTCTGGGGCTGGGGGTTGTTGGAGTATTATCACCCTATGATTACAACGTGTTGCCAGCAGTTCCTGTGCTGGAGCTAGTGGTGCTATTGCTCTCCGTTATGGTGTGTCCACCCAAAAGTCGGGTCTCGTGGTTATTTATATTAATGGCGGGCGCTTACCTAGCTATCACATTTGGCATTGCCTACTTCGCAAGTCATTCTCATATATTAGATTACATGCAAGCCTACAAGGCGTTTTTCTATGTAGCGCTTTTATGCTCCTTTATCGGTGAATCGCTGTTCAAAAAAGAGCACATGGCTAAGTTTTTTTACTTGTTGCTGGCTCTTTTCTTCCTTAAGTATGGTTATTCACGACTAATTGGCCTAGATGCATGGGTCAGCTCTCGGCCGGGTATTTTTACCGAGAATAATTTCGAGCTGTTATTCCTGATACTGCTGTTTTATCTGGTGCTGCCTGATATCCGATGGAAGAGTCTTTCATTTGTCACGGTTATGCTCATTATCTTCTTATCGGGTTCACGAAGCGCCTTCCTTGTCTTTCTAGTCATCTACTTCTTCAGTGTATTCAGGCTGGGTAGGGGGTTCATAAAACAGTGGCTATTGCTGTTCCCGCTGCTAGTCGTGTTGATGTATGGCATCGCCAATGATCGAATGGATATCTCCATTGTAGGCGGCGAAGGGCTCGAAGGAGTGTTATCAGAGCCCAGTCCGTCTGTGTTAGAGACTTCTCCTGGCTCAGAGGGCGGGGGCATTCGCTCTTTGCTGGAGCGTGGCGCCTCCATCGATAGGGTGCGGTTTCTCCTATACTTTCTAGATGATACAGAGGAGTGGCGTTGGTGGAATGTCATGCTCGGCACGCAGCCGTTGACACCCTTATCGCCAGAAACTTGTGAGGCGCTCTCCTTCTGGAATGACATGTACAGCTTTTCAGGAGATGGCAGCTGTTACTCGGTTATTCTGCATTCCTACATCATACGAGTTATTTTCGACCATGGTGTGCTTGGGCTTGTGTTCCTGATGTCATTCACTGTGTGTGCGCTTAGAAAGAGTGGCTATACATGGATGGATACCTTGTGTGTGCTGGGTGCTTTACTTGCGTCGTCGCTCTCTGTTTCTGCTTTTAATAGCGTCTTCGCCATGCTCTCAATGATCTTTTATCTTGCGCAAGAGCAAAGGGAAGAAACGATTGATAAAAGACATGTGCAGCTAGACGCAAGTCATTCATAACTAGACTATAGAGAACGAGATATGCACCCAGAGAGCAAGCCGAGAGCCGCTCAGAAGCGAGGAGTGATTTTTTCAGAGCGCTACCCGCCCAAAATTATTTTTCCGGTATTCGACTTGTTGGTAGTTCTGCTATGTGGCGTACTGGCCTACTTGCTTCGATTCGGCACTATACACCTGCACGAGCGTTATGCGTTGGCTCTGTTCTGTATGTCGCTACTGGTTGTGGTGATCAATAACTCAACAGGGAGCTACAAACGCTGGCGAATTTCATCGACCTTTTATATCGTGACCAAGCTGATGTTGGTCTGGTTGGTGGTCGGTATTATTGTTACCTCAATCATCTATTTTGCTCACGCTGCCGAGCGTTACTCCAGGCTGTGGGTTGGCCTGACTCTGCTGCTCTCTTTTCTGCTCGCAGCGAGTACTAGAGCGCTAGTGCAGTATGGCCTGCGCCGCATTCGCATTCGTGGTGGTGCCCGGAGGTTGGTATTCTTGGTGGGCCCCTCAAAGAATGTACTGCACGTCGCCCGTGGTATGCGTGCAGCTGCCTGGGAAGGGCACTCCATTGCAGGTGTTGAACGCCTTAGTGGTGTGCCATGCCAAGAGCAGTTAGAGAAAATTGCTGCCAGAATTAGTAGTTCCGGTGCTGCTGAGGTTTGGATCTGTGTGCCGCTGGAAATGGGCGACACGGTTCACAGCCTATTCTATGTGCTGCGTAACCATACTGAAGAGATACGCCTTATCCCTGAGTTTAAGGATATGCGTTTGCTCAATCACCGCACCAGCGAAGTGGCAGGGCACTTGGCAATTGATCTCAGTGTTTCACCTATCAGTGGCATGGCCAGGTTTGTAAAGCGAGCCGAAGATATTGTGTTGGGTGGCCTGATAACGCTGATGATTGCTCCTATATGCCTGGTGATTGCAGTGTTGATCAAGCTCACATCTCCTGGCCCTGTTTTGTTCAAACAATATAGAACGGGGTCGAATGGGAAGGTATTTAAAGTCTACAAATTCAGATCAATGAAAGTGCACGAGGAAAAAGATGGGGCAGTTACTCAAGCGACAAAAAACGATAATCGCTTAACCCCTATAGGTGCCTTTTTGCGGCGTACTTCGCTAGACGAGCTGCCACAATTCTACAATGTGCTGCAGGGGCGCATGTCAATTGTAGGACCTCGGCCCCATGCCCTGGCGCATAATGAGTATTACAAAGAACTGGTAGAGTCCTACATGCGTAGGCATAAAGTGAAGCCCGGTATTACCGGTTGGGCGCAAGTGAATGGCTTGCGGGGCGAGACAGATACGCTGGAGAAAATGCAGCGGCGTGTCGAATACGACCTTTGGTATATCGATAACTGGTCGGTTTGGTTGGATTTAAAAATTATTTTTATGACGGTCTTCAAAGGCTTTAAGCATGCAAATGCTTACTGATGTCGTGACGCTATGATTTTATTGACAGGCGGCACCGGCTATATCGGCTCACATATAGCGGTTGAGTTGCTCCAGGCGGGACATCAAGTCGTTATTCTTGACGATCTCTCTAACAGCGATCGTTCTGTTGTGGCGCGTATTAAAAGCATCGCCCAACTGGAGCCACTTTTTTACCAGGGTGATGTGCGCGATAGCGCGCTGTTGGCAACTATTTTTAATACCCACCAGATTAGTGCTGTTATCCACTGCGCTGGTCTGAAGGCGGTAGGCGAGAGTGTTGCCAAGCCGCTGGCATACTATGATGCCAATGTCTTTGGAGCCATCTCCCTGTGTCGTGCCATGGAGCAGGCAGGTGTGAAGAAGTTGATCTTCAGCTCATCGGCTACCGTCTACGGTGTTGAAGCAGTTCCACCTTATGTTGAAACCATGGCAAGAGGTCGATGTGCCAGCCCATATGGTACCTCCAAGGCCATGGTTGAAAAGGTGCTCGAAGACCTAAGCAGCAGCGACCCGCACTGGTCCATTACGATTCTGCGCTACTTCAACCCGATTGGTGCGCACCCTTCGGGCTATATCGGAGAGTCTCCCCAGGGTATTCCCAACAATCTAATGCCCTATCTCGGTCAAGTAGCTGCTGGGGTGCTGCCTGAACTGATGATCTACGGTAATGATTATCCCACTGAAGATGGCACCTGCGTGCGTGACTACTTACATGTGGTGGATCTTGCCGTTGGACACCGCATGGCACTGCAAGCCTTGGATCAGTCTGGTGTGAGTTACTTCAATTTAGGTGCGGGAAAAGGTGTCTCAGTCAAGCAGATGGTCGATACCTTTATAGAAGCCACCGGGGTAGCCGTGCCTTATCGCTTTGCTCCCCGGCGCGAAGGGGACCTGGCTGCGTTCTGGGCCAGTGCCGAAAAAGCGCAGCATGAGCTGGGCTGGCAGGCGGAAAAAACGCTGATGGACATGATGCACGATACCTGGCGGTGGCAGCAGTTCATAGCGAAGGAGGCCGCTGGGAACGGCAGCGGTTTATGCTAGTATCGCTTCCTCGCTGGGTGCCAGCCCGTCATTAAAAGGATGTGCGCTTTGAAATTGGTTTCTGATCCTCTCATTGAGGAAAATCACCGCAACGTACCACAGCTATATACCAGTGTGGCGGTATTCCTATTGGGTGCTCTTTCACTGGTAGTGCCTAGTGGGTACTCGGTGGGGGCCGTGCTGTTGTTGTTGGGTGGGCTTGCGGCATTGGCTACCGGAAGGGTGTCTGCGCTTTCGAAAGAAAGCTGTTGGGTCGTCGCTGTGCTGCTTTGCTACGCCTTGATTACGATTGCTGAAGTCTGGTGGGATGGCCAGGGTAGCAGGGGGCTCGACAAGCCCAGCCGGTTCCTATTGGCGATACCGGCGCTGCTATGGGTGTTGCGCTCTCCACCGCGGCTTGAATTTCTCTGGGGTGGGTTTGCGTTAGGTGCCCTGTTAGCTGGCAGTTGGGCTGCTTGGCAAAAATTGTTTATTGGTATTGATCGAGCCCAAGGACATACCCACGTTATTCAGTTTGGTAACTTAAGCATGTTGCTGGGCGTGCTATGTCTGGCAGGCTTGGGGTGGGCTGTGGCGCACCCTCAGCGCCGGGCTTGGGTCTGTTTGCTTTCGCTGGGTGCGCTGGCGGGGATTCTTGGCTCACTCTTCTCTGGCAGCCGCGGTGGCTGGGTTGGTTTTCCCATTGTGTTGTTGGTGCTTTACCGTGCCTACGGCACTCATTTGGCTACCCAGTTAAAAGTGCTGGCTGTGGGAGTCGTGCTGCTGGGCGGCTTGATTGTTTACGCTGTGCCTCAAGTGGGGGTTCAAGGGCGAGTTCATCAGGCAGTAGAGGATATTGGGCTATACATTTCTGGTGAAAACCGTGGCACCTCGGTAGGTGCTCGATTTGAGATGTGGCGTGGTGCTGCGCTGCTGATTCAGGAAAAACCCATTACCGGCTGGGGCTCTAATGGCTATAAGTCTGCCATGTGGCAACTTGGCGAAGAGGGTGTTATCAATACTGAAGCCGCTCAATATGGTCATGCCCATAATGAGTTTGTAGATGCCTTTGCTAAGCGAGGTATTATTGGTCTGTGCGCTTTATTAGCGCTTTATCTTATTCCCATGCGCCTTTTTGCCCGCCAACTACACGCGCAAAACCTGGCTACAAGAAGCGTGGCAACTGCCGGTGTTTTACTCCCAGTTACGTACATAGACTTTGGCCTTTCCCAGGCGTTTCTTACCCATAATAGTGGGGTTATGATGTATGCCTTTCTTTTGGCAGTGCTGTGGGGAGTTATTGTTAATCAGTCCAAAATATCAGAAAGAACTTAACCTTCCAGTAATACGAAATAGCTTAAGTTGTTAAGCACATGCCGATCAAATGATCGGCATGTTTGTTTTGGCCACTAGTTAGCTGTCAAAGAGTATTAATTTTTTGTATAAGGCTTGTCAATGTGGAGCCAAACAAGCGAATACCTTACAATGGCGTGTGTATTTTAATAGCATAGGTTAACTAATTTCATCCGCACAGCGTAGGGCAAGGGAATGCGCCCGTTATAATCCCTGGGCGGTAGCGTGCCTTTTTAATGGAAATCATAATGTTAGATACCCCTACTTACGTATCGCGGCCAGCTCGCATGCTGTTGGCAGCGTTAAGCGTTGCCGTAGTTAGCGGCTGCGCCACCAACTACCCCTCTGGTAGCTCACAACAAACCGCCCAGTACGTGCTCACTAACGATGCTGCAACGCTGCTGGGTGACGAATCACTCAACCGCTTTCTATCACAGGCGCCTGCCAGCGGCGTTCACACCATGGCGCGCAGCCCATGGGGCGATAATGTAGAAATTGTCGCTGAGTCTGCCTACCTGGCTGCTAGTGGCCGAAAATGCCGGCAGCTACGCGTAATAGAAGCAACGGGAAGTACGCGCACAGCACTGGTGTGTGAAACGCCAAACGGCTGGGTAAACCAGCGTCTTGTGACTCAGGTAGTAAAGGGGCGCCCCTAATGAAGATGATGCTGCCGATATCCGATGTTCCTGTAGATGTTCCGGTGAAAGCTTCTTTAGCGGCTTCTTTAAAAGCGTCGTTAAAATATAGCGCAATTACTGTCACGTTAATGCTAGGTACGCTCGTGGCAGGTGCTGCTTCAGCACAGTCACTTAGCCTTGCTAACTCTGTTTTGCCTGAGCAGAGCGGAAGAAGTGGGCAGAACGGCCAGCAGCAAGAGCAAGTAGATGACACTCCCCGTGCCGACTGGCGTAGTGGCACTTACGGGCCTGTCTCCTTGCCGACAGAAAGCCTTGATGAGCTGCCACCGTTTGGGGCCAACCTCTTCACTGGTGGCTTCCGTGGTGCCATGGGTGATGGCCTAAATGCAGACTACCGTATTAAGCCAGGCGATCAGGTTACCGTGCGTGCCTGGGGTGCTTTCGAGCTAGACCGGGTGCTACCGGTAGACGCCCAAGGTAATATTTTTATTCCTGGCTCTGGCCCGCTGCACGTACAGGGGCAAAATAGTCAGCAGGTTGATAATAGCGTGCGCCGAGCGATTACCTCGGTATACCCGGATAACGTAGAGGTCTACACCAACCTCCAGGGTGTTCAACCAGTTGCCGTATTCGTAACTGGCTATGTTGAGAACCCAGGCCGCTACGCTGGTACGCCCAACGACTCACTGCTTTACTTTCTTGATCAAGCCGGTGGCATTGACCAAGACCTAGGTAGCTATCGCCAAATCCGAGTAGTGCGCAACGACAGTACTGTAGCCACCGTCGACCTTTACGACTTCCTGATTAACGGTACAATTGCTCGTCCACAGTTCCAAGACGGCGATACTATCGTTGTGGAAGAGCGTGGCCCCGCGATTGCTGTTGGTGGTGATGTGCACCGGGAACACCGCTACGAACTAACCGGCAACCAACTGAGCGGCGCCGAAATAGTAGCCCTTGCCCGCCTTCGCAGCGGCGTATCCCACGTGCTACTGCGGGGTGATCGTGCAGAGGGCCCCATCGCACAATATTTCCCCATCGATATGTTTTATGGCCAAACCATTCGCAGTGGCGATGAAGTACTGTTCAGTGCTGACCAGCGCAGCGAAACCATCGTGGTCGAACTGGAAGGCAGCTACTACGGCCCGTCACGTTTTGCACTGCCACGCGACGCACGGTTAAGTGAACTGCTGGATGCCATCGCAGTGCCAGAAAACATGACCGCTGTTGAAAGCATCTCACTTCAGCGTGAAAGTGTTCGCCAGCAGCAAGCGCAGTCGCTGCAAGATAGCCTGCGCCGCCTGGAGACTACCTACCTGGGCGCCTCATCGCGCACTGATCAAGAAGCACAAATTCGCCTTCAAGAAGCTGAGCTGATCGAGCGCTTTATCGAACGTGCCCGTGAGCTAGAGCCAAGCGGCCGTCTGGTTGTCGCCTCAAGGGATGGTATTTCTGATATTCGCTTGCAGGATGGCGATATCATTACCATTCCTGAAATTAGCGACTCCGTACTTATTAGCGGCGAGATTCTCGTTCCCCAAGCGGCAGTTTATCGCCCAGGGATGAGCGTGATCGACTATGTAGAGAGTGCTGGTGGCTTTACCGAGCGTGCGGATAAAGACCATATCCTACTGGTTCGCCAAAACGGTGCTGTAGAGCATGCTCGCAACTCACCGCTGCGCCCAGGGGATGAAATTCTCATCATGCCCAGAGCACCGACTCACAACCTGCAGTTAGCTTCCACACTTGCCCAGCTTCTGTTCCACATTGCCGTTACCACCCGAGTCGCATTGGATTTGTAAAAGGTGAGGGGTGAATGCCCCTCTACCTGACACCTCCATGCTTCCACTCCTCATCAATTTAAAAGTAGTGCTATGGCTAATGTAAAAGGGGCGCCAAAAGGCGCCCGCACGCCTTGGCAGGTAACGCGTAGCGTGTGGTACGCCATGTTCATGCGGGAAGCGCTTTCGCGCACCATGGCGGACCGCATGGGCTGGTTCTGGATGATCTTCGAACCTGTCGCCTTTATTGGCATTATGGTCTCCATACGGAGCTTCATTCGCGGCGGCAGGTTAGTCGTGAATGCTGAATTTATCCCCTGGCTTATTGCCGGTTTGATGGGGTTTATGCTGGTTCGTGAGGGAATGCTGCGCGGTATGGGAGCCATTGAAGGCAACAGCGCGCTGTTCGCTTATCGCCAGGTACAGCCTGTGGACCCCGTTCTGGTGCGCAACTTTCTAGAGGGTGCACTGCGCAGCTTGGTTTTTCTGATTTTTGTTGGCGGCGGGCTGATGCTGGGGTTAGATATGTACCCAGATAACGCCGTACGTGTAATGGCTGCGTGGCTATCTTTGTGGTGCCTTGGGCTAGGATTGGGGCTGGTAACCTCTGTAGCGGCAACACTGGTGCCAGAGGTTGGCAAGGTAATACGTATGTTGTCCCTACCCCTGATGATTTTATCCGGGGTGATTATCCCACTAAATAGCCTGCCTCACTGGCTGCTTAAATACCTGATGCTCAACCCCATTCCCCATGGGTTAGAAGTGCTCCGGCTAGGTTTTTTTGAAAATTACCAGGTCGTTCACGGCACCAGCATGCTCTATTTCTGGTTATTCACTCTCACACTAATTGCAGTAGGGCTGCTGATGCACCTGCGCTTTGTTGATCGGTTAAAGGCGAAATAATTCATGCAAGCTTCATTAAGCCGTTTTGTTAAAACGTCGCCGCACTGGGCCATTGCCATTGCCGCTATTCTGGTTGTCTCTTTTTATTGGTTTGTTTGGGCAGAGGAGCGTTACGTCTCTCGTGCCACAGTGGTGTTGGAAAGCCCCCAAGTAGCTACACCAGAATTTAGTTTTGCCTCGCTAATGGGAGGAGGAGGCGGTAGCTCAGCTGATCTTCTACTACTGCGTGAACACTTGCTCTCAGTAGATATGCTGCGGTTACTTGATAAGCAGCTGGGCATTCGCCAGCACTACAGTGAACACGGTGATATCTTCGCCAAACTTCGCGATGCTGATGCACCCATTGAAGACCTGCACAAATACTATCTGCGCCGCGTAGAGGTAGATCTGGATGAGTATGCCGGTGTGCTCAATATTCAAGTGCAGGGCTACACGCCAGAATTTGCCCACGACATGGCAACGCTGCTGCTGGAAGCCGGCGAAAACCATATGAATGAAATGGGTCACCGACTAGCTGACGAACAAGTACGTTTTCTTGAGCAGCAGATGGTTCGTTTAGAAGAGCGTTTCAATGAAACCCGCACCCGGCTGCTCGACTTCCAAAATGAGTACGGCTTGGTATCGCCAACCTCAACAGTTGAAAGCATTAACCAAGTGGTTGCCACCTTGGAAGGCGACTTAGCGCGCCTACAGGCACAGCGCAATGCATTGGCTAGTTTCCAAAGCACTCAGTCCGCTGAAATGCGTCAAGTAGAGCGCAATATCGAAGCGCTTCGTGACCAAATTATCGAGCAGCGCGACCGCCTGGCGCAAACTGCAGGCAACTCGCTTAACCGAATTTCTGCAGAGTATGAAACCTTAGAGCTACAGGCCCAGTTTGCTCAGGAAACCTACTCAAGTGCACTTGCCGCGCTGGAAAACACCCGCTTAGAATCTGCTCGGCAGCTCAAGCAGGTTAGCGTGCTACAAAGCCCGCTTTTCCCCGAGTACCCAACAGAGCCTAACCGCCTTTATAACAGCAGTGTATTCGCTATCATTACCATCTTCCTCGCCTTTATCCTCAGCATGATCATCATGATCGTGAAGGACCACAGGGATTGATAGAAAGAAGGTAATACCCGGTACTGTTGCGCCGATGGCCCCGCGGGTGCGCCGTAGGCTTACCCACGCTACAAAACCCTTTAGATGCAATTCATTGCAATTGTAGCGCGGGTAACGAATTTCGTGAGGCACGAACGATATGAGGCACCCGCGGACAGCGGCACCTACCGCCAGATTAGGCGCCCAAGGTTATTCACCAACCTAGGCACCGCTGCCCGATCGCGGGTGCGCTTCGCTTACCCGCGCTACAAACCCAATCAGCGCATATTTATGGCACGCCGTAACGAGGTTTATCAGCGCATATTTCGTAGCGCGGCGTAACGCGTCTTGTGAGGTACGAACAAACGCGGCACCCGCGAAGATTAGGCCAGTGCCCTTAACCCTGGCACCGTTGCGCATAACACCCGCGGGTGCGCTTCGCTTACCACGCGCTACAAGAGTTTTAAACTCAAGCTATTGCACCATTTATGGCGGCAGCGAAGCCGCCCAATAACGCCACCGAAAAAGGAATTTTCGATGCTAGATATTATTCACCACGGTGGCGCAACCGGGGTGACGGGTAGTTGCCACCAGCTCATACTCGACAGCGAACACTCACTGCTGGTGGATTGTGGCCTCTTCCAGGGGGAAGACGCCACGGAAGATAGTTTCGAGCAATTACAAATTGAGTTCGATATCAGCACCGTTAAGGCACTGATCATCACTCATGTACATATCGACCATGTAGGAAGATTACCTTACCTGTTGGCCGCAGGTTTTACCGGACCAATCATCTGTTCTATTCCCTCGGCCAAGCTGCTGCCACTAGTCATTGAAGACGCTCTAAAAATCGGTTTCACTCGTAATGCGCAGCTAATCCAGCGCTTTCAAGCTCAGCTGGAATCCCAAATCGTCAGCGTTCCTTACGGCAAATGGTACAACGTGGCTGAAAAGGGCGTGAAGGGCGAAATCATCACCCGTATCAAACTTAAACGCGCAGGCCACATTCTCGGGTCCTGCTACGTAGAAGTTGCCCACCAGCATGCTGGTGGTGAAAAAGAGCGGGTAATATTCAGTGGAGACCTAGGTGCCCCCTATGCGCCGCTACTACCTGCACCGCAGTCGCCCTACGGCTGTGAACAGTTAGTGCTGGAAAGCACCTACGGCGACCGCCAACACCCCGACCGACGCCAACGCTGCGCCACGCTGAAAAATGCCATTGAGCAAGCGCTCATTAACGGCGGCACAGTGATGGTACCCGCCTTCAGCATAGGCCGCACCCAAGAGCTACTCTACGAATTAGAAGGCATTGTGTTTGATGCCAAACGCAAGGCCAAGAAAGGGCAGTGGCAAGATTTGGAAATTATTGTCGACTCACCCCTTGCTGCCCGTTTTACCCGTGTTTACCGCCAACTAAAACCTTTCTGGGACAAGGAAGCCCAGCGTCGCTTACGTAGTGGCCGTCATCCGCTCAACTTCGAAAATCTTTACACGGTAGAAAGCCACGAAGCTCACGAGCAAACCGTACAGTACCTAGCGAAAACTGGTCGCCCGGCAGTTGTCATTGCCGCCAGCGGTATGTGCGCAGGCGGGCGGATTATGAATTACCTGAAAGCCATGCTAAGTGATGAGCGCCACCAAGTGCTATTTGTAGGCTACCAAGGTGCAGGTACCCCAGGGCGGGCTATTCAGCAATACGGCCCACAGGGTGGTTGGGTGGAAATAGATGGCCAACGCATCGACATTAAAGCAGGCATTACCACTATTAGCGGCTACTCTGCCCACGCCGATCAAAAAAACCTGCTCAATTTCGTAAAACGTATGCGTCGTTGGCCGCATACTATCCGTCTGGTACACGGTGAAAACACCGCCAAAACCGCACTCAAGCAGGAACTGGAAGCGATGTACCAGCGCAAAAGCAAACAGGTAAGCATCATCATGTAGTGAGGCGTGACGCAATTGTGATACCCCCGCGGGTGCGCCGTAGGCTTACCCGCGCTACAAAACCCAATCAGCGCATATTTATGGCACGCCGTAACGAGGTTTATCAGCGCAGATTTTATGGCACGCCGTAACGAGCCTTATCGGTGCACATTTCGTAGCGCGGCGTAACGCGTCTTGTGAGGCACGAACAAACGCGGCACCCGCGAAGATTAGGCCAGCGACCTTAACGCTGGCACCGTTGCACAGGGCCCCGCGGTGCGCTTCGCTTACCCGCGCTACAAAACCTGATCAACGCATATTTGTAACGCGCCTTATCGGTGCACATTTCGTAGCGCGGCGTAACGCGTCTTGTGAGGCACGAACAAACGCGGCACCCGCGAAGATTAGGCCAGTGACCTTAACGCTGGCACCGTTGCATAGGGCCCCGCGGGTGCGCTTCGCTTACCCGCGCTACAAAACCTGATCAACGCATATTTGTAACGCGCCTTGTAGGGAACGAGCGAAACGAAGTGCTCGCCTAGCAGTCCAGAATGAGTAATTTCAACATCGATAGCCGAGATCGCATGAAAAACATTGCAGTAGCTGGCACAGGGTACGTTGGGCTATCAAACGCCATGTTGCTCGCGCAGCACAACAGCGTCACCGCAGTGGATATTGTCAAAGAAAAAGTAGACAAGCTGAAAGCCAAGCAGTCGCCGATTGAAGACGCAGAGATCAGCCTTTTTCTAAACCGCGATGACCTACACTTCACGGCGACAACAGATGCTGAACAGGCTTACGCCAATGCAGACATCGTCATTATTGCCACCCCAACGGATTACGACCCGAACACCAATACCTTCAACACCGAAAGCGTTGAGGCGGTAATTCAGCAAGTTATTAAGGTTAATCCCAATGCGTTGATGGTGATCAAGTCGACTGTACCAGTGGGCTACACTGCCAGCGCTAGTAAACGGTTTAATACGCAAAACCTGATTTTTTCACCAGAATTCTTGCGCGAAGGAAAAGCACTTTACGACAACCTTTACCCTTCACGCATTATTGTAGGCGAATGCTCCGAGCGTGCTGAACACTTTGCCAACTTGCTCCAGCAAGGCGCCATCAAACAAGACGCATCTATTCTGCTGACCAACAGTACAGAAGCAGAAGCGATTAAATTGTTCGCTAACACCTACCTAGCCATGCGGGTGGCATATTTCAATGAGCTAGATACTTATGCTGAAACCCACGGGTTAGACTCCCGGCAAATTATTGAAGGGGTAGGGCTAGACCCACGTATTGGCAAGCACTACAACAACCCCAGCTTTGGTTACGGTGGCTACTGTCTACCTAAAGACACCAAGCAGCTGCTGGCGAATTACCAGGATGTGCCTAGCAACATGATCCAAGCCATTGTGGATGCCAACCGCACCCGCAAAGACTTCATCGCCGAAGCCGTCCTTAAGCGCAATCCCCGCGTGGTAGGTATTTATAGGCTGATCATGAAAGCTGGTTCCGATAACTTTCGTGCCAGTGCCATGCAAGGCGTGATGAAGCGCATCAAGGCGAAGGGGATCGAAGTCATCGTATACGAACCGACCCTGCAAGAAGCGCACTTCTTTAATTCCCGTGTGATTCGTGACCTGGCCGCGTTCAAACAAGAAGCCGACCTGATCTTAAGCAACCGGATGGCCAATGAGCTAGACGACGTTGCAGAAAAAGTTTATACCCGCGATTTATTCGGCAGTGATTAGGTAACTGCAGAGCCTTACTAGTCCTAAATTTAAGAGCTTGCTAGTCCTAAATTTAAAAGATAGAGCAGTCAGCTTAAGGTCTTATAAAAGTGTCAAAACGATTTCTAATTACTGGTGGTGCGGGATTTATTGGTTCAGCAGTTGTTCGTGAGTTAATCCATAACACCGGCCACCGCGTCGTGAATGTCGATAAACTCACATACGCGGGCAATCTGGAATCACTGGCAAGCGTCGAAAATAGCGAGCGCTATACTTTTGTGCAGGCGGACATTTGCAATGCTCCTGCCATGCAGCAGTTGTTTGAACAGCACCAGCCCGATGTTGTCATGCACCTGGCGGCTGAAAGCCACGTAGACCGCTCTATCGACGGCCCGGCAGAGTTTATCCAAACCAATGTGGTTGGCACCGCCGTACTACTAGAAACCGCCCGGGCGTACTGGAAAAAGCTGCAGCAGCAAAATGCCGCCAAGGCAGAAGCATTTCGGTTTCATCATATTTCCACCGATGAGGTGTATGGGGATCTGGAAGGCACCGATGATCTCTTTACCGAGACCACGCCTTATGCCCCCAGCTCGCCATACTCCGCCAGCAAAGCGAGTTCTGACCACTTGGTACGCGCATGGCAGCGCACTTACGGCTTGCCCACCCTGGTCACCAACTGCTCTAACAACTACGGGCCTTACCACTTCCCGGAAAAACTGATCCCGTTGATGATCCTGAACGCCCTGGCAGGGAAACCCCTACCGGTATACGGCGATGGCCAACAGATCCGCGACTGGCTCTATGTAGAAGACCACGCCCGCGCACTCATCAAAGTAGCCACCGAAGGCCAAGTAGGCGAAACCTACAACATCGGTGGACACAACGAGAAAGCCAATCTCACCGTGGTAGAAACGTTGTGTGACCTGCTACAAGAGTTAGTACCGAAAGAGAGCTCATACCGCGAGTTAATAACCTTCGTCACCGACCGCCCAGGCCACGACGTACGCTACGCCATTGACGCCAGCAAAATAGAACGCGAACTCGGCTGGAAGCCAGAAGAAACCTTCGAAACCGGCCTACGCAAAACCGTCAAATGGTACCTAGCCAACGAAGCCTGGTGGAAACGCGTACAAGACGGCAGCTACCAAGGCCAGCGCCTGGGTAGCATTTGATTTTTGCCACGGACGCTCACTGAATCCACGGATAAAAACCAAAAATTTTTGTTTTTATGTTTTGTCCTTATCCGTGTTTTTCAGTGAGTATCCGTGGCCATAACCAATGCTTGCCACGGACGCTCACGGAATCCACGGATAAAAACCAAAGATTTTTTATTTTTATGTTTTTCCCTTATCCGTGTTGTCAGTGAGCATCCGTGGCCAATAGCCAATGTTTACCACGAAAGTGAGTGTCCGCAGCAAAAACATAAGGGGAAATAATGCTCAAGGAAGAAGCGCTCACATATCAAATCAGAGGCGCAGTGTTTGAGGTCAGTAAGCAGCTGGGGCCAGGTTTTTTAGAAAGCATCTACCAAAGAGCGTTAGCAATTGAGCTTCGATCTATTGGCCTTGAGGTTGAAACAGAGAAGCCCGTCAATATCTATTACAAGCAGTGCTTGGTAGGTGAACACCGCATAGATGTGCTAGTTGAAAACAGGGTGATTCTAGAGTTGAAAGCGCAAAGCCAGCTACCTGCCTCAGCAGAGCCCCAGCTGATCAACTACCTTCGAGCCACTGGCTTACAAGTAGGGCTGCTCATTAATTTCACTTTTCCTAAAACATTTATCAAACGAATCGTTGTTTAATTTACCGCTCCGGACTAGCCACGGACACTCACAGAATCCACGGATAAAAACCCAAAGATCTTTTGCTTTTATATCTTGCCCTTATCCGTGTTGTCAGTGAGCATCCGTGGCCATAACCAATGCTTGCCACGGACACTCACAGAATCCACGGATAAAAACCCAAAGATCTTTTGTTTTTATGTCTTGCCCTTATCCGTGTTGTCAGCGAGCATCCGTGGCCATAACCAATGCTTGCCACGGACACTCACAGAATCCACGGATAAAAACCCAAAGATCTTTTGTTTTTATGTCTTGCCCTTATCCGTGTTGTCAGTGAGTATCCGTGGCCAGAAATGGATTACCCCATGAACATCTTTATCACCGGCGGCAATGGCCAGGTAGGCTTTGAGCTCCAGCGCCAGTTTGCTCCTTTTGGCACTGTTCTAGCCCCGACGCGGGATGAACTCGACCTAGCCAATGCAGATGCAGTGGATGCTTACCTAGCCAAGCACCAGCCAGGGCTAATCCTTAACGCTGCGGCCTACACAGCGGTTGATAAAGCCGAAAGCGAGCCGGAGCAAGCGAAGCGCTTAAATGCAGAGTTGCCAGCACAATTAGCCACGTATGCAGTGAAGCAGGGTATTACGCTGGTGCATTACTCAAGCGACTACGTATACCCAGGTAGCGGCGAAACACCCTGGCAGGAAGACAGCCCCACCAGCCCATTAAGCATCTACGGCCAAACCAAGCTGGAAGGTGACCACGCCATTACTGCAAGCGGCTGCCAACACCTGATATTCCGCACCAGCTGGGTATATGCCGCCCGTGGCAACAATTTTATGAAAACCATGCTGCGCCTAGGCCGTGAACGTGCAGCGCTGAATATCGTTAATGATCAAATTGGCGCGCCTACTCCTGCACGGCTAATCGCCCAAGTGAGCGTATTGGCATTTACTCCTAATACCTCACACCTCACCCCCCACATACCAACGGGCATCTATCATTTAGCCCCCAGGGGGGAAACCAGCTGGCATGGCTTCGCCAGTGAGATTTTTAACCAAGCCCGCAAAGCAGGGGAAACGCTGGCCATTACGCCGGAAGGCGCTGCAGGCATACCCACGGCAGAATACCCAACACCCGCTAAGCGCCCACTGAATTCACGCATGGCGCTAGGTAAGCTAGAAAACGCACTAGGCATCACCATGCCCACCTGGCAAAGCCAGCTAGCGTTAACACTGAAAGAACACCTAGATAGTTTTTGAGCCACAGGAAACACGAGGTTTGCCACGGACGCTCACGGAATCCACGGATAAAAACCCAAAGATCTTTTGTTTTTATGTTTTGCCCTTATCCGTGTTGTCAGTGAGCATCCGTGGCCAATAACCAATGTTTGCCACGAACGCTCACGGAATCCACGGATAAAAACCCAAAGTTTTTTTGTTTTTATGTTTTGCCCTTATCCGTGTTGTCAGTGAGTATCCGTGGCCAATAACCAATGTTTGCCACGGACGCTCACGGAATCCACGGATAAAAAAACCAAAGATTTTTTGTCTTGTCCTTATCCGTGTTGTCAGTGAGCATCCGTGGCCAATACGTAGCGAAACAGATTAAAGAGACCCCTATGAGTCAAAGCGCGCCAAGAAAAGGCATCATCCTTGCCGGTGGCTCGGGCACACGGCTACACCCCATTACCCGTGGTGTATCCAAGCAACTACTACCGATTTACGACAAACCGATGATCTACTATCCGATCTCGGTACTGATGCTGGCAGGCATTCGCGAAATTTTGATCATCTCAACGCCAGAAGACTTGCCCCAGTATCAAAACCTACTGGGCACTGGCGAAGATTTTGGCATTAGCTTGCAGTACGCTGAACAACCAACTCCTGATGGCTTAGCCCAAGCGTTTATCATCGGCGAAGCATTTATTGGTGAAAGCCCCGTTTGCCTAGTGCTAGGCGACAACATCTTTCACGGCCAGCACTTCTCGGACCAGCTAAAGCGTGCCAGCTCCCGTACGGCGGGTGCCACCGTGTTTGGGTACTTAGTGAAAGACCCCGAGCGTTTCGGTGTGGTGGAGTTTGATGAGCAGGGCAGCGCTATCTCTATCGAAGAGAAGCCCAAAAAGCCAAAATCTGCTTATGCGGTCACTGGGTTATATTTCTATGATAACGACGTAGTAGAAATTGCCAAAAGCGTAACCCCCTCAGAGCGTGGCGAGCTGGAAATCACCAGCGTGAACAACGCCTACCTGCAGCGTGGCGATTTATGCGTAGAGCGCCTAGGCCGTGGCTTCGCCTGGTTAGATACCGGCACCCACGACAGCTTGCTAGAAGCCAGCCAATATGTGCAAACCATTGAACACCGCCAAGGTCTTAAAATTGCCTGCCTAGAAGAGATCGCCTGGCAACAGCAGTGGATCAGCGACGAACGCCTAGCCGAACTCGCCCAACCACTAGCAAAAACCCAATACGGCCAATACCTGCAGAGCCTGCTTCAGCAGAAGATGAAAAAGTAGAAGCCAAGAGATTTTTTGCTACGGACACTCACGGAATCCACGGATAAAAACCCAAAGATTTTTTGTTTTGCCCTTATCCGTGTTTTCAGTGAGCGTCCGTGGCCAATGACTAGTTCTGGCCGGAGTGTCCGTGGCTAAACAAATTTGGCAATGGCTAAAGGATGTCTAATGCAATACGAAAAACTCGCCATTCCCGATGTGGTGTCAATTACCCCGCAAGTATTCGGCGATGAGCGTGGTTTCTTTATGGAAACCTTTCGCCAAAGTGAATTCGAAGAGCACTGCGGTCACTATACGTTTGTGCAAGACAACCACAGCAAATCCGCCCATGGCATTTTGCGTGGCCTGCACTACCAGCACCAGCAGCCCCAGGGCAAACTAGTACGAGTAACCCGCGGCGAAGTTTTCGATGTAGCGGTGGATATGCGTAAAAGCTCGCCAACCTTTGGCCAGTGGGTGGGCGTAATGCTCAGCGAACAGAACAAGCAGATGCTATGGGTGCCCCCCGGTTTCGCCCATGGCTTTTACGTCACCAGCGAAGAAGCTGAGTTTCAATACAAATGCACTGACTATTACGCCCCTGGTGATGAAGTAACGCTGCACTGGAACGACCCCACGCTGAATATCCAATGGCCACTGGTCAGCAATCAGCCGCCGCAGCTCTCAAGCAAAGATCAGCAAGGCCTATCATTTATTGATGCACCATGCTTTAGGTAGCATATGATCGAAATTCGCAATCTCTACAAGCGCTACCACAACCACCACGGTAGCGACTGGGTATTGAAAAATATCAATCTCACTATTCCCCCCAATGTGAGCGTTGGCTTGATTGGTGCCAATGGTGCGGGCAAGTCAACTTTGCTGCGCTTAATTGCTGGTATGGACAAGCCAGAAAGGGGCGAGGTGGTTCGCCACACCAAGGTTTCCTGGCCCGTAGGGCTGTCAGGTGGCATGCAGCAAAACATGACGGCTAGGCAGAACGTCAAGTTCGTCGCCCGCGTTCACGGCAGCTCCAGCGAAGACGTAAAACGCGTGATCAAATACGTTGAAGAGTTCGCGGAAATAGGTGAAGCCTTCGACGAACCGATCAGAACGTTTTCCTCAGGGATGCGCTCACGCATCTCGTTTGGCCTATCGCTGGCGTTTGATTTTGACGTCTACATTTCTGATGAAGCCACCGCCGTT
The DNA here is from genome assembly GCF_003031405.1 of Halomonas sp. 'Soap Lake #6'. NCBI lineage: Bacteria > Pseudomonadati > Pseudomonadota > Gammaproteobacteria > Oceanospirillales > Halomonadaceae > Halomonas > Halomonas sp. 'Soap Lake #6'. The sequence goes on from NZ_CP020469.1 coordinate 984,693, forward strand.
GGCGATAAAAACTTTAAAGCCAAAGCCAAAGCCGCCTTCCGGGAAAAAACCGGCAAAGCCAGCCTCATCATGGTCTCGCATAGCGAAGGCATACTAAGAGAGCTCTGCCAGGCAGGTATCTTTATCAACAAAGGCGAAGCCACTTGGTTTGATAGCATCGATGATGCGATTGAGGCCTATCACGAAGCGTATGGTTTGGTTGAGTCAGCACAGCTTAAAAAAGTGCGCCATGACGTCACCGAGTTGCGGAAAATATATAAAGAGGCCCGAGCTATCTATAAAGAGGCAAAAGACACCCAGAGCGTGTCATCAAAAGAGCTAGCAGAATTAAAAAGCGATATGAACGACAAACTGAAAATATTGCGCAAAGAAAAAGCAGTGCTGAAGTCTCTTCAAGAAGCCAACGACGACGAATAGATTCTTTATAGGTGGCTATTAAACACTATGTTCTCAACACACAAAGACATAATTGCGCACGCCAACGACATCGCATCCCTACAAGCCTGGAAAGACTTTACCCTCAGGTTTTGGGAAGAAAGCACGCCAACAGCAGTAGAAGACGAATCAGTAGAAGAAAAGAGCAGCCAACTGTTTCATAACGGTTTTTATAGAAGCCGAGCCGCCCTGTACGATCTAACTGAAAACGACCTTAACGCCTACCTCAGTGATTACCAGTCACTTAGGCTTCAATCAATTAATCAAAAATACCAAACGGTTTTATCAAACCGAGTGCTATGCAGCCATGTAATGGCTAACTACTTTGAAGTGGAAAAAAACGTCTGCCTGGTTTCCAAAAATGGAGCCCAGTGGTTAGAACCACCGTGGTGGGCGGCTGAAAACTCTGCCCCTAGCGTGGTACAGGTACATTCGCTAGCCCCAGATAATTATGCACGGTACCGCAAAATAACAATTGCAGAGAACAGCGGCTCGCTAGCGTTTCAAAAAGCATTTATTGGTCAGCTGGTTGAAGAAGCCCAAGAGCATAACGAAGCACTGGTTATTTCCAATACGCCGGTACAGCATAGCTGGCTAACCACGGTAAGCCCCGTAGGCTACCATCTGCTGCACGTATTACTGGTACGAGAGCCTGATGAAGGGCTGCCCGATATAGCCGCTGCCAGCTTAACGGTGGGCACCCAGGTAAACCAGCCTAGTAGGTTGGTCTGTGTGGAACCAGCCCGAGTTGAAGAAGGCGCACTTAGTGCCAGCATCAACCCCCAAACAGGCTTAATAACCGCCTGCCGTGGGCTTAACCAGCAGGGTAGCGTTGAAACCTATATACAACACCCAGACACTGCCCAAACCCTGGTGGGTGAACATCTACCCAACTGGGCAGCTATCAGAAAGGCTCTGCTGCGCTTCTTTGATGAGTCATCATATTTGCACGTTTGCAGTCTAAGCTTTGCGGTTACTGAAACAGGTATCTCGTTTTTTGGAACCAACACGGACGTATTGGCAGCGCACCAAATGCACCAACCGCTACTTGAACATCCCGGCATTGCCAACCACTTGAATAAGGTGAACGGCTAGCTTATGCCTACGCAACTAATGCCAACGCTATTAAAGACGCTCGAATGGCGCGTCAAAAGGCTGCTGGGCTACCAAGAAGCTAACATTCGGGCAGAAATAGAGCAGAGCGGCTACTTTCACTCAGAATGGTACCTTGCTAATTACCCTGAGCTGCTTAATCAACCAAGCGCGGTAAAAGACCCGCTGGGTTACTACTTAGTGCATGGCATACAACAAGGGCACAACCCTGGGCCAGGGTTTCACACACTCTGGTACCTAGAAGAGTACGACGACGTACGCAGCGCTTCTATAAACCCGCTGCTGCACTATTTACGTTTCGGCCGGGAGGAAGACCGCAGGCCAACGCCCTTCCTGGGCGGTGTGCAAAGCATGCTGCACAATCAAGGCAGTGCAAACAATCACCGTGTTATTTACAAAACACGCAGAAGCGCAGACCTAAGCCATTTAGGCCGTATTAAACGGCTGGACCACATCGAAGGCGTGCAAATTTGGCGCGAATTTAGCCATACCTTTCGAGAGCAGCAGGGAAACCTTGCCCAGCAGGAAGCAGAATACCTGCATAACCGTGGTTTTCTACCCAACCGTAAGCGCCTTTACAAGCTGCCAGACACGCGGGTAGATGCCTATATCAGCGATCTACAAGCCAGCCTGCTGGCCCAAACCAATGGGCCAATGCAACCCCTGCTAGAAAACGCAGAACTACAGTGGCAGCTCTACAACCAGCGCATACCGATGGTTGCTAACCCCACGGTTACTAAACAAGCACTGCCCACAGGGCCGGTGCTAAAAGTGATTTTAATAATGGACCCAGCAGGCGCAGGGCTGGTGCCACTCTCAGTTGTGGCCACTAAAAAAGCCACCGCTGCTACTGTGGGCATGGCGCTTAGCATGCAGTTATCACCCAACAGTGGGCGTACCCGCAGTGTGGCTAGGTTTAACGCCAGTGGCATTGTGGTTGGGCCAAGAAAACCTGTGCCCTGGGAAAAATACCGCTACAAAGCTATTTGGCAGCAGGCCAACGCAAGTATTGTCGTGCCAATACAAAAAGAGTCGCTTTACTCTTTTATTCAGATGGATATCGATATTTCGACGCCAACCCCAAAGTTGATTCGCTTGGCAGCCACCCCCACGGTGGAAGACTTTCAGGTACACGGCCCACTAATGCAAAACCAAACAGCCATCGACTTTATGCGTGAGTTTGGAATATGAAGAGAGACACCACCTTTTGGGCCCCCAAGCACGCATCCAAGACCCCCACAGATGCTCAGGAAACGGAAACAGCAGCACTTAGCGAAACAGTACTGCCGAAAGACCACCACAAGCGTCTAATGGAAAGCCTTAAAGAAACCGACCAGCTAGCACTGCTAAAGCGCTTCACGTTGGATTTTCATGCCGACCCAGACCTAGCAAGCCTAAGTGAAGAAGAAGCTCAGTTCTTCTATGAGCGTGGCTTTCTACCTGAAAAAGCAAGGCTATACGGCCTCAATCGCGACAATATCGACATTTACCTAAGTGATGTTCAGCGGTGGCTTACCCGCTTAGTGAATGGTTCTTATAGTGTTGTTTTTAATAACAAAATACTATTTGATCAGGTGTTCGGCCAGTATTGCAATGTGCCGCGCACTGTAGCGGTATGCCGCCAGGGAAGGGTGATACCCCACACTGATCTATGGCAACAGATAGAAGCTGGCCAAGCAGGCCCACTAATGCTAGTCGCCAAGCCCTTGGGCGGTGGCGGCGGCGGCAGTGTGTACTTTATTCGCATAGATAAACGTCACGCTGTGGTGGAAACCAACGATACAACCAACCCACGTTTCAGTGTAAAAGCAGAAGCGCTAGGTGAGGTATTTAGTCGCCAGCGGGTGCCATTTATTATTAACGAATATGTACAACAAGGAGAGTTTTCTAAACGACTTTACCCACTTACCGTTAATACTATCCGTGCTTTAGTGGTTCGTAATGCAACTACTGGTGAGCCTTATTTAGTACGTGCTGTATTAAGGGTAGGTAATAGTGAGTCTTACCCAATTGACAATTTCTCGTTGGGTGGGTTAAGTATAGAAGTGAATAAAGAAACAGGGGAGTTAGGCCACGCAGTGGCAGCAGCTGGCCGGTTTACCGGCCAACGTTGGACAGTTCACCCAGATACTGGCGAAAGAATCACGGGTGCTTATATTCCTAACTGGCAGGCACATAAGAACAAGTTGCTAACCTTATTCAATAAATTGCCTTATCTAAAGTACTGTGGCTTTGACCTAATACTTCAAGATGACGACTTTGTTGTATTGGAGGGGAATAGCTATAGCCAAGTGAGGCTTTTTCAGATGCATGAGCCGTTACTAAAAGACGCCTGTTATACAGACTTCATGAAGTCTGTATGTATTGTCTAAATATAAGCGATTAATGTGGCTAGATAACATTCTATATCGAAAATTTAAGTGCATGGGTGGCTAATGGATATTAAAGTAATTGCTGTAAGTTCAGGCGGATTGAGGAATCCAGTCAACGGTGGAATCTGGAATAACGCTGACTTTCGTGGTGCTGCTAATGGTTGGTTAAGCTTTGTTGTAGATACTCCTAATGGTCAAAAAAAAGCGACTGTAGAGTTCCTTATGCCCTCTCAGTCAGGGTTAGGGTTTCCTGCCCGAGCACAAACTCTTTTACATGCAGTATTAAAAAGTCTTGTTGGAGATCATTGCATAAATGATAGCGTAGAGAAGTTTGTAAATAGAGTTGCTAGTAATGCTCTGGCAGGCACTAATTTATGGCGGAAAAAAGATGAAGGTGGAACTCCCATTCTTGATAAATTTTTGGGGTTGTATAGAGGGAAAATAGTCGCGGTCGTTGCTGCTGCAGTTAATTATTTATTAGAGCGTAGCCAGCCCGAGGGGACGGTAAAGGCTGATATATATACCTATGAAAGCTTTGAATGGTCAAGTAGCTACTGTGCTGAAATATTAGATAATGTTTTGTTTTATTGGAAGATCCCAGAGCCAATAATGCCAGATATGTTGGGTAAATCTCCACAGTATTATAGCGACTGTGACTTGGCAAAACCGTTGGGGATTAATGGAACAAAAGGGCATTTAATTGAGAGACATGCGCTTAGCTATGGGATGAATAGCCTTAGATTTACTAAAGGATCATATGTTATATATGATAAGGATAATAAAAAGGTTCCTTTTAAATGGAGTAGGTCAGTAGTATCAAGCAGTATGTCGCATGCGTTAACTAGCCATAAGGAAGCAACAAGGGCATGCTTGCAGCGAGTAGGCTTACCTGTGCCGGAAGGTAGACTGTTTAAGAAAGCAGACCTTGGCTTGGCGGAAGAGTATGCGAACTTAATAGGTTTTCCTGTGGTGTGTAAACCTGTTGCGGGAGTTGGAGGGATAGGTGTTTTTGCAAACCTTCAAACGCCGCAGCAATTAAAAGAAGCACTAGAAATTAGTCAATCATCACAACTTGGTAAGCAGGATGTGATTATTGAAAAACATGTTAAGGGCGAGGACTATCGGATACTGGTGCTTGACGGAGAGGTAATAGCGGCGATTATGAGGCTTCCCGCCTGCGTTGTTGGTGATGGAGAAAGCACTATTGCAGAGCTTATAATGCTAAAGAATCAGCTGCGACGAAAAAACCCTCATCTATGGCGCAGGCCCATTAAGCTGAATGATTCAATGCGCTTCCAGCTGGATAGACTAGGCTATTCACTTGATAGTATACCCCTAAAAGATGAGCTGGTGAGGCTTTCAGCTTCCAGTAATATTTCTCAAGGTGGAGATAGTATTAGTGTTTTCGACGAATTACATGAGGAAATCAAAGAGGCATGTATTGAGTCGGTTCGGGCTATTCCCGGATTAAACTACTGCGGTGTGGATTTTCTGCTTGAGGACCATACTAAGCCTTTAAGTGCTCAAGATGCCGGTATTTGTGAGTTGAATGCTCATGCGGCTATAGGTAATTGTGAATATCCTTTATTTGGTGAGCCAAGAGATGTGGCTAAATACTTTCTCTTAAGTGCAGCAAAACAACAGGGGCTAACATTTCTCTCTTCACCTTTAGAAAAGCTTCATGTTCATTCAATAGTTAAAGGCTCTCTTGCTGGTACCGGTTATGTGGAGTGGGCTATAGAGAAGGCTAAGAATTTTGGTTTGTCTGGGTGGATAACGGAGAAAGATAGCCGTACAATTGAGGTAAGGCTATACGGAGATAGCTTGCCTGTTTCTTATTTGGTATCGGCACTGATTATTGGGCCTCCCGAAGCGAAACCTACTTCAGTCAAAACAGAGCAGCACAATGGTGTTGAGCCTCTCGGGTTTGAAATCAGGGACATTGTCGAATGAATTTTATAGATAAATTCTTTTACGCTAAAAGAAGTAAAAAAGCTTACAGTAAGTTGCCGGCTGAGTTAATAGATGGCGCTTTAGTGACTGAAGGGCTATTAGAGAGAGGGGTTGACTTGCAGTTTCTTCCTCGCCAAATGATAGTTGGAAGATCTGATAGAAAATCTACTAAAACTGTTGGTTTTACACATGGTGTGCCAGGTAGCTCAACATTGGCGGGCGTGACCTTTTTAGCTGACAGAAGGGTACGTAGAGCTCTTTTACAAAAGCATGGGGTGGATGTTCCTGAGGGAGCAACCTTCTCTTACCAGTCTAAGTTGGATGTCGTTAAGTATGTTCGTAGGATTGGCTACCCACTGGTAGTAAAAGAAGCCATGGCGCAAACGCTTGGTGAGAATGGTACTATCGTTAAAAATTTGAATGAGCTTGAAGCTGAAATAGGACGTATTAGAGTTGTAGATGAGAGTTTTTTTAACTCTGAGTCTGATTATAAAAATGCTGCCTATGCAATAACAGGCCTTTTGCCAACAGTACAAAGCGAAAGTGGTGCTGAGTTAAAAAATGAGAGGCACCGGTTTTTATTAGAAAAACATGAGACTGGGTATCTTGTACGTTTAATTGTAATACATGGCCGTGTGATGTACGCAATGCACAGGCCAAGTGGTGCTGTTCAGCATATTTATACACCTTTGAAGAAGCCTGAGTACTTCGAAGTTGTTGGACAACAGGTTATGAATGCACTTGCAGGTATAAACACACTGTGCATCGATATAGTGGTGAAAGATATCGATAAAGAAGTGTCGGGTAAGGATTATATAGTAGTTGAAGTTAATGAAAGACTCCACCTACACGATGTTATTACCATACATCCTTGGGATGCGAAACAAATAACTAACCGCCTCGTAGTTTCAGAACTAAATGCGGGCGGTATAAACTATAAAAATGTCAAGTCTAGTTTGGAGCTGAATTGTCTGGCTAAAGGCTTGGTAGATCCGAATGAATTCAAAGCGCAAATGATTGAATTCATTAAGGGAGGGGATATTGAGGCGGTCGTACAGTGGGGAGAAATAGAGATGGTGAAGGGAGAAGTTGGTTTTGAGCTTAAAGGAGGGGTGTGTGATTTAAGCTATCTTTTAAATGTTGTTTCTGCCGGGCTTAATATGCCTGTTCGCCCAATGTCGATTGATGTGTCTCAATCTTAATATTTCTCGGAGTAAATCATGTTTACAGAATCTAGCTCTTTAGACTTCTTGGCCGCAGAAACTGAGTGCAACACCTGAGTATTTCGCTAAGGTGTTGTCCCATGTCTTACCTCGAACTCAGCATTGAAGAACGTGCCAGCATTCAAGTGGGTCAAGCCCAAGGGATGAGCCTTCGGCATATTGCCCAGCTCTTAGGGCGAGCTCCTTCAACCATCTCTCGTGAAATACGCCGTAACCAAATGGCCCAGAACGGTTACTGTGCCCGGCACGCTCAACGTCAGCGAGAAAAGCGTCGAGCGGCCTGTCGCCCGAAACAGAAGCTTGTGCTAGGCACGGAGCGTTTTGACCTCATCGTTTATATGTTGCGGCGACGCTTGTCTCCCGAACAGATTAGCGGCAAGCTCAAGGCCATGACATTACCTGACCTAAGCGATGCCTACGTCTGCCGAGAGACGATATACACGGCTATTTATGCCCTGCCCGTTGGCCACCTGCGCAAGGAGCTGATTCACTGCTTGCGACAAGGAAAAACCACGCGTAAGCCTCGCCGTGGCGAAGTAGATCGACGTGGTCAGATCCCTGACATGGTCAGCATCCACTTACGTCCGCCCGAGGTCAGTAAGCGTGAAATGCCCGGCCACTGGGAAGGCGATCTGATTAAAGGTAAGAATAACGCGTCTGCGGTAGGCACCTTGGTAGAACTTAGCAGTGGCTATCTGATCCTCGCAAAAATGGACGACGCCACCGCCACATCCGCCGTAGCAGGTTTTAGTGCCGCCCTGAACCGAATGCCGACCACCGCTCGAAAAAGCATGACCTATGATCAGGGGCGTGAAATGACACACCATGCAAAAATTACTCAAGAAACCGGTGTTGCGATTTACTTTTGCGATCCCCATAGCCCCTGGCAACGGGGAGCTAATGAGAATATCAATGGCCTTATCCGTCAATATTTACCGAAAGGAACAGACCTTTCAGTACATAGCCAGGAAGAGCTGGATGCCATTGCCTTTGAGCTGAATATGCGGCCTCGAAAACGCTTTGATTTTAAATGTCCGATAGAAGTGATGAGCGAGCTGATGGCCAAGTATCATGAGAGCCCATCAACCATCCAGTGAGTGTGTTGCACTCAGAGTCTGCATCCGCCCTTAGAAAAAACCACTATTGTTGAAAAAATGAAAAAGCAGGGTTTGGGGCCACAACTTATAGCTTTCGAAGCTGCACTTGATGAAGCTAAAGTGTCAATGCTTACGAAGTACCTATTTGTTTGTGACAAGGCTGGTAAAAAAGTACTTTTTCATGATGTTAGGGCTAGTGACTCTGCAGCAGCCAATTCAGTAACTGAGAAGCGGCTCGTACTTCGTAAAATATTGAAGAATGCAGGCGTGAAAATCCCTAATGCCCGACATGTCCGGACTGCTAACGTAGCAGAAAAAGCAAGAAAGGGGCTAGGGAAAAGTGTAAATGTATGGTCAGTTGAGTCTGGTAATAAGAAATTATCAGAAGGTGTGACAACACAAAAGCGCTTACAGCAGGTTTTTGAACGTCATCATGCAGATGGTAAAGGAGTGCTGCTCGAAGAGCACATCTCAGGAGATAGTTTTCGTGTTCTTGTTGTAGGTTCGAAGGTAGTGGCTGTACTTGGAAAACGGCCTGCCAGCGTTACTGGCAATGGCGAATCGACGATAGAGGAGCTTGTAGAAATAAAGAATGAGAAAAGAAAGGTAAACCCATGTTACCTTGGTAAGCTTATTAAGCTTGATAAGGTTGCACAAGCTAGAATTAAGCGAGCAGGACTAACGGCTGATAGTGTACTCCCAGACGGTCAATATTTTGAGTTAGGAAAGAACTTAGGAATTTCCTCTGGTGGTGAGTTCTTCGATGTTACGGATACTCTTCACCCAGAGGTTGAGGAAGCTGCGATTAATGCAGTTAAAGCTATACCCGGCCTAGATGTTGCTGGGGTTGATGTTGTGCAATCTAATTCTGGAGATGATGCTAGTTCTTATGTTGTTGGAGTTTGCTGTAATCCAAATATTGGTATTCATCACTTTCCTATGGAAGGCTCAGCGAGAAATGTAGCGAGAGAGATATGGGTTAATGCACTGAATGCCCTTAAGTGATGAGATGTGTTTAAATATTTTTGTTCCATAAGTTGAAGTAAGAAGTGTTTTTAATGGCTAAGTGTAAAATTGGTTTTATACTTTCGTTAAAGACACTTCTTATGCTGTAGTAATTAATGGATAAAGCTTGTTTCTATAAGGTTGAAAGCCTGAGAGGTCGGGAATGAATAAAATATTCAAAGCTGAATGCTATAAGACGGTTGTTCCATTGAAGAGGCCCTTTTCTACCTCTCGGTTTACAAGTACTAAATCAACTAACTATATCATCCGGTTGGAGTGTGAGGGAGTTGTAGGGGTAGGGGAGGCTGCCGCACGTGGTTACAAATTGACGGGAGACCATAAAAAGACTTTACCAAGTGTTATAGAACAAATGCTGGAAATTACTAGAGAGAGTTATATTGATCTCTCTAGTAAAGATAAAGCCTTAGAGTCGATCAGGCTTATTCTTTCTAAGTTAGAAAAATGTGCAGCAGATAATGCCAGTGAAATTAATAAAAAGAAACCATTCAGAGGAATACTATCCGGTTTTGATATTGCCTTACTTGATTTGGCTGCGAGAGGATTAAACATTACAGTCCTTGGCCGCAGAAACTGAGTGCAACACCTGAGTATTTCGCTAAGGTGTTGTCCCATGTCTTACCTCGAACTCAGCATTGAAGAACGTGCCAGCATTCAAGTGGGTCAAGCCCAAGGGATGAGCCTTCGGCATATTGCCCAGCTCTTAGGGCGAGCTCCTTCAACCATCTCTCGTGAAATACGCCGTAACCAAATGGCCCAGAACGGTTACTGTGCCCGGCACGCTCAACGTCAGCGAGAAAAGCGTCGAGCGGCCTGTCGCCCGAAACAGAAGCTTGTGCTAGGCACGGAGCGTTTTGACCTCATCGTTTATATGTTGCGGCGACGCTTGTCTCCCGAACAGATTAGCGGCAAGCTCAAGGCCATGACATTACCTGACCTAAGCGATGCCTACGTCTGCCGAGAGACGATATACACGGCTATTTATGCCCTGCCCGTTGGCCACCTGCGCAAGGAGCTGATTCACTGCTTGCGACAAGGAAAAACCACGCGTAAGCCTCGCCGTGGCGAAGTAGATCGACGTGGTCAGATCCCTGACATGGTCAGCATCCACTTACGTCCGCCCGAGGTCAGTAAGCGTGAAATGCCCGGCCACTGGGAAGGCGATCTGATTAAAGGTAAGAATAACGCGTCTGCGGTAGGCACCTTGGTAGAACTTAGCAGTGGCTATCTGATCCTCGCAAAAATGGACGACGCCACCGCCACATCCGCCGTAGCAGGTTTTAGTGCCGCCCTGAACCGAATGCCGACCACCGCTCGAAAAAGCATGACCTATGATCAGGGGCGTGAAATGACACACCATGCAAAAATTACTCAAGAAACCGGTGTTGCGATTTACTTTTGCGATCCCCATAGCCCCTGGCAACGGGGAGCTAATGAGAATATCAATGGCCTTATCCGTCAATATTTACCGAAAGGAACAGACCTTTCAGTACATAGCCAGGAAGAGCTGGATGCCATTGCCTTTGAGCTGAATATGCGGCCTCGAAAACGCTTTGATTTTAAATGTCCGATAGAAGTGATGAGCGAGCTGATGGCCAAGTATCATGAGAGCCCATCAACCATCCAGTGAGTGTGTTGCACTCAGAGTCTGCATCCGCCGTCTCTTCTCTTTTAGGCCAGAAAAGACAGCATGCATATGTTTCAGCTTCCACACTTTCAGCATCAAAAAGTTCTAGTGAAATATTAGATAGACTGCGCAATCAAGCCAAAAAATTCAGTGCATTTCGCTGCAAAGGAGCTGCTGATCACACAGAAAATCTTCATAGATTAACTTTTATGAGAGAAGTTAATCAGGAGCTATCGAAAAATACGGCTTATTGGCTAGACTTGAATGAAGCTCTTTCTCCAGAAAGTGCAGGTGAGTTTATAAAGCTTGTTGTTAGTTGGATGAAAGAAGAGAAAAATAAAAATCAGTTAATGATTTTGGAACAGCCAGTACCTAAGAAATTTGTTCGAGAACTATGTGCCCTGCAGAAACTGTGCGATGATTTATTGCCTGAGAGCCATGGCAAAATAGCTATTATGGCTGATGAGTCTCTGTGGGATTTAGAAGACTTTAAGCAGCTTATGCATTATGGTGGCTGTAGTGCTATCAATATTAAAGTTCCCAAAGTTGGTGGCCTGATTAAGGCCTTACAGCTTGGCGAGTACGTGAATAAACACTCTCCAGAGACAATGGTATATATTGGTGGCATGATTGGTACAAGCGATATAATGGGGCGGGCTATATATAATCTATATAAATCACTTCCAAGAATTGATTTCTGTACTACTTCTCCAGCACGAAATGTAGAAAAAAACTTAGCTATCACACCTCTGGAATATACTTCACCAGAGTCAAGTGAGATATTGCTTGGTACTGGATTTGGCTTAGGTAGTGATTTGGATTACCAAGCTATAGAAGAGTTTAAAGATAGGGGGCCTTGGGAAGTAGACGGACTCAGTGTAATTGAGAGCAATTCTTTCGATGATACTAATTATTATGATAGAGGAGAGTTGTTAGGCTTCAAACAGAAGGAACTTGATAGTCATCTTATTGAGCGTGAGGCTTTACTGCTTGGATTAAGCACAACGAGAGCGTCTTTAACTCATTTTTCTGTTTCTCACCCTGATAGTGATAGAAAAATTACGTTTCGCTGGACAATGGCATCTGGGTTACCTAAGAGCACAAGGCTTATTTGTCAGAAAAAAGATATTGCTAAGCAGAAGTTCAAAGCGGCGGGTGCTCCTGTTGCTGAAGGAACTGTATTTGATGTAGGAACGAGTTTAAACAAGGTAGTTGAATATGTAGAATCAATTGGTTGGCCTGTAGTTGTTAAGCCAGGTGTTGGAACTGGTGGCGTTGGCGTGGTTGCGAATATTCAGAAAGTTGAAGACTTAAAATGGGCAATAAATAACATCGAAACTAGTAAGGTTACCAATAGTAGAAATGATGGTACGTTTATTGTTGAAAAACATGTGACTGGAATAGAATTACGTGTACTGGTTGCAGGCGGAAAAGCCCTAAGTGCTGTCGAAAGAATACAGCCTCATATAGTTGGCGATGGGGTAAATAATATTAGCCAATTGATTAATATTAAAAATAATGCTAGATCTAAAAACCCTAACCTTTCTAATAGTAAACTGAAGAAAGGTGAAGCTACTAAGTTTGAGCTCAAGAGACAGGGTAAAACTCTTGGCTCTATTCCGGATGCTGGAGAAGTTGTTACAATAAGCCCTGTTTTTTCTATCAGCCAAGGAGCTGATAGCCGATCAGTAATTGATCTTGTTCACCCATCTGTACTTAAGGCAGCAGTGAAAGCTGTCGAGGGTGTAGAGGGACTCTATGAAACGGGTGTAGACTTTATTCTTCAAGACTATACTCTGCCAGTAGATGGGCAGCAAGCCTGTATCTGTGAGGTTAACTACAGCCCTGCTATTTCCTCTGCACACTTTCCAATGTATGGGCCGGCTGTAAATGTGGCTCGTGAGTTTCTGTGTTCTGTTCTAGCCCGAAAGTGGGGGAAAGATTATTCTCACCTTGAGACAAAAGTTGACACTTCTAGCGGATTGCGTATTGAAGTTGAAAATGGGTTAGATAAAGGTGAAATTCGTGAGTTGCTTCAACTTTTTTCGAAGGAAGGAGTTGACTGCCAAGTAGATAGCTATAAATTTACTACTGTTTTAACTTGCAAGGGCGAGTTTTCTAAGATAGTAACCTGTCCCTCTGTAGTATCGAAACTGATAAGTAGTACTGAAAATGTCAGAAATGTAGCTTCCTATCTTATTGGCTAAAATCACCCTCAGTGCAACACCATTCTTATAGAAGAGCGGTGTTGCACCATACGATATGTTGATTCTATAAGCTATTGTTCGGGCTGCTAATATTGATTAGTCATACTTGTTATCGATTGAGTTTGGCATAGACAATGGTTTTGGCTTTTTGTGCAGAACCATTTTATGGTGAGATCCAGAATAACAGAATGTCTAGATATTATATAGTGAGTTTGCCAAAGGCGCCCTAGACAATTATCTGTAAAAAGTGATTAAGTTTTACAACTTAAATTTTTACTGCTTTTGAGGGTAATAGTTGCAGATAGCGTCATAATATTATTGATGTAAACCTTATATAGGGGGTGTTTGATGGAACATGTTTCGAAGGAAGTTCTTTGTAAATATTTTATTTTTCAAGGAGCTGTCCAAGGCGTAGGCTTTAGGAAATGGGTGAAAAGAAAAGCTATTGCTCTTGGTATTAATGGCTGGGTATCAAATTTAGAAAATGACAAAGTGCAAGGGTATTTTCAAGGTGATGAAGACAACATAGTTAAGTTGTTGAATAGTTGTGCCGCTGGGCCATCTTTGTCTAATGTTAGTGCTATTTATACTTCTGTAGTTTGTGACTTGACCTTTCAGAACTTTTCAATAAAGAAGAACTCCCATTTTCCTGAGCATGAACTTGATTTGTTAGAGCCATATGGGGACATAGATAGAGCCGCTGCTTTTTCTTTATTTCCTGCAAAACTTAAAAGAGGTCAGCGTAAAGAGATATTTAGATATGTTCGTGCAGTCGATTATAGTGATCTTTCTAAAATAGATATAGAGCGTTCTAAGCTGTTAATTTTAGACGCGATTGGCCTTATTTGCTTAGCTTCTACTGATCCAAGAATGGATTCAGTCCGAAAGATTGGTCTTGAACTGTCTGGTAATTTAGAAGAGGTATCTGTTCTTGGTTTAGAACGTAAGGTTTCTGCTCCTGCCGCTGCGTTCATTAATGCTGCATATATGCAGCTTCATGATTTTAATGACGGCCACAGAGAGGCAACGGCATTAGGTGGTGATCCACACCCTGGAAGATCATTGGTGCCTTCTGCTCTTGTGGAAGCTGGGCTTTTAAAAGTAAGTGGAAAAGATTTAATTACAGCCGTTGCTATTGGTTATGATGTTGCTTCTAAAATCAGAGGCCGTAGAGACTTAAAACCTAAACACCCGGAATATGCCTCTGCAGCTGTAAGTGCAAAGCTTAGAAATTTTTCAACCAATATGATTTCAAATGCTCTTGGCTATGCAGGTTATTTATCTGCTAGTTTGTATGGTAAAAGGGCGAGCGGCTTTCATAGCAATGTTCTTTCTAAGGGATTCCAAGCCTATAATGGGTTAATAGCAGCTCGAGTTGCTGAAGCTGGGCAGCAAGGTCCGAATATTGAATTTGACTCTACTCGTACACTGCCTTTTTTGCTGTCAGAAGCCGGATCAGGTTTTGAAGTTTCTAAAGTATATATAAAACCTTATCCAACATGTAGAATGACACATAGCCCTATAGCTGCTCTAGAACATGCCATGAACTCACTGGATGTTGGGCATACGGAAATAGAGAGTATATTAGTAAAGCAGCTACCGGCTGGTATGTATATCGCTAAAAAAAAGCCCAGGCCTGGAATTAATTATAAGCAAGCTCAGTTTAATCTTTTTTATTGCTTAGCGCGATATGCCTTTGATCGAAAGATGGGCGTTGAGCAGTTCTCAGAAGAGAAGTGTTCTGAAAAAGCATTATTTGAATTTATAGAAAAAATTGAAGTTGTTAAGGATGCTGCTCTTTCTAAAGGCTATCCACTTAAAAAGAGGTCTGCTAGCGTAGAGATAAAAACATATGACGGTCGAAGCTTCGCTTGTCAAGTAGATTTAGCCCCTGGTAGTGCTGAAGACCTTGAGGAGAGTCTCGTCGCTGAAAAATTTTATAAAAATTGTGATGGCGTTATTAGCAGTGATAACGCTAAGAATTTATATGATATGGTAATGTCGATCGAAGAAATTGAAGATGTATCATTATTTTCTGAGAAAATGAAAGATGCTTTGTGATTACCTGATATGGTTGAGTGTTGAATCTTAGGTACTATGGTTTATAGAGTGGTTTTCAAGACTCTTCATTGAGGTGTCCTATATTTGAAGCTCTTTAGGGTATATGATCATTTATTCGGGGTGATACTGATTCTCTTTTTATGGGTTGAATTTTGATTTAATCTCTGAGATTTTAAATAAAACTTCTTGTTCGAGGGTGTTATGGAAAATAATTTTGATGTTCATATTATTGGTGGTGTTCCGCGTAATCTTAAAGGCCATCAAATGATAGAGGCTGAGGCCTGGTTAATGGGGTTGTCGACTGTTCGTACTTCAGGTACAGTGTTTAACATCATACTTCCGAACGAAGATAGTATTGGATTCTCTTATTCGCGGCTTCAGAATGCTCCAAAGAAATCGATACTTATAGCTAAAAATAAAGAAATGACTAAAGAAGTGCTAAAGTCATCTAACTTGCCTGTAGCAGAAGGGCAGGTTTTTGAATCAACACAAGTTGATGAAGCGGTCGAATTTGCAAAAAAAATTGGCTATCCAGTAGTTGTTAAACCTATTAGTGGAAAGCAAGGTAGAGGCGTTTTTGCAAATTTACAAACTGACAGCGAATTGAAAAAATCTTTTGTAAAGTCTAGTCAAGAAGGCTTTAAAGATTCAAGGCTAATTGTTGAAAAACACATTAAAGGAAAAGACTTTCGGGTTTTTTCTACTCGTGACCGAGTATGCTCAGTAGTTGAGCGTATTCCAGCCTTTGTTGTAGGTGATGGTATCTCCACAATTTCCGAATTAGTTGTGCAAAAAAATGAAAGGCGAAAGTATAATCCTCGTTATTTTTCTACTCCCATTAATGAAAATAATGATCTAGACTTGTTGGCTCGTCAAGGGTATTCCGCTAATAGTATTCCAGAAAGCGGTGCTCACATTAGATTGAGTTCAACAGCAAATTTGTCGAGAGGGGGGGAAAGCCGTGAATGTATAGATGTAACACATCCATCAATACTTGAGGTTGCAAGTCTGGCCGTGCGAGCAATACCAGGTCTGGAGTATGCGGGTGTTGATATTCTCATGGAAGACCCTAGCATACCTATTGATGGGCAGGATTTCTCAATTGTTGAAATTAATAGCGCTCCAATGTTAGTCATGCATCCTTTCCCAGGTTCGGGAAAACCGCGCAATGTTCCGCGCATGATTGTTGAAGACCTGTTGATTAAAAATGGGTTTAGCGCTAACAACCCTGTAAGTGAAGATTGTGTTTTTGCAAAAATAATAGTCACAGGTACGGTTAGAAAGGTTGGCTATTTAAAATGGATTAAAGCAAAAATGGATAATCTTGAGCTGAAGGGATACGTTCGTGTTTCCAGTGACTTTGTTGAAGCATATGTAGAGGGATGCCCCCACCGTATAAGTCTGTTAACAGCTGCTTGCTTAAAAGGTTCTGCACGCTCCCTGCCCAAAGAAGTAAAAACTTATCCAATGTTAAAACAGGATTTCGACTCAGAAGTTGCCGGTTTTGTATGATTTTGGCTTGGTGCCTTTGTGATGAGGTAGTAAATTCGCGCGACCTGATTAGAGACACCAATATTTACTGAGAATATCACTAAGTGGCAGTATGTAAATAACTGTGATTTTCAATCCAGTTGTCCAAATAGCTGCCTCTGCAGGCTCTTTATTAGGAGCAACTTCCTGCTATTTGCCAGATACCGAGCTAGGTAAGTGACTCTGCATAAACCATCGTGTATAAGGAAAAAAAACACACAGAGAGGAATGCGGAACCATGTCTCGGCGTTTACGCTTTGTTTCTTTAACACCTGACCTGCAACGTATCTTAAATGAGGCCTACCAGTACAGCGAAAAGAGAGTACTACGGAGCCGGGCTCACTAAGCCACAAGGGCCATACGATTAACCAGATATCGCGATATGATCGGGGTTAAGCGCGATACGGAGTCGGCTTGGTTATCCCAATGGGAAGCCGATGGTAATGAGGGGCCCCGAGATAAGCCTCGTGAAGGACGCCCCCACCACTCAGCGAGAGCGAGCTTGCTGTGTTAGAGCAATGGGTTGAAGATCATCCCCATGATCTGTCCTCAATGCCAAGTTCCAGGAGCAGAGCGGTAATATTGTTAGTCAAGACACGTTGCGTAGCGCGTTAATAAAGCTATAGCTGTAAGTGGATACGTCGCTCATTGACGGCACGACGTGACGAGACAGATTTCCGCCATACACAAGAGATGATCAATGTATTGAAGGAGTGGGAGGACGATAGTGAGTGCAACCTCTATTTCTTCGATGAAGCCGTTTCTCGCAATCCTCGTCACTTCCTTATGCATGGAGCCCGATAGCAGACCCCTGGGAAGTCACCGCCTGCTCACATAGCAAGTGACTGAATGTAATAGATTTTCTTACCAGAAAAGGTGGGTTTTTTCACCATATGATCACCGAGTCAGTCGCAACGAAGACCGTTATAGAAGAGAAGCCTTTGATAAGTTTGCGGCACATAAAGACCCTGACGCCTTCGTCGTCGTGATACTGGATAATGCCAAAATACACCGTCCCAAGGCATTCCGACGCAAACTTATTGATTGGATGGGGAATCGTATTCACTTGGTCTATTTATCGCCTTATTCGTCGGGGCTGAACCTGATCGCAATCCTTTGGCGCGCAATCAAATACCGGTGGCTACCACTGACAGCCTGTCGCTCGTTTGATAAGCTTTGTGAAGCGGCCAAAAACATATGCAATGGTTTACGGTACTGATCGCTCAATAGCTTTTGCATAACTACTTACCTTAAGCTTTATCAAGTGGGTGGAATAGGTCGATTGCGTCAGCGTATAGCCTACAAAATGGGACTATGTTTACTTCATCTGTGTAATGTGAAAGGCTTTTGCTAGAGCCATAAGCGAACCTACTGAATTTCGCGAGTTGGGGCAGGATCCGCGTATCAAACCGAATAAATGGTTAATCCGTTAGAAGGCTGAGTGTTCAGCGGTACTCGAGACACCTGGCTCGTGGATGCTATACATGAACAGCCTAGTGATGGTCTGTGATATAGCCTACTACACGTTATAGACGAATTTAACTGAGAAGGCCTTAGTATCAGTTGATACCTCGTTATTTACAGAACGGGTTATCTTTGGCGCTATACCAGATCATTGAATCGTGCAGTAAGCGGCGCTCTGTTCGCAGTTATAACGGGCTGAATATATCAGCGGTTAACTGTCGTTATGGATGCGTAGCCGGGGTAGTAGGCCACTTATTTAGTCTGCTTGGCAAAATTCAGCAAATTGCGTATACAAAGCGTTACAACCGGAAGGTACGCTATGGCTAGTCAATCGCATATCTGTTCGAAAGTACTGAGGTAGTTGAGGGTTGTGCGACTCGCTCACCTCTGCACTACAAATACGAGCGCCTTAATATGGTGTTTGTAAGGATTATCTCGCAACACAAGCTGGCCAATATGGCCTTAACTCCACTTATGACACCCTCTGAAAATGAGGGTATTATCAGAGTGATATATAATGGAATTTTATTCAAAAAATTTAAGTGCCCAACACTTTGCCGAGCGAGCCGTGGTTCGAGGCTTGCAGGTTAAATCTGGGAGATCTGGTAATTATTTGGTGATAAGTGATGGAAAGAAAAGGCTAAGTGTAACCAAAAGTCTGCTCGGTTGTCAGTCAACATTTACCAGGATTTTTAATAATAAAGGTGCTTCCAAGTTGTATCTTAAATCATTGGGGGCTAGTGTTCTTGATGGTAACCTTTACTTGGCTGCTGAAGCAGATCGAGCACTTGCCTATGCCGAAGCGATTGGGTTCCCAGTGGTTATAAAGCCTGATAATGAAAACAAAGGGCGAGGGGTTTATGTTAATGTTGAAAGAGAGAACTTCTATGACTTTTTTGAGTTAGTTTCTCAAAGGAACGGTTCCGCGTTCGTTGAAAAACAGTGTGACTTCACGGATGAGTATAGGCTATATTGCGTTAAGGATAAAGTTGTTGCAGCGACTCAGCGCCTTCCTGCAAATGTTACTGGGGATGGAGAGCGCTCAATAGAGGAGTTAGTCGAAGCGAAGAATTTAGAGCGAAAGAAGAGAGGGTATAACAAGTATCCAAAAATAAAACTTGATGACGAGGTTTTTCGAGTTTTAAGTAAATCTGAATATAGTCTAAAGTCAATCCCGAATGTTGGCAAGAGAGTTTTTCTTAGATCTACTTCTAATATCTCAACGGGGGGGGAAGGGATAGATGTGTTAGGTAAAATTCACTCGTCGTATATTAAATCTATTGAGAGTGTGATGGAGAAAACTCCCTATGCCTTCTTGGCCGGGTTTGATGTTTTTATTCGTGATGTTTTAAAGCCCGCTTCAAAAGATAATTGGTATATCTGTGAAGTAAATCGTCAGCCTGCTGTAAGAATGCATGTATACCCCTGGATCGGAGAGCCAAGATTCGTCGGTGACTTTATCATGGATGCTTATTTTGATTGACTTTTCTTCGATATTTGATTTTTATTTAAAGATGCATAAAAAATAATGGCTGACATGAAATCATCGCTTCTATTGAAAATATTAGAAGATGAAAAATCTGTTGTGTTGTTGTGATAGGAGGCGTTATGGGTTGTGATGTCTTATTACGTGCTAAGCTTACTCACAGTGAACTAAATTCTTTTCTCATTGAGTATGAGGCGCGAAAAATTGGTTTACATACGTTTCGATTAAATCGTTACTATGTTAGGTGCTCGGATTCGAAGGGACGCACAGTTTTGTTTAGGCGTGCATGCGGGCCCGGGGTGAGCCGCGCAGCCTACCAGATATGCATGAATAAGTATCAAACAAAGCGCCTGTGGGATGAAGATGGCATACCACATAATGCCTATCGGCTTCTTTCTTCAGCTGAGTACGGCAGTGCTGTTGAGTTCGCCGAAAAAAACGACTGGCAGATCGTCATAAAACCAATTAATGGAGCGGGCGGTAAAAATGTTTTTACAGGTATAAAAAACGAACAAGATCTGTCGAAGTTTTGGAGAGTGCTTGAAAAAAAGAAAAACTCTAAGGTTAGAAATATTTTGGTTGAGCGCCGATTTATTGGTGATGATTTTCGTTTCTTTGTAGTGGCAGGTCGTGTGCAAGGGGTGTTGGAGCGTGTCCGACCCAATATTGTTGGGGATGGCCGCCGAACAGTAGGGGAGTTGATTAATGCAAAACGCCAGACTCGCCTCTTAAACCCTGACTTAGCGGCTCGGCCTATAAAGGAAGACTCTGTTGTTGAGCATCAACTGAAGGCGCATAAGGTAGACCGTGAAAGTGTGCTGCCAGAGGGTTTGAAAATTGTTCTCCGTGGAAATGCTAATATTTCAACAGGCGGTGAGCACCGGGATCGCACTGACGAAATTCCAGAAAGCATAAAAGCACTCGTCGAACGAGCTGTGGCAAGCCTTCCTAATGCTACTACAAGCGCGGTTGATGTTTTGGCCAAAGATATCACAGATGGGGTAAATCTAAATGAAGAAAGTATTGTACTGAATGAGATTGAAGCCGATGCTGCGATGTGTATGCATCATTTTCCCATGCATGGTACACCGAGAAATTTGGCACGTAGAATTTTGCTCGAGAGTTACCCAGAATTGGATGATGGATCTGTTGGCTCACCGTACTCTCACGACTTTGATGAAAATGAGAAGCTTTCGAAAGAGTTGATAAGCTGTATCAAGTCCTTTGAGCCTGGATTCATTAAATAACCACAGCACTTTGGATCACACAGTAGAGGACGGAGGGCCTGCGCTGCTACCCTCTTGACTTTACCAATGGGGTTCGCCGCCGCCGCCCTACAGTCAGCGCTGCTGCACCATAATGGAGGGTGAGAGGGGGGAATTCTCCCGAAAAACATGGCCTACGATCAGGAGCGTGAAATGGCGCAGCATGCCAAGATCACCCAGAAAACCGGCGTTGCTATTTACTTCTGCGATCCACATAGCCCCTGAGAACGTGGGGCTAACGAAAATATCAATGGCCTTATTCGCCAATATTTACCGAAAGGGACGGATCTCTCTGTGTAGCCAGGAAGAGCTAGACGAGACTGCCTTCGAGCTAAATATGTGCCCTCGAAAGCGCTTTGGCTTTAAATGTCCGGTAGAAGCGATAAGCTAACTGATGGCTAAGCATTATGAAAGCCCACCCACAATCTAATGAGTGTGTTGCACTCAGAGCCTGCATCCGCTGGTGATTAAGCGTGACTTGGAGGGTGATCCAAATGCGTGTGCTTGGTGTCTACCATTTTCTTAAAGATGACTTCTCGTTGCAGCACCTGCGCAATGTATTGGAAGATAGTGATGCTTACGCTATCTTATCCAAAGAACCTATCGCTTTCTTACTTGAACGTTGGCGTAGCACTATGAGGGAGAATTGATTCGATATCGATGAGCACTTGTCATTCACTAGCGTGTAGCGAAGGCGCGTTAGCACACCTGTGTATCTTTGCCATCTTTATTATTGGGAGGGTCCTGATGTATAAAATTGCTTCAGTTGGGGAACTGAAGGTTTTATAATGAGCAGGTTTTTCGTCAAGTGACTAATAATGAATCGCCAGTTAGCTGTAAAAATGGCTGAAAAGTGCATTTGATACACATGCATCAGCTAAGTCATATATAAAGAACATCTAAGACCGCTGGGAAATGTTAGTATTTAACTTGTTTTAACTTGGGTGTTTATATGTTATCAAATTTTTTGAGCTATTTTGTTGGTAAAAGTGATTCAAAAAAGACAAGTGTCCACAAGATTTTCAAAGCCGAATGCTATAAAGCTGTTGTTCCGTTAATAACTCCATTTTCTACTTCTCGTTTTACAAGCACAAAGTCTACAAATTACATTGTCAGGCTCGAGTGTGATGGTTTTGTTGGCATAGGTGAGGCCGCTGCTCGGGGGCCTAAGCTTACAGGCGATCATAAAAAGTATAACTCAGGCATTATTGAAAAGATGCTCGATATAGTTAGTGAAAGCACTATCGACTTCAATGATAAAGAGTCTGCGTTAACTTCAATCAAAGCCATTTGTTCAGAGTTAGAGGCTTGTGCTGTAGAAAATGCTAGGAAGGTTAATGAAAACAAGCCGTTTAGAGGAATTCTTTCGGGCTTTGATATTGCTCTGCTGGATTTGACTGCTAAAAAGCTAGGTATAACTGTATCGTCTTTATTGGGAGAAAAAAGAGAGCGTACTTATGTCTCTGCTTCCACGCTTTCAGCATCCAAAGGTGCTGCGGAAATTATTGATAGATTACGTAGTCAGGCACAAAAGTTTGATGCGTTTCGCTGTAAAGGCGCAGCAGACCATGCTGAAAACCTTGATAGGTTAGACGGCATGAGAAGTGTTAACAAAGAGCTATCAAAGAATACATCTTACTGGCTGGATTTGAATGAAGCCCTTTCACTTGAAAGTGCAGTCGAGTTTATACATTTAATTGTTGACTGGATGAGCAAGGAGGATAATGAAAAGCAGTTAATGATTATTGAGCAGCCTGTTCCTAAGAAGTATGTGAAAGAGCTATGTGCTCTACAGCAACTGTGTGATGATTTGCTGCCACTGAAACATGGCAGAATCGCTATTATGGCAGATGAGTCATTATGGGATTTGGATGATTTTAAACACCTAATGAGTCATGGCGGCTGTAAAGCAATTAATATAAAAATACCTAAGGCTGGTGGTTTAATTAAAGCTTTGGAGCTTGGGGAGTATGTTGAGAAAAACTCGCCGGATACCATGGTATATATAGGTGGTATGATTGGTACCAGCGATATGATGGGCAGGGCTATTTACAACCTTTATAAAGCACTTCCTAGAATTGATTTTTGCACAACATCGCCTGCTGCAAACGTTGAAAAAAATCTTGCAAAAAATCCACTTCGCTATGCTTCTGCTTCAACAAATGAAATTCTTCTGGGAGGTGGCTCGGGTTTAGGGTCTGACTTGGACTATAAAGCAATAGAGAAATATAAAGAAGATGTGATTCCAAGAGGAGAGGATGTTTCTTTCACTCTACCACTAGTTTTTGATAATTCACTGAATATTTACGAGAACAAAGAGCTTCTCGGCTTTATTCCTAGAGAACTTGATAATCACCTAATTGAGCGTGAAGCACTGCTGCTTGGGCTTAATTCAGTTCGTTCTACATCAACTAAATTCTCAGTTTTCGAAGCTGATAATATAGCCACCTTTTCCTGGACTATGCCGTTAGGTCTTCCTAAAGAAACAAGGCTTGTATGTAAGGAAAAAGCGGTTACCAAAGAGTTGTTTAGGTCAGCAGGTGCCCCTGTAGCAGAGGGTAGGTCATATAGTATTAATGATGATAGGGCTGAAATTGTTGCCTATGCAGAAAAGTTGGGTTGGCCTGTGGTTGTTAAGCCAGGAGTAGGAACCGGTGGTGTTGGTGTAACTGCAAATATCACCAACACTGAAGAGTTATTATGGGCAATAGAGCAACTGTCTGAAAATAAACTGGCTAGCGACAGAAATAATGGCACCTTAATATTAGAAAAGCACATCGCTGGTAAAGAGCTTCGAATTTTAGTCGCTGGTGGTAAGGCGATTAGTGCAGTAGAAAGAATTCAACCGCATGTTACTGGCGATGGAAAACATAATGTTTCGGTGCTGATTGATCATAAGAACTACTTAAGGGCTAAGAACCCAAATCTTTCTAATAGTAAATTAAAGAAGGGGGATGCTGCTAAATTCCAGCTAAACCGGCAGGGAATGACTTTTGAATCAGTTCCTGGGGCTGGTAAGGTTATAACGCTTAGCCCTGTGTTTTCAATTAGCCAAGGGGCAGATAGCCGTTCAGTCATCGACTCTATTCATGGTTCGGTACTAGCTGCAGCAGTTAAAGCTACCAGTGGTGTTGAGGGATTACATGAGGCTGGTGTAGATTTAATTCTTGAGGACTACACTAAACCGATTGAAGGGCAGCAAGCATGTGTTTGTGAAGTCAATACAAGCCCCGCGATCTCATCCGCTCACTTTCCTATGTATGGCAAACCGGTCAACGTAGCGCGTGAGTTTTTATGCTCTGTGTTGCACAGAAAGTGGGGAGAGAATTACTCCCATATTGACACAGCGCTTGAGAATTCTAGCTATACGGGTATTTTTATCGAGGTCGAGGGTGAGTTAGACCATCACCAGCACACCTACATTCTTCGTGAACTGGAAGCGGAAGGGGTTGAGTGTGAAATTAAACGCTACCGATTCGTAACTGCTTTATCTTGTAAAGGGGACTTGTCTAAAATTCTGACTCTCCCATCTTTGATTTCAATGTTAATCAGCAGTAGCAGTGATGTTAGAAAAGTCACGTCATTTCTTTTTTAAGTAATTGCTCGCGAAATAATGTGACTGCCGCAGCTGTTTTTTTCATTTTATCGCCGTATCGTCAATCATTTGCCTGTGCCGGTAGCGACCATCATTTGATTGCTGCTGCTTATGCCTGTGTTGCACAATTAGGTGGCCTTCTTAGAGTTGTTTAAATGACCACGTCACTTTTCCCTTCGTTTCATGATTTTCTTTTGCAGCCAGAGCAGTTGGCTTGGGTCCAGGCCTCTCACCCTGCCCGTAAAGGCACGCTGCCAGTGCCACCGTCCTTTCGTGTAACCATGGATGCGCTGGTTCGTCGCTATCAGCGTGAAGAGCAGCAGCCAGGGGTTAGCAGCTTCTCGGAGCTGGCGGGGGATCGCGTGTGGGTAGCCGGCCAAATGCAAGCACTGGGTGTACTTACGGCACAAATCCTTAAGGATGACTTTTCCTTACAGCATTTACGCGATGTACTGGAAGGCATAGATGCGTGTGTGATTAAACCCAAAGAGGCCCATAGTTCCCGTGGGGTACTCTCGCTCAAGCGGGTAGATGAGATAACGTTTGATTGTTTGCAGCTACGCTGCCGTTTACGTTTGGTAGATATTCTCGAACAGCTCTATCAGGAAATGCGTGAGCATCAGTTTCCTAACCACTGGCAGCTTGAAGAGCTGCTTTTGCCTCCTTCTGGTTTGTTACGTCCAGTCGATGATTTCAAATTCTATGCGTTCCGTGGGCGCATAGGTTTAATTTTGCAGGTAGCCCGCCAGCCCGAGGGGCAGTATTATCGCTGGTATGATCGTGACTGGCATCCGGTTACAACGGGCAAGTATGAAGAAGCAATAGATGCGGCGTTATTGCCACCACGCAACCCAGATGCATTGCTAAAAATGGCGGAGCAGGTTTCAGCCGCATTGCCTACGCCTTTTTGCCGGGTGGATTTATACGAAGCCCGCCAGGGGCCGGTGTTGGGTGAGTTAACACCGGTACCGGGTACGTATCACTCCTTTGGTGAACAGGCAGACCTTTATCTAGGAGCGATGTTTGAGCTAGATGCGAGTTTGGCTATCCCTTAAGCTGAGGCCAGACCAGTTAATAGCATTCGTAATGTGTACTGTTGTCAGTTGCCGAAGACCATTACCTTCAGCGTTCTTTGTAATTATCCAAGGTGTAGTTGAGCTTATTAGTGGCTATTATTTCTTTTTTGAAAGCGCTTTACCCGCTGGCCAATGCAAAAGAGCGCAGCGATATACGTTTGCTAGCCCAGCACGGCGAATTCGTGCGGGGCTACTATCAGCCGCAAATGCCTGCTTGGCAGCGCTGGCTGTGGGTAAGGCCTGAACTGCACTTTCTACGCTTGGGATGGCGGGCGGGGCTAACCCCTAGCCCTAGGTTTGATTCCCGGTGGTACACCAGCCGCTATGGTGATGTGGGGCGGGCTAAGGTTAACCCGCTGCTGCACTTTCTGCGCTATGGCATACATGAAGGGCGTTTGCCTTCTGCTAATGGGCATATCAGCGATTTTCCTCTGCTCCAGGGCCAAGCGGTTTGGTTGCACCACCAGGCATGGCATGGCCATGCGGGGGCTGCTATTCCTGAACTGCAGGCGTTGGCAGCCCAGGGGCAGCCTGCGGCGCTGTGGTATTTAGCTAGCTGGTACTATGGGCAGTCGCGTTATGAACAGGCACTGGCATATTTGCAAACACTGGCTGAAGATGATGCAGGGCCGTATAAGCGGGTGGTTCCCCAGGCGTTACTGAAGTGTTATGTGCGCTTGGGTAAGCAGGCTGGCCTTGACGAGCTACGCGATCATCAGCACTTTTCTGCCAAGGGGTTTGATGAGGCGATGCTGCAATTAGCATCGGTCAACTTACCTCTGGAGCAGCGCTTAGCACCGCTTAACCAGTGGTTTGCCAAGCGTAAATTGGTACCGTTACTGCCGGTGGAGTCGAGAAGTGGCTTGGGGCGGTTAAAAACACGCCGGGTGCGTGCCAAGGTGCGCAGGCGTATGCCGCTGGTGTCAGTAGTGGTGCCTGCATATAACGCCGCAGCCACGATCAATACAGCGTTGAGGTCGCTGCTGGCCCAGAGCTGGCCCAATATTGAAATCATAGTGGTAGATGATGCCAGTACCGATGGGACGGTCAAACGTGTAGAGAAAAGAGCACGTTTGGAATCTAAACTTAGGCTGATCCGGCATGAGAAAAACAAAGGTGCTTATAGCGCTAGAAACACGGGTATAAAAGCCGCTAAGGGCGCTTTTGTTACCGTGCATGACAGTGATGATTGGTCGCATCCACAAAAAATTGAGCGCCAGGTATTGGCGCTTATTCAACATGCCAAGGTGATGGCTACCCAGTCGTTTTGGGTGCGGGTAGACGAGCACTTACAGCCGCTGGGGCCATGGCATTTATGTGCTGACTGGCTGGAGCCTAACCCGGCATCTGTCATGGTTCGTCGAGAGGTATTCGATACCTTGGGGCTGTGGGATGAGGTAGCAGTAGCGGCGGATAACGAATTTGTAGAGCGCCTTCAAAAGCATTATGGCACTGAGGCATTGCGGAAAGTGGCTGCCGATGTGCCCTTGGCATTTTCGTTAGTACAGGCTGCCTCATTAACCCAGCGCAAAACGACCCACGTGCGCACCATTCACTGCGGTGTGCGGCATTTATATCATCAGGCCGCGTCGTGGTGGCGGGAACGGCAAGTGGTGCCGGTAATGTCTAACCAAAGCGAACGGCGGCTTTTCCCGACGCCTTTGGGTAACCACCCGCAGCCCTGTATGCACTACGATATTGCTATCGTGGCGGATGTTTCTGCGCGCAATCCAGAACTGCTGCAGTTGTTGAATACGCTACTGCGGCTTCGCCAGGAAGGCTACCGTGTTGTGGTTTGCCCCTGGAGCAGGCCAGATGATTTTAATACCCGTTGGCTGGCGGATGACATGTGGGAGCTATGCCACGAAGAAGGCATAGCTGTTGCCCATGGCGGTATCAAACTGCGCTGTGGCGAAGTGCGTGTACAAACGCTTGCGCCCTCGGTTAGCTGGCCAGATAGTGTGCCGCAGTTAATGTCGCGTGAAGGGGTGCGCGATCTAACAGGTAAGCCACTACCCGCTGCGCAAACAGAATTATTAACTGCGTATCTGGCTGGTGGTGGTCGAGTGGTGTTATGACGGTATGGCGGGCGTTTAAAAGCCTGGGGTGGATGCAGCACAAGAAGGGGTGGCGGCAGTATGGCTGGCGTTACCCCTTTTTGTTTTGGGCAGTAGCACGCTTGTTCAATAAGTCGTGGTATTTGCTGCGCTATCCGGATGTAGCCGCTGCGAAGGGGAACGCCTTCGCCCACTGTCTGTTATACGGCCTTGGTGAGGGCCGTGAGCTATCTCCGCGTATTAGCATCAGCGGTTATGGTTACCGTTATGGTGGCAATAAATTGTGGGAGCCTGCCCAGGCGGTTATTCATTATTGGTGGTGGGGGCGTTGGCGAGGGTTAAGCCCAATGCCCTGTTTTCCCGGCAGTGGTGCGCAAGCAGCACTGAATGGGCAGCCTTGTTTAGCAGTATTTGCTCACACGGTTAACCCGCGGTTATATGGTGCAGAACGTAGCTTGTTAGATGCGCTGCGTACTCTTGAGAAGCTAGGTGTTGCCACTGTGGTGGTAGTGCCTAACGCTAGTAACCCAGGCTATTTAGCCACGTTGCAACGCGTTAGCCGTGCGGTATATGTCATCCCTTATGGTTGGTGGCAAGAGGGCGAGGCTGATGACTCCAGCACGCTAACGGCGATACAGGCGCTGCTTGAAGCCACTGGCGCTAATGCTGTGTATGTGAATACGCTAACACTTCAAGCGCCTTCGGTTGCGGCTAGGCAGCTAGGCTTGCCCGTGTTAACACACGTTCGCGAGCTACCCGCGCATGACCCAGGCCTTTGCCAAGCGTTAAATAGTTCGGCTGAGGGTGTAGTAGCCCATGCTGTTGCCCATTCAGACCTTTTGATTGTGAACTCTCAATGTACTGCCGAGGCGTTCCAGCACCGGGGCGTGCCGGTTGCAGTGGTACCCAATATGATAGATATGCATGTTTGGCAGGCGGTGCCTGCTTTACAGCTGGATGTGCAACGGCCGCTGCGGGTTGGGTTACTGGGAAGCTTGATTCATAAAAAAGGGCTTGTAGACTTTGCCGCCCTTGCAGATGCCTTGGCACGCAAGGGCGTTGCGGTAGAGTGTTGTTTATATGGGGCAAGTACCCCGGATTTAGAAGCTTTACTGCATCAGCGTCTTGGAGAAGGTCTTAAAAAGGGCCTTGAAGAGGGTCTTAAAGAAGATCTTAAAGAAGATCTTAAAGAGGGTAAGAAAGGTCATTTAATTCATAAAGGCTATGCGGAAGACCCGCAGGATGCGCTGGCGAACCTGGATATTGTGGTGAACCTCTCTCACTTTCAGGAGTCTTTTGGCCGTACTGTATTAGAGGCGATGGCTGCTGGAAGACCCGTGGTGGCCTATGATTGGGGTGCACTGCCTGAACTTGTAGCGCATGGCAAAACAGGATTTTTAGCCCCTAAGGGGGATGTGCAGCGCGTAGCCCAGTGGGTTGAAGCACTGGCAGTGGAGCCTAAATTGCTCGTTACTATGGGGCATGCTGGCCGCCAGCGTGCCAATGCGCTGTTTAGTGCCAAGGCGCACCAGGTAGCGATGGCACAGGCGTTAAGCTATCTATTTCCTGTGGCCACGGTAGAAGCCGAGCCGCAAAGCGATGTTTCGGTTAGTAACGATTTAACGATGACTAGTAGTGACTATCAGCACAAGACTGATAGACAAAACGATTAGCAACGACTGGGAGTTAAGGACTATTTCAACGTCGAATATGCTGCCCCGGTTAGGTGTTGCGGCGGTAATTAAAAATGAATTGGATGCACTGCAAGAGTGGGTTGCTTTCCATTTGGCCGTAGGTGTTGAGCATTTTGTTATTGCAGATACTGGCAGCAGCGATGGTTCTTATGCTTATTTACGTGAACTCTCACGCCTTGGCCTAGTGACATTAGTGCATCCCTATGGCGGTGATTATGGGGCCAGCGAACCTTTCGCTTACCGTTCTTTATTGGCAGCTTGCCCCGCGTACCTGGATATTGTCGCTTTCATTGATGCGGATGAGTTTTTGCTACCGCTGGATGAGGACAGCGATTCTCAGGATGGCGATGCTCAGAGCAGTGATTCTCAGAGCAGCGATTCTCAGAGCAGTGATTCTCAGAGCAGTGATTCTCAGAGCAGTGATTCTCAGAGCAGCGGTTTTCAGAGCGGGCCTGATAAAACGCTACCAGAGAATGGGTTACGCACTTGGCTTGGTAAGATATTCAGTGACCCGGATGTGAGTGCTCTGGCGCTTAATTCTGCATGCTTTGGCTCCTCCGGGGAACGCTTTCGTGGCGATGGCTTGGTGATTGAACGCTTTACCCAGCGCTCTTACAGTAAATTCCGCTATAACCGTCTTTATAAAAGTGTGGTTAGGCCTTCGCGGGTTAGCCACTTTGAGAACGAGCGCCATGCGGTGCTAACAGCGGGCCGCTACGTTAATAGCAAAGGTGCACCACTGCAACTGGCCAAGGAGCAGCCTGGCGTAAGCCGTCGGGTGTGTTGGCAGGGCGCTCGCATTAATCATTATGCGGTAAAATCAGTGGAAGAGTTTGTGCTTGGGCAGGTATTGCATCGTATTGATAGTACCTGGAATAGTACTTGGAATGGTACTTGGAATAGTACTGGGACGGCCACCCACGGTGAGGCTTACTTCTCTCGTTTTGACCGAAATGGGCGTGAGTGTAATGCCGCTCAGGCATGGGCTGGCCGTGTTCACCAGCAGTCACTTTCGTTACCTAGTAGCAGTGCATTTGCCATCCCTTTTAATGCGCCTCGGCAGGCTCGGTGGCGTAAAACGCTGGCGTCTTCCTTATCCTGGTGGCGGCGCGTACGCCATGCACCGCTGCGCTCTCAAACTGCTCCTCTGGAGCCGCCCATTACGGCCTGGAAGCGAACATGGCCCCAGCAATCGCGGGTAATACTTACCCAGCGTGGCGTGCTGCTTCAGGCAAGTTTGAGTGTTGAAGGGTTATCGGTAGCGAAAGAGAACGTGAAGCTCGCCTGTACCTGGCAAGCAGGTGTGGAGTGTGTGTTTCCTGCTAACCACTTTGGTGACGATGGCAGTGGCTGTCTTGATAATGCCGTTCACTTTCGTGTTGAACTGCCGATTCGCTCGGGAAATGTAAGGCTTGCTGCCGTGTTGTTTACTGATGCTGGGGAGCAGCGTATTCCGCTAGAGCGTTTAACGCTTATGCCCGATGCATCAGCACAGGAACTTCAAGCAAGCGCGCTGATTGGTAAACAGGGCTGGCTGTTTCTTGATCAAGATACCAACTTGAGCCTGTATCAGTACCTTGGCTATATGTCGCTAGACCAGAAGGCTATCGCCCAATGGACTACTTATGCCGAGCAGTTGGTGGCGCTTACCCATCAGGTGAATGCGAAAGTATTGATGGTGGCTGCCCCCAGTAAGGAGCGGGTGATGAGCCACTACCACCCTTATCCTATGGGGGCTGTTTCACCGGCTGATCAAGTTGTCGCGGCGTTACCTGATGGCTTTTGTTTGTACCCTGAAGCATTGCTGAAGCAGATGGGCGATGACGCCTACCATGTAACGGATACCCACTGGACACAGCAAGGCGCTATGCACGTTACGTGCGAAGTGGTGCGCCGGTTAGGGTTGGTAACGTTAGAAGAGGCGGAGCGCTGGTTCGCTGAAGACCAGTATAAAGTTGTGCGCTTACGTGGGGATCTGGGAAATAAGCTGAACCCTGTACGTATGGCCGCTACACAGCGCTTAAGCTCGTTTGACCACCGGCAGCTGAAACGCTACGACAATGGCCTGGCCAATTTTGGGCGGGTAATAGTGTGGGAAAATAGCGATGCTTTGCTTGACCAGTGCTGCTTAGTGATGGGTGCCTCTTCAAGCTATATGATGTTTCCGTTTTTAGTGCGCATTTTCAGCCGTGTGGTATTTGTACATAGCGCCGGTAATGTTGATGTGTCGCTGGTTCATTCTGTCGCTGCCCAGGTAGTGTTAGTACAGACGAATGCGCGCTTTATGGTAGAGGCGCCGAAAGTCACGTGGTCTTTGCAAGATACCATTCTTGAAAAAACAGAAGGCGTAAGCATGGAAGAACATACCGCCGCGTTTGCTGAACGCATACCTGCTAGTCAGGCTAAATTAGCGGGATGGGGGATGGAAAAATGGAATGATTGTCTTCCTGCAGGGTGGTTTAACGCGTGACGATAACAGCCAATATGCAAGTGGTGCTAGGTACGCTGACGTTTCAGCAAGTGCTTGAGCCTAAAGATAATGTGGTATGGGACGCCTATCACCACCGCTGGGAAGCTCTCGACGAGTCGATGGAGTTTACCACCCAGCGCAATGTCTATTTACCCGGCTGGTATATGATTGAACTGATGGTAGACCGTTCGGTGACCACAGTAGCAGCCAGCTTTCGCTTTGAAGCGGGGCGCAGAACCTTCAATATTGATATGCCCTTACGGGTTGGCAAGTTAAGTAAGCGGCTGGTGCATGTGCCTTGGGGAGTAAAGCGCATCGCCTTCAGGCCGATGAACGCGAAGGGGCACTTTTCAATACCGCATTTCCGTCTTGTATGGGTAACGCCAGCATTTGCGCGCGACCGTTTACTGCAGCGTTTGATTAATATTCATCAGGATTATCGCGATATCACCCAAAAAGAGGCGGCTGGTATTATCCGTGAACGCGCCCGAGAGCGGGGAGAGTCGTGGCGTAGAACGGTGATTCGTGAATATGAGTCTACCTATATCAGCTTATGTTCACGTCGCAACTACCGGCTTTGGGTGCGTAAGTTTGAAGACAAACCCGATGCCGCAAAGATCAGTGCGAACATTCAAACGCGCCAGCTAGATCTCGTCGGTATGTACTACTTTTACATTCCTGTCGCGGGTTTCCATACCGCTGATGCTCTCGATAGCACCATCGCTAGTCTTCAGGATCAACCGCTTGGCAATTGGAAAGTGGTCTTACTGCCTGCACCAGACTGCACGACGGGTGTGCAGCAGCATATTGATGCACTGGTTACAAAAGACCCGCGTATCAGCGTATCTGATACCCAGTCTGAACCTTATACAGCAGCACTTTCTGCATCTACGTGGGTGTCTGTTTTATGCCCTGGTGACAGGCTTTCAGCGCAGGCGCTTTACTCATTGGCGGGCAGTGCGGATGCCGAGTTAATTTATAGCGACGAAGATGAGTTAGACACAGATGGCATGCGTCACTCGCCGCTTTTTAAACCTCAATGGAACCCGGATTTACTACTTTCCCAGCCGTATGTTGGTTGTGCAATATGGGTTCGCGGGGATAAATTGCCGCAGCTAATGCCTGCTGGTGGCTTACCTTGCGCCAGTTCCGTAGGTAATTGGCAGGCTAAGCTGGCGCTAAATGCATTGGCCACTGGCGTTGAGAAAATTGAGCATATTGGCCGCATACTCTTCCACCGGGTATCTCCGTTTACGCTCTCACCGGCTGACGATTACGCTGCACTGGTACGTTTGAGCCTGAATGAGCAAAACCTCTCTGCTCACGTTGAAAAGGGGCGTGTGGCCAACTCTGCCCGGGTTATGTGGCCAGTACCTACACCTCAGCCATTGGTGAGTTTGTTGGTGCCTACCCGCGATGGTGTCGAAATACTTAAGCCATGTGTGGACGCTATCTTAGAGAGAACCGACTACCGGCACTTCGAATTATTGATTTTAGATAACCAGTCCAGTTGCTCTAAAACGTTAGCCTATATGGCCGAAGTGGAGAAGCGGGACAGCAGAGTAAAAGTACTGCGCTGGAACCACGATTTTAATTACTCGGCAATCAACAATTTTGGTGCCAAGCACTCTAAAGGCGACATCATCGGCCTGATTAATAATGATGTCGAGCCTATCGATGGCGAATGGTTAACAGAAATGGTCAGTCAGGCATCCCGGCCGGAAGTGGGCTGTGTAGGGGCGAAGCTCTATTACCCCAATGGGACCATTCAGCATGGTGGCGTTGTATTAGGAGTAGGCGGTGTGGCAGGGCATGCACATCGCTTTTTCCAGCATAACGAGGAAGGTTATGCAGGGCGTTTACAGCTTGTGCAAAACCTAACGGCCGTGACGGCAGCCTGCCTGCTACTTCGCCGGGAGGTATTTGAAAAAGTGGGCGGTCTTAACGAACCAGACCTCGCCGTTGCTTACAACGATGTAGATCTGTGCTTAAAGGTGCATGAGCTGGGGCTACGTAATCTCTGGACCCCCTACGCTGAACTCTACCACCATGAGTCTATTTCACGCGGGGCTGATGATACGCCCAAAAAACGTGCCCGTGCTTTGAAAGAAGCACGTTATATGCGCAAGCAGTGGGGGCCGTTGCTGGATAAAGACCCGGCCTATAACCCTAACCTAACCTTAGCGCACGAGGACTTCTCACTGAGGTGATAAGGAAGGAGGCGACATAAAAAGAGGGGGCAGTGCTATTACCAAGTTATTGGCGCGACTACAAAAATGATGCCAGTACAAAAGCCTGAACCCAACCAATAAGTGCAGTACCTACGGCTTTAGCATTCCTGAGTAGTATCCCGGCAACACCTGGGCCTGTTTCGTTATCCCATGCTCTGCACCTTTATGTTCGGCAAAGCAGGGGTAGCGCTATTGGCCCTTATGCCTTTGCTGTATGGCCCACCGTGCTGCAGTTATTTTACAAGCCAGGAAGTGAAGGAGCATTCCATTGAGCATGATTGAGCGGAAGATACCGCGAAAACGCCAGCACCGGTGGGTAATGTTGCGAGACCGTGCCTACCCAACAGAAGATATCTATTTTTTAGTTTCAGCAGCACCAGAGTTAAAGAAGCTAGGTATTGAGGTTGATGAGGTCCAAACACGTAGCCACTGGTTTCCATGGCGGTACACCAGAGCTTTGCCAGCCATGTTTGAAGAAGCGAATGTACTGGTTTGCCGGTCGCTACCTACCGTATGGATGAAATGGTTAGCTCGTAATAAACATAAGCTGGGCCACATTGTTTATTTGATTGACGATAACGTAAAGGCAGCGGTGCACGACAAGACACTGCCAGATTCTTATCGTCGACGTATGAAGGATGTGGTGCATTATCAACCAGCTATATTGGCGCTAACCGATGAAGTGGTGGCTTCCAGCCAGCAGCTGGCTGATACGCTAAAGACGCAGCATTCAAAGGTTTCAGTGTTAACGCCGCCTTTGCTAGCGTCTTTACCTGGCTTTGCGCATTTTGACGCACCGCCATCTAGCAAAACGCCCTGGATGGTTGGCTTCTATGGCACACGTGCCCATGTGGCGGATTTAGAACATATCGCGCCGGCGATGGTTGATCTTCATCATCAACGTAAAGATGTCGCTTTTGAAATTATGCTAGGGCAGTACACACCCAAGGCCCTCAGCTCGCTGGCGCGCTGTTATACGCCTGCGCCGCTGCCCTGGAATGCCTTCCGTGAATACCAGTGCCAGCAACGCATCCATATTGGTTTGGCGCCGCTGTGGCCAACAGAGTTTAACGCCGGAAAATCGTACATTAAGTTTCTGGATATTGCGGCCATGGGCGGGGTGGGTATTTTTAGCAACCGCTACCCATACAATGAGGTCGTTGAGCACGGCGTTGATGGCATGCTCGCGAATGATGACCCCAACGACTGGCTACAGTGTATGAAAACCTTGCTGAATAACCCTGCCCAAACCCTCTCCATGGCAAAAAACGCAGCCAAAAAAGCCGCCTCTATTGGCCATCACCAGCACGCATTCGATTTTTGGCGAGCGCGAACCAGCTAAAATCATTGCTAAGTTTATGCTTCACTGGCTTGCTAATTCACTGGTTTGAATAAGAACCGGCTCCACAAGAGCCGGTTTTTTTTGGCTCATTTATGGCGAAGAGAAGGGGATACGGCATTGTCAGGTTACCCCATTCAGGAATGACGGCTGTGGTGAGTCGTGAGATGCCCCGACCTTCGTCATTCCCGCATGCCCTTAGCGGGAATCCATGTTGACTTGGGTTTTCGGGCTGCTGCAGGCCAAGGTCAAGGTGGATTCCCGATAACCCCACTCGGGAATGACAGTGCGGTGATTAGCTGGTTCAGATAATTTAGGGCACGACAGCGAGACACTTTTTTCTTCACTAATATCGTTGATTTTCCGTGGTGAACCGCATTGAGATGCACTATATTCTTGAGATCTCGATTATTACTGGGTAGGATCATAATGCTAAAGCTTTAAAAAGAAGGGCATGAACGGATTTTGAACTGAAAAGGCTGGCATAGATCAGCAAGAAAGACCTAATAAAAATTATACAGTACTAAATAGTGCTCGTATGGTACTTATACAGTACCTATGTAGCGTTTATACGGTACACGCCAAAAGCTCACCTCGTAACAAAAGCTAACACTATCAGGTGCTTAGCTTGTCATGTATTAGTTTACTAAATATCTGCTTAGCAGAGTAAACATGATAAGGGGTGTGAGAAATGATGAACCAAAATGAATGCCAGGATCTGGTGGTTCTAGATTGTACTTTCCGTGATGGCGGTTACTACAATAATTGGGACTACTCCACTGAGTTGGCAAACCGCTATCTACAAGTAATGTCAGACTCTGGTATAGACTATGTAGAACTTGGCTTTCGGGCACTGGAATCTAGCTCTTTCGAAGGCCCTTACGCCTACACACCGGATTCCTGGATCAAGCGCCTCGACGTTCCCCGCGATCTGAAGATCGGTGTAATGTGTAATGCGAAGGATCTTCTAAAGTACGGAAATCCAAAGGAAACTGTTTCCCAGCTATTTTGTAAAGCTGAAGACTCTCCCGTCACATTGGTTCGTGTTGCTGCTCACTTCAATGAAGTTGATAACTGCGGCGAAATCATGGAAGAGCTGCATAAACTAGGCTATGTCACTGGCTTTAATTTAATGCAATCCAGTGGTCGCAGCCGTGATGAACTAATCAAAAAGGCCGAAATTGCAGCTGCTTGGCCCATTGACTCCCTCTATTTTGCCGACTCCCTTGGCAACATGTTGCCCGACGATATCAGCTTTATCGTGAGTGCACTGCGTGAAGCCTGGAAAGGTCCTATGGGCTTCCATGCGCATGACAATATGGGCATGGGGCTGGTTAATGCACTGGCCGCTATTAAAGAAGGTGTAACGTGGATTGATGGTACGGTAACGGGCATGGGGCGTGGTGCTGGTAACGTACGCATGGAGTACCTGTTACTGGAGCTATCTAAGCAAGGAATACGTGAAACCGAGCTTGATGCACTGATGAGCCTGGTCATTGAAGAGTTTGAGCCAGTGCAACGGGAGTGTGGCTGGGGCCCAAGTATTTACTACCACCTTTCCGCGACCTATGGTGTTCACCCAACCTATGTTCAGGAAATGCTATCCGATGAGCGCTACAAGCCTGTTGCTATTGTCAAAGCACTGAAGCGTCTAGGTGCAGCGGGTGCCAGCGGGTTCTCACGGGATCGTTTAAAAGATGTAACTGAAAGCGAGCCACTAGTGAGTGTTGGCACGTGGGATGCCACAGGTTGGCTAGAAGGTCGCGATGTGCTGTTGGTAGGGCCAGGCGAAGAGGTTAAAAATCACCTGGAAGCGCTTGAGTACTTTATTGAAAAGAAAAACCCTTACGTTATCTGTATCAATATCAACCCCTGGATTCCCAGCCACTTAATCGACTCATGGGCGGCGTGTAACCCTGATCGCCTGATGCTGGATAAAGAGTTTTATGCCAAAAATCAGGGGCTGCTGTTAGCACCAAACGCACTGCTTCAGTATGTAGATAAAGACACCTGGAACCACTGGACAATTCAAGACTACGGCGTCAGCGTAGAAAGTGGTGAATTGAAGGTGATGGCTGAGAATGCGACCATTCCCCATGCGCTTTCAGCAATTTATGCCATCGCTGCAGTCAATGCTGGTGGTGCCTCTAATCTTTATCTTGCTGGCTTTGATGGCTACACAAGTGAAGATCCTCGTCATAAACAGATGGAAAACGCACTAGGCTTATATAATGAGCAGTCTGGTGTCCTGCCGTTAACCTCAATTACTCCTACTAGTCTCTCTATCGCTACCGTTTCTCCCTTCTCTGAAGCTGTGTATCAGGGTGTGGAGAAAGAGGTCTTTGCCCAAAGAATGTCCGCTTAATATCAGGCGATGTAGTAAGTGCGCATGCAGATACTGCATGCGCAATTTATTTAATTTGGAGCAAATGATCGATATGAAGACCCTTATTCTAATACCTGCACGCTATGCATCCACACGTTACCCAGGTAAGCCATTGGTAGACATTGCAGGTAAAAGCCTGCTCAAGCGGGTTTGGGAGCGCTGCGTTCCTGTGTTGGGGAAAGAAAAAGTATATGTAGCAACAGATGACCAGCGGATTATTGACCACTGTGAAGAGCATGGAATGCAGTGGGTAATGACCCCGGATACCTGTCTGACGGGTACTGATCGCTTAGCGGCAGCAGCCGAAAAGCTAGAGGCAGACCTCTATATTAATGTGCAGGGTGATGAGCCAATGATTCACCCTGATGATATTAAGAAAGTGATTGATCTAGCAGAAAAAACGCCTGGTGAAGTGCTCAATGCCTACTGTGCCATTGACACTGAGCAGGATTACAATAGTAGGACCGTACCAAAGGTGGTCTTTCGGCCCGATGGTCGCCTTTTGTATATGAGCCGCGCTCCTATTCCTGGTACGAAAACCGCTAATTTTGTGCGTGCTAATAAGCAAGTTTGTATTTATGCATTTCCACCGCAGGCACTACGCGACTACGCTTCTAAAGAGCAAAAAACTCCTTTAGAGGAATTGGAGGACATAGAAATTCTGCGTTTTTTAGAGCTTGGGTATGAAGTTAGGATGGTGCCAGTTTCTGGTAGCTCCATTGCAGTAGATACTCCAGAAGATGTAGAGCGTGTGCTTAAGGCGCTAGAAGCTTAAACATTGATTGAAATAAGCCCCAGCGGATGGCGAGATGACCCAATACAAGCTAAATACACCGATTAAATCATTTAATACTTATGTATTTGATTGCGATGGCGTTTTATTAGATTCCAATCGCGTCAAAACGGAAGCCTTTTATCACGCAGCGCTTCCCTATGGAGAGCCAGCAGCACAGGCCTTCACGGAATATCATAAAGCCAATGGTGGTATTTCCAGACAGAAAAAGTTCGAACACTTCTTCCTGAATATTCTGAATCTCTCTGCACTGCCAGAAGATAAGTACCAAAAAGCGCTTAATGATTATGGTAAGTTGACAGCCGAAGGGCTTGTTCGCTGTGAGGTATTACCCGGCGTACTTGAGTTTTTAACAAGCCTTCCAGCCCAAGCTAAAAAATTTGTTGTCTCCGGTGGGGCACAGGATGAGGTTCGTTGGGTACTTGAAGCTAAAGGGTTAGCAAAGTTTTTTGACGGCATCTACGGTAATCCTGTTGATAAATTGACGTTAGTTAAAAAGCTGGACTTAAAAGACAGCGATTACCCCGGCATCTTCTTTGGTGATGCCCGCTATGATCATGAAGTAGCCAAGGCTAATGACCTCGACTTCATTTTCCTCTCTGCAGTTAGTGATTTTGATAGCTGGGAAGAGTATGTTGAAAGCCACAACCTTCAAACATTTGAAAGTTTTACCTCGCTAAGTCTCGCTGCTCAAATAGCTGAACAAAAGGCATTGCTTGAGAAAGAGCAAGCTGAGTCTGAATCACCTCCAGAGATAGTTGAGAAAAAGCGGAAGGCTTACTTTTTTGGATTTCCGTTTTCAACAGAGCGAAAGTCTACCTTTACAGGCGGCCATACTATTGGGCCTGGGGTTGTGGGTAAACTCATTGAAGAAAATAACTCATCAGCTATTTTATTTACATCGTCTGCTAGCCACTATGTTAACTGGGATTCCGTAAACAGTGTAAACCAAAGAGTTGCATTCTGGGATACAGCTGCTGATAGTGTTGCTGGGATTTCAGAGACAGAAATACAAGAATATTACTCTGTATTACCTACAGTTCAGGAAATGATTGAGCGGAATCAGCTAGCCAGAAAGAAAGTTTTTTTTGATCCCAGTCATCAAATAAGTAGTAGTGTAAGAAAAATTGCAATCAATAAAATAGCCTTTTGGGTTGAATGTGTAAAAAGTGATAATATAGCCTTTTATATAAATTCTAACGTACCACACTTAGCAGATGATTATGCATGCTACTGTGTGTGTAAAGCTAATAATATACCAACGGCTTTTCCATACCGTATGCCAATAGTCCCGGGTGTTTCGGCACGACTTTACATTCCTGAGTCATTGTATAATCATGATGAGGTTTATACGCGGGATGGAGAGTTGATTAGCTATAGCCGAGATGAAGATTACGGTAATGAGCTGCCGAGCGACTTGGAACTAATTTATAAGGAAGTAGTGTTAGGCGATTTTACACTCGGTAGTTTATCTAAAGAGGTATTGTTTAGAAAAGGTGGGCAGTCGCCAAAGCAATATACACCACCAGAAAAATCTAAGGCTTTGGTAGAGAATGTAAAGGATAATTTAATAAATAAAAAATCATTGTTTGATTTTCTATACGTTAGACAAGCATACAGAACTAAACAAAGTAATAAAAAAGAGTATAGTAAACTCTGTATTAGCGAAATACCTGATTCACCCTTCGTTTATTTTGCGCTACACATGCAGCCTGAAGCTAGTTCGTCCCCCCTGGGTGGTTTTTTTGCTGACCAGCTTCGCGCCATCAGGTTTATTTCGGATAATTTACCAAAAGGTTGGAAGTTATTAGTAAAGGAGCATCCGCATCAAAAATTAGAAGAGCGGCCTGTGAATTTTTATAGTGACATTATGAAATCCACTAATGTTAACTTGATTAGCATGAAATATTCCTCAGATCAACTACAAGAAAAATCAAATGCTATCGCTACTCTCACTGGTACGGCTGCGTTTGAAGCTTGGCTAAAGGGGAAGCCAGCTTTGGTATTAGGAAATATTATATACCAAAGTGCCCCTGGGATTTATAAAATTAGATCGACTAGCGATATTAAATGTGCATTTGAAAAATTGACATCAGGGGTGCTTCATAGCAAAGATGATATTTGGCATTATCTTTCTTTCTTGGGTTTAGCCTCATTTTTTGCGCACTTGGATGCTTATATTGATCCTAGTATACCCACCTATGAGTTAGACTTGGATGAAAATGAGAAAGAAATTGGGTATCGATTATCAACCGCTATTAAGGCCCAGGCTAAAAAGTTAGAAGAGGTGACTCTGTGAATAACGCCGATAATACTTCTTTATCAGAAGCTCCTGATGCGGTTTTTATCTGTAATTCTCCTCTACATGTTTATAATGCTTTACAGGCAGCACATCATTGGGGTCTAGATACAGCTAAGTGTGTTCTTGTCTTTAAAATAATTACAGATAAAATACAGCTCGACTCTACTTTAGAGACATTGGTTAAGTGGAAAGAGGTGATAAGGATAGATCCATTTCCTGTTCCACCACGTTTAAAAGCAAAAGGAAACAAGAAAAGATACTTGCAGTATAAGTTTTTTCGAGAGTGGCAGCGTAAGTTAGACTTTGCTAAAGGTGTTCAGTTTGTCTTTCTTTGCCACAATCGCCAAGTAGATAACAGGGTAATAGCTAGTTACTTAGATGCAAGAGAGTTAATTTGGTTAGAAGACGGCACGCTTTCTTATTTTTTGTGGCAAGAGGAGAGGGTGTTTACTCCTGAAGTTCGGGAACGTCGCTCCAAGGCAGCTGCCAAAAAAGCAGCCGCTGGTAAGAAGCCGGCTGTGGCTAATAAGGCTACAGCTAAGAAACCAGTAGTGGCTAACAAAACTACAGCTAATAAACCTGCCGTAGCTAACAAGGCTGCAGCTAAGAAATCTGCTGTAACCAAGAAGGCAGTAGCATCTAAAAAAACAGCTGCTGCTAAAAAGCCGGTTGCTAAAGCTAGTGCATCTACCGCAACTATCAAAAAGTCCGGAACTGCTAAACCTGCTTCAAGAAAGGCTATAAATAAAAATTCTTCTACTAAAGGAGTATCAAGAAAGTCACTAGGCTCTAAAGCTTCCGAAGGAAGGAAAGTTGGTGCTAGAGCGGTAGCTGGAAGAAAAGCCCCCGCAAAAGCTAAAGTGAACCCATCAAGAAAACGTTAAAAATTAACATTTCTTCCTAAAATTTGGTGATGCTATGACGCTTGGTGTAAAAAAATTATATCGTAGAGCTTATAATCATTTATGGCACAGGAAGGTGCTGAAAAACCACGTAAACCTTCCTGAAAGCCAAAGCATATTTACTGTTTATGACTTGTTTCCAGTCAACGGTGTTAAGGTTGTCCATAATAGTCAGCCATTACTAAAAGAGGCTTTGCTCGCAAAGCCATCTGATAGTAATCTTATTCATTTTCTAGGAGCTCCTTTCGTTGAGCGTGACCGGTTAAAAGAGTTTCAGTATCTTAATTGGCTTAAAGGTATCCGGCATCAATTTCCCCAAGACGCTGACTTTATCTACTTACTTCACCCCAGAGAAAGTGATGCGTTTGGCCAAAAGATAAAGAAAAATATAGGTGTGGAAGTCAAACGGTTTGGTCTGCCTTATGAGCTAGAGCTAATGCGTATGGAAGTAAAGCCAACTGTCATTGCCAGTTGGTTTTGTACTGCGTTAGATAATTTGTCTGAAGCAAATGTAGATCAGATTAAATTGCTAAGCTTTAAGCTGCCACCATTTAGTAAGCTACGCTTAAAACCAAACCAAAAACCAATTTTTGATGCAGCGGAAGACTTTTATCGTCGCCACAGCACGCCTGATAGCAAAGTTGAGGTATGTGAAATACCCTCATTACCTCAGCCGGTTGTCCCTGTTGTTATTGAAGATCCGCAAAAAGAGCTTGCAAGGCTAGTAAAGGTAGGTGGGCCTCTCTTGCGTGTGGTGCGGTTACATCCTATTGAACATGCAGGTGCTGCTTCGCCATTTGTGATGCTTAATCCAAAAGAAACTATCGCAATGGGGTTAAGACGCCTGCTTGGCGAGTACTATGGTATCTCCCCAAATTTGAGCCAATTGCCAGATGGCGTACTATCCTTTATGGATATTACCGATGATGTGTTACAAGTACGCCAAAATTTTGCGGGCAAGACACTAAAGCGCACAGCATTAACGTTTAACATCGCAGTTGATGGTGAAAAGTTAATTAAATTCCTATCAGCAGAAAATACGTTTGTCTATACAAGTGAGGAAACTAAACCTGCACTTGGTGCTACCTCTACGTATGGACAAATGCTAGTACCGAAACCAGTGCCGGGAGCAGAAGTAGCAGCAACTGATGAGGAGCCGAAGCCAACGCTCGCGGATCTATGCACTGCTATACCTGAATGTGAACAGGTTTTCATGCCGAGATCGAATCTGTCTGGTAATGCCTTTAAGTACCTGGATACCCACACTATTAACTATAGTAAACCGCATCCTTTTGTTTTTTCAATCAAGATTAGTTTGGTAATTGAGGATGGCGAAGGTAGGGTGCTTATGGCTGAAAGGCGCTCTTTCCCATCGCGTAACCAGTTTGATTTACCTTCCATGCGCGTTGCTCCTGGCCTTACCCTAGATAGTGCTTTTAGTAAACTAACGAAGGACCTA
The DNA here is from genome assembly GCF_003031405.1 of Halomonas sp. 'Soap Lake #6'. NCBI lineage: Bacteria > Pseudomonadati > Pseudomonadota > Gammaproteobacteria > Oceanospirillales > Halomonadaceae > Halomonas > Halomonas sp. 'Soap Lake #6'. Next base: position 1,027,853 of record NZ_CP020469.1, read on the forward strand.
CTTGGTTCTGAGATGTTGCGTCTTCAAGCTCAACCTATTGTAGGCTTTGAGCAATTGATTTCTTATCCTGAACCTCACAGGAAAGACGAATATATCCTAAATTTCGTCTATAAAATTGATGTCCCTAATAAGTATTTTGTATCCATGAAAACGACCGCAGAGCTTACTAAACATACGTGGTGGGAGGCTACTACGATTAAAAACATGCCAGTGCCTATTATTAGTACTAACGCTCTAATGGCTCTTGATTTTTATGCTGATCACACAGCTAATCGTCGTTCCGTAGAGTTATAATTGATGCTGGCTGAGCACTATGCAGCGGTTGCAATTGATCAACTTAAGGGGGGTAAGCGAAAGCTTGCCCTTACTTACCTGAAATTAGCGTGTCTGCAGCCAAACGTTACTGATTATATATATCTACTCCGTATAGAGGCGGAAGTGTGGGAGAAAGAATGGCTTTCTGCACTTAACTATATAGATATGGTGCGGCCAGCTAAATTATCGACTAGCGAGAAATGCCGTTACTATTGGGCATGTGCGCGATTATTTAACGCCTTGGGGAAAAAACGTAGTGCTTTAGCCTATTTCAACATGGCTATGGAGGCGAGGGACTCTGAGCAGTGGAAAAGAATGATGCGGGAGTTGCGGGATGTACTGCCTTTGGCCGGTCGTGTGACTAAGCAGTTTTCTTTTCCCGGCGGGTTTGCAAACAGGGGGTGCATTCTTCATGTAGCCAATAAGAAGACTGAGTTTATTACTAAGTTCTACAAGGAGAGTGATAACTATATCCGTGAAGCATTTTTTTATGAACATTGTGCTCCTTTCATCTCATCCACCTTTGTTTTAAGACCGGTTTATTTTTCTGGCCATAAAAGTCCATTTAAAGCAATTTGCTTGCCTTATATAAGCCAGGGTGAGACTAGTGTTGAACCTATTGAAGTTATCCCGCATGACGAAGTTTTAGAATTAGTAGAGCGTTTAGGTAACGCTGATTTTTATGCTGATAAATTAATTGATAATGAGTTTGATGGCTATGGGATTGAAGGTGGCGGCAGGTTTTCTGCCATTGAGATATCCGGTATTAAAATAGATAAATTTCGGGTTCCGGCTTTGCCTCTTTCATTAGGGCGCAATATGGTGAACCTAAGAAATGTTCTCTTTAATGCATATGGATCTACATCTTATAAACATCTTCGATTGATGCTTGTTTTCTCCTTGAGAAGGGTGAAATATCTTCGTAATATTTCGGCTTCATCAAAGCAATATGCGCTAGATATAGGTTTTTTCTTCTTAAAGAGAAATCCTTTTAATAAGGTGTTGGGTGATAACACACTGGATGGTGGTCTTTGTCATACTGATCTTAAAGCAGATAATGTTATTCTTTCGAGTGACGGGGAGTTTTTTATCATTGATTGGGGGAATTTGTCTTTTGGTCCTTTGGGATATGATATTGCGACTTTTGTATCTGAAGCAAATTTGAAATACTCTGACGTTCAGTTTTTCTTACATGATCGATTTCCATTTTCTGAACGTAATAAGTTTTTTACATGGTGGGCCTGTTATTTTCATTGCCTTAGAAATTTAGAAAAACAAAAAGAGAATCGTGTTGGCGAGGCTTTGTTATTTTTAAGAAACAATATTATGTCTATTGATAACTGGTAGAGGAATAAGTGATTTTAAAAATTATCTTTTTGCCAATGCAGCTTTTTATTTTTTGTGCCTCCTATTGCCGGGGTCGTTTTTCTCTGAGCAATCGCTTGGATACATTTTCACTTTTTCTCATGCAGCAATCCTTTCCTTGGATTAAAGGAATATTTGCCTACCGCTTGTTCGAGAAGAAGAAGTTTAAAGAAGTACTTTTGCTATATCGTCAAGGTGATTTGAAGAATTCGTCAGGCTTGTTTCTTCTTTCTATCGCATTATCTCGGCGAGCAACTGGAAAAGTGAATGACAGAACCATAGGTCTTCTAGTAGCAGCTGCTGAAAGGGGGGCGAAATTACTAAAGAATTACTATCTCTTTAAGTTAATTTCGACGCTGCGAGAAACCCGCAGAATGACAGCTTCTGAGTTGCGTACCTTTGACTCTGAAATGGCTTCGGCTGGTCTGTTGTATAAGAATTTTTATTACCGTGCTTGTTTGGAATTGGCCTCTGAATTCTTACAGCAAGATAAAGTAGACGAGGCTAAAAAGTGGTATCAAATTGGCCGTTTATCTCCAGGAGCTTCCGCTAGCTATCTAGCGCTAACCCATTATTTTGATCCATCGTCTGCGCATAGTGAAGTTGATCGATTAGTCTCTCCAGGGATAAGTTTAATAGATATTGTCAAAATGTCGGAGGGGTCAATATGCGTAGTGGGGAATTCCCCTAGTGTTATTGGTGCTAATGTAGGTGAGTGGATTGATGCTCAACGCGTTGTGATCAGGTTTAATAATTACTCTTTAGGGCCTGAGTTTATAGATGACATTGGCTCCAAAACGGATGTTTGGGTACGAATGCTTCCGACACCATTGATTGACCGCACGTTGCAACCAGGCGTCAGCTTAGTTGTTTTTACCGGGCCTAATTCTATCTACCGTTCCATACCGAAGTGGCCAGAGGTAATTGAGATTTCTTCTCAGGTAGAATCTACAGATTTTTTTGATGAAAAATTATTTTTTGAGCTGCAATCCATGATTGGTTCTCCACCTTCATCTGGCTTGATGACTTGCTATACTATTTATCGAGTTCTAGGTTACTTCCCTAAAAATAGTATGATTGGCTTGAGTATCGATGGAAACGTAGAGGAGGAGGGCGTTTACCACTACTCTGATCCAATGGCTTTTGCTGCTCCCCGCCATAATTGGAAAAAAGAGGCCGCTGTTTATAAGAAGCTTCTGCTAGGTGTACTTTGATGTTTTATCTGATTTTTCACTCTTTTTTACTAGTTGTTTCTCAGGGGTTACACTGATAAATTAAAATTAGTTTTGGGGTGGATTATATTGCGTTTCATGTGATACGGCGTTCCTTATGATAAGGCGGTTTGGTCACCCTGGTGTCTGCATAATCCCAATGGCAGGGGCTATGTTGCAGGGGCTATTGTCGCAGGGTCTATGCTGCAGGGGCTATGTCGCAGGGTCTTTTGTTGCAGGGGCTATGCTGCAGAGGCTATGTCGCAGGGTCTTTTGTTGCAGGGGCTATGTTGTCAGGGACTATGTTGACAGGCGCAACGTTGACAGAATCTATTCTGGGCCGGGAGGTGTAGTTTACCGGTCGGACTGTTATTTTTGCTATGCTCTAATATGGTAGATGAAAGTAGCCAAGTTAGGGTGTTAATGAAAAGTGTTAACGAAAGTTAAATCAGTTTTTTTAAAAGGCTAAGGTGCTCTAGTATGGATAGCCCTGTTATTGGCAGCTCTGTTATGGAAAACACAATGATTGCGAATATCATAAAACTCTTTTTTGATGAGATCCCTGATGCCAAAGTGGTGAAAGAGCGCGTGACGTTCGGCACCTCTGGGCATCGGGGCCGTGCAACGGAGCGCACCTTTAACGCTGCACATATTATTGCAATTACTCAAGCGGTGGTGGACTACCGCATTGAAGCGGGCTACCAAGGGCCGATGTTTCTTGGTTACGATACCCACGCACTCTCAAAGCCCGCCTGGGAATGTGCATTGCGTGTGTTGGCTACTAATAAAGTTCAGGTGCTTATCGAGAAAGATCGAGGCATCACAGCAACGCCGCTCGTTAGCCATGCGATTTTGCAGCACAACCATCTTCCTGGGGCCGCCTTAGCCGATGGCTTGATTATTACCCCTTCTCATAACCCTCCTGAAGATGGTGGTATTAAGTACAACCTTTCCCACGGTGGCCCCGCCGATACTGAAACAACAAAGTGGATTGAGTTACGCGCTAATGCTTACTTGCTGCGCCAGCTGCGTGATATTTCCTTGGTGCCATTAGAGCAGGCCTTGGCGGACGCTAAGGAGTACGATTTTACTGCCCGCTATGTCGCTCAGTTGGGCAATGTCGTCGATATGGCCGCTATTCAGAAAGCCAACCTTACTCTTGGGGTAGATCCCATGGGGGGCACAGCTCTACCAGTATGGCAGGCAGTGGTGGCAGAGTATGGCCTCAATCTTGAAGTGGTTAATACATCGGTCGATGCTCGCTTCAACTTTATGCCGCCTGATCACGATGGCAAAATTCGTATGGATTGCTCTAGTGCCGATGCGATGGCAAATCTGCTGAAGATTAAAGACCGCTTCGATATCGCTTTTGGCAACGATCCAGACGCCGATCGTCATGGCATTGTTGACGCCAACGGGCTAATGAACCCGAACCATTTTTTAGCGGTATGCGTGGATTACCTTATTAGCCACCGGCCTAAGTGGGCGAGCACGCTTAAGATCGGCAAGACGCTGGTGTCGTCTTCTATGATTGACCGCGTCGTGGCTTCCCATCAGCGTGAACTGTATGAGGTGCCGGTTGGCTTTAAGTGGTTTGTAGATGGTTTATATGATGGCTGGCTTGCCTTTGGCGGAGAAGAGAGCGCGGGGGCTAGCCTACTGACTCGTGATGGTCAGGCGTGGTCGACGGACAAGGATGGTATTGCGCTTTGTTTATTAGCCGCAGAGATCACTGCGGTTACTGGTAAAACACCGAGCGAGTATTACCGCTCGTTAACCGAGAAATTCGGCGAGCCCTTCTATAAGCGCGTGGATACAGCGTGCACTGCCGAAGAGAAGGCCGCATTTAAAAAGCTAAGCGCCGAAAGTATTACTGAAACCACCTTAGCTGGAGACTCCATTACTGCTGTATTAGTGAACGCTCCTGGCAACGGTGCCGCCATTGGCGGTCTGAAAGTCACTACCGAAAACGGCTGGTTTGCCGCCCGCCCCAGTGGCACTGAATCACTCTACAAGGTGTATGCAGAAAGCTTTAAAGGCTCACAGCACCTGGATGAACTCATTGAAAGCGCCACCACACTGCTTTCCAGCGTCTTAAAAAGCTAGCCGATAACGCACCCGCCCAGCTCCACGCGGAGTAGCGCGGGGAGTTCCCGCGATGGTGCCTAGGCATAGCGGGGTGGCTCCATCACCCAACGCGGGTGCCTCATACGCTCGTCCCTCGCGAGATTCGTTACACCGCGCTACAGGTCTGTGGTGTTTGATTATTGGTTTTGTAGCGCGTGGTAAGCCTACGGCGCACCCGCGGAGGTGCCTAGGCGCAGCAGGGTGGCTCCGTCACCCATCGCGGGTGCCTCATACGCTCGTCCCTCGCGAGATTCGTTACACCGCGCTACAGGTCTGTGGTGATTTGATTATTGGGGTTGTAGCGCGTGGTAAGCCTACGGCGCACCCGCGGAGGTGCCTAGGCATAGCAGGGTGGTTCCATCATCCATCGCGGGTGCCTCAACGCTCGTTCCTCGCGAGATTCGTTACACCGCGCTACAGGTCTGTGGTGATTTGCTTATTGGGTTGTAGCGCGTGGTAAGCCTACGGCGCACCCGCGATGGCAGTTTGCTTGGGCGCAAGGCTTGCCGGGATGCTGTTGGCGTTGGAACGTTCGACTCAATTACCTGCTTATTTGTTATATCATTCGGTATACCGTTTGCTTTCAGTTTAGAGTGGATTTGCTCTTTATCTTTTCTCCCTTTGGAGAGCAATGCTCAGTAAAAGGACGTCAATGATGACCCAAGTGCGCAAAGCGATTATTCCTGTGGCCGGTTTCGGCACACGCCTGCTACCCATCAGCAAAGCGATTCCCAAGGAAATGGTACCCGTTGTGGATCGCCCGCTTATTCAGCATGTGGTGGAAGAAGCGCTGGCAGCGGGTATTAATGAAATCATTCTGGTGACCCGAGCGGGCAAATCGGCCATTGAAGACCATTTCGATGCTCACTTTGAACTTGAGCATTCGCTGGCCAGTAAAGGCAAGAATGCGTTGCTGGAAACACTTTCATCTATCTCTCCGAAACAGCTTAAAGTCACCAGCGTTCGCCAGCCCAATGCAAAAGGCCTCGGGCATGCGATTTTCTGTGCGGCACACCTGCTGGATAAAGATGAGCCGTTTGCAGTTATTCTTCCAGACGTGCTGGTAAAACCCCAGTTAGGCAGCAGTGCTTGTGACCTGGGCAGTATGGTGGAGCGTTGGAGTGCCAATGATGCTTCGCAAATTATGGTAGAAGCAGTGCCCCAGGAAGAGGTCTATCGTTACGGTATTGTGGACTGTGATGAACCCGCTGCTGGTGAGAGTGCTGATATGCGCGGGGTGGTAGAAAAGCCGAAGCCAGAAGATGCGCCTTCGCGTCTTTCTGTTATTGGCCGCTATGTGTTGCCCTATCGCATTATGGAGTTATTGCGTGATCAGCCGCCGGGCGCTGGCAACGAGATCCAGCTAACCGATGCTATTGACCGTTTAATGCAGGAGGGTAAAACCGTACAAGCCTTCCGCATGCGTGGCCGTACCTTTGATTGCGGACATATTGAAGGCTGGCTGAAAGCTAACACCACGCTTGCCCGAGAAGCGGGCTACGAGGTGTAAGGCCAACCTCATAAAGATCGTATAACTTGATGCTAACGGTTTTGTAGCGCGGGTAAGCCTAAGGCGCACCCGCGATGGTGCCTAGGCACAGCAGGGTGGTTCGGTCACCCATCGCGGATGCCTCATACGCTCGTCCCTCGCGAGATTCGCTACACCGCGCTACGGTACGTTCAATAGATAGCTTCATTAAGCAGAGGTGGTATGCAAGCCTTACTAGAACAGGTACTCGACATTGCGTACGAAGCTGGCGATGCCATAATGGACGTCTACGTAAAAGGCTTTAGCGTCGAGTTCAAAGACGATAACAGCCCGGTCACTGATGCAGACCAAGCCGCCCATGAGGTGATTATGCGCGGCTTACAGTCACTTTCCATTCAGCTACCGATTCTTTCCGAAGAAGATGCCGAAGGCTTTACCGGGGTTGATGACGATGGCCGGTATTGGCTGGTAGATCCACTTGATGGTACGAAGGAATTTATCAAGCGAAATGATGAATTCACCGTCAATATTGCGCTAATCGAAAACGGTAGGCCTGTACTTGGTGTGGTTACTGCCCCCGCGTTAAAGGTGGCATATATCGCAGCGGAAGGGGTGGGGGCTTTCAAAATAGATGCTACTGGTCAGCGCCAAGCTATCCGGGTAGTAGGTAAACCTGACAAAGAGACCACTTGGCGTGTGATGGGTAGTCGCTCACATCCTCATCCGGCTTTAGCTGCTTGGTTAAATAAGTTAGGCAAGCATAACGTTACTCCCATGGGCAGCTCTTTAAAGTGCTGTTTAATTGCTGAGGGCAAAGCCGATGTATACCCCCGCCTAGGCCCTACCAGCTTATGGGACACCTCCGCTGCGCATGCTGTAATACTGCAGGCGGGCGGTCGTGTTGAAAGCCTGGAAGGCGAGCCACTGAGCTACGCTAACCCTAGAGAAACGCTCAATCCCTCTTTCATTGCTTGGGGACATTGACCGTCGCGGGGGTACCTGTGGGCTAGAAAATGACATCGACCACGATTACGTCTGTATAGGTGCCTGATGGTGGTGTGGTTTGTCCTGGGAGAATCTCACCTCTGTAGGTGAAGCCTTGGCCGGTTACGCCGCTTGGTGTGCCGGGGTTGGTGTCGGCAGTGGCAGATGTGCGTCGTTCGCTGCCAGTATTGCCCCAGCGCTCGTTACCGGTTGGGCCTTTGTAGAGCTGATACTCCAAGTAGTTGCCATTATTCTCCATGCGCCGGATGCTCGCGGCAGGCTGTTGGCCATCACTTAACCCCACCGAGAAGTCGCTACCTTTGGTACAGGTAATATCGATGGTTTGTGTCACTGGGTCGAAGCCAGCCACAAGCGGAGCACTGCCGAAGTCCAGGTCGGGGGACTGAATGGCACAGTCTGGGGTAACCGCCATGCTGAGGTTGACTGTGCTGACCCCCGAGCCAGTGCGGAAACTGAGGCATGCGAGTACGCCTAGATTGCAGATGCGCCAGTTCCAATTGATGGTTAGGGTGTCAGTATATGTACCGGCTGCCACATTAGAGGTGGTTAGGGTGCGAAACTCCATGGGGATATTGACGCTCTGACCGCCGACCAGACCGAGTAAGTCAATCAGTACGGGGTTGAAATAGTTATAGGTTGTGTTGAGAAAGATCTCCTCGTTCGCTGCGGCCAGGGCGAATATACGGTAAGAAATAGTATCGCCACTGGCGGCATTAAACAGTGCCCCTTGGTTAGCACTGGCAAGCGTAGCGCGGATCCATTGGTTGGATACCACAGCTAGCCCGAGTACAGCCCCTTGGCAGACAGCACCTGCGTTGGGTTGGGCAGAAGTGGTTTGGGGTGTGCTGGCGATCGCGAATGAGCTGGCGCTTGCAAAGGTGGCGTTGACGCTGGGGCTGATCGTGCACGACCAAGCAGCAGGGCTGATGCATAACAAGAACAGTAGCATGGCCCCAATTGACCAGCTTCGGCGATTCCTGCGCCGTGCCGTGGGTGGCTGTGGCATATGATGGGGTTCCCCTATAGGCATGATTGAGGCCCTAACTGCTGAACATCATTGATGTGGGTATCGAGAGATAGGGTTAGCGCACACTTGCTGCCATTGGGAAGCGTTACTTGGAGTTGATTATCACTCTCCAGGCCTTCAAGGTAGGTAAGGCCGTCCCAACCCACCAAGGATGTTGCACCATTATCAGCGATAATCTGAGAGCCTAATGGCAGCGGCTCGCCATGACTATCCACGATTTCCAGCGTTGCCGCCACTATGCGTTCAACAGGGAAGCGCAGCAGGTACCCGCTACCGGCATTTACCGCGACGCGCTGCTCTATTGTTGGAACGCTCAGGTTAGCGGGAAGTATCAGAGGGTCGATCTCATATTTACCAGCGTAGTAGGCGCGTGCCCAGGGAACTAGCAGGTGGCCGCTGTCACGGGTATGGCCAACCAGTTGGTTCTCGTAGCGAACCGGTATGTCGGCTTGGCCATCGGTGCTCACTACAACAAACCCATCGCGTATGTAGTTGGTAGCGAACCACTGGTTATCCATGCGTACTAGTGAGCCTCTGGCATTGGCAAAGCGTACGTCATCGCTTCCAGTGCCGAAGATACCTCCACGCAATTCAGTGGAGACGCCACGCCAGGCAACTTCGGCTTGGCGGTAGTCGCTATCCGTATCACGGTGCTCATAGGCTAAGTTCCATCCCCAGCCTCCCTGGAGTGGGGGGCTATGGGCATATTGGGTTCTAGTGCTGACCTCTCCGTCGTTGTTTCGCCGCATGCTGGTGCTTAGTGTGCCGGGGCGGTTAGTCAGCGGTAGTGTGATCTGAGCCAGGGTATTCCAGCCGCCGCCTCCCACTTCTTGGTTAGCCGATAGTGAGAGATGCATACGTTCCCATAGGGGACGGTTATAAGACAGGTTGAACAGCCGTGTACGGCTGTCATCTCCGGTCTTGATATCGAAGTAGCCGCCAGCCAGCGATCCCATTTGGCCGAGGCTGAGGCCAGCAGTGAGTTGAGTAACCTCACGCTGTGTTTTTTCGCTTGAAGTGCTATGTAGGCTGCGGGAAAGGTCAGTGAAATCCGCTTGTTCTATCTGGTGGCGCAGGCCCATGTTGAAGCGGCGGCTTCGGTAACGATACCCTGCTGTGTATGCCTCTCCTGTGGCGCCTTCGCTGTGGCTTTGGCGGTAGGCTGTCTCCAGGGTGCCTAGCCGCCATAAGCCGAAAGCACCACCCGCACCCACTGTAGTTAGGTCGTTGCTGGCTTCGCTCTGCAACTCCATCGTGAAGTTATTGTTGATGCCGCGTCGGTAGCTGCCGGTGGCCGCTGCTCCGCCATAGTCAAAATCACGTTGGCCGAAGTTACGCCGTAGGGCGCCAGTGCTGATGCTGAAGCTGCTTAAACCGGGTTGCAGTAGCTCGCTGGAAACGTAGAACGGTAGGCTGGTTGATACCCGTCGTCCTTGGCTGTCAGTGGTCACTATCATGGCTGTACCCGCGCCGGTAACCATCGGCATATTGGTGACAGTGAAGGGGCCGGGCGTTAATTCCATCGAGGATTGTCGTGAGCCATCGATGAATAGGTCCAGGGTAGTGGGCACTGCGGCCTCGCCGGAAAATTCGGGCAGCGGGTGGGTGATTAAGTCGGGACGCAGGGCGAAGTTACGGGAGACCTGAATGCCGCCGAGGCGTACTGCGTTAGTCCAGCCCAGTGGCCGCGTGATAACGTCTCCGGCGGCGTATTGGATCATTCGTTCTTGATCAGCATATTCCCAGCGGGTGTCGAAACGTCGGTAGCCTTCGGTTAGTCCGCTATCGCCAGTCAATACCTCGCGGTAAATGCCCGAAGTGCTTAGCGTCCCAGCAGCGCCGAAGAGGCGTGCTTCATGCCCTAAACTAGCCAAGGTGGCGCCGTGCTGTGTATCGCTGATGTAGGCGTCGTAGTTGAGCAACGCGCCTGGGCTAGTGTGTAGTGTGAGTGTGTCGTTTGGGCGTGTGTTGGTGTGAAACTGATGAGGTAACCAGCTGGGCGGCACCTCAATATAGAGCCGTTGGCTGGGGCTGTGGTAACGAGCCTCCAGGCCATTTAACTGGCTGAGGTTAGTGCTCTCTTGGCTGTTAAGGTGTTCGCTGGGCAGCCCAATTTCAAGTAGCACCTCACGCTTGATGAACAGCTCGCCGTCTTGTTGTGTAACTTGTTCGATACGTTGGGTGGAGCGCTGATTAACGATTATCTCTAAATGGAGTTCCCATACCGCTGCAGAGGCGCCGGCGCGTGGCGGCGGCGGCAGTGTCTGGCCAACAGCAGGCATAGCCACTGCCATCAGGAGTAAGGCGCAGCAGCTTGAAGTAAGCCATGTGTAGAGGTGCCAGCAGAAACGTTTGGGCATGCCAGAACCTACTCGGGCGAAATACGGTGGCCGACTCCTGAGACGTGCGCGCGAAGCTCACCTGTCGGCCTGAGGCCTTGAGGTAGCGGCCAGCGTCGCACTTGGCCGGGAAGCACATAGCCAAGCAGTCCTTCCGTAATTTCGGTACGTTGTCCTGATTGTTCGAAGGCCACTTGGCTAAGGCGGACATGATGCTGGCCGGCGTTACGTATCTCTAGTTGTGATTGCCCTCCCTGTTGAGCGAGTCTCCAGGTGAGCCCTGGGTAAGGTGCGCCGCTATTGGCTAAGCGTTCTGGTGGGGACGCTCCCTGGCCATAAACGAACAGCGGTAAAGAGTAGCGCATTTGTAAGCGTACAGCGGCGCGGGGTGTCTCTGGAACCCTGTCGTTAGCTGCCAAGGCTGGTATTTCGTCAACGATAATGCGATAGGCTTGTTCTTGGCCTGCGGGAGGTGGAGCTTGGCGAATCAGGCGTACCATCTGCTGTTCACCCGGCGCGATAGCCATCATAGGGGGGCTGCCAACCAGGGCTTGCTGAGGTTGATAGTGGTCATTCCCTCCTTCCTGAGACCAGGCAAATATGCGTAGTTGCATGTTGACTGTTTCGCGGCCTCTATTTTCCAGCCATAGTGCAGTGGCCTGCTGGTGGCTTTCGATGACGGGATAAATAGGCCAAATTAACAGTGAGTTGGCCGTTGCAGTAAGGGGAGCCATAAGCACGCCCAGCAGTGCGAAGATGCCTAAAGTGTGACCGTAGCGAATTGCTAACATGGGTATTCTCCTTAATTAGACGCGTCCAAGTCGCTGCGATGTCACCACTCCAGCGTTAGCACTAGCTCGTCGCTATAGCTCCCTGCAGGCAGATTGCCCGGCAGAGTCAGGCTGCCCCAGATTGGTAGGGGGATGTTGTCGGGAGTTGTGGTGGTGTCTATGGTAATTGGCTGGTCAATGCCAATAGGGTTAGCTAAGCCTGCATCTCGATAGAGTTGATAGGTTAGTGTCTCGCTTCCATCATTCCGTTTGAGTTGTCGCCCCGCATTTGGTTGTAGTCCTCCATCAATGCTCATGCTCAATGGGATTCCTGGTGTGCAGCTGAGCGTAAAAGACCCTGAGGAGAGCAGCGCTACATTACGTGTCTCTTGAGACAGCGCCGACGCAGTGCCAAAAGCTAGGCTACCCAGCATGCCAACCTGGGCTCCATCAGCAGGAATGCCATGATTGACAAGACAGCCTGGCGTGATGGTCGCCGACACCATGAAAGTGTCAGTGGGGGATGCCTGAGCAATCCCCACTACCACCATCATTGGGCCGACGAGTCGTAAGCCCCAAGTCATTCGAGAAGCTACCAGGTCAGCTCAACTTGTAACGTGTCTTCGTAGGTTCCGGCAGGCAGGTTGCCTGGGTTCCCGAAGGCGCGTCCATAGAGGGCAATTGTCTGTGGGTCGTTGGAGAATTCGTCCAGCACGATGTCGCCGTTAATATCTAGCACATCCGTGCGAGTTTCATCTGTGTAGAGGGTGTAGCCGATGTAGGACGTTGTATCAGTGCTCTGCATAGCATGAATGGCCGGGGAAACTTCGCCATCATGCAGCCCGCTGAGTAGCGTGAAGGTAGGAATAACGCCAGGCGAGCAGAGCACCGTGATACCACCGGCACCTGCAACCTGAGCATCAGCCTGGTCGAACAGTGCAGAATGAGAACCGAATGCCAAGCTACCAAAGTCGACTGCAGATCCCTCTTCGCCATCAATAGAGCAGGCGGATTCGAGGGTGATCGAGGCGTCAATGGTGCCGCTGACCTGGGCTTGCACCAAGCTTGGTGTGAAGGCAAAAGCACCCATCACGAGACTAAAGCCAGTAATGCGAGAGCATTTAGAGAAAAGCATAGTAAACCCCATTAAGAGAGATTAATTGCTTAAAGGTGTGTCCTGTAAAGCCTAGAGATATGTCCTATAAAACAAGAGCATCCCGCTTGACTGTCTCAAGATCTCAAATGCTCAGTATATTTTGCAAAAATGTTCACTACTCTTAAGGTAGCAGCTAATACAAAAAGCGCACTTAATTTACATGTTGTGACAATTGATGCAGGTCAAATTAAACGCACACTGAGGCATTTTAAAATTGAAATGCTGGTTAATGAGAATGTGGGGTGGGGGAGAGTATTAGTTAGGTGAGAATGCTAGTTAGATGAGATAAAAGCGCTCGGCAGTATGTGCTTTGTTATTTCTCTCTTTTTGCTCTCTTCGTTTAAATATCGTTTATCAGATTTTGTTTGATATACCAAAAAAGGGCGAGTCAGGTGCCACTTTAGTCTAGTTTTTACGTTTTTTTGCACTATACCGAACCGGCATAGGGTATGCAGGTTTCCGTACTCGCAGTTAAATACGTGAACGCTCTGGCCAGCAAATTGACGTTTTTAAACTGTAGGTGGTGACTGTTTATGCCTTATGTTCACGATACGCTGACGCGTTTAGCAAAAAGTAGCCCTGCACAGTCAGAGTTTTATCAAGCGATTGAAGAAGTGCTTGAGTGTCTGCGCCCATTATTTGAGCGTGCGCCGCATTACCACCAGCACAGTATTATTGAGCGTATTGTGGAACCTGAACGCCAAGTGATGTTTCGGGTGAGCTGGGTGGATGATGCTGGCAGGGTACAAGTGAATAAGGGGTATCGCGTCCAGTTTAATTCGGCGCTTGGGCCTTATAAGGGGGGGCTGCGTTTCCACCCTAGTGTGACTTCTGGGACGATTAAGTTTTTAGGGTTTGAGCAGATTTTTAAAAATGCATTAACGGGCTTGCCGATTGGCGGTGGTAAAGGCGGTTCTGACTTTGACCCGAAAGGAAAGTCAGACAATGAAATTATGCGCTTTTGTCAGTCGTTTATGACGGAGCTTTACCGCCATATTGGCCCGTATTGCGATGTGCCTGCTGGTGATATTGGCGTTGGAGCAAGAGAAATTGGCTATCTATTTGGCCAATATAAGCGGATAACTGGTCGTTACGAAGGCGTACTGACTGGCAAAGGACTTAACTGGGGCGGCTCTCTGGGGCGTAAAGAGGCAACAGGCTATGGGGCGGTGTACTTCGCCCAGAATATGCTTACCGCTCGTGGAGAGGAACTGGGCGGTAAAACCTGTTTGGTTTCTGGCGCGGGCAATGTAGCCATCTACACTATTGAGAAGCTGTATGAGTTGGGTGCCAAGCCGGTGACTTGTAGTGACTCCACCGGCACGATCCATGACCCTAGCGGTATTGATTTAGGGTTGCTGAAGCAGTTGAAAGAGGTGCGGCGCGTTTCATTGGAAAGCTATCTTCACGATCACCCGGAGGCGCACTTCATTTCCGTGCGTGACTACCCTCAAGATGGTCATGCGGTGTGGCGTATTGAGGGCGAGGCGGCGTTTCCCTGTGCTACACAAAATGAGCTTACCGAAGCTGACGCGAAGGCGCTGCTGGCAAATGGGGTTTCCTGTGTGAGTGAAGGGGCTAACATGCCTTCAACTAAAGAGGCTGTGGATCTTTTCTTAGAGGCCAAGATTGCTTACGGGCCCGGTAAAGCTGCCAATGCGGGTGGCGTGGCGACCAGTCAGTTGGAAATGGCGCAAAACAGCAGCATGGAACAGTGGCCGCTGGAGAAAGTTGACCAGAAGCTGAAGCAGATAATGGCGGATATTCATCGTCAATGTGCTGATACAGCAGAGGAGTTTGGCGAGCCAGGTAACTTGGTATTAGGGGCTAATATTGCGGGCTTCCGTAAGGTTGCGGATGCCATGATTGAGCAGGGCGTTACCTGATCGCTTTTATAAGTTAATCCGTATATAGTGGCTGGGCATAGTCCTTCCCTTATAGGGGAGGGCTTTTTTTGTTGGTGTGTTTTTTTACTGCTTTCTGAGGAGAGTAAGAATGGGGCAGCGTCCTCCAATTATCATTAACCGTCTTGATGCCGAACGGCTTCAGCGCCTGATCGATAATGCCGCTGAGAAAGACTTAATGGTGGCTGAGTTGCTTGAAGAGGAATTGATGCGTGGTGAAGTGCTTGATCCTCAGGATATCCCTGAGGATGTAGTGAGCATGAATAGCCAGATTCGATTTACTGATTTAACCCGAGAGCGCCAGATGATTCGCACGCTGGTGTACCCCCACGCGCTTGATAGTGTTGAGGATGGTATCTCGGTGATGGCACCTATTGGTGCGGCGTTAATCGGCCTGAGAATAGGCGATGTGATTGAGTGGCCACTGCCGAATAACACCGAAGTTCGCTTGCGTGTCGATGCGATTTTTTGGCAGCCCGAGCGCGAGCAGCAATTTCACCGATAGGTCGCCTGAGCATTTCAAACCCACACCGGGTTTATATACCAGGCGGCTTCGTTCATCGCGGGTGCCTCGCATTTGTTCGTTCCTCTCACAAAGCTCGTTACACCGCGCTACAAGTATGCGTTTGGTTTGATTATTGGTTTTGTAGCGCGTGGTAAGCCTACGGCGCACCCGCGATGGGGGCTTGGTGTGGTCGGGTGGCTGGTTCATCGCGGGTGCCTCATACGCTCGTTCCTCGCGAGATTCGTTACACCGCGCTACGGGTCTGTGGTGGTTTGATTATTGGTTTTGTAGCGCGTGGTAAGCCTACGGCGCACCCGCGATGGGGCTCGATATGGCCGGGTGGCTGGTTCATCGCGGGTGCCTCATACGCTCGTTCCTCGCGAGATTCGTTACACCGCGCTACAGGTCTGTGGTGATTTGATTATTGGCTTTGTAGCGCGTGGTAAGCCTACGGCGCACCCGCGATGGTGGCGCGGGTGCGGTACTTACCCTTCGCGTTTTTGTAGGCTGCTGACGGGGAGTTCTATATCTTGCGGGCGTTGGAGCACGCTAAGCAGGACGATGGCGCGCTCTTCACCTTTACAGCGTTTGAAGACGGCCTCTAAATCTTTGAAGGGGCCTTCAGTGATTGTCACTTTCTCCCCTGCGCAGAAGTAGCTGTGGCTACCTTCCTGATGATGAGGCTGTGCGAGCAAGGTTTCAACCAGCGCGTCAGGCACTGCAACGGGGGTGTTGCCGAAGGTCAGTAGGCGCAGCACACCACGGGTTGAGCGAATCGGCCGCCAGTTACTGACTATTTGATCCAAACGGATAAACAGGTAGTAAGGGAAGAGTGGCTCGATAATGGTGGTGAGTTTTCCCTGGCGCTTGCGTTTGACACCCAGCACCGGATGGAATACTTCGTACCCCTGGTTGGCGAGGTGCTCAGCGGCGCGGAAGGACTCGCCGCCTTTGCATTGAATTACGTACCAGCAGGGTTGCGTGCTCTCTGTGTACTTTGTCCCTTGCATAGTCTCTTGCATAGCCACTACCTCTGGGCATTGGCGAGCAGGGTAACTAGCACGTCTAGAGTTTTGTCGATATGCGCCTGGGTATGTTCGCAGGAGAGGAAGAAGCGGAGTCGAGCACTTTTTTCTGGGACGGCTGGATAGAGAATGGGCTGCACGTTGATATGCTGCTCAAACAGCGCGTGGGAAAGGTGCGCTGCAAGGGGAGAACTACCCACAATGACGGGTACCACTGCCGAGCCTATGCTGTGTCCAGTATCCAAGCCACGGGCTTGAGCCTGCTGCAAGAAATAGTGGGAAATCGTTTGCAACTGAGTAACCCGTTCCGGCTCTTGCTGCATTAGCTCCAGCACTTTCAGCGAAGGTGCAGCCACCTGGGCGGGCATACCAACGCTGTACAAAAAGCCGGGTGCGAAGTAACGCAGTGTTTCGACGAGTGCCTTATTGCCTGCGATATAGCCGCCGCATCCTGAGAGCGTTTTGCTCATGGTGCCCATCCAGATATCTACATCGGTTGGGTTGATCGCAAAGTGCTCCCGCAGCCCTAATCCGGTTGCTCCCATTACACCAAACGAATGTGCTTCATCCACCATTAGCCACGCTTGATGGCGCTGCTTTAACGCAATAAAGCGGGGCAGGTCGGGGATGTCACCATCCATGCTGTAAAGCCCCTCAATCACCACCAACACCCGTTCAAACTGGTGTCGATGACGACTTAGCAGAGCATCTAACGCATCGGGGTCGTTATGGCTAAACGACATCCGTTTAGCGCCAGAGAGCTGGGCGCCTACCAGTGAGCTGTTGTGAATGTACTCATCATGGAGTACCAGGTCTTTAGGACCGAGCAAGTAGCCAAGGGTAGAGACGTTAGTGGCGTGGCCGCTAACGAAGGCGACGGCGTCTTCCACGCCATAGGCATTGGCGATGGCCTGTTCTAGCTCGCCATGGATTGGCCGTTCGCCAGACACAACGCGGCTGGCAGAAACAGAGGTGCCGTAATGCGCTGCCGCATCGCAAGCGGCTTGAACAACACGTGGGTCACCGGAGTAACCCAGGTAGTTGTAGCTAGCGAAGTTGATGCAGGTGTTGCCTTGAATAATGCTGGTCGCACCGGCAAGGCCTTCGTGTACCTTGAAGAATGGGTCTACCAGTCCCAGCTGTTCGGCACCCTGGCGCATCATTGCAAGCTGCTGATAGCCAGGGTGAGCATCGAACCGGGTGAAGCGCTCGGGTACTGTACGAGTTGCATCTACCCCATTGATAGCTGGGGTGGCTGGACTGGTGGCGCGTGGGGTAGGTCGTTTACGGGCCTGTTCCAGCAGTTGTCGTTTCAGTTCGGAGCGCTTGACGGTCATGGTGTCTCGGTCGCAGGTGTTGAAGTCGGCTCATTAGTAATCGTATCCGCCCCGTGGCGAGCGGCCAGAGAGGCTAACGCATCTTGTGGCGCTTCTTCAACATCATCGTCGTGCTGATGCAGTTTTTGTATCAGCACTCCTGCGAGTTTATCCAGGGTAGATGCTTCGCTAAGCACCATCACGGGCACCTGGACACCTAACCTGTTTTCAATAGCCGTCATGAGCTCTACACCCATCAGTGAATCGAAGCCCATATCGTAAACCGAACGGTTAACGTCGATCTTCTCTTCATCGATCAGCAGAATGCTGGCCAGCTCGGTGCGTAGCAAGTCAGTCACGGTGCTATGCAGCTCTTCCGGGGAGAGATCGGCAAGCAGTGCGCTGATATCGCTATCGTTGTCGGTACTGCCGTCTTCATCGCTGGCGCGGGCAATTTCCATAAATCGCGGCGCGTTGGCGGTGGGCAGGAAGCGGGCTAATGCACCCCACTCTAGCTCCAGCACACCAAGGCTGGGGCCAGGGGTAACCAACATCTGTTCAAGCACCTTGAGGGCGTCGTCGGAGCGCAGGGCAGAACCGCCCAGGCGTTCTTGTAGAGCATCCCGTGTGCGGGTGTTACGTGCTAAGAAGCCAACATCTTCAATTGCACCCCAGCGTATGCAGGTGGCGGGTAAGCCCTCTGCGCGGCGGCGAGCAGCAAAAGCTTCTAGCCAGTGGTTAGCGGCGACGTAGTTGGCTTGGCCTGGGTTGCCAAAAAGCGTGGTAGCTGAGGAGTACAGGATAAAGAAGTCCAGCTCAGTATCACGGCTAAGGGCATCCAGGTGGCGTGCACCCTCGATTTTCGGCGCCAGTACGTTCTGAATACGCTCGGCATCTAGATTGCGAATCAAACCATCATCAATCACTGTAGCGGCGTGTACGATCCCGCGTAACGGGGAAAGCTCGCGCTGGGCACGCTCCATTACCTTGGCCAAGGCATCGCGGTCAGTAATGTCACAGGCTGCTGCCAGCACGTTGACACCCTGGGCTTCAAAGGCTGTGATGGCTGCTTGGGCCTCTTCGCTGGCGGGGCCACTGCGGCTAAGCAGAATCAGCTGTCGGGCGCCTTTGCTCACTAACCATTGAGCCGTTTTTAGGCCAAAGCCGCCAAGGCCTCCGGTGACCAGATAGCTGGCCTCGGCGGGCAGTGTTAGGGCATCGGTACCGAGTGACTCGTTACTGGGCGGTGCAATCGGCTGTTCGTAGGTCACTACTACTTTGCCGATCTGTCGCGCCTGCTGCATATAGCGGAAGGCGTCGATGACCTGGCTATGGCTGAAGGCGGTAAATGGCAGTGGGCTGAGAGTGCCGTCGTTAAACAGCGCCATCATTTCACTAAATAAACGCTGGGTGAGCGCAGGCTGCACCTTCATCAGCTGGTCGGAGTCGATGCCGAAGTAGCTGAGATTGTTGCGGAATGGGCGCAGGCCAATATGGGTGTTTTCGTAGAAGTCACGCTTGCCCAGTTCTAAAAAACGTCCAAACGGACGCAAGGCACGTAAGTTCTGGTTGATTGCTTCACCCGCTAGGGAGTTCAGCACGATATCCACGCCTTCGCCTTGAGTATCCTGCAGAATCTCTTCGGCAAAGGTGAGCGAGCGGGAGTCGTAGATGTGCGCGACACCCATCAAGCGTAAAAAGTCACGCTTCTCTTCCGAGCCTACGGTGGCGTATATCTCTGCCCCCATCCACTGGGCAATCTGCAGGGCGGCAATACCCACGCCACCTGCGGCACCATGGATCAACACTTTCTCACCGGGCTCAAGGCGCGCTAGGTGCTTCAGCGCGTAGTACACGGTAAAGAAGGTGGTTGGGATGGTGGCAGCAGCAGCATAGCTAACACCTTCTGGCAGCGGTGCTACGGCGTGCTGGCTGGCAATCAATCGGTCGCTGAAGCTGGCAGGCCCAAAGCCCACCACCGCTTGGCCTGGTGCAACATGCTTAACATTGGCACCTACCGCGACTACCTCACCCGAGAATTCAAGCCCGAGAGTGGGGCCGGCAAAGCCGTTTTCAATCGCTTCATCGGATAGCAGGCCAAGGGTATACATCACATCGCGGAAGTTAAGGCCGGTGGCCTTAACGCGAATCTCGACTTCATCCGCGCTTAGGGTCGGCAACTGACGCGGCCGCCACTGTAGCTGGCGCAGTTGGCCCGGTAGGGCGAAGCCAAGGGTCATCGCCTGCCGCGGTGCAGCTTCCTGCGCTTGTAGCGGATGCGGTGCAGGCAAGGTGCGTAGCCGGGTAGCTAAACGCGTGCCTTCTTGGGTGATCACCAGCTCGTTTTCGCTATCCGGCGCCGCAATAGAGGCAGCAAGGGCTGCTATTGCTGCTGTGCTGGGGGCTACCGGTAGGTCGATTAGCGTAACGAGATGGCCAACTGCTTCGTTGGCCAGCGAGCGACCAAAGCCCCATAGCGCGGCGTCGTCACCGGTATGCGACTCTTGGGTAGGCAGCCAGAGTGTGACGCGGCTGCCTTGTCCTTCAAGACCACTAGCTTCCAACGCCAGCGACCACTGTTGTGCATTGTGGCAGCGTTGGGTTTGGGCTGTCGTGGTTGTAGCCCCTAGGCCGCGCAAGTCAACGATGTTAAGTGCTGCAGAGTTGAGCGCTTCAGGTGTCTCGCTCGTTTCATCAAGTGCTTCGCTCAGTAGCACCTGCGGGGCTGCATCGCTAATCCGCAACCATACGTTGGTGCTGCTCGATATATCAGTGCTGCTAGATACATCGGTGCTGCTAGATATATCAGTGCTGCCAGATGCATTAGTGCTGTCAGACACATTAGCACTGCTAGACAGTTTGGCGAGCTGCTCGGCAAGCTGTGTTGCCAGTGCTTCTTGCTCATGCCCTGCAACAATAAGGTGGTGCGCCGCTGGCTGCGTTAGCGTCGGTTGCTCATCGGCATTGATAACCTGAGCGTGGAGCAGGTATGCGCCTATATCGCCCTCTTCCAGCGCGATAGGCGGCGATACGCTGAAGCCTTGGTTATTCAGCCAGTCGCTGAGCGTGCTTTGCTCCAGGGCATTTTGATCGATACCTGGGGTTGCCAATAGATCATCCAGCCAACGGCTTGGCGAGATGCCGACCACCATAATCTGAGCGCCGGGCGCAAGCAGTGTGGGTAGGGCTTCAATTAGCTGCCGAGTACGTTCGGGCTGAGTCACGTCCACGCTGATAAACGCAAGCTGGGCTTTCTCTGCATTCGTGAGCGTGGGCGGTGTTTCTTCCAGCGGCTGGACATCTATCAGCGGGAAGCGCTCTTGTAACTGCTCTGCTTGATGGCGTGCAGTATCGCTGGTAGTGATGGCACGGTAGTGGTGCGTGTCATTAGCAATATCGTGTGCGTTGGCAAGCTGCTCTAGCAGACGCTGGCCGAGCGCGGGCGCGCAAGGGCCTGCTTCAAGCAGTTGCAGGCGTTGCCCTTTAGGCTGCGTGGCAAGGGTAGCTTCTATCAGCGCGCCTAGCTCGGTAGCCAATACTTGCCAGCCACTTTCGCCAATCAGTACACGGTTAATGCCTGATAAATACTCGCTAGTGATCCCCAGGCTTTCAAGCTCAGCGCTGCCGTTGGCAAGCAACTCGCGATGCAGGCCGAGGCGGCCCACTAGGTGAATAGGCGCGAAGTAGTCGGGGTAGTCTTGTACTAACAACTGCCAGATGGTTTCTGGAGCTAGCTGTTCGTCGTCACCCTCTACGCCTTCTCTTGCTACTGCATAGCCGTGCAGGGCAAAGGCTTCGCTAAGGCTATCGAGTAGGGGGGCTACTTCCTGGGCATAGCGCTGGTCGGTGCCTGAGGCATAGGCACTGCTTAGCCCTGCCAAGCGGCTTAGTGCCTCGGCAGGTAGCGTCATGGTGGCAGCATTAAGCGGTGCGGGGGTTAGCTCCACATCCAAATAGCTGAAGTGCTGGTGATGTGCGCGGTTCAGGCGAATAGCCTTAAAGCGCGTTTCACTGAGCACTGCCACGGCGTTACCAGCGGCGTCGAATAGCTCGAAATCAGCGGTGAACGAGTGGGGCGCACGCTTGCCCATTACGGCACGTGCCAGCACGGGAGCTCCGGCTTCAGTATTGACCTGAATACGGCCAACACGCACCGGTACAAAGGCTAGCTGGGCAGAAAAGTCGCTTTGCTTGGCCAGCAGCGGGATAAACAGCTGGAAGGCGCTATCTAGAATGCCAGGATGGACGTGGAGCGTACTCAGTTGGGCTTGTACATCGTCAGACAGGCATATTTCACCAACGATACTGTCGCCTTCAATCCAGCCACGGCTGATGGCTTGGAACGCCGGTCCGTAATGTAGTCCAATGCGCTCTGCCATTTGCAGATGCTCAGCCAGCGTGTAGTCAGGGGCTCGGCTGGGCAGCGTAGGGGCTTGGCGGTTGAGTAAGAATCCACGGCTTTCGCGCATGCGGCGAGCCACGGTATTTAGCTGCCACTCGCTGCCGCTTGCTGGCTCTCTGGAGAGAATGGTCAGACGGCCATCATCCGGGTTGAGCGTAAGGCGCATGGTACGGCCATTGGGGCCATCCAGCAGCAGTGGGGCACGAATCTCTAGCTCTTCAATATCCAGCAGCGGCGTATCTTTCTGCTGTAGCGCGGCGGCTAGGGCGAGCTCTACAAACCCTGCGCCAGGAAAGACGGCGCCTTCGCCAACAACGTGGTCGGCAAGCCATGGCTGGCGCTTGGTGTCTAGCTGGCTTTCCCAGGTGTTATCTTGTTGCGCTATTGGATAGCCAAGCAGCGGGTGCTGGTAATTTCGCGCTAGCAGGCCTTGGCCATCGTTAGTGCCTTGCACCCAGTGATGGGCGCGCTGCCACGCGTAGCGGGGTAGTAGCACGCGCTGTCCTTCCACCGGAAAGAAGCGACGGCTATCCATACTGAGACCGCTAAGCAGCAGTTGGCTTAGGCAGCGGTTAAGCCCTTCGCTACCGGGTTTGTGGCGCTCAATAGTACCCAATACCAACCCACTACGCTCTTGCTGGCGTAGGGACTCATTTAGGTAACGACGCAAAATAGGATGGGCGCCGACTTCCACAAATACATTGAAGCCTTGCTCAATCAGCGCGATTGCTGCGTTATCGAACAGCACCGGCTCGCGGATGTTGAGCCACCAGTAGTGGGCGCCTAGTGTGGTGCCTTCGCTGACTGCTCCGGTTACGGTAGATACATAGGGTATCTGAGTGGCCTGGGGAGTAATGTCCGCCAAAACAGCCACTATGTCAGCTTGGATGCTGTCCATGGCGGGGCTATGGAAAGCGTAATCCAGCGGTAGCCGCTTAGCGAAAATATCTTGGGTGCTGAGTGCAGCTTCAAGCTTGCTTAGCTGATCTCGGTCGCCCGCTAAGGTGATGCCCTTCGGACTATTAATGCCGGCGAGACTCACCTTGTTGAATTCGGGTTTTTCAAGCCATGGTGCAACTTCTTCCGCGCTCATGGCAACTGCGCTCATTTCGCCCAGGCCACGGGTTTTACCCTGGTAGAAACTGCGGTAGTAGATAACTTTGACAGCATCTTCCAGGCTAAGGGCGCCAGACGCCCAGGCGGCCGCGACTTCACCAACACTATGGCCGAAAACCGCTGCCGGGGTGATGCCTTGGGCTTTTAGCCACTCCGTTAGCGCAACCTGCAAGGCGAATAGCGCAGGCTGGGCGATTTCGGTGCGTACAAAACGCCCCTCAGCACCCTCTTGTTGATTGCGCCCTGCTAGCTCGGCGCGCAGGGAGAAATCACCGTATTGCTGGAAAAGTGCATCAACACGATCAATTGCGTCACTAAAAACAGCGTCGCTCTCAAGCAAGTCGTGGCCCATGGTTTCCCATTGGCAACCATTGCCATCGTAGACAAAGACTGGCCCGCGCGGATTAGCTAACCGCTCAAGCGCTGTTACCTGGCTCTCTTCACCCTCTGCAAATTGGCTTAAGGCCTCTGCTGCTTCCGCTTGTGTTTGAGCAAAACAGAGTGCGCCGTATGCATGTTGCTCCCGGTGATGAAACAGGGTGTGAGCGATGTCGTAAAAAGATTGCCCGCTGTCACGCAGGTGGGCAGCAAGAGCGCGGGCATTTTCGGCCAGTGCTTCTTGGCTGCGAGCGCTAAACCGAATAGGCAGGGCTTCGGTAGGCGTATGGCTCGGTGCTGCTGGTTTTTCTGGGGCGCTTTCTAAAATGACATGGGCGTTTGCGCCGCCAAAGCCAAAAGAGTTAACACCGATCACCAAGCGACCCTGTGGCTTAAGCGGGTGGGCTTTCGTCACAACGCTGATGTTCCACTCATCAAACTTGATGCGTGAGTTAAGCTTGCGGATGCCGATGGTGGCGGGCACTTCGCGGTGTTGCAGGCTATATATCGCCTTCGCGAGCCCAGCGACGCCTGAGGCGGTTTCTAGGTGGCCAAGGTTACTTTTTATCGAGCCAATGAGTAGCGGCGTTTTGCGGTGTTTGCCGAGCGCTTCCCCAATGGCGTGGGTCTCGATTGGGTCGCCAACCGCGGTGCCGGTGCCATGGGCTTCCAGGTAGTCAATTTCATCCGGTGAGATGCCAGCCTGATCGTAGGCCCGGCGCATTAAGTCAACCTGAGCGCTGGGGTTGGGCACCGTTAAACCAGACTTATGACCGTCGGTATTGACAGCAGAACCTGCTACCACCGCCAGGATATTGTCTCCATCGGCAACAGCTAGGTCGTAATCTTTGAGCAGGAATAGCCCAGCACCTTCTGAGCGCACGTAGCCATTGCCAGCTTCATCAAATACCTGGCATCGCCCGGTGGGCGACAGCATGCTGGCTTTGGAGAAAATAATAAAGCCGTAAGGGTGCAGGTGAAGGCTAATTCCTCCCGCCAGTGCCATGGTGGTTTCGCCGCTACGAATGGATTGGCAGGCTTGGTGAAACGCCACCATTGAGG
Organism: Halomonas sp. 'Soap Lake #6'; assembly: GCF_003031405.1. NCBI lineage: Bacteria > Pseudomonadati > Pseudomonadota > Gammaproteobacteria > Oceanospirillales > Halomonadaceae > Halomonas > Halomonas sp. 'Soap Lake #6'. The sequence continues at coordinate 1,052,365 of NZ_CP020469.1, forward strand.
ACGAACAGGCGGTGTCCAGCGACATGCTGGGGCCGTGGAAATCGAACACGTAAGAGAGGCGGTTTGAGGCAATACTTGAGGTATTACCCGTGGCAGTGGAGGCGTCAATTGCCCCCATGTCGTCAGCTATGCGGTAGGAGTAATCAAGGCTGGCGATGCCTACAAAAACACCGCACTGACTGCCGCGTAGGGTGCTGGGCACAATGCCCGCGCTTTCCATAGCTTCCCAGGCAAGCTCCAGCAACATGCGTTGTTGCGGGTCCATATTTGCCGCTTCGCGGGGCGAAATCCCGAAAAACGCTGCGTCAAACCCGCTAATATCACCCAAGCTGCCAGCGGCAAAGGTTACGCTGGTACCTGGATGGCGTTTGTCAGGATGCAAGAATGCATCGTGACTCCAACGATCAGGAGCCACTTGGGTGACGAGGTCTTTTTCGGCTTGCAGGTCCTGCCAGAACGTTTCAGGGGTGGTGCCGGGGAAACGATGGGCGGCGCCGATAATGGCAACGCGTTTAGTCATTCTTGCTCCTGAGGTTCTGGTTCTGCCTTGATCACATCGTTACTTATATCGCGTCCAAACACTTGTTTAAATAGCTGAACGCCAAGTTCGTTTGCTGCTAATCCTTGCGGCTTACGCTCGCTAGGCAATCGTTCAGTTGATCGCGTTTGCACGTCGGTTGACCATATCATGTACGGAGTGCTGCCAGCAGGGGGCGAATAATGCCTGTAGGCGGCGGGTAATATCGGCACATGGTCACCGTACCAACCTAAAAGCCCTTGCCTAGATGCTGAGTTTAGCGCTGTTTTAACGCTGGCTAGCATTTGATCAGCCTCACCTAAATGGCGTAGGTAGACGGCTAGATCACGTACATGTTCAGATAGCGGCCAAGTTGCGTTAGGCAGTGTAGCGGCTAAATGCCTCTGCTCTGGGGCTTCCAGATGCAGCGGGCCGTGATTTTCCATGGTGATAACAAATACAAACAGTGGCCTATTATCTCCATCTTCAAGCAGGCGTCCAACCTTTCGTGCTACAGCGAGGTCACTAATGTATTGCCCATGATTATCTTGATTGTCGAATTCGCTAATATCAATGAATAGATCAAAGCCAAGTTTTGGGATAACTCGGTCGCGTAAATAAAATGTAGCGGGGTAAGGGTGAATGCACACGGTGCGATAGCCTTGCGCTTTAAAAGCGCTGGCAACATTAGGCAGCGGATGGCGCGCAAGGGTGCGATAAGGGTTGAATTGACGCGCTCCCCAGGCGGCAGGTGAAACCCCCGTGAGCACGGCACACTCGGTGCGTACCGTGTTAGCGCCCCAGGCGGGAACGTCTAAATCGCCGTACTGAATGGCCTCATCACGAGTGGCGTCAAAGTGGTGCAGTAGCGTTGAGGCGACCTCAGGACACCAAGGGCGCGGGTCGAAAAAGGACTCGCTCTGAACCAGGACAACATTAGGCAGGGCATTGTTAGGTAGGGCATTGTTAGGCTGCTCTGCTGCTGCCTCATGTGCCGCTTGTTCCTCCACCATGCCGTAAAAAGGGGAGTCGGCCGGTGCAGGAGGTGAAGAACGCATTAGCGCAACGCCGTACGCCCATAGGCTGCTAAACAGCCCTAAGTGATGTAAATCGGCAGCCGGAATTAGGCTAACTGGCGGCGATTGGTATAACCCAACCCATACCAGCAGGGCGCCTAGTGCTGCTATGGTCAGCGTTTTTAACAAAAACGTATGGCTTTCCCATAGGTTAAGCAGAGAGGCCTCGAAGTAAATAAAGCCGCCAATCGCAATAGCACCTGCTGTGCTGGCGGCAATGGCCAGCCCGATACCAAAAAATGGCACATAGAGACGTGGGTGCAAAATAGCGTCCCAGAAGTACTCAAAGTCGTGGCAAATAAAGGGTTCGTTTAAAGTGCGCGACTTGGTATTGCTGGACTGCACAATGACCAGCTGCAGCGAAAGAATAAAGACAATGGCAAACCAGGGGCGCTGCAATAGCAGAGTGAGCACACCAAACAGCAGCAGCCAGCTACCCAGGTGAATGGTGTTGGCAGCCATTGGCCGTTGCCAGAAAGGTTGTGGGCGCGGGCTGAGCAGCGCTTCACATAGCAAGCTGCCCAGCAGGCCTACCGCTAGGGGCGCCATTAGAGCAAGCGTAAGAGAAGCCTGCATGCTAGCTCCCCCCTGATGGATGAAAACCCAAACGCTTTACTAGCCATTGGGATATACCTGCTGGCAGAACTGCAAGCCACCATGTGCCGAAATTTAGCGGGAAAGGAAAGCTCACCCTGGCGCGATTCGCGCTGATGCCGTGGGTAATGGCTTTGGCAGCGCGCTCTGGTGGCCACTCCCACGGTTTGGGGCCAGGCATGGCATTGCACATGGGGGAGCTAACATAGCCCGGCATGACGACCGTGACGCCAATGCCATGGGGGGCCAGTAATCCGCGTAGACCTTCGCCATAGGCCTTGATACCGGCTTTGCTGGCGCTATAGCTTGGCGTGGCAGGCAAACCGTACCAGCCCGCTAAGGAGCTAATAAATACCAGTTGACCGCTACCCCGTACCTGCATGGCGGGCACCAGATGCTGAGCCATCGCAATAGGGGTTTTTAGATTGATATCCAGCAGTGCTTGAACGTCATCCCATGGTTCTAGCACGCTATCGCTGGTGGGATGTGCGTTTTTGCCAGCGTTAGCGATGACGATATCCGGCACTTGCTCAGCACAGAGCATGGTTAGCCATTTTTTGAGTTCTATATCGTCAGTTAAGTCAATGGATGATGGCGTTACCTGCGCGCCCCTGGCGCGGCACTCAGTGGCGATATTTTCCAGTGCTTGCGGTTGGCGACCGTGCAGTACAAGGTGTGTGTTCGGCGTGGCGTAAACCTTTGCCAGTGCACCGCCAATGGCCCCCGTGGCGCCGGTAATCAATACGCAGCGCCGTTGGCTCGCACTGGCGGCGACATGCGTAGCTGACGTGTTTGATGGTGTACCAGCGCTCAAAGCAGTTTCTCCAAGGGAGAGGGACAGGCTTCAAGTATACGCGCTGCGTTGTCTACTGCTAAATCGATGCCAGGCTGGCAGTAGAAGCCACCGTTAATTTGTGCCGTATGCATGACGGTGTTGCGAAAATAGCCAAACAACGTTTGATTTGGCGGTGGGGGTTGCTGCCAAAACTCTTCCAGGGGCCCTTCATACGTCAGGCCTGCCAAGTTATAGATTGGGTCGCTAAGTGCATAAGTGGGGCACTGCTTCTCCAGTGAGACAATGCCCACTGTGCTGTTAACCGTAACGGTACCGGTTGCATGCTGAATGAGAGGGTTTAGATCACCCGACTCTAAATACACGATTCGCCCTTCAAGGCCATAAAAGCTGGCCAGCCGCTGGATGATTTTTGGGTAGTTTACTAACCCCATATCCAGTGGGTGGTTTTTAATGCACAGCAGAGCATCGCCAGGGGCGTGCTGGGCAAAGGAGCCCATGACGTGATCCATAACTTCTTCCATATTGTCATAGGGAGAGTGATCACGAATTTGTGCATCGGTATTGAGCTGTAGTGGCAGCATAAAATAGGATTTGCCACTCTCAATTAAGGACTGTATGCGCTTGGCATCACGCCTTTTCCACTGCTTGAGTAGCGTGAAGCGCTTGATGTAACCCGCGTACTCGGTTGGTGCAGTAATGGGGGCATGGTTACGGTAGTGGGGGGTTACCAGGGGATTGGCGAGCCCCGATAAATGATAGGCGACATCATGCATGGCGCGGATTTTAAACGATGACCGAAAGCGCACGGGCGGCGGAAGCTCTGGCAGATTTTTGCCAGTTTCATAAAACCAACTGGGGTCGCGGGGCAGCAGTGAGTGACCGTTAACGCCTTCGCGTTCTAACGTTACCCAAAAGGGGCGAAAGTACCCTTCTTCAAAAACATGCGTGCGAATACCGGCGTTAGGTGCTTGGTCAATCGCTGGGCGATGTACTGGGCGCCGGTCACCAAACGCGACTTGGTCGGTAATCTCGTAGCGTTGCCATAACGATTGAATATAGTCTGGAAGCTCGCCTAACGTGCCTCGAAATAGGTGGCTGTGTCCATGCGTGCGCTGCCAGTAAGCAATATCACCCGTGTTGAAGTGGACCTTTATCACACGGTGACCGTCATCGGTAAGCCTGCGGGCTAAGCGCTGATAAAAGGGCGAACAAACGCCTTGTAAGAATAAAAATGCGCGCTTCTGCTTCAACTCAGTGGCTTCCAATCAATAAATTACGATAGCAGCGATACAGCCGCTGCCTCCATGTAAGTATATGTTTTTGCGACCCAGTTTTCCGGAGCCCTCGTTTCTGGGACCCTTGTTTCTGAGACTTAAATTGTTGTGATTTGGCCTGTTCCAACAGACTAACTACCGTTTCGGCGTTGCAGAGTTGCCGAGTACGTGGGTCAACATAGCTTGGGTACAGCAGCAGGGTGCCTGCAATAAGCGCATCCAGCGATAAAACACGCTGGCGCCTAGGGCAGTGCATAGCATCCTTGGTTAGCCCCCAGCCCGCGTAGAACGGTAGGCCATAAGTGCATACATGGCGGTTGCGCAGTAGCGCTTCAAAGCCGGTGAGCGAGCTCATGGTATGCACGGCATCGACACGTTCTAAAAGCACCGTAATGTCGATATCGCTGGCGTCTAAATCATACAGGCGTTTAGCGCTGTTATCGAGTGCGCCTATGCGAGCACCGCTTATCACATCTGGATGTGCTTTATAAACGATGAAAGCGTTTGGGTGCGCTTCCCTTACTGCACTGAGCAACGCCTGGTTGGTGCGTATCAGGGGTGAGCCTGTTGCAATAGAGGCATCACTTTCCACTTGGCCTGGAACTAAAATAACCTGCCTGTCTGTGGGTAGCTCAATCTCTTCCTGGCCAGGCACGTTATATTTCGAGAGTTTCAGTGCTACCAAGCGCTCGCGTAACTGAGCAGCCCGAGTTAGCAGGTCATCACTGAATTCGGCTTGATTCAGCAGTGTTTCCAGATCGCTAGGCTGGCTGGGGTCGTAGTAAATTCCTTGGCGGTCGATTACCAAAGATAGCGGCTGCGTAAGGTCGACCCCCAGGCCAACTGAGCGAATAAAGCCATCCTCCATGCGCCATAATTGTGCTAGATGGTGCTCATGACGAGCTTTGAACTCATCGTTAATCCGGCTGGACCATACCAGCAACTTGTCTGAGCCAGGGGCAGCCTTGTCAAGCGCTGCCGGGGGCATCTTCGGCTGATAGCGAACCTCTGCCGCGGGACCAAGAAAGCTACCGACAAAGCGCCGTTTCCAAAATGAAAACCCGCAGGCGAGCCATTGACCGCGCAGCCGTTCCTGCTGGCGCTTTTGGTCAGCGATAAGCGCAATGGTCTCTTCTAACGTGGCAGCCTTGCCGGTATAGGGGTTCGCGTAGCGGGTATAGCGCAGGTAGGCCGCAGCAAAAACTTCTTCCAGGCTGCGCTTAACGCGCCGTCGTGTGCAGAGTAACTGGTCTTGAGTTAGCCCCCATCCGGCATAAAAGGGGAGGCCGAAGCAGTGGACCTGCTTGCCTGCTAACAGCGCTTCAAACCCTAGCTGGCTGGTAACTACATAAACTGTGTCGACTTGGTCAAATAGTGCCCAGGGGTTAATGTCATGACTAATAACGTGGCAACGTGGGTGAGTTTGTGCGTTGGCTAAGTGACCGCGCTTTTTGCCAGCAATGACGTCTGGATGGACTTTGACTAATATCTCAGCGTTTGGATGGTCGCTTAACGCTTGTTGCAGCATCTGTTCAAAACTTGCAGCATTGGCGCCACCATGGTGAATAGAAGCATCACCCGCGGTTTGGTCTACCACTAATACCTTGGCATTAGTCTCAAGCGGTTGGTCTACCGCGTGGTTATACTTTGACAGGCGATAGCGTTTGAGTAGGTCGATGCATTGTCTGGCTAGCTCAAGCTCGTCCATCTCAAAGGTGGAGCTATTCAGCCAATTCTCTAAATCACTGGGTCGTGAGGCATCGTAGTAGATGCCAGTGTGGTCAACCACCATGCTGTGAGGCTGATAGCCGTTTACCCCTAGCCCCAACGAGCGCAAAAAACCATCTTCCAGGGCAATATAAGGAAGTGCATGGCGCTTGGCATACTGGCGCGCACGCGTGCTGGTGGGCTTGAGTCCCCAGCCAAGCACGGCATCCGGCTTTATTTTAAACCCACTAATACGTGAAAAGTGGACAAATTCAGTTAAAAATGCTGCAAGGGCGGTAATCTTGCGGATGCCTTGAGATGTATAGCCTGCTGTACGTTTCGCCATAGGGCTGCAGCTTCATTAGGGTCAATGGAGTAGGCGGCGAACATACGTGAAATAGTGGCGCTTATCAATTAAGCCACTACTGGTATTGCGCAGTAAGTTTTGAATGATGGTACCGATTGATCCATCACGCAGTAGAAATGAAAAATACTTTAAATCTAACGCGATACTCGCGCATTCCTATGCTCTTTTTGGTACGTTCTTTTTATAGAGTAATTAACGAGATAGTGACTCGAGCTAGTCAGGGTAGCTTAACGCCAAGGAACGTTGATAAACAAAGGAATAATTGGTGCTCTTAGCCCGTTTTTTTAACAAGTTTTTTACGCTTCGTTCCTTAAAGGGGCGGCTGCTACTGGGGCTTTCCTGCGCGCTGCTATTGCTGGCGGCGTTGGTGTTAGGCATGGCTTGGCAGGTGGGTAAGACGATGGTGCATGAAACCAATATGGCGCACCTGCGTTATGAGACACAGCTTCTAGCCGATGAGCTTACCCAGCAGATTGAGCAGCGTATTCAGGCACTTGAACGGTTAAGTCATTTGGTAGGAATGAGTGAAGATCCTAATATATTAGAGAGTGCTTTAAGAAGTAACGATACGTTGTTGGCATGGTTTGAGGGCGTTGTAATATCCGATAGGAATGGGCTGATTCTCTCGGATTGGCCAACAGTGAGCGGCAGAAGAGGACTTGATAGCGCTGAGCTTGAGTACTTTAAAATGCTAAGAGGGACACGTTTTCCTTATGTGAGCGAGCCCTTTGTTGGCCGTGCCAGTAGTATGCCGATGGTACTAATTGGTGTGCCGCGTAAAGATGCGCAAGGAGAGTTCGTTGGCTTTATTGGCGGCATTGTCAGCCTGGACGCCGGAGGTTTATTTAACCGTTTATCAAAAGTACGTTTAGGTGAGCACGGCTTTGCGGCAGTAGCGACAGCATCAGGAAAAATTTTACACCATCCTGATAGGTCCTTGGTGAATACGCCGATTCCTCATTTGGCAACAAATCCTTTGCTGGGGTTAGCGCTTGACGGCTGGGTGGGGGATGGGGTGGAAACACTTTTAGATGGTCGGTCTAGCCTACAATCTTATGCTCAAGTATGGCCTGCCAGTTGGGTGGTAGGATTCTTTTTGCCGATTGAGCAGGCGTATCAGCCCTTGGTTGGCTTCATTAAAAAGCTCTGGTGGATTTGGGTAGTGCTCGCGTTGTTGATGATGCCGTTTTTATGGTGGTTGTTAGCGCGTATTTTATCCCCACTTAACCAGCTTGAGGCGCAGATTGGAGAAGTGGGTCAAGGGCGTCGAGCCCATGTACGTCTTGCAACTTCCATGCAAGAACTTCAGCAAGTGGCGACTACCTTTAACCGAGTGGAGGACGAGCGCCAACAGCTAGTTGGCAATCTACAGGAGCGCGAGGCGTTCCTGGACTCTGTGCTGAATGCTTCTCCTCAAGGTATGTTTGTAGCGGATTTTGGTGGCTCCATTACTTATATGAACCCAGCGCTACTCGACATGCTGGGGATTGCCGAAACGTTGCCTATGGAGGCTTGGCTAAAGCAAGTCCATGCGGATGACCTTGAAGGCGCTGAGGATATGTGGCGCCATAGTCTTAAATCTGGCAGTGATTTTGTGCGTCAACTGCGTTTTATCCGCAGTGATAATGAAACACTTTGGCTGGATATCCATGCGCGGGTGGTAATGCTTTCTCAAGGAGGGCATTCGCTAGGCTTGGTAGGGGTGGTAAAAGATATCACCGAGCGTCGTGAGCAAGAGGCTATTCAGCGCTGGGAGGCTGAGCACGATCCATTAACTGGCTTGCTGAACCGGCGCGGATTTGAGCGCCGCCTCGAAGATGCTTTTGCAGATTTTCAAAAAACCAGTACACCTTCAGCGCTGCTAATGTTCGACCTTGACCACTTCAAGCCTATTAATGATGAAGGAGGCCATGCGCTAGGCGATGAAATGCTGCGTCGTATCGCCCAGGTTGTGGCTTGGGAGGTTCGTCGTAGTGACCATGTCGCCCGCCAGGGAGGTGACGAGTTTGGCGTTCTCCTGCCTAGCTGTACCATTGGACAAGCACAGCGGATCGCTGAATCTTTGCGCCAAGCGGTAAGTGAAGTATCCGTTGTGTATGAAGGCAAACAGTACAACGTTACGTTGAGTATTGGGGTTACCCGATTTGATGAGAGTGATGGAAGCGTTGACGATGCCTTGAGTCGAGCCGACTCAGCAAGCTATAACGCTAAAAGAGAGGGGCGCGATAGTGTTGTTCTGAATGTGCCCTCCAAGCTGAATTCAACATCTCTATTTGAGTAGTATGGGTAGAAGGGCGTTTGTTTTTCTCGCCTGGAGCTTTTGTGTTGCGGTTGAGCGGGTCGACAAATCTTCGTTATCGGTAGAGTATAAGCAGTTGCTGATCCAATCGAGAGCGCCTCTGTGGAACTAATTGAGCTGTTTTCCCGCACATTAGACGTTACGTTGCCAGTGTTTGCCATGGTGTTTATCGGCATTGGTCTAAAGCGTTTACGATGGATTGATAGTGCTTTTATTGCTACGGCCTCAGCGTTGGTTTTCAAAGCGACGCTTCCCACGCTGATTTTTTTAAGCTTGATCAAAGCAGACCTGAGTGTCGCCCTGGATGTGCCATTAATGCTATTTTTTGCTGCCGCGACATTGGGGCAGTTCTGTTTTAGCTGGGGGTGGGCGCACTATCGGGTTCCCCACGCTGAAAGGGGCATTTATGTACAGGGCGCTTTTCGGGGTAACTGTGGTGTGGTTGGCTTGGCGCTAGCGGCAGGGATGTATGGGAACTATGGCCTTTCGGCGGGCAGCTTACTGCTTGGTGTTGTGATCGTCATGTATAACGTACTTTCTGTTATTGCGTTGGCGGCCTACCAGCCTGGGCAATCTACAGATTGGCGAAGTTTGTTAAAGCATATTGTCACCAATCCGTTAATTATTTCTGTATTCGCGGCCCTACCTTTTACCGCTTTTTCTATCCCCTTGCCCAGTTGGGTGATTACCTCTGGTGATTACTTTGCCTCTCTCACCTTGCCGCTTGCACTGATTTGTATTGGGGCAACGCTTTCGGTGGCAAGTATGCGCGTAGGCAGCCAAGTCGCTTTAGGTGCCAGTAGCATGAAGATGATCGTGCTGCCGTTTGCTTCCACCCTGGTTGCATGGTTAGTGGGCTTCTCTGGGCCCCAGTTAGGCCTACTTTTCCTGTTTTTTGCCAGCCCCACCGCAGCTGCGAGCTTTGTTATGGTAAAGGCAATTAACGGAAATGTGGCTCTAGCGGCCAATATCATCGCGATAACCACATTGATGGCGAGTGTTACCGTTACAGCAGGAGTTTTCTTGTTACGCCTTCTCGGCTGGATTTAGTGATTGGATTCAATAACTTTGTTGAATAACGCCAACTCAGTTGGCCCTACCTAAGTCAACGCGTTATACTATGCGCCCGCTAGTTTTAGACCGCGTTAGTCCCTGTAGCTCAGTAGGATAGAGCAGCCGCCTCCTAAGCGGCAGGTCGCAGGTTCGACTCCTGCCAGGGACGCCAGTGGCCATTCTCAGCAAGTCCTAGAAAAGCCGAAAATCATGTGTAACACTCTGAATAACATTGATTTTAGCTCTTAGATACTCCTCAGTATTCCTTTCGAAGCCCGCTACCAAGTGGTATACCGTACGGTATATACCTCCATTCAAAGAATCTCTGCATACCACCATGGCGCTAACTAGCCGTCAGATAAACACAACTAAGCCTGGGCTTTGCCCGCCGTTTAAAAGAGCTTGAGCTGCAAATGGAGTATGTACCGAGCCTGGACGAGTTGGATAGCGCCCAAGCCTAACCCCAGCTATTCGCCAGCGTATGGCCAACGCCCCGTCTTTGTGCGGGGCGTTGGTGTGTTAGGGCTAGGAATCCAAGCTCTGGCTGACGCCCACCCGTTCAATCGGGAGAGACGCATGTGCTACTTTATATCTATTGTTTTTTTGGAGAAAAACAGTGATGGAAGTAACTATCGGTAATGATTCTGAATTGATCAGGCAGGCTCAAGGTATTCGTTATCAGGTGTTTACACGTGAGCAGCAGATTCCTGCAGAGCTGGAACTGGATGGACTGGATGAGGAATCATTCCACGCGCTGGTAATGGAAAACGGTGAACCCATTGCAACGGCTCGGCTAACTGTGAAAGAAGACGGCTCTTCTACCATGGCCAGGATAGCGGTCAGTGAGGTATGTCGAGGGATGGGCGTCGCTTCGAAAGTTGTCCAGGCAATGATGCAATATGCGCAGGAGTTAGGTGTCACTTCTATTGAGATCCATGCCCACAGTTACCTCAGAAATTACTATGAAAGGTTTGGATTTGAGTTCATCAAGGAAGTAGAAAACGTGGGTGAACATCAACTGGTTGAAATGCGGTATCAGACAGGGCATTCATAACCAAGCATTCAGGGCCACTCTAGCGGCAGTTTTGTCAGTCATAGGCGCTCGCCCTAACCGCGACTTATGGCGCGCTATCGCTTCGCAGCTCAGAAGAGAAGATCCGTGGTCGCCAGTACACCGCGCTAAGTAAGGATACTGCACCGGCGAAAGAAGCTGGTAGGTGACCGGCGCCCCGCCTTTGTGCGGGGCGTTGTCGTGTTAGGCGAGGGAGAGGAGAGCGGAAGGGTAGCCAGCCTTGACGAGCGCCTACAGGGCTTCATGCGGCGATGTTGCCAACCAATCGCCCCCCACCGACCGCGACCCACGCCGCGCCCGCGCGCTAAATGTAGTGGTTTTTATGCACCCCCGCGCCCGCCGCCAAGCCGCGCCACTGCTGGGCTGGCTGGTCAATAATGGGTGCATGAAAATTATGCGGATTCATGCGGATTCATGCGCTTTCTGCGGATATTTGGGGGCGAAAATGAGCAAAAGAGTTTTGCTGATTTTCTGGTAACAGAAAAGAGCGTTCCTTAGTATTCCTAGCAATACCTAAGTGTCATTTTTTGTGAAAAAATGGGAATTGAGCTTGAGGTTTTGCGTCGGGATGAGCTTTCTCGGTATTGGATCGGCGAAAATAAGTGTAAGGGTTGTAACGGCGCATACCGGCTTTATGAGGTGATTACAATGGGATAACACCGGCTCCTACTGCGATCTCCCCACACGTCTGCTTGTGTTCGATTTTCGGTATTTTTTCTTGTACTACAAGATACGAGTGAAGGTCCGCTACTGCTGGGCTGTTTGGGTTGGTGAATGAGGTGAGCTACTTCATAACTTTTTGCAAGTGGAGAGGCTACTCCTAAAGAGTCCTGGAAAGGACTAAGTATTCATGTTATTTGTGAAAGTTCATTTTCAAAAAAAAGCCTGGCTTAAAAAGGAGGGGCGTAATGTTGGATCAATCTTTCTCAGCAGAGAATTTTAAATTTATATTTGAGAAGCAAAATAGCAAAGGTATTTATCTAGAGAATATTTTCTTTCCCAGCGTGGCTGCTCAAACCAAAAGGCTGAAAGCTATCAAAGTCGGTTTTAAAAGATTAAAAGATTCACGTGGAAAAATTGGAGATGAAGCTTATAATCTTAGAAAAGAAAGATTAAATAAAATAAAAAATAAAATCATACTTGAAAGAGATAAAAGGATAGATAGTGAGCTTGAGAAAGTTGCCGAGATAGCGAGTAAAGTTAGTTTCTCAACTGATTTAAAAGAACTGGATTCTCCAAATGGTAATAAGAAAATATACTCTCTGAATAGTACTCCCTGTACATATTTTGTTAGTAAGCAAGTTCAAGAGAATTTAAAAAAAGTTTTTGGCGTCAAGCAAGCAAATCGCAGTTTAATAGTTGAACAGCTTGATAAGGTTTTAGGGGATGGTTTTCCAAAAGTGGTAATAAGAACAGATATTAAAGATTTTTACGAATCTATTTCCCATGAAGTGTTATTTCAAAGATTATATGAAGAGCCACTTTTGTCCGTTTCATCGAAGAAGATGATAAGAAGGGTTTTAAAAAGTTACACTGAGCTTTCTAATAATGAGGATGGCATTCCTAGAGGACTAGGGGTAAGCGCTTATTTAGCAGAGCTGTACATGTCTACTTTTGATAAAGCGGTAAAAGAAGATAAGTCTTTATTGTATTATGCGCGCTATGTTGATGACATTGTAGCTGTTTTTTCAAGTGAAACATATGTTGCGCCCCGAAAGTATTTTGATTTTTTTTGTTCTAAAGCTGCTGATTTGAAATTAGAACTTCATCCAGAAGGTAATGGTAAAACAAAGCTTGAGAACTTAGTAGAGCCTAAGAATGCTAATTTGGAGTATTTAGGTTATAAGTTCAGCTATGGAAACTCTCCGACTAAAATAAAAATCAGCTCTAAAAGATTTCAAAGGTATAAAGAAAGAATAGATGGGATATTTGATAGTTATGCAAAAAACAAAAGATTTAACGAGAAGAGAGAAAGGTCAGTTTTAGTTAAAAGGATTAAATTTTTGACAGGTAATACTAGGCTGCTAAATAATAAGAATAATGCACTTGTTGGCTCTTATTTTTCTAATAGTAAAATTAATGATTTGAAAGAGCTGGAAAAGCTAGATTTTTATTTAATAAAAAAATGTAGAGAGCATCTTCATGGCGTTGCATTTGAAAGAGTAAAAGACATGTCTTTTAAAAAGGGGTTCGAAGAAAAGGTGTTTCATACCTTCTCAACAGATGAATTGAGTCAAATAGTGAGGGCCTGGTAAAATGTATAAGAAAAATTCTTTAAGCTATAAAAAAGAAAGAGCTGTCCTGTCTGATGTTTTGCCATATGAAATTCCTTTGACTTTTTCTAATCGGTTTTTTTATGATTTTTTAGTAAATAACTTGCTGGAATACGATGGCGAAAAAGTTAGCTGGAAAGCTGGAAGTGAGGCGTTAGATAGTGTGATCTCAATGCTTTTCGGTGTTCAAAGTGAAATAATTAAAAAAAGAATAAAGCTTAATGGTAAGTTTGAGTGTGTTAAGTCTTTTAAAAAATTTGAGCATAAGGATTTAACTTCAATACCTTTTAACTATAGTATAGTGCATCAGGAGAATAGATTTCGAGAGCTTTCAATACCCCATCCTAAAAATCAAATACAAATAGTTGATTTTTATAATGAATATAAAGAAATTATTTTATATTACAGCAGCATAAGTAATTATTCAATCAGATACCCGACTAGGGTATCGAGATATTCAATTAAAAAGTCTGATAATAGGCTCAGGTTTATTAATCAAGAGCTGGGGCTGATTGAGGAGGATGGAGAAAGTTATGATAATATAAAATCTTTCTTCGCATATAAAAAATATAGCAATATTTATAAGTTTTATGAATCAAAAGACTATCATGAATGCGAGAAAAAGTATAATAAGATGCTTAAAATTGATGTCACTAGATGCTTCGACAGTGTGTATACTCACTCTATAGCCTGGGCTGTTTTTGGAAAGGGTAACGTTAAAGAACAGCTAGTCAAATCACGAGTGGTTATAGAAAAAAGCTTTCCTGGTAAGTTTGATAAGATAATGCAGTCTTTGAATTACAATGAAACCAACGGAATAGTTATAGGGCCTGAACTGTCTAGAATTTTTGCGGAAATAATCCTTCAGAAAATAGACAGGCAAGTATATTTAAAATTATCAGAAATAGGCGTGCATAAATCTAAAGATTACGAAATATTCCGCTATGTAGATGATTATTTTGTTTTTTTTAATGAGGAGTCTGTAAAAAACATCATTACAAAAGAGTTTGGTATTGCCCTTGGCGAATTTAAACTTAGTCTTAATCCTTATAAGGAGGTGGTTTATGAGAAACCATTGATAACAGAGATTACTATAGCAAAAAATAAAATTTCTAAACTCCTTACAGATAGAATTAATTATGACTTAGAGGAATTGATTGAGACAGAAGAAGAGAAAAAATTGCATGGTAGCATTAGTTTTAATGCTAGAAAAGTTATTGTTGAATTTAAGACTATTATTAAAGAAAGTGGGGTCGGTTATGATGATATCCTTAATTACACCCTTGCTGTAGTAGAAGGAAGGTTGAAGAGAGTTATAAGTGACTATATTAAAAGTGATAAGAAAGAGCATTCTCAGAAGAATTTAATCAAGGCTCTTTTGGGGATTTTAGAGTATGTGTTTTTTGTTTACAGTGTTTCGCCTAAAGTTAACGTTACTATAAAATTGTCAAGAGTTCTAAATTTGGTTATTCAGTTTTGCAGAAAAGGTGAAATTGATTTTGATTACGAACATATGGTTTTAAAGTCGATATTTGATGAAATTTGTTTCCTTCTCAATAAAAATAAAAGTCTTGATCATGCCCAGGTTGAAACATTATATTTGCTTATTGTTCTTGCTGAATTAGGGAAAGTATATTGGCTTGATGAGTCTTTAATATGTCGGTATATGGGCATTGAAGCAGAAGGTGGAAAGTTTGTAAGGAAAAAAGAGTTGAATCACTTTGCTATTACGGTGCTGCTTTTTTATATAAAAAACAAAAAGAGATATTCAAAGCTGAGAGAGTTTTTAGTTGACCATATTTCAGAAAGATTAAAGTTTAATGAGAGAATATTGAGTCATGATGCCGAGTCAATATACTTATTGCTTGACTCAATCGCATGTCCATTTATTGAGCTTGATAAGAAGAGAGCGATGTTAAGCTTATTTGGAGTTGAAAGCTTGTTTTTGCAAGAAGATATCATAAATCTTCGTAAGCATTGGTTTACGAAATGGACTGGTTTCAATTTAGGGAGGGAGCTAGACATTAAGAAAGGTGATGAAGTATACTAATTACGCCGTGCACCGTCTAACCGAAGTAATGGCTGTAGGCAGCCACACACACCAGCACGCATGTAGCGTTTACTTTAAACTGAACGTTGCAAACGAAAGCAGCAGGGACGGGCTGCTTTTCTCTAAAGACTTACCTGCTACCTGCTACCTGCTACCTGCTACCTGCTACCTGCTACCTGCTACCTGCTACCTGCTACCTGCTACCTGCTACCTGCTACCTGCTACCTGCTACCTGCTACCTGCTACCTGCTACCTGCTACCTGCTACCTGCTACCTGCTACCTGCTACCTGCTACCTGCTACCTGCTACCTGCTACCTGCTACCTGCTACCTGCTACCTGCTACCTGCTACCTGCTACCTGCTACCTGCTACCTGCTACCTGCTACCTGCTACCTGCTACCTGCTACCTGCTACCTGCTACCTGCTACCTGCTACCTGCTACCTGCTACCTGCTACCTGCTACCTGCTACCTGCTACCTGCTACCTGCTACCTGCTACCTGCTACCTGCTACCTGCTTTCGTAATGTGCGGCTGTGTAGCTGATGTTCTAACAAAAAAGTGTTGGTATATTTTACGGTATACACATTCCGGTTTATTTAGAAATTTGCTATATTATTCAATGGCTTATTTTATTCTTAGGCTCCTGTAAGGGATTCGAAGGCCTTCATGCAGGCTCTTGATCATGCGAAGGCTGAGTTTTCGCTTACGGTTCAGGACCTCTGAAACTCGGCCGCTAGAGCCGATGTATGCTTCAAGGTCACGCGGCGTTAGCCCCTGTTGCTCCATGTGAAATTTGATCGCCTCAATAGGGTCAGACGGCCCGATGGGAAAGTGTTTATCCTCGTATTTCTCTATGAGGATTGAGAGCACTTCGATTTCGTCCGCTTCAGGAGTACCTGGCTCAGCAGCCCAAAGCTCCTCAAGACGAGCAAATGCACGGTCAAGATCGGCATCGTTATGGATAGGTTGGATGTTCATTATATTGTCTCCGCATCGACTGTATCGTACTGGGCGTGGGTGCCAACAAAACGAACCCAAGCAATTTGCTGCTCATACCGGATGGAGAGTATGACTCGGTACTTGTTACCTCCGATATTGAAAACAACGCGGCCACCTTTAAGGATGCTGGCGGTTCCAATATCGGCCTTCAACTGTTGTGGCGTTTCCCAGGATGCTTTGAGCATCATGTTGTACCACTCGGTTAAAGGGGTCTTGGCGTCGTCATAGCCTTGCTCCCAAAATTAAGGCGTAAAGTACAGTGCCATAGTATTCTGACGGTCTTATTTAAATGCCTGTGAGTGTACTGTACTTGCGGCTCGATGTTGCCAGCAATCTATGTACGCTGTGGTATCGTCTTTATCTACGCCACGCCCAAATTCGTATCGGGATCCAAGAGCCGACTGGGCTTCCTTTCCTCTCGTATTCGTATCTTTGCGAACTAGCCGATAAATGGGCAGTTTTACTTTTCAGGGTTAAAAATAAAAGAATGCAGGCTTGCGTGAATCCGGCCAAGTACCGGTAGCTGGCCAAGAAATTGGAAGCCTCGCCCGTCAGGGCGAAGCACAGTTGTCAACTGCTACTCAGAAAGTCTTGGCGTGCAGTTTCCGCGGTAGTCCCACTGTTCTTGTGTAGTGCCTGGAATACGGTCACTGGAAACGTATCGTGTGCCGTGCTCCTCAACTTCTATTGTCACCATATAACGTAGCCTACAGCCTGTGGCGTCTTCCACTACAGGGCCAATATCCAGCACCTTATATTGCAAATTCTTGGCATATGCTGATGTACAGTCGCCGTTATCAAGCGCCTCGTTGTAGGTATCCATTTCTTCCTGAGTTACATCTTGCCAGATCTTTCTGCGGATCTCGTAAAGCTCAACGGAGTTGCACATGCGCGATGCGCTAGATATGACGCCTTCATCGCCTACCTTCAGCGACATATCCGGCTGTGGCGGCCCCTTGTCACCACATCCCGCTAGTAGTAAAGCCGTCGCTATGCCCATCAGTAGCCTCATCCTGCCCCCTAAGTCTGTTTTGCGCAGGGTAGCATAGGGTAGTGGGGGAGTATCAGGCGCGTTTTAACTGCTGCATGGAAGCGACCAAGTCCGTAAAACGCTCTCCTTGTATCGTGACATGGTCACGTAAGAGAGCTTCTGCTTGAAGCGCCTCGCCAGCTTCTATCGCCGCGATAATCGCGTCATGTTCCTGAAACGAGGTCTCCAAACGCATACGTACTTGCAGCTGCATGCGCCGATAGGGTTGCAATACCGCATGTAGGCGGGCTGACTCTTGAGCCAGGAATTCATTATGGCTCGCTTCATAAATTCGTTGGTGAAATAAGCTATTTTCGTAGTAGTAACCGTTGCTATCTCCCTCTGCTACTTTTGCACGGCATGCGTTGTGAGCCTCTTTGAGCAGCGCCAACTCATCTGCGGTGATTCGCCGTGCAGCTAGCCTTCCACAAACACCCTCAAATTCAGCCATCACTTCGAAGCGTTCGACTAATTCTGAAATACTCAGCTTCGTCACGAAGGTTCCACGTTTAGGCAGCACCTGAACCATTCCTGACATTGCAAGCTGTTGAATAGCTTCACGAATGGGGGTGCGCGAGCACTGGTACTCTAGCGCTAATGCATCTGGATCTAGCTTATCTCCTGGCAGAAAGCGCCCCCCCACAATGGCGTCTTCCAGTAAGTCACGCAGCCGTTGTGTCTGCGATATCTTAGCCATAAGTCGAATCCTCTTTAGCTTGACTGAAATATATAACAGACCTAGTTTGTTAAATATAACATGGCTTGTTGTTAAATCCTTGCCTTTGTAATCTTATGACAATGACGTGCGGGGCTCAGCTGTATGAATATGAATATGACCTTCCTCCAAGGTTTACTCACGAATATAAGCGAGCGCACTCGCGCACTAAGCCATCAACAGGGGTTGCTCAAAGACAATAAACAACACCTTAGCGTTCTTACCGAGATGTGTGAACGACTAATGCAACGTGACGGTGAGGCCTCACAGATTCTGACAGCCCAACAAGCGTTAGAACAGTACAGCCAATTGAATGAGGAGGAGCAAGAGGCTTTTTTCTCTCTGCTGGCAGATGACTATGCAGCAGAACCTGATGCTATCCATGCTGCATACCAAGCCTATTGCGAAAAATATGATAATGCTGCGCTTGCAAAGCTGTTTGATGCTTGTGAACCACGCAGACAAGATTTGCTGCGCAGGCTAAACCTTTGCCCTGGCGGTACGTATGAGTTAGTCAAAATGCGGGCTGACCTTCTCAAGCGATTAAAAAAATCCCCCGATCTTGCTGCGTTAGATGCTGACTTTTCACACCTTTTCAATTCCTGGTTTAACCGTGGTTTTCTTGTGCTCGAAAGCATTGATTGGAACACCCCGGCAGCTGTACTGGAAAAGCTCATTCGCTATGAGGCGGTACATGAAATCAAGGATTGGGACAGTCTGCGCCGTCGGCTAGATCCCGACGACCGCCGGTGCTACGCATTTTTTCATCCAGCAACGGGGGACGAGCCACTTATCTTTGTTGAGGTGGCTTTATGTAAGGGGATTCCAGATAACGTTCAAAGCATTCTGGAAAATGCTGAAGAGACTCCCTTAAGCACGGCTGATACCGCAGTTTTCTACAGTATTAGTAACTGTCAAAGCGGCCTGAAAGGCGTGTCGTTTGGTAACTTTTTAATCAAGCAGGTCGTTCAGGAACTCAGCCGAGAATTCCCTCAAATAAAGAGTTTCGTCACGCTATCGCCTGTACCTGGCTTCGCAACCTGGCTTGCTGAACAGCGTGCCACTGAAAGCATTGTGCTCTCAAAGGAGCTTGAAGCGTTGCTTGCCGCGGAGGCTTTTGATGCATCCCAGGTATCGGCCAGTAATCAAAAGGAGTTGATGCGTATTGTGGCGTATTACCTCGTAGAGGCTAAGAGCTCAGCAGGGCTCCCTCTTAATCCTGTTGCACGTTTTCATCTGGGTAATGGAGCCAGCCTTTATCGCATTAACTGGCCTGCCGATACTTCCCATAAGGGGATGCAACAAGCCCATGGCGTTATGGTGAACTACCTCTATCGACTCAGTCGTATCGAGCAAAACCATGAGGCATTTAGCCAGCACCAGAGTGTGGTGTGCGCAAATGATATCCGCCGTCTTGCTAGCCAAGCGTCCCAATACTTTACTGCTGATGCTAAAGCTTAGCCGTGCTTTTAGTTTGAAATAGCCGTGTCTGCAATGGCAGTGCTTTGCAGGCAGTTTCGCGTAGTGACTAACCAGCAAACCCAGCCTAGTGATTAGGTACAAGAAATAGTGATTAGGTACAAGAAATAGTGATTAGGTACAATAACAAGGAGCACAAGATGAATAACAATCTTTACATGCAGTTTTATCCTCACTTTGAGCGCCAGCCTGACAAGGTGCTAATTGATACACCTAGTGGGAAGCAGTATCGCTATAAAGACGTTATTGCCACCAGCCGAAAGATTGCCACTCATTTACTTGCATTAGGCATTGAGCCGGGCGATAGGGTGGTTGTTCAGGTTGATAAAAGCCCTGAGATGTTAATGCTGTACTTAGCCAGTTTGCAGGTGGGTGCTGTCTATCTACCGCTAAATACTGCTTATACGGAGAGTGAGGTTCGCTACTTTTTGCAAGATGCCGAGCCTAAGCTCTATATTTGCCGACCGGAAGATATGGCGCTTGCCGCTCAACAGGCAGCTACATGTGCTGTGCAGCATATTGAAAGTTTAGGCACGCAGGCTGATGGCAGCTTGATGGAGAAGCTAAGCGACGTTGAGGAAACGACGTGGGTCTGTGAGCTTGGTCCTGATGATTTGGCCGCTATTCTTTATACCTCTGGTACTACTGGCCGATCTAAAGGTGCCATGCTGACGCATGCCAATTTAGCCTCTAACTGCTTGGCCCTCACAGAGGCATGGCACTACAGCGAAAACGATCACTTGCTGCATGCTCTACCTATTTTCCATACCCATGGGCTGTTCGTTGCATGCAATGTAACGCTCGTTAACGGTGCTTCGATGACATTCTTACCGAAGTTGGATGTAGACGAGTTAATTGATCGTATGCCGACTGCGACAGTTCTAATGGGAGTCCCCACGTTTTACACGCGGCTCCTTCAGTCACCTCGTCTCACTCGAGAAGCTGTCGTCAATATGCGGCTATTTATATCCGGCTCTGCTCCTCTACTTGCTGAAACCCATGAAGCCTTCGAAGCGCGCACAGGCCACGCCATACTTGAACGGTACGGTATGACCGAAAGCAATATGAACACTTCCAACCCGTACATCGGTAAGCGTCGCCCAGGTACGGTTGGCATTCCCTTACCGGGTGTTGAGGTGCGTATTACCGACCGTGAAACGGGCTGTACCATTCCCCAAGGCGAGACCGGCATGGTGGAGCTAAAAGGACCCAATGTTTTTAAAGGCTATTGGCGGATGCCGGAAAAAACTGCATCTGAGTTCCGTGACGATGGCTTTTTTATCACTGGCGACCTTGGTTGTATCGATGAACTTGGCTATCTAAACATCGTCGGCCGTGACAAGGACCTGGTGATTTCAGGTGGCTATAACGTTTATCCCAAAGAAATTGAACAGCTCATTGATGACCTGCCCGGCGTGGCGGAATCGGCTGTTATTGGCGTGCAGCATGCTGATCTGGGGGAGGGCGTCGTCGCTGTGGTCGTTCCTAAAGAGCAGGAGTGCTCAATCACTGAGTCACAAATCCAAGAGGCGCTTAAGGATCAGCTAGCTCGCTATAAGCAACCCAAGCGGGTCTTTTTTACCCAGGCGCTACCGCGCAATGTAATGGGTAAAGTGCAGAAAAATCAGTTACGCGATACCTATGCCGATACCTTCCAAAAACAAAATACTGCTGCTGAAATTTGACGTGGTTTTCTACGCCGCAGGGGAGAGCTACGCATCACTGCTGCGGCTTAAGATCTAACGCGTAATCCTCACAATAATGACAATGAAGGAATATTACTATGGTGATTTATGGAGTTGCCCTGTTGGCAGGCTGCATGCTGGTCGGCCTTTGGGCAGGTGACGTATTGGGCATGCTGCTTGGTGTGACCTCTAATGTTGGTGGTGTTGGCATTGCTATGCTGCTGCTGATTTTTGTAGGCGGCTATCTTATGGATAAGAAGAAAATGCCCGCCAGCACCGAAAGCGGTATTAAGTTCTGGAATGGCATGTATATACCCATCGTCGTGGCGATGGCGGCTAGTCAGGATGTGGCAGCGGCACTTGATGGTGGGTTAATTGCCATCTTGGCGGGGTTCGTGGCAGTAACGGCTAGTTTCTTGGTAATTCCTCTGTTTGGGCGCTCTCAACGTCCAACCCCCCTGGAGGAACAGCCACCACAAACGAAGTCTGCTACTCCTTCTCCGGCCCACATCCGCTAACCCGAGGTTAATGCCATGATTGAATCATTAATTGCACAGTTAGAACGCCAGCATTTGGTGGCTGCTTTCGCCCTTGTTGGGGCCGCGATGTATATTTCCTATCTTGTTAGCGACAAGTTAACCAATGGCCGGGTGCATGGGTCCGCTATCGCTATTATGGTAGGGCTTGCACTCGCCTATTATGGTGGCATCCACACCGGTGGCAGCAAGGGGCTGGCGGATATCAGTTTATTCGCAGGACTGGGATTGATGGGCGGCGGTATGTTGCGGGATCTGGCGATTATTGCGACAGCCTATGGTGTGCGTTTTCATGAAATTCGTGAAGCGGGCATGAGTGGCATCGTCGCTCTGTTTCTAGGTGTGGTGCTTTCATTTGTTGCTGGCGTCGCTGTTGCGTTTGCATTCGGTTATCGAGACCCTGTTTCACTGACTACTATTGGTGCTGGCACCGTGACGTATATCGTTGGCCCTATTGCGGGCGCGTCTATTGGCGCTTCTTCAGATATTGTCGCGCTGTCTATAGCTGCGGGTTTAATCAAATCAATACTGGTTATGATCATGACGCCCGTTATGGCGCGCCATATTGGCTTGGATAACCCTCGCTCGGCAATGATATTTGGTGGCTTGATGGGAACCACCAGTGGTGTTGCGGCAGGTCTTGCTGCTACCAATCCCAAGCTTGTCCCTTACGGTGCAATGACCGCTACCTTCTACACGGGGTTGGGGGCTCTCTTAGCACCTTCTGTTTTATATTTGGCGGTACGGGCTATCTTCTAGCTATGTTCCCTGTGTCAGGATAGTTGTTCTCTTTGGCAGCGCCCTGGTTGAGTCGGTGTAGGCATAGCCCTCGCCGACTCATTTGCTTTGCTAGAACGCAGTAAGCGAAGGCTGCTCTCTTAGTCAACTCTCTTTGCCAGCTCTCTTTGCCAGCTCTCTTTGCCAGCTCTCTCAGCCAGCTCTCTCATCTAAGTCAGCCTGAATCTATCGTTGTTGTGTCAAAGCGCTGCTTTGTTTAAGAAAAACGGCATGCTCTATCGTTACTTATTGCTAAATTCGGTTAGTGTCAGTAGGGGGAAATCACTACAACGAAAATATTTAAGGATTCAACAATGAAATACCCGCTTACTCTGTTAGCCGCTGCGGTTGCTGCCGCTGTTACTAGCACAAGCTATGCAGCGCCATTACTTAGCGACCAGGCTCTGCTGGTTGATAGTCCAGAGCATATTAGTGCCAATGCGTGGGTAGAGATTTCTCAATCCGCTTTTGAAAGCAACATTCTTGGTGTCCAGGAGCTATTGGGGGAAGAGACTGCTCTTTGCGCCATTATGAAAGCCGATGCTTATGGTCATGGGATTGCTAACCTAATGCCTTCCGTTATTGCTCTAGGTATTCCCTGTATTGGTGTAGCGAGCAACGAGGAAGCTCGCGTGGTTAGGGCAAGCGGCTTCGAGGGACGATTAATGCGGGTACGCAGTGCCACACCTGCAGAGATTCGTGGTGCATTTGATTACGAGATGGAAGAGCTATTTGGTGATATCACCGCTGCAAGACAGGCTTCTGAGGATGCGGCTGAAGCGGGTGTTACGCTGCGCTATCATTTGGGCCTCAACTCAGGGGGCATGGGGCGTAACGGCATGGCACTTGAGAGTGAAGCGGGGCGCCAGGAGGCATTAGAGCTGCAAGGCTTAGCGTCTATGGAGCTGGTGGGCATCATGACCCACTTCGCCTTTGAAGAAGAGGAGTTTGTTCGCCAAGGGCTGGAGCTTTTCCATGAGCAGAGTGCTTGGCTAATCGAGGCCGCTAACCTGGATCGCGATGGATTAATCCTTCATGCGGCTAACTCGTTTGCCACAATGGAAGTGCCTGAGGCGCGGCTGGATATGGTAAGGCCGGGTGGCTTGTTGTACGGAGATTTGCCGCATTATGAGCAATTTAAGCCGGTGATGTCTTTCCGAACGCGTGTTGCATCGGTAAATGATTATGCTCAGGGCAGCGGAGTGGGGTATGACCATGTAAGGGTGTTAGAGCGTGACAGCCTGCTGGCGA
The DNA here is from genome assembly GCF_003031405.1 of Halomonas sp. 'Soap Lake #6'. Taxonomy (NCBI): domain Bacteria; kingdom Pseudomonadati; phylum Pseudomonadota; class Gammaproteobacteria; order Oceanospirillales; family Halomonadaceae; genus Halomonas; species Halomonas sp. 'Soap Lake #6'. The sequence goes on from NZ_CP020469.1 coordinate 1,075,915, forward strand.
ATTTACCCGTTGGCTACTCTGATGGTTACCGGCGTGTGTTTACCGACGCTGCCTTTGTGCTGATTAACGGTGAGCGGGTGCCGGTATTAGGCAAAGTGTCAATGAACACGACGATGGTGGATGTTACTGATTTAGAAGGTGTGTCTCCTGGTGACGAGGTGGTGCTCTACGGGCTTCAAGGTGAGGAGCGTATTACTATTGAAGAGCTTGAGGAGCTTAACGACGCACTATTAGCTGATCTTTACACGGTGTGGGGGAACTCCAACCCGAAAGTACTGAGACCAAGTGATCGCGATAACGAGTGATTCTGTGAATTAGGCTTCGTGCTATGAAACCACCCCGCTTAAATGAGCGGGGTGGTTTTGTTTTGGGGAAAGGCCTGGGGGAGTGTTAGAGCATCATGGCGGCTACCCACCCAAAGGCAATCAGCGGGATGTTGTAGTGCAGGAACGTTGGCACAACGCTGTCCCAGATATGGTCGTGCTGGCCATCAGCATTGAGACCGGCGGTAGGGCCAAGCGTCGAGTCGGAGGCTGGCGAGCCGGCATCGCCCAAGGCAGCTGCGGTACCTACTAGTGCCACCGTGGCGAGTGGTGAAAAGCCAAAGTTGAGCGCGAGTGGCACGTAAAGCGAGGCGATGATGGGTATCGTTGAGAACGAAGAGCCGATGCCCATCGTAATAAAGAGACCGACGAGCAGCATAATCAATGCTGCCAAGCCTTTGTTATCACCAATTATTTCCGTGGAGCTACTCACTAACGCTTCAACTTCACCACTGGCCTGCATCACGCTGGCGAAGCCAGCCGCGGTAATCATAATGAACCCGACCAGGGCCATCATACGCATGCCTTCGGTAAAGATGCCGTCCTGCTCGTGCCAACGGAAGACGCCACTCAGTGATAGCAGGGCAAAACCAAAGATACCCCCCAGCACCATTGAGCCGGTGTAGAGCTGAACTGCAACGGTTCCAATGAGTGCAATTGCCAGCACAGCTTTTTGCCAGCCTTTCAGATGTTGGGCCGCTTCTGCTTGCGTCTCGTCGCCTTTGGCGAGGTCACGATCCTGGTAGTGACGGCTTTTGCGGTAGCTAAATAGCGCAGCCACTGCAAGGCCAAGCGCCATCCCGCCGATAGGGATCACCATCGCCATGGGTACCATTCCTCGGGTGACCTCTAGCCCCAGTGCGGCGCCACTCTCATTGAGGTTGGTGAGCAGAATGTCATTTAGGAAGATGGCACCAAAGCCTACCGGCAACAACATGTAAGGGGCGGTAATGCCGAAGGTAATCACACATGCAACCAGCCGACGATCGAGCTGCAGGTGGTTCATCAGCTTGAGTAATGGCGGTACCAGTACAGGAATAAACGCAATGTGCACCGGAATTAGGTTCTGAGAGCTCACCGCAGCAGCCAGCAGGGCCGCCAGCAGTGTATAGGTCACCATACGCCGACTGCCGCCTGAATCATCTACCTGAAAGCGCGCAATGGCGCGGTTCGCCATCACTTCTGTTATGCCTGAGCGAGAGAGTGCAACAGCAAAAGCGCCCAGTACCGCATACGCCAGCGCCACGGTAGCGCCGTTACCAAGGCCGTCGTTAAAGGCATCGAGAATGGTGTTGATAGGCATGCCCGCATAAAGCCCACCCACCAACGTTGCAACGATTAAGGCAAAGACAACGGAAACCCGAGCAAGACTGAGGCTGACCATCACTAAAATGGCCAAAACGATAGCATTCATGAAAAACTACTCTTGTCGTTGGAATTGGTCGTTGGAATTGGTCGTTGGAATTGAATGCGGTACCCCCCGCAACCCATTGTTGCGGGGGGAGAGTAAGCCGCTTAGTGCTGACTTGGCAGGGTGCCAGGACGAAGTAGAGGACTCAGCGTTCTTGATGCAATCAGGTTGCTGGCTGCTTCAATGTCCGGGGCAAAGAAACGGTCTTGCTCATAGTGGGTGACATGGTCACGCAGTAACTGCTTGGCTTGCTCAAGTTGTTGCGTGGTCTGTAAGCCGTGGCGCATATCAAGCCCTTGGCAGGCACAGAGCCACTCGATGGCCAGGATATCGCGTACATTATCTGCCATTTCCCATAGCCGCTTACCAGCCGCCGGTGCCATGGAAACGTGGTCTTCCTGGTTGGCTGAGGTAGGTAGGCTGTCAACGCTATGCGGGTGCGCCAACGCTTTGTTCTCGCTGGCCAGTGCTGCCGCGGTCACTTGCGCGATCATAAACCCAGAGTTAACGCCGCCTTTTTCGACCAGGAAGGGCGGCAGCTGGGACATGTGCTTGTCCATCATTAGCGAGATACGGCGTTCCGCCAACGCACCCATTTCGGCAATTGCCAAGGCTAAGTTGTCAGCAGCCATTGCCACCGGCTCAGCGTGGAAGTTGCCGCCGGAGATAATGTCGTCTGTATCTTCAAACACTAAGGGGTTATCAGACACCGCGTTGATTTCTACCGCCAGTACCTCGGCGACTTGGCGAATTTGAGTAAGCGCGGCACCCATTACCTGTGGCTGACAACGTAGCGAATAAGGGTCTTGAACCTTTTCGCAGTTAGCGTGGGAGTCACCGATGTCGCTGTGTTCGCCGAGCAGTTGCCGATAAGCCGCTGCGGCGTCGATTTGGCCGCGCTGACCACGCACCTCATGGATACGCGCATCAAATGGTGAGCGTGATCCCAAGGTGGCTTCTACCGTTAGGGAGCCACAAACGGTAGCGGCAGCATAGAGGTCTTCAGCATCGAATAGACCGCGCAGAGCATAGGCAGTGGAGACCTGCGTGCCGTTGAGTAGCGCTAAGCCCTCTTTAGGGGCTAGCGCAATGGGGCTAAGCCCTGCGACCTTGAGCGCCTCTTCAGCAGAGAGCCATTCGCCCTTGTAGCGCGCTTTACCCACACCGATAAGCACTACGCTCATGTGGGCCAGTGGCGCTAGGTCACCGGAGGCACCCACTGAGCCTTTGAGGGGAATATGTGGGTAAACCTCAGCGTTGATAAGGGCGATCAGTGCATCGAGTACTTCGCGGCGAATACCAGAGAAGCCCCGTGCAAGACTGTTAACCTTAAGCACCATGATGAGCCGTACCAGGTTATCGTCCATGGCGGCGCCTACGCCGGTAGCATGGGAAAGCACTAGCGAACGCTGCAGCGCTTCCAGGTCTTCATCGGCAATACGCGTTTGTGCGAGCAGCCCAAAGCCGGTGTTAATGCCATAGACCGTGCGGTTTTCTTCAACCACGCGGTTGACGCAATCGACACTTTTTTGAATCGCGTCGTTGGCACTGTCGGGCAGACTAACGGTGACCGGAGATTGAAATACCTGGCGCGCTTGCGCCAGGGTCATTTTGCCGGGCTGAATGTCGAGATGGGTCATGGTTAAATACTCCTATTATTGGTTCAGCATCGGCAAGTCGAGACTGTTTTCACGGGCAGACTCTTTGGCAATTTCGTATCCCGCATCTGCATGGCGCATAACGCCGGTGCCTGGATCGTTACGCAGCACGCGGCCTAATCGTGCGTGGGCATCATCGGTTCCGTCGGCTACGATTACCACGCCAGAGTGCTGGGAGTAACCCATACCTACGCCGCCGCCATGGTGCAGTGATACCCAAGTAGCTCCACCGGCCGTGTTCAGCAACGCATTGAGTAGCGGCCAATCGGAAACAGCGTCTGACCCATCCAGCATCGATTCGGTCTCGCGGTTGGGACTAGCAACAGAGCCGGAGTCCAGGTGGTCGCGGCCAATAACCACCGGTGCTTTTAGCTCACCGTTTTTGACCATTTCGTTGAAGGCTTGACCAAGGCGAGCGCGATCTTTCAGACCTACCCAGCAGATACGGGCTGGTAAGCCTTGGAAGCTGATGCGCTCGCGGGCCATATCTAGCCAGTTGTGTAGGTGTGGGTCGTCAGGGATCAGTTCCTTGACCTTTTGATCGGTTTTGTAAATGTCTTCCGGGTCGCCGGAGAGTGCCGCCCAGCGGAAGGGGCCAATGCCCTGACAGAACAAGGGGCGAATGTAGGCAGGTACGAAACCAGGGAAGTCGAAGGCGTTCTCAACCCCTTCCTCTTGGGCCATCTGGCGAATGTTGTTGCCGTAATCAAAAGTGGGTACGCCCATCTTCTGGAAGTCGAGCATGGCTTGTACATGTACTGCCATGGACTGTTTGGCGGCTTTTACGGTTGCCTGGGGCTGCGACTTGCCACGGGCGACATACTCTTCCCACGTCCAACCCGAGGGTAGGTAGCCGTGTAGCGGGTCGTGGGCGCTGGTTTGGTCAGTCACCATATCGGGTTTTACGCCACGCTTGACCAGCTCGGGCAGCACATCTGCTGCGTTTGCGCACAGGCCAATCGAGATCGCTTTGCCTTCTGCGGTGTAGCGCTCTATGCGCGCCAGTGCATCGTCCAGGTCGTCGGCTTGCTCATCCAGGTAGCGTGTGCGCAGGCGGAAATCAATGCTGGTTTGCTGGCATTCGATATTGAGCGAGCAGGCACCGGCGAGGGTGGCGGCGAGAGGTTGAGCGCCGCCCATGCCGCCAAGGCCCGCAGTGAGAATCCAGCGGCCTGTCAGGTTACCATCAAAGTGTTGGCGGCCCGCCTCAACAAAGGTTTCGTAGGTGCCTTGAACAATGCCCTGGGAGCCGATGTAGATCCAAGACCCGGCGGTCATCTGGCCGTACATCATCAGGCCTTTTTTATCCAACTCGTTAAAGTGCTCCCAGTTGGCCCAGGCAGGTACCAGGTTAGAGTTGGCAATCAGCACCCGCGGGGCATCTTTGTGGGTTTCAAATACGCCTACCGGCTTACCAGACTGAACCAGCAGGGTTTGATGATCTTCCAGGCGTTGCAACGTCTCGACAATTTTGTCGTAGCACTCCCAGTCACGCGCGGCGCGGCCAATACCGCCATATACCACTAAATCCTCAGGGCGCTCAGCCACATCCGGATGGAGGTTGTTCATCAGCATGCGCATGGGGGCTTCGGTCAGCCAGCTTTTACAGCTAAGCGTGCTACCGGTGGGGGAGCCAATCTTGCGGGAGGCGTCGTGACGTTTGTCGTTAGGTAACATGGCGAAATTCCTCTGGTTAGTCGATTTATTGTTGATTGCTTTAAGCAGGGCTCGTTAGGTGTCGAGCGCCAACTGAAAAACAAGCCGGGCCGCCGCGCGGGCAGTACGGCTATCGATGTCGTGGTCAGGGTTTAGCTCGGCTAGGTCGGCTAGGCGTAGCTTGCCGCTGTCGCGGATGGCCTCGATCAGCGGTTCAATCACTGAGAGTGAGACACCTCTGGCGGCAGGAGCACTTACGCCAGGTGCTTCGGACGCAGGTAGAACATCCAGATCGATCGTTAGATAGAGGTGGTCACAGCGCACCATGAAGCGCTCCAGGTCGCGCCTAATGCTCTCCAGTTGGGCGGGCTGAAAGTCTCTATCTTCGCGAACCATCACGCCGAGTTCCGCTGCGCGGCTAAACAGAGCGCGGGTATTGGCGGCACGGCTAATTCCTAAGCAGGCGTAGCGGAATGGCCAGCCACGCTGAGCGCACTCATCGGCAATTTGCGCAAAGGGGGTGCCCGAAGAGCGAACGTGGGATGGGTCCCGAAGATCGAAGTGGGCATCAAAATTGATAATGCCTATGCGCGGTGCTTTCTCACCCTTATCCGTGAGGTGTTGGGCAAGCCCCAACCAGCTGCCATAGGCCACCTCATGACCACCACCCGCGACAATGGGAAAATGATCCGCTTTGAGTAACGCACTTAAATGATCGGCAAGGTGCTGTTGTGCCGTTTCTAATGCGTCGCCTTCGCAGCGTATATTCCCAGCATCATAAGCTGGCCCAGTACGGTGCCAGGCAAGTGGTGCCAGTGCTTTACGCAAAGCTGTCGGGCCTTTAGCTGCGCCGGTACGTCCTTGGTTGCGGGCAACCCCTGCATCACTTTCAAAACCCACCAGGGCGCAGCCCGGAATTGCCGTTTGGCTGAGTGGCTGGATCTTTTGATGCCAACGCTCGCTGTTGGCTTCAGGGTCTGTTCGGCCTTGCCAGGGTGACATGTCGATCATTGTTGCCGTTGTCTCTGTATTAGCCGCCATGGGTCACTACTCCCTGAAGCAAACGTTGGCGCAAACGTCCCGGTTGCACCGCGTAAGCGAGCTCGGCGGGGGATTCGACATTCCAAACACACAGGTCAGCTGCTGCACCCTCGTAGATTCGCCCTTGTTCCTTCAGCCCCAGTGCGCTAGCGCCATGGGCGGTCATTCCTGCAAGCGCTTCTTGAGGCGTCATACGGAACAGTGTGCAGGCCAGGTTGAGCATCAACGTGGGCATAAATAGTGGTGAGCTACCGGGATTAGCATCGGTGGCAACGGCCATCGGAACGCCTGCTTTGCGCAGGGCAGCGATAGGCGGTTGTTGCGTTTCACGCAGGGTGTGGAAAGCGCCGGGCAGAATGACGGCCACGCTGCCTGCCTCACGCATGGCGGCGATGCCGGTGTCATCCAGGTATTCGATATGATCAGCGGATAACGCACCGTGGCGAGCGGCCATGGCCGTGCCACCTAGGTTGGAGAGCTGTTCAGCATGGGCCTTAATGGGGAGGCCGTGGTGCTGTGCCGCTTCGAAGACGCGTTCACACTGTGCTACGGAGAAGGCGATTTTTTCGCAGAAAACATCGACAGCATCAGCTAGACCTTCAGCCACTGCTGCGGGAATCATTTCCTGACAGACCAGATCAATATAGCCGTCGCTATCGTCTTTATATTCCGGGGGAAGGGCGTGAGCGCCCAGCAAGGTAGTGACGACGTTTACAGGTAGTATCTCGCCCAGGCGCCGTGCGACGCGCAGCATTTTTAGCTCGTCTTTGACGGTTAGCCCATAGCCAGACTTAATCTCCACGGTAGTGACACCGTCGGCGATCAGGGCTTCAAGGCGCGGTTTAGCGAGCATAAGCAGGGTATCTTCGCTAGCCTCGCGAGTGGCGCGAACGGTGCTGAGAATGCCGCCCCCTCGTTTGGCAATCTCTTCATAGCTTGCCCCTTCCAACCGCGCTTCGAACTCCTCTGCTCGGGAGCCTCCAAAGACAAGGTGCGTGTGGCAATCCACAAGCCCTGGGGTCATGACACCGCCGTGGCCCATCTCGATGCAGCTACTGGCGAGTTGCTCATTGAACTCACCCATGGGTGTTAGGAGAGTGACTCGTGCTCCCTCCGTGATAACGGCCATTGGTTCTGGCAATGTCCGTAAACCATCGAAGACGCTGATGTCGCGCCAGAGATGGCGATCCGTTGCATTCGACATAGGGAGCTCCTCTCAAATTTATTTCAAAACTTATTTCGAAAACGTAATGTATATACAATTAAGGTCAATTGAACAGGATTCGTCAAGATGTCAGGTGGCACTGTGATTGAAAGGTACTGAGGATAAGGTGGGCTGATATTTATTATTATTTTTAAATAAAACAGATATTTGTGGGTTTTTTTCGCTTTTTTATCATCAGTTTTAAATTTATTCATTAGACTAATGTCTATAATTTTCAAGCGAGAATAATCTTCAATCACTCACTTAATGTATATACATTAGGGTTGGAAGCTCACTTAAAGGCCTTAATACAATCAAGAGGCGTGCTCATGCTCACACCCAACCCTCCCTCCCAGCAGCGGCCAAGCATTGCGCTGATGCTAAAGCTGTTTTTGCCAAGCGCACTGGGAATATTGATTTTCTTTGTGCCTGTCGAAATAGGAGGCCGCAGCACTATATTGCTTGACCATATGGTGACAGGCGCCCGAGGGCTGTTAGGCGAGGCTAGTGGGCTTTATGCGCTGGCGCTGATTGTGTCTGGTGCCGCGTACCCATTGGTTCGAGGCTACTGGAACCGGAACGTTACCGAGCGTATTTTTACTGCACTAAAATTGCTTGGGGTGGTGGCAGCTCTTCTGGCTATCACTGGCTGGGGGCCTGCTTTTTTGCACGAGCCTGATATGCTGCCGTTCCTGTTTGATAAGTTGGTGATCCCGGTAGGGCTGATTGTTCCTATTGGCGCTATTTTTCTCGCCTTGTTGATCAGTTATGGGTTACTTGAGCTGATAGGCGTGCTGGTACAACCGGTGATGCGCCCTATTTGGCGAACACCAGGACGTTCGGCTATCGATGCAGTAGCCTCTTTTGTAGGCAGTTACTCCATCGGACTTTTGATTACCAACAGGGTTTATCAGGCAGGGCAGTACTCAGCGCGAGAGGCTGCCATCATCGCTACAGGTTTCTCTACCGTATCGGCGACGTTCATGATCATCGTGGCGCGCACGCTGGATTTAATGGCGGTATGGAATCTGTATTTTTGGCTAACGTTATTGATCACGTTTATTGTCACAGCCGTGACAGTACGTTTACCGCCGTTGTCGCGTATGGATGACAGTGCTGAATATGGTGAGCCTGAGGCGGTAGCTGGCAAACGCTTGTCGACGGCTTGGCAGACCGGGTTGGAGGTGGCTGCTCGAGCGCCCGCGTTGCATAAAAGTGTGGCGATCAATTTTAAGGAGGGATTAGTGATGGCCATCAGCATCCTGCCTTCCATTATGTCGGTTGGTTTGCTGGGGCTGCTTGCGGCTAAGTACACGCCACTGTTTGAGTGGTTAGGCTGGCTTTTCTATCCCTTTGTGGCGGTGTGGGGCGTTGCGGATGCTGCGGCACTTGCTCAGGCCTCGGCTGCGGGACTCGCCGAAATGTTTTTACCGGCACTGCTAATGGCAGAGGCGGAGTTTGTGGCCCGTTTTGCAGCAGGTGTGGTGTCGGTATCCTCGGTGTTGTTCTTCTCTGCCTCTATTCCCTGCATTCTTTCTACAAGCATTCCGCTATCCGTAGGGCGAATGGTGGTGGTGTGGTTCATTCGCGTTGCACTAAGCCTGCTGCTCGCCATACCAACGGGATATTTGGTGCAAGCTATTATCAGCTAAATCATTATTAACTAAGCCATTATTAACTAAGCCATTATTAAACAATAGCCTATTAAATAAGAGCTTATTAAATAAAAGTCTATTGGATAAGCCTCCATCATGAGGCTTGGCGATGTACCGAGGAGCGCAGCTTGTAACGATTGCCTGGGTGTAATAACCGGGCATAGCTGATGAGCTGCTCGCCTGACCAGGTACGCCGTACCATGCTCAGGCAGGGGGTGGCGGTATCGATGGCTAACCACTCGGCTGTTTGTTGGTCGACGAGTACTGCCTCAACAATATGTTCCACATCGGTGATCGGGCAGGCCGCTACCAGTACTTCGTTGGGTGTATGTAGCGCAAAGTCGCTCTTTAGATAGTTGGGTACCCAGCGGGGATTAACGTAGCGGTTTTCAAGCTGAATAGGCGTGTCGTTTTCCAAGTGTACGAGCAGCGTTTGAAACACTCGACTGCCAAGACGCACACCCAAGCGCAGAGCTATTTCGTCATCTGCTTTAATCGCCTCGCAGACCAACACGCTGTTGCTGTAATCATGCCCCCTAGAGCGTACTTCATCGGCAATGTTGTACACCTCGACCAAAGACGATTCTGCTTTGCGATCAGTCACAAAGGTGCCTAGCCCCGGCTGGCGGGTTAGGTAACCCTTGTGGACGAGATCGCGGATCGCCTTATTGGCCGTCATACGGCTTACCCCAAAGTCCCGGGCAAGCTGCTCTTCAGGGGGAATTTGGTGGTGAGCTGGCCAGGCACCATCCTGAATTTTTTCCAGCAAGTGCTGCTGTATTTGCAGGTAAAGTGGGGGAGCACTGGTCATGAAATACCTTTCAAGTGAATAATGTATATACATGCCTAGTGTACCTTGCGCAAAGGCCCAGGGCATCCTGTTGCTGGTTGGGCGTGTATTATGTACGAGGATTTATTGGCGTTGACTGGTTTAGTAATCGTCAGCATCGATAAGAAAGCGCTTATTTTAGGAGTTATTTTGCGCCTAAACTATTCTGGATCACTGCCAGAGCGCGTTGGTTTTTTATTATTACCGCGCTTTTCAATGATGGCATTTTTTTCTGCGGTAGAGCCGTTACGAATAGCCAATCGTATCAGCGGCAAAACGTTGTTTGAGTGGACGCTATTTAGTCGTGATGGTGAGCCAGTCACCGCAAGCAATGGCATGACGCTATTAGTCGATCAGACCATGGGAGGTGGTCTCGACCTGCCATCGATGGCTGTGTGTAGCGGCTTTGAGCCTGAAGACCATTTAAGCCGAGCACTCATTTCGTGGTTGCATCGGCTTGATCAAGCCGGATGTGCCCTTGGTGGGTTGGACACCGGAGGGTTTATATTAGCCGCCGCTCAGTTATTGAAGGGGGAGCGGGTCACTTTGCATTGGGAAAGTTTGCCGGTATTTCGTGAGCGCTTTCCAACGATTGAAACGACCGACGAGTTATTTGAGGTCGGGGAGCGGCGTTTTTCCTGTGCGGGCGGTGCCGCAGCCATGGATATGGCCTTAGCAGTCATCACCAGACGTCATGGGAGCAAATTAGCCGTCGATGTCTCGGAGCAGCTTATTCATGAGCGTTTGAGAAGTCGCCATGACCAACAGCGTATGACATTAGCGCGAAGATTGGGGACGCATAACCGGCGCTTAATTGAAGCGGTCGCATTGATGGAGCGCCATTTGGAAGAGCCTTTGTCTCTCGCAGAGATTGCTGAGCGAATCGGCGTTACCTCTCGACAGCTTCAGAGGCTATTTGAGCACCACCTTCATCAAACACCGCGCCAGTGGTATTTGTCACTTCGTTTGGCTCGGGCAAAGCGTTTGCTCATTGAAACGGATATGGAGATTTTAGCGGTGGGCGTTGCGTGTGGGTTTGGCTCGAGCTCCAGCTTTTCACGTGCTTTCCGTGCCCATTTTGGCAGTTCGCCGCGCGCTGCGCGCGGTTCTTGAAAGGAGAACTGTTCCTAAAAAGGGAATGTACGCCAGGCGTCGCAGCTAAGCGCACCTGGCGTTACAGGGCAGAGTGCTAGGCCATTTTTCTGCGCCGGGCATCGAGCGTCTCGCGGAACAGCGAAATCAGCACACCAGCCGTCATCACTAGCACTACAATACTGAGTGGAAGGGCTGCTGCGATAAGTGCTGTCTGCAGCGCCGTAAGACCACCGGCAATCAGCAGTACCGCCGCCACCAAACCAATCACCACGCCCCAGAACACTCGAAAGCGTTTAGGCGGTTCATTGTCACCTAATGATAAAATGGTGGTTAGCACTAACGTGCCGGAGTCTGAAGAGGTGACAAACCAGCTCATTAGCAGAAATACCATCATGGCTGAGAGTATCCAGCCAAACGTGCCGCTGCCGACAATGCCATCAGCCGTGGCAAACAGTGCTGAGGGTAGGTTCCAAGCGTTAACCAGCTCAATAATGCCTGCGCTACCTGGGCCGCCCGTAGCGTAGAGCTCCTGATACATGGCGTTGCCACCGAAAATGATCAACCAGATAAAGATGATCAGGGTCGGCACTAACAGAACGCCCAATACAAACTCACGTAGCGTACGTCCTTTAGAAATTCGGGCGATGAAAAGACCCACAAAGGGCGCCCAGGCCAGCCACCAGCCCCAGTAGAAGATTGTCCAACCTTGTTGCCAAGCGGCGGTTCCTTCCTCATCAGCGTACCAAAGTCCCATGGGAATAAAATTGATAGCGTAGTCGAGCAAGGTTTCGCCGAACGCCATGATGAGCCACAACGTGGGGCCTGCGATTAGGAAAATGCTCACAACCACTAGGGACACCCAGATATTCATCTCGGAAATAAGACGAATACCACCGCGTACGCCGGATACGGCTGAAAGTATTGAGATAACTGAAATACCCGCGATAAGCATTAACTGCGTATTTAGCCCTGGGTCGACACCTATTAGCCGTTCTAAGCCAACGGCCATTTGGCTAACACCAAGTCCCAGTGAAGTAGCCACACCAAAGACGCAGCCGAGTACCCCAAGGATATCAAACAGGTGGCCGATAGGGCCGAAGATGCGTTCACCGATAAAAGGATAAAGCGCCGAGCGCAGTGCTAGCGGCAACCCTTTTCGATAAGCAAAATACGCCAGCGACATACCGACAATCACGTAGATGGCCCAGCCGTGAAGGCCCCAGTGAAAAACGGTGACGCGTAGCGCATCGATAGCACGCTCGTGGCCGATGGCGGTGGCGCCTGCCATGTCTGCATGAGGGTTGTTGGGATAGCCGAAGGCGCCAGTATCGTCGAGATAGAAGACGGGCTCAGCGACGCCAAAAAACAGGATGCCAATGCCGATACCTGCTGAGAAGAGCATCGAGAACCACGCAAAGTTGCTGAACTCTGGGCGGCTGTCGTCAGTGCCAAGTCTTACGTTGCCATAGCGACTGAAGACAATAAAAACGCACACGGCCATTAGCAGCATTACGGTGACTAGATAGTAGCCGCTAAACGTGCTCTCAATCCAGGCACGTGTTGCTCCGAACACGCTGCCCGCTGTATCTGAGCCAAGCCCGGTGAAAAGTACGAAGAGCAGCACTAGGCCGCTAGCGGTTAGCGTCATTCCCTTGTGCATGCCTTGGAAGAAACCGCCTTGGGCGAGCTCTGTCACCATGTAGTCTGTACTGAGTTCGGCCTTGGGTGAGTTGTTATGCGAAGGCGGCGTGGGTCGGTGAGAGGGGGTTGGCATAGCGATATGCTTGTCCTCTTGGGCCGGACGTCGGGCCGGCAATCCCGGTCAACCGTCCGTGCTGGAGGACGGTTCTCATTATTTTTAGTGTTGCTTTGCTGTGTTGCTTTGCTGTGTCGTTTTGCTGTGTCGTTTTGCCGTGTCATTATCGCCGTATGGCAATAGTGCGGCTGGCCAGCTCTGGCCATGCTGATGGCGCTGCTAAAGGTAATGCAGAGATGGCTTCCTCAACGGGGGGTGGGAAAGGCGCAGGGCGAGCGGTATCGATATCAATGCCCATCAGCATCTGCTCGCTGGTGGCAAGCAGGTTGCCTGCCTCATCCAGTAACTTGAAGAAAACATGCAGGCGTTTGGTATCGTGATCCAGCAGGGTCAGCTCCACGCTGAGTGGCTGTCCTTCGTGGGCTTCGCGACGATAACAAAGATGCGTCTCAAGGGTGTAGATGGTATAGCCATGGCGAGCACGACCGGAGGTGTCCAGGCCGATATGTTCCATGAGTGCTTCTACTGCCAGTGAGAATACTCGGGCATATTCGGCGTCGTTCATATGGCCGTTGTAGTCGACCCACTCTGAGGCAACGCGGCTTTGTAAAATAATCATTAGATACGTCCTTCCAAACCTTCGGCTTCAGGCCAATATTTTTGTACTAAGCCGAGCAGTTCCACCAGAAAGTCATCACGGCGGCGATCCAGCTCGGCCACTGAGCGACCAGCGGCTTGATGCTCGCAGCCTTCTACCACGCGATCAATAAGCTCATTGGTAAGCTCGGGAGCTTTAAGCTTTGTCCATGGTAGTTTTAACGCCGGGCCGAACTGTTCAAGCATGTGACGCATCCCTGACTCACCACCAGCCAAATGAAAAGTGAGAAAGGTGCCCATTAGTGACCAACGCAAGCCACAGCCGTAGACGACGGCGGCATCTATCTCTTCGGTTGTCGCCACGCCATCATTGACTAGGTGCAGCGCCTCACGCCAAAGCGCTTCCATCAGGCGGTCAGCAATATGCCCCTCAATTTCTCCGCGCACGACCAGTGGGCGCATGGCGAGTGCTTGGTATAGCGCATGGGCACGCTCTAACTCGTCAGGCGTGGTGGCTTCCCCGCCCACCAGTTCCACGAGCGGCAGTAAATAAACGGGATTAAAGGGATGTGCGACGATCACGCGCCCCGGTGCCCGTGTGCAGGCATGCTGCAAATCGGAGGGTTTGAAGCCGGACGTTGATGATCCGATCAAGATCTCTGGGGCTGCTGCGGCATCCAGGGCGGCAAGTACCTCACGCTTAAGCGCGAGTCGCTCTGGTACGTTTTCCTGGATCAGGTCGGCGCCTTCAACAGCTGCCTCAAGGCTTTCCACGAAGCGCAGCCGCTGGGGACTGGCGCCCTCGGCTAGACCCTGGCGCTTCAAAGATCCCCAGGCATTCTCAACGAAGGCGCGAGTACGCAGTGGCGCATCAGGGGCTGGATCGAAGGCCACGACGTCCCAGCCACGCGCCAGGGCGCGCGTGATCCAGCCATTACCAATAACCCCCGTGCCTATAACCGATAGCTGTTGACTCATGCCTGACCTTCCGTGGTTAGTGCGTTGGTGTGCCTGCTGTGCGGATCGCGTAAGTTGAGGTGCACGCGGGTTTCTGCGGGTGTCATCACTCGACCACCAAGGTTGTCGATGACTGTGGCGGCTTTCTCAACTAATTGCCCATTAGTCGCCATTACGCCCTTTTTAAGATAAAGATTATCTTCAAGACCGACACGTGCATGGCCGCCTAGCAGTACCGCCTGAGCCACCATGGGCATCTGATGTCGACCGATGCCGAAAGCTGCCCACTGAGCGTTTTCCGGCAATTTATTGCGCATGGTCAACATAGTTTCAGTGTCGGCTTCAGCGCCCCAGGGGATGCCCAAGCAGAGTTGATAAAGAGGGGCGCCATCGATCAGCCCTTCCTGCTGTAGCTGACGTGCGAACCAAACGTGGCCCAGGTCGAAACATTCAAGCTCTGGCTTGACGCCAGCAGCTTGCACCAGGCGGGCGTGTTCGCGTAGCCAGTCGGCAGGGTTTACGTAGACCATATCGCCAAAGTTGAGGCTGCCGCAGTCTAGGGTGCAGAGTTCGGGCAAAAGCTCACCTACTGGTTCATGGCGTTGGGCGGGCGTCTGGATATCCGTGCCTGGGCCGCCGCGTGTGGGGTCCTGGGCGTCAGGAATCCAATCACCGCCACCGCCAGCGGTAATGTTCATGACAATATCCACGTTCGCTTCGCGTACGCGTTCCATCACTTCGCGGAAGTGAGTCAAGGAGTGGCTGATACCCCCAGTTTTAGGGTCACGGACATGGATATGTGCAACGCTGGCACCGGCTTTCGCTGCGGTAATGCAGTCGTTAGCGATTTGTTTAGGTGTGATAGGCACATGTGGGTTTTTGCCGGTGGTATCGCCTGCGCCGGTAACAGCGCAAGTTAAAATAACGTTGCGGTTCATTGGCCGCTCCTTGAGAGTGGTTCTAAGTAACGTACTTCAGTATGGTTAAATAGCGTGATGGTAATTGACATTAAGCGACGTTAAGTATGCATAAGGCGTCGTTATTAATAAGTGGAGTTAATGCGATGTATCTTGAGGATTACCAAAAGTTTGACGCCACTGGCCTTGCCGAGCTGATTCGTCGACGAGAAGTGAGTCAGGCAGATGTTTTCGAGGCTGCGATGGCGGCAATTGAAAAGCTCAATCCATCCCTCCATGCAGTGGTCAGAACACGTTTTGAAAAGGCGAGGCATGAGAGCCTTCAAGTGTCAGAAAGCTCAGTCTTTGCTGGCGTTCCCACATTAAGTAAAGATCTATTGATGGCATTGGCGGGTGAGCCGCTGGCGTTCGGAAGCGCCTCGTTATCAACATGGTGTCCAAAGGAAGAGTCGCTTTTTATCCGGCGCGTGCGCGAGGCAGGATTAGTAGTGGTGGGGCAGACCGCAACCCCTGAACTGGGATTGATGGGAATTACAGAACCTAGGGCCTTTCCTCATCCGCAAAACCCCTGGCGAACAGGCTATTCTCCTGGTGGCTCAAGTGGCGGTTCTGCCACTGCGGTAGCTAGCGGGATGGTGCCCATTGCGCTCGCGGGGGATGGTGGTGGCTCTATTCGCATTCCTGCCAGCTACTGTGGTTTGTTTGGTTTTAAACCCTCCCGTGGGCGGGTACCGCTAGCGCCTGCCCATGGTGAGGTGTGGCAAGGGGCTGTGGTCGAGCATGCCATTACCCGTAGCGTTCGCGATAGCGCAGCGTTGTTAGAGCAGATCAACGGCATGGCACCTTCCGGTCCTTACCCAGTGGCGCGTGAAACGGGCTATGTAGCTGCTTTGTCATCCTCCTCTAAGCCGCTGCGTATAGCGGTATCATTTGGTGGCTTCTTGAGCAGTGGCCTGGGCACCCAGGTAAGTGCAGATGTGAAAATAGCTGTTGAAAAAGCTGCCAAGGCACTGGCTGAGATGGGCCATGAAGTGGAGTGGTGCGATCCTCCGGTTGAAGGCAATGTCCTGGCGGACAGTTATCTTACGCTCTATTTAGGCCACCTGGCAGCCGACCTTCAGTGGATTAGCCAGCAAACCGGGGTGCCTGTTCATCGGCTTGCCATTGAGCCTTCCACCCGCGCTGTCGGCAGGCTGGGCGCAAAACTATCGGCTCGGGATTACGAGCTTGCCAAGCGTTACTGGCATGTGGCTGCTGAGCAGATGAGCCAATTTCACCAGCGCTTTGATGCGTTAATCATGCCGGTGGCTGCGGATACCGCACCTAAAATAGGGGAGTTATACCCTTCAGTAGCACGCGAGCGGTTGATGTCTTTGTTAGCTGTTCCAGGCATCCCATCGTTGGCACTAAAAGCCGGAATGTTAAAACGTTTGGCAGAGGATGCGCTTAGTCGCACTCCGTTTACACAGCTTGCAAACCTTACCGGCCAGCCTGCTATGTCAGTCCCTTTCCATGTGGCAGCTAATGGACTGCCGGTTGGCGTACAAGTAGTCGGGCGCCTGGGTGAGGATAAGCAGCTGCTACAGCTAGCGGCAGCGATGGAGCAGCACGATGACTGGCAATGCCGTGTATGTCAAAAGCTTGAGCCGGAGTAACACTGCTTCGCATATTTAGCCCCCTGCGCCTGTTGGGTGGCTTTTCCTCCTTCTCCTTCTGCAACCAAAGTATAAAGCGATTGGGCTTTCTCTTATCTCGCCATACTACCATACTAGTTGTATCAGTTAAGGGCCGCATAGCGGTCACCGAATTTGGATGTTCATTATGAAAACACTTCAAGCACTCTGGGTGGAGACTCGCGAAAGCGACCCCGTTCGGCAGCGCCTTTATCAAGTGCTACGCCAGGCAGTTATCCAAATGGTATTGGCACCCGGTCAGGCGCTATCGGAAAAGGAAATTGCGGACACTTTTTCGGTCAGCCGCCAGCCAGTGCGAGAAGCCTTCATCCGGCTCTCCGAGGCTGGGCTGGTGGAGGTAAAACCTCAGCGTGGCACTTACGTAGTCAAGATCTCTCAGCGGGCAGTGCTTGAGGCGCGCTTTGTGCGTGAGGCGGTGGAAGTCGCGGTCGTGAAGCTGGCGGCTGAAAAGGGGATTGAGCCAGCCACTCTGATGGAGCTACATGATTTGTTAGCGCGTCAGCGTCGTTGCATCGAACCTAATGATAACGATCGCTTTTATCGCCTTGATGAAGAATTCCACCGAACGCTGTCACTGGGTGTTCAGCAGTATGCGGCTTGGAAAGTCATTGAAGAAGTCCGTGCCCAGCTTGACCGGGTACGCTACCTCAGTGTGCCCCATAGCACCCCGCTGGAACGGCTTGTGGATCAGCATGCCAGCATTATTGCCGCCATTGAGGCGCGAGATGTACTCCAAGCAGAGCAGGCGATGTCGCTTCATTTGCGTGAAATTTTGGTCTCGATGCCTGATTTGATTCGTCGTTTCCCCGCGATGTTTGAAGGTCAAGCAGCGTTTGAAGAACAATAAACCCCAGTGCTGAAGCAGGAGTTGATGCAATGAAGATAGAGCACGCCTATACCATCGTGACATCGCCAGGGCGCAATTTTGTGACGCTGAAGATTGTGACCGATCAGGGTGAGTATGGCATTGGTGATGCCACGCTCAATGGCCGTGAAATGGCCGTTGTGGCTTATCTGGAAGAGCATGTGATCCCGACCTTGATCGGTCGAGACCCCCAGCGCATTGAGGATATTTGGCACTATCTTTACCGCGGCGCTTACTGGCGGCGTGGGCCTGTCACCATGAGTGCGATTGCCGCCGTTGACATGGCGCTTTGGGACATTAAGGCAAAGCTTGCCGGCATGCCGCTGTACCAATTGCTCGGTGGCAAGAGCCGTGACCGGGTTATGGTCTACGGCCATGCAACGGGCCGTGATATCGAAGCCTGTCTGGAAGAGGTCGCCCGCCATGTGGATGAAGGCTACAAGGCGGTACGTGTGCAGGCCGGTGTGCCCGGTATTGCCAGCATTTATGGTGTTGCCAAAAAAGATGGCGAGCCTTATGAGCCTGCCGATTCAGATTTGCCCGCCGAGCACGTTTGGAGTACCAGTAAATACCTAAATCATGTACCCAAACTTTTTGCCGCTGTGCGTGAGCGCTTCGGTGAAGAGCTGCATGTGCTGCACGATGTTCATCACCGCCTGACACCCATCGAAGCTGCCCGATTAGGTAAAGAGGTTGAGCCCTACCATCTATTCTGGCTTGAGGACTGTGTGCCGGCTGAAAATCAGGAAGCGTTTGGGCTTATTCGCCAGCACACCACCACGCCGCTGGCTGTGGGCGAGGTCTTTAATAGCCTGTATGACGCCAAAGCACTGATCGAGAATCAGTGGATCGACTATATCCGCGCCACCTTAACCCACGCTGGCGGTATTACCCATGTGCGCCGAATCGCGGATTTGGCGGGGCTTTACCATGTGCGCACTGGTTTCCACGGCCCAACGGATCTTTCGCCGGTGTGCCTGGGTGCTGCCATTCACTTTGATACCTGGGTACCCAATTTTGGTATCCAGGAGTATATGCCTCATACCAGTGCGACGGATGAGGTCTTCCCTCACGATTACCGCTTTGAAGATGGCCACTTTATTGTTGGTGAAACCCCTGGGCACGGCGTTGATATCGACGAAACGCTAGCCAAGCAATACCCCTACAAGCGTGCCAGCCTGCCGGTTAATCGGTTGGAAGATGGCACGCTATGGCATTGGTGAATTCGTGGCATTGGTAAATCTGTGGCCTTGGCAACTTAAAGCACGGGTAAAGAGGTTGATGTTAATGAAAGCATTCCAGGTGAAAGCGCCACACGACTACCAGGTGGCTGATGTTGAGGTGCCTGAGGTGGCCAGCAAAGAGGTACTTGTGCGGGTGGCCTTTGCGGGGATCTGCGGCTCAGATATGCACATCATCCATGGCGATAACGCCTTCGTGCGCTTCCCACGTATCACCGGCCATGAGTTTGCCGGTGTGGTTGAAGCGGTGGGTGAGCGAGTAGAAGGTGTGACCGTTGGGGACCGCGTGTGCGTGGATCCGGTTATTAGCTGTGGTGAGTGTTACCCCTGTCGTATTGGCCGCCCCAATGTGTGCAGTTCGCTTGAGGTGATCGGTGTCCATCGTAATGGCGGTTTTGAAGAGTTTGTCGCCGTACCTGCCGCTAATGTGCACCACTTACCTGACCATATAGGTCTGGATGCGGCAGCCCTGGTCGAGCCCTACACCATTGCGGCCAACGTGCTTGATCGTATGCAGCCCCACCCCGGCGACCGGCTGATGATTTTGGGTGCGGGTGTGATCGGTATGACGATCCTGCAGATGGCCCTGGCCAAGGGTATTGCAGAGGTCATCGTCACGGACGTCATCAATGAGCGATTAGCCGTCGCGAAGCAGCTTGGCGCCACGCACGTATTTAATAGCCGTGAACACGATGTTGAACAAGAGGTGCTCGCGCTAACGCAGGGTGAGGGGGTGCCGCTGATTGCCGATGCGGCCTGTGTGCCTGCGCTGTTACCACAAATGCTGCGCCTGGCATCGCCAGCAGGGCGCATTGGTTTGCTGGGCTTTAGCGTTCAGCCCAGTGATCTTGTGCAGCTAGAAGTGATTAAGAAAGAGCTGACCCTGGTGGGGTCGCGACTTAACAACCGTAAGTTTCCGGAGGTGCTTGAGCTAATGGCGAGCGGGCAATTGGATCCGTTGGCGCTTGTCAGCCATCGGTTGCCGCTGAGTGATATGCCTAGCGCCATCGACATGCTTGATCACCGACCAGAAGAGGCCCGTAAGGTGCTGATTCAAATCAGTGCTTGAGGGAGGGCTACACCAATGCATGCCAATGCATGTCAACCCACGCCACTCCACGCTCACCCATGCGTAGTTAACCGCTGCAATTAACAACTAACAACACCCGTATGCAGGAGAACGACAATGTTCAAAAAACTTATCACCAGCGCTGTACTAGGGGCCGCCATATTAGGCAGCCATTCTTTAATGGCGGCAGATTTCACGCTGCGTTTTGGCCATTTAGCCAACGAGCAGAACATTTGGCACCAGGCTGCCGAGAAGTTTAAAGAGGAAGTTGAAGCCAACTCCGACGGGCGAATAGAGGTGCGTCTTTATCCCAGTGAGCAGCTTGGCAACGAAATGGACGTGATTAACAGTATCCAGCTAGGTACCGCGGATATGACCATCACAGGGGAGAGCTTACAAAACTGGGCACCCAAAGCCGCCATGATGGCGGTGCCGTACGCTTTCCGTGATGCCGAACATCTTCATGCGGCGGTTGACGGTGAGATCGGTGCTGAGATTGAAGCTCAAATTACGGAGCGTACTAATCTGGTCCCCCTGGCATGGTTTGAGCGTGGCCCTCGTGAGCTAACCTCCAACCGTCCTATCCGCCATCCAGATGACCTTGATGGTCTACGCCTGCGTGTTCCTAACGTGCCACTGTTTGTTGATACATGGCAGGCAATGGGGGCACGTCCTACGCCAATGGCGTTTAGTGAAGTATTCACCGCACTTCAGCAAAACACCCTGGAAGGTCAAGAGAACCCGCTTAGCTTGATTGAAAGCGCCAGCTTCAATGAGGTGCAGGACTACGTCAACATGACCGGTCACGTGCGCAGTTGGATCTATGTGGTGATTGGCCGTAACCAGTTGGAGCGTATGCCCGAGGATCTTCAGCAGGTGGTTCGCGATGCTGCACAGACAATGCAGGCGTATGAAGCTGAACTGTTCACTGAAGACCAGGCACGCCTTGAACAAGCGCTACAAGATCGTGGCATGGAATTTATCGAGGTTGATGTTGATGCCTTTGCTGAGAAAGCTCGCCCCGCTGTACTTGACGCCTTAACGCCAGAACAGCGTGAAATCTTTGACGCTATCCAAGACTTATGAAGTCGTATTTGTAGTGAATGACTAATGAAACTGGGCGGGTAACACGCCAGCTCAGTTTCTACTGCAATAGCGGCTTGCCCCTGAGGATATATTTATGAACTCGGATCACAAAGCGCTTGAACAGCAAGCGTTGGAGAGTCTGGATTCAATGTCGGCGGTGCCTAAGTTTGAAGGCGTCATTGGGCGCGCGATCGGCTGGGTGGATAAATGCTTTTTAACCCTGGCTGTCATGGCGCTGGTTGCCATTGCTGCCACGGTACTGCTGCAAATATGTTCGCGGCTGTTTTTGCCATTCTCTATTGCCTGGACGGAAGAGCTATCGCGCTACCTATTCATCTACATGGTGGCGTTATCGGTGGGTGTGGTGTTACGTCAGAACCGCAACATCAGCGTTGAGCTTTTCCACCACTTGCTGAGCCCGCGAATGAAGGCGGCTTTCCAGGTCTTGATCTGCTCGATGATAGGGCTCTTTGCTTTTCTGGTGCTGCCTTACGCTTGGCAATATGCCCAAAATGGCGCCTGGCAAACCTCGCCAACGCTGCGTGTTCCCATGCTGTATATCTTTTTCTCAACGGTCGTCACCTTTGCGCTACTCCTGGTTTACAGCTTGCTGGGGTGCATTGAGGGAATGATCGCTATGTGTCGCTCTTCTGCCTCCCATCAGGAGCCGTAAGCATGGAAGTTATTATCCTGTTTAGTGTGTTTTTAATACTGCTAATGATTGGGATGCCTATCGCCTTTTCATTGGGGTTAGCATCGCTTTCATATCTTCTTTTGGAAGGCATTTCACTGACGATTATACCGCAGCGGATGTATGCGGGAATCGACACCTTTGTACTGCTCTGTATTCCTGGCTTTGTGCTGGCCGGCAACTTGATGAATGCGGGCAATATTACTGAGCATATTGTGCGCTTTGCCAACGCCTTGTTAGGCCACATTCGTGGCGGGCTGGGTCTGGCGAATGTGGGCGGTTCGATGATTTTCGGTGGTATTTCGGGTACCGCCGTGGCGGATTCGGCCAGCATAGGCTCGGTGATGATTCCTGGTATGGCGCGCTCAGGCTATGACAAGCCTTTTGCTGCCGCCGTGACCGCTGCATCCTCTACCATTGGGCCGATTATCCCCCCCAGTGTGCCGATGATTATCGCCGGTTCGCTGAGTGGTATTTCGGTGGGGCGTATGTTCCTGGCGGGCGCTATACCTGGCTTGCTAATGGGCCTGGCGATGATGATCACGGTGTATATTCTGGCCGTTCGCCGTGGCTACCCTAAAGAGAAGCGGGTGCCGGTCATGCAGTTACTGCGTGAAGCGAAAACAGCCTTTTGGGCACTGCTGATGACCGTGATTATTCTCTACGGCATTATCGGCGGCTTCTTTACGCCCACCGAAGCCTCCATCGTTGCCAGCCTTTATGCGTTAGTGGTGGGTATGTATGTCTATAAGGGACTGTCGTGGAAAAACCTCCCGGGGATCTTATCTGACACGGTATTAACTTCTTCAGCACTGCTTTTAATGGTGGGGTTAGCCAACTTGTTTGGCTGGATACTTACCAGCGAGCAGATCCCCCAGATGATTGCTTCACTAATTCTCTCTATTAGTGATAATCCGCTGATCGTTCTACTCATTCTTAACCTGATTCTGCTGTTTGTCGGCGCCTTTATGGAAACCATTGCGGCGCTGATTATTCTCTTCCCGGCGTTGGTGGGCGTGGCCACTGGTGTTGGTGTTGACCCGGTGCATTTTGCCGTCATTGCGGTCTTGAACTTGATGATCGGTCTAACCACGCCACCGGTAGGGGTATGCCTCTTTGTGGTAGCCGGGATTGGTAAACTGCCAATGCTGACCGTCGCCAAAGCCATCATGCCGTTTTTGCTATGTAACTTGGTGGTGCTACTACTGGTGACCTATGTTCCTGCGATTTCGCTTTGGTTGCCTAACTTGCTGATGGGGAGTAATTAACGATGGCCCTGCAACGTATTGACGCTTCGCCAAAAAGTGGTCAGACCGGTATCGTCCACTTAGGCTTGGGTGCTTTCCACCGTGCCCATCAAGCGGTCTATTTAGAGCGCTATCGCCAGCGCAGTGGTGATAGCGAGTGGGGCGTGTGTAGCGCGAATTTGCGCTCAAGCGTTGGTTTGGTAGATGGCCTTCGAGGTGCTAACCACCGTTATCAGGTAGCCGAATACGCTGATAGCGACACCCTCACGCTGCGTGAAATTGGCGTGATCGAAGAGACGTTGTTCTCGGGCCGTGATAGCTCGAATAACTGGGGGCGCGACAGGGAGACACTACTGACGCGAATGGCTTCAGCAGATACACGAATTGTGACGCTGACAGTAACCGAGAAGGGCTACTTTTTAAACCCTGCCAGTGGTGAGTTAAGGCTCGATGACCCCATGATCATCGGCGATATCGCTTCGCCCCAACAGCCGCGCACTGCGCCAGGCTTACTGGTAGCAGCGTTAGCTCGGCGGCGCGAAGCAGGCATTGCTCCCTTTACGGTGCTCTCCTGCGATAACATGCCGGATAACGGTAAACGTACACGCCAAGCGGTGGTGCAACTAGCTGAGCAGCGTGATGTAGCGCTGGCGAGTTGGATTGCCAGCGAGGTTGCGTTTCCTTGCAGCATGGTAGATCGCATCGTGCCCGCCATGACCGATGCCGATTTTGAGCGCTTGGCGGCGCTGGGGGTTAATGATCCCAATGCGGTGGTGAGCGAGGCGTTCACCCAGTGGGTGGTGGAAGATAACTTCCCCATGGGGCGCCCAAGTTGGGAGGCTGAGGGCGTCGAGATGGTTGCCGATGTGGCGCCGTTTGAAACCATGAAGCTGCGTATGCTCAATGGCAGCCACTCCTTACTGGCTTATCTTGGCGCATTAGCGGGGATTGAAACCGTTTTTGATGGCGTGAATCATTCTGGTCTGCGTGCTTTGCTACGCCGCTATATGCTGGAAGAGGCGGCGCCTACGCTAAAGATGCCCGAGGGGATTGATTTAACGGCTTATGCCGACTCGCTACTGGCACGCTTTGCCAATGATAGTTTGCGCCATCGCTTGCAGCAAATTGCCATGGATGGCAGCCAGAAGCTTCCTCAGCGCTGGCTTTCTGGTGCGCTGGAACGTAGTGCTGCGGGGCTTTCATCTCCCTGTTTGGCATTAGGCATGGCTGCCTGGATCCGCTATACCGATGGGGAGGATCTGCAAGGCAATCGCTACCCCATTGATGATCCCATGGCCAAACGATTTGCTGAGCTGCATCAAACCCACGGTGGTAACTCAGCTGAGCTGATTAATGCGTTTTTAGCGGTTGATGACGTTGTGCCCGCTGTACTGGCAGCGAATCAGCCATTTGTCGACGAGGTGCTATCGGCTTACCAAGTGCTGACAACCGACGGGCTAAGTGGGGCATTAGCGGCGCTCAATAGCGAACAATAGGGGGTTACTAATGGAGCATACCTGGCGCTGGTTTGGCCCGCATGATGCGATTCGCTTAGCAGAAATTCGCCAAACAGGCGCAACCGGTATTGTGACGGCACTGCACGAGGTGCCCAACGATCAGGTTTGGCCGCTTGAGGCGATCCGTGAGCGTCAGCAGATGATCGAAGCCGCTGGTCTGAAATGGTCGGTGGTGGAGAGTGTGCCGGTGCATGAGTCGATTAAAAAAGGCCTGCCCGAGCGGGATGCGCTGATCGCAACCTACTGCCAAACCCTGCGACATCTGGCAGCCTGCGGGATCGATACTGTTTGCTACAACTTTATGCCGGTGCTGGACTGGACGCGCACGGATCTGACCTATGCGCTGCCGGATGGTGCCTTGGCGCTACGTTTTGACCAAACCGCTTTTGCCGCTTTTGATCTTTACCTGCTCAAGAGGCCAGCGGCAGAGGCTGAGTACAGCGCAGAGGAGAAGGCCCAAGCAAGCGGTTATCTTGAAGGCTTAGATCGTGCTGGCCGTGACAAACTGGTCAATACGCTAATTGCAGGACTGCCAGGGGCTGAAGAGCACTACACCCTTGAACAGTTTCGCGCGGTATTGGAAGAGTATGCTGATATTGACGCTGCTCGGCTGCGGGAAAACCTTGGCTATTTTCTGCAGGCCATTATCCCGGTGGCAGAAGAGGTTGGCATTCGCATGGCGATTCATCCTGATGACCCGCCTAGGCCACTGCTTGGTCTACCGCGAGTCGTCTCGACCCGCGCAGATGCCCAGTGGATTATTGATCGCGTGCCTAGCCCCGCTAATGGCTTAACGCTTTGCACTGGCTCTTACGGCGTTCGGGAAGATAATGATTTGGTGGCCATGACCCGCCATTTTGCCCCGCATATTTACTTTATCCACCTACGCGCCACGAAGCGCGAAGCGGATACACTTTCGTTCCATGAAGCGCCGCATCTCGCGGGCGATGTAGATATGGTAGGCGTGATTCACGCTTTGGTAGAGGAAGAGCGTCGCCGGGAACGCGAGGGAGGGGCGCGCTTACCGCTGCGCCCTGATCACGGCCATCACATTCTTGATGACCAACAGCGTAAAACCGCCCCCGGCTACCCGCTTTACGGGCGCCTGCGCGGCTTGGCCGAGCTTCGTGGTGTGGAGCTGGCGGTGCGGCAGTTAACCGCCCGGTAACCCGCAACCCTTCAATCTATTCTCCTTACCTACCACCCTTAGACCTACTATCTTTAGACTTACTATCCTTAGACCTACTACGCTTCACGACAAAACAGCCCCGCTGAGTTAAGAATCAGCAGGGCTGTTTTGTGTACGTTGTGTACGAATGGTTAACGATTAGCGAGGTGTAGAGGGGGCTTCAGAACTGGTCAACATTGGTTCTGGGACTTGTTCCATACGTTGTCGCTCTTGGTCAAGAATCGCCAGCGCCTGGGCAGAGGTGACGTTGGAAGCTGGCGTCAAGAGGCTAACAACCACCCCGGCTAATAGAGAGGCTAGAACAGCAGGAATACTTGGGTTACCCCAGAAGGCTGTCCAATCACTATTGGCGATAATCGTTAATGATGTGGCTGAGGCGAAAACCAGTGATGCGATGGCACCCTGCCAGTTATAGCGTGGCCAGAAGCGGCCCAGTGCAGCGCAAACAAATAAGCCGGACAAAATAGTTGAGATCATGCGGGTAATGTAGGTAATGACATTATCCGAGGCTAGCGCGAACAGCAGTGCCAAACCAATGGTTGCTACTAGTGCTATACGGGAGAAGCGAACCACATTGCGCGCTGAGGGGGTACGCCCTGTGGCTAATACATATAAGTCACGAATAAGAGTTGAGACCCCGGCAATGGCGTCTGAGCTGGCGCTCGACATAGTGGCTGAAAGACCCGCCACCAGTAATAACAAGCCTAACCCTAGCGGCATGATTTCAGTGGCCAAGAAAGGGAAAGCGTAGTTGCTATTCTCAAGCCCTGGGTTAAGGGCATGCGTGGCCATGCCAATAATGGCGGGAATGATGGAAAAGCCAAGATAGAGGAAGCCAGTGATCAGGAATGAGCGGCGCACTGAGCCAACTGATTTTCCAGAGTAGATCCGCTGACGGAAGGAGGGCGTTGCGAGTACACCAATCGCAATAACGGCGGCGAGTGACAGTGCGGGCAGCGCACCAATTTTACCAATGCCTAAAAAGCTGGTGGCTCCTGCATCCATACTTGCTGTAAGCCCCGAAAAACCGCCTACCTCAACCAATGCCAACACTGCCATCAAGATGAAGCCCGCGAAGAGTACGACTGCTTGAATTGTGTCAGTCCAAATAACTGCGAAATATCCCCCCACCACACAGTAAATGCCGAAGCCAAGGGCAACCAGAATACGTGCCGTGGTTAGGTCGATACCTGCCATCCAGGAGAGGTAGAGACCACCTCCCAAAATATGTGCGCCCAGCCAGCCAATGCAGGCGATATAGATAAGCAGCGCGACGACGTTACGCACTAGTCGGTTGGCGCCAACATAGTAGGATAGTTCTTCGCTCATGGTCATAAAGCGGAGTTCGCGCACGGAGGCAAAACAGACGGCGAGCAGTAAAATGCCGACGGCGCCACCGAGCCCGTATAGCGCGCCAGCCCAACCATTCGCATAACCAAACCCAACGGCGCCCATGCTAGAGCCGGTACCGACCATAGTGGCGACTGTAGTGCCGACGGTGAGAAACAGGGGCACACTACGCCCACCAAGTAGAAAGTCGTCTCCGCTACCGCGTTTGTGCCGGGAGACCCACCACCCAAACGCGATCATTGCGACAATGTAGAGCAGAAAGGTGGTGAGGAATATTTGACTGTTCATGTTAACCTCTTATCGTTGTTTATCCGGCCGTTGCCGCGGCCGAAGGTGGGCAATGGAAGCGATTACCGCGGGGCTTTTTTTATCCTAATCACGCGGTAATCTGGCGCTGTACCCTTGCCGGGGTACGGCGCTTTTTTTGTGGTACGTATTTTTAGGTGTTTAGGCTCGATCAGCGCGAAAACACTTCACGTCAACCTCAACTTTGCAATCCACCACTAAGTCTTGAACGCTACAGATGCGTGCTGGTGGGTGGTCGCCAAAGATCTCCTTAAACACCTTATTAAAAGAGGTGAAATAGCGCGCGTCGGTCAGCACGGTGGTGACATGCACGACGTCTTCAACGCCGTAGCCAGCCTCTTGCATAATGGCTAGGCAGTTGTCGAAGGCGAGACGGGTCTGCTCAACAATGCCGCCTTCAACGACTTCGCCATCGGTCATCGGTGTTTGGCCGGAAACGTACAGCCAGCCACCGGCTTCTACGGCGCGGGCAAAGGGCAGCTTCTGGCCGCCGGTTCCAACGCCGCCTTCGGTGCCGTATCGAATAATGCTCATGGTGTTTGTTCCTGGTTGGGTGGAAAGGGGGAGGTGGTTTGAGAAATACGTTCTGTCCTACGTAGCATTCGGCCAGAGCGATGGGTTGTGATAGCGCCTTGGTGGTAGGCGATCTTGCCGTTCACCACCACCAGATCGATACCTTTAGCGGCGGCTATCGGGGTCTCGTAATTGGCGGTATCTTCCAACACCTTGAGATCAAACAGAGTGAGATCTGCATAGGCGCCTATACGTATGACTCCGCGATCCGTTAAACCAAAATTGGCAGCTGAAAGACTGGTCATCTTGCGCACTGCTTCTGGGAGTGGCATCAAGTTTAAGTCGCGACTGTAGTGAGCCAGAACACGGGGGAATGCACCCCACAGCCGCGGGTGAGGGTGCGGGTCGTTCGGTAAGCCATCAGATCCCACCATGGAGAGCGGATGCGCTAACACTTGCTGCATATCCGCTTCACTCATGTTGTGGTAGACCGCCCCCGCAGGCTGCAACTGCTTGGCGGCATCTAGCAGTGACACACGCCATTCGGCGGCGATCTCTTTTAGTGGGCGACGCGCCTGCTCTGGATGGGGGTGAGACCAGGTAATCGTGATCTCAATCTCATCCGTTACCTGGCTCAGGTCGAGGGTGGATGAGCCAGCGGTGTAGGGGTAGCAGTCGCAGTGGGCATGCTGATGTTGGGCGGCTGCCTCTAATTTACTAAGCGCCTTGCCTGCACCTCCCCAGTTGCCTGCGCCTGCGCACTTAAGGTGCGAAATCACCAGGGGAACCTGCCCATCCCGTGCGGTGGCAAACGCTTCATCCATCGCACCAAGCAATCCCGCAAATTCATCACGAAGATGGGTGGTATATACGCCACCCGCTTTTCCAACCGCCGCCACCAGTGGTGTCATTTCCGCAGTTGGAGCGTGTATGGCGTTGCGGTAGGCAAGCCCCGAGCTAAGCCCTAGTGCGCCCTCGTCCAGTGCTTGGCTTAGTAACACCTCCATTTTGGCAATTTCTTCTGCAGTGGCCGGGCGGGCAAAGTTGTCCATCACTTGGCTACGTAGACTGGTATGCCCGACCAGTGCGGCAACATTAATGCTTGGTGTGGCGGCGTCTACGGCATTGGCATAATCAGCGAAGCTGGGATAACAAAAGTCTTCTAGGCTGCCCAGTAAATTCATTGGATCGGGTACTTCGGCGGTGAGTGCCACAGGGCTTGCGCTAATACCGCAGTTACCCACCACCACTGTGGTTACCCCTTGAGTTAGCTTAGGTAGCATCTCGGGAGTACGAATGACATTGGTATCGTCGTGGGTATGAACATCGATAAATCCAGGGGCTAGATAGCGATCCTGGGCATCAATGATGGTGGTGGCAGTTGTCTTGGGCATATCACCGATAGCGCAGATACGTTCGCCTTGAATCGCAACATCAGCACGAAAATATGGGGCACCAGAGCCATCCAGCACCTTGGCATTACGAATCAACAGGTCGTAAACCATCTCAATCTCCTAGCGGCTGGCGGTTATCGCCGCCACGATGGTCATCGAGGCTAAGCTTGAGTCGGCGTAATTTAGTGCGCGAGCGCTCTCGGTGGCGCATGGCAAGCTCCAGCGCTAATACATCGATGACGGCCAGCATGGCGTAGCGGGAAGCAGAAGGATGGTAGATAAAGTCGGTCTCCCGTGACGTAATAGGGAGCACAATGTCGGATGTTTCGGCGAGCGGTGAGTTCATCGCGGTAATGGCTACCACGGTAGCGCCATACTGCTTAGCGATCTGCGCTGACTCCACCATTTCCGGGGTATAGCCGGTTACGGATAGCACGACGACAACATCATCTTGCTCAAGGGTTGACGCCACCATGCGGGGCAATAGTGCTTGAGGGTAAGCGCAGATTGCATAGCCAAGGCGTACTAATCGAAATTGGAGCTCTTGGGAGAGGATGCTAGAGCCGCCGCCTGCACCAAACACCAGTATCTGGCGTGCTTTATCTAACTGCTCAACGGCACCTGCCACATCGGCTTGGGCGAGTAGGTCACGGTTGAGCGCTAATGTTTGCATGGCGATGTCATACACCACGCTTGAACCGTCTTCCGGTGTTGCTTCTTGAATAAATCGGCGCCCAGCGGCCAAGGCTCGGGTTAGACGCGTTTTTAGGTCGCGCACGTTAGTGCAGCCGATGGCGCGTGCAAATCGGGTTACGCTGGCATCGCTAACCCCTGCTCGCTGGGCGATGTCCCCTATGCTCGCTTCGGTGACAAACTCGATGTCCGCGAAGATAAGCTCAGCGACTTTCTTTTCTGCGTCGCGTAGTGCGGCAAAGTCAGTGGTAATACGGGATAAAATATCAATTTCTTGGCTCACCGTGAGCTCCTAATGGTTGCCTTGTTTAAAAAGTATGTTAGTTTCTAACCTTAAGTCAATAGTTGTGAAAGTATCTAACATTGATGTTTTGGCAGAGAGAAGGAGCAGCAAATGCAGACAGTGGCGTTAGCGGTGGATAAAGGGGATATCGAACTGGGGCCCAATGTGCTGTCCGGTGTTAGTCTGCCGGCAGCAGTGGTGCATGAAGGCCAGCTGATGCATAACGTGGAGTGGATGCAGCGATTTGCAGATGCTCACGGTGCTCGCTTGGTGCCCCATGGTAAAACCACCATGGCCCCTGCGCTTTTTCACCGCCAGCTTCAGGCGGGGGCGTGGGGAATCACCTTGGCTACGGCCCCACAGTGTCGTGCGGCCTTCGCCCATGGCGTCACTCGGTTACTAATGGCTAACCAACTGGTCGGCAAAGCCAATATGGCCATCATTGCGAGTCTGCTCGAACAAGGCGCAACGTTTTATTGTGTGGTGGATAGCCATGAGAACGTAAGGCAGCTAGGGCACTTCTTTGCTGAACGGGGCTTAACGTTATCGGTACTTATTGAGGTCGGAGTAGAGGGTGGCCGCTGTGGCTGTCGCAATCAGCAGCAGATTTTGTCGTTAGCGGAAGCGATCGCTGATGAGCCCGCGCTTTCATTAGTGGGGCTTGAAGGTTATGAAGGCGTGGTTCACGGCGATAACCCTGAATCAGGTATTCGTGCTTATGCCCAATATTTAGTGGATGTTGCCGTGGAGCTTGAGGCTGCAGGACGTTTTTCGCAGACGAACCCAATTGTCACCGCATCAGGCTCTGCCTGGTATGACGTAATTGCAGAGGCTTTCCGTGGGGCGCCACTGCAGGGACGATTTACCCCCATGCTTCGCCCTGGGTGCTACGTGGTTCACGACCATGGCCTGTATCGTGAGGCGCAGACCGCGGTAATGGCGCGCCGCCCTGATTTACAGCAGGGACTTGAACCCGCCCTGGAAGTTTTCGCCCAGGTGCAGTCGCTTCCCGAGCCAGGGCTGGCGATTATTGCGTTAGGTAAGCGCGATATTGGCCACGATCAACTGCCAATTGCACTACGCCGCTACCGGGAGGCTGATGAGCTCTTAAAACCCGAGCTCTCGCAACCGTTGTCGGTTGCAGGCTGGGAAGTGACGAAGATGATGGATCAGCACACCTTCGTACGCCTTCCCGAAGAGGCTCAGGATGTTGAGGTCGGTGATATCATTGCTTTTGGCGCCTCTCACCCCTGCTTAACCTTTGATAAGTGGCGCCAGTTGCTGTTAGTGGATGATCAACTGAACGTGAAGGAGCGCTTGGTAACTTGCTTTTAAAAGCTCCTTGCCCGTCGCGCCATCTCTTCGAATACATCTCTTCGAATACACCCCCCAACTAATACACTTCAACTACACCGCTACTTGCGCAGTTAAGTGCGCAATAGCGGTGGGCAGCTCATTGGCATGGTGGATGCCAATGGCGCCCGCAGGGGTGATTTCTTCATTTGGGAAATGATTGAGATGAATCACATGCATACCCGCCGCTAGGCCTGCCTCTACACCTACAGCCGCATCATCAATAACGACACACTCGTGGGGGGCGTAGCCCATGGCTGAAGCAGCTTTGCGATACAGCTCTGGGTCTGGCTTCCACACGTTCAGGGTGTAGGCGCTAAACAGCCTGTCGGCAAAGTGGTGACCGAGATGGGTGCTCTCAAGCGCGCAGCGAATTTTGGGCTCGGGGCCGTTGGAAACGACGGCTTTAGGGTGGCTGCTTAACTGTTCCAGCGCATCGGGCATTCCAGGGATGGCCACAAGTTCAGCACGCATGCGAGCTTCCATGCGTGCTCGCATGCCCGTTTCCAGGGTGGAAAACTCATCTTTCCCTAACGCCTGAAAGCGGCTTTCCAGGGTTTGCACGATGGTTTGGAAGCGCACCCCGCGAAATTCATCCATATATTGCTGCGCTGAGAAGGGTAAATGGAACTCGGGAAGAATGTCGCCCATCACTTCGGCAAGCAGTACTTCGCTATCCACCAAGGTGCCATCGCAGTCAAACAGTAGGCAAAAGGGGGTGGGTATGTTCATGGCAGAACTCATCGGCAGACTTCCTCGTTTACCAAGCTGATCGGGCGCTTGCCCTGCAGTGCTAGGCGAATGTTATCCACTGCTCGCTGGGCCATGGCATCTCGGGTCTCATGGGTGGCGGAACCAATATGAGGTAGTGCCACTACGTTCGACATTTGCGGAAGAGGGGAGTCAGTCGACAACGGTTCTTGCGCAAAGACATCCAGTCCGGCCGCTTGGATAACGTTGTTATTCAGGGCATGGATCAAGGCATGTTCATCGATCACTTTACCGCGAGCGATATTGATAAAAATGCCGGAAGGCTTCATCAAAGCGAATTCGTCGGCGCCAATCAAATGCTCGGTGCTGGCGGTCAGTGGCACTGTGACACAGACAAAATCGGCCTCGGCCAGTAATTCATTGAGTTCGCGGCGCTGCGCACCAAGCTCTTTTTCAAGAGCGGGCTTAGGGGAGGCGTTGGAGTAGAGCACTTGCATACCAAAGCCCAGGGCGCCACGTCGTGCAACCGCCTGGCCGATGCGGCCAAAGCCCACCATACCGAGGGTTTTACCATATACATCACTGCCAAACAGGGCAGGGCCTATGCTGGCTTGCCATTTGCCTGCTTTGACCCACTCGGCCAATTCAACCACTCGCCGTGCTGTGGCCATGATGAGGGCAAAGCCTGTATCCGCCGTGGTTTCGGTGAGCACATCCGGTGTATTGCACAGCATAATGCCGCGTTGGGTAAGTTCATCAACGGGGATATTGTCGTAGCCAACAGAAACCGTGGCGATGGCTTTCAAGTTGGGCGCTGCGTCTAGCAGCTGGGGGGTAATCGCTAAGCCGGAACCGATAATGCCATGAGCCTGCGATAGGGCGGCGAGCACCTCCGGCTGCGTTAGGTTTAACGGCTTGGCGAGTTCAAGTACATGAAAGTGTTTTTCAAGCTCTGCCCACTGGGATGAGCTAAGCCGCCCTAGTACGATGACGCTCTTTTGCATGCTGCCTCCTGTCGCATTGATGGCTATGTGAGTGTCAGTAACTATGTGAGTATCAGTAGCTATGTGAGTATCAGTAGCTATGTGAGAGCCAGTTGCTCAGTGCTGCTCAAGTGCTTGCAGCTGTTCGCGGCTGGGCAAGCCTTCCATATCGCCCACCACCTGAACGGCCTGAGCACCGATCAAGTTACCGCGGTTCAACGCCTGGAGAGGCGTAAGACCATCTAATAGCGCACTGATCACTCCCACCGCAAAGCCGTCTCCCGCTCCGACCGTATCCACAACGTTAGCCACGGGTTGGCCTGGAACCAAAACACTTTCCAGTGTGCCGTTGATAATACCGCGATAGTAGCTGCCCTCTGGCCCCAGTTTAATAATGACGGCTTTGGCGCCGCGCGCTAAGTAGAAGTCGGCAATCGCTTCAGGTGACTCGCACCCAGTGAGCAAGCGCCCTTCGGAAAGTCCAGGTAATACCCAGTCAGCACGGCTTGCGAGCTCATTTAAGGTAGTTCGCATGGCATTCTCGCTGGACCAAAGCGATGGGCGCAGGTTGGGGT
Organism: Halomonas sp. 'Soap Lake #6'; assembly: GCF_003031405.1. Lineage (NCBI taxonomy): Bacteria > Pseudomonadati > Pseudomonadota > Gammaproteobacteria > Oceanospirillales > Halomonadaceae > Halomonas > Halomonas sp. 'Soap Lake #6'. Next base: position 1,109,774 of record NZ_CP020469.1, read on the forward strand.
CAAAGGAAATACTGGCGCCATGTGTACGGGCTTGTTTCATCAAATGACGAGTTAGTTGGCAGGCACTTTCTGATAGGGCTGGGGTAATACCCGTTGCGTGCAGATGGGTAAGCGCCTGAAAGTCGACACTCTTGGCATCTTCAATAGAGAGGTGACTGGCGGCACTCCCACTCCTGAAATACTCAACTCGTGGGTCGGCACCATCCTGTGCACGCTCTTTAAAAAGAAGCCCTGTGGGGTGCTGTGAGTCGGTACGAATATGTCGGCTATCGATACGCTCAGCTTCCAGTGCCTGGCGAATGAATTGGCCGAAACTGTCATTGCCCACTCGGCTTAACCAACCAACGTGAAATCCCAGCCTGGAGAGGCCGATCGCGACATTGTTATCGGCACCGGCCAAGCGGCGATGAAAGTGCTCAATGCTCGCAAGGGAGCCAGGAGCATCTGCGACAAACATCGCCATTGCTTCGCCGAAGGTCAGTATTTTGGGTGCAGAAGTAGGCTGTGTCATAGGGTGTCTCAGTAAGCTTGTTGTTAATTGGGAACGATACCATTTCGGCTATTAACCAGGGTGAGTCTCACGACTCTGATACTTGGGGCTACCCCGGAAAGGTGGTACTACCTCGGGTAATCAGCGTTGGTGAATGACGGTATTGCACGGGAAGTTCACGGGCACGCTGGGGAAGCTGATTGAGCAGGCAAGCAATGGCAGCCTGTCCAATCATATCGGTTGGCTGGGCAAGTGTAGTAATGCCGGGCAACACCAGCTCACACCAGTCCAGCTCATCGATACCGATTAAGCCCAGTGGGCCCATCGCAAGGCCAAGGCGTTGAAAGCTGCGTACCATGGCGAGGGTGGCGTTGCCATTGGCACACAATACAGCCTTGGGTACAGCGGTGGGATGCTCGGCAAATGTCTTTAGTGTTGGTATAGCTGAGTGTTCAGTTAAGCTGCTTAGCACCAACGTCTGGCTTTCTAGGCCTAATGCTTCTGCTTGCTGATTAAATCGTTTCAGCCGCTCCAGACGAGCACTGGCATACTCGGGTGTCTCACTTACGTAAAGCACCGAGCGGTAACCTTGTTGCACTAGATGATCCAGCGCCATATCAATCGCCAGCACGTTATCGAGTCCGATAACCTTGACATCGAGTTGGCGTACTTCACGGTCGAGGAGTGCCAGCGGAATGCCGCCCTTCATTAGCGCTTGTAGCTGGGGCTCGGGTTGCCCGGCCGCATTGATAATCAGGCCTTCCACCTGGTAGGCCGCCAGTGACGCCAAGTGTTGTTGTTCCTGCTCTGGATCGTTATCGGTATTACACACAATCAGTGAATAGCCATGGGCGCGGGCTGCCTGCTCTACACCATGCACGATGGCAACTGAAAAAGGGTTGCGTATATCAGCCACCAGCATACCCAGCAGCCGCGAACCACCACCTTTTAAGCCACGCGCCATAAGATTGGGCTGATAGCCCAATGACTTAGCCGCCTGTTCAATCCGTGACTGAAGTACAGGGGAGAGCTTGTCACGCTCTGGCCCGAAAAACCGTGATACGCTGGTTTTGGAGGTGCCCGCCAATTTGGCAACTTCGATGAGGGTGGCCCGGGATGACGACATAAAGAGAGTGCTTCTAACTTAAATGGGAACGTTCCCAAGGTAGGTGTTTTCGATACGAAAGGCAATACTTTCGACGTGGCTGGATTAATACCATTAACCTTCTGCCGTTTCCTCCGTCGAGACAAGCCTTCTACCTTCAGGCAGGGTAAACTACGCGACTTTGAGTCAACGCTTGGCGCCATGCATGCACCCGATCTATACACCACCGATCTATACACCAACAAGCCATTCATCAAAAAGCCATTCATCAAAAAGCTATGAGTTAACCGAGGCGGGCGACCGTTATTTTGACGGCTTGGCTGAAAAGTTCTCTCGTTCGCTTTACCAGGCACCCCGTGGCGAGCTGCGTTTGGCTATGCTGGATTATTTGCTACCGCAAATGCTGCACCTAGAAGCACAGCCTGTGTTGGATGTAGGCGGTGGTTTGGGACAGCTTGCTGCGTGGCTGGCTGAACGTGGGCACGCGGTGACCATGGCAGAGCCTTCTCCGGATATGCTGACCCATGCAAGCGCATGGCATGCCGAGCGTGTTGCATCCGGCGCTTTGCAGCCCGACCAGCTTTGCTATCTGGCGGCGCCGCTTCAGTCGTTACCGCAGCAAGCCCCTGGGCCTTGGCCACTGATTACCTGCCATGCTGTACTGGAGTGGTTAGGGGAGCCCCAGTTGGCTATGCAGATCCTCACTAGCTTGCTAGCCCCTGGTGGGCAGTTAAGTTTGATGGTGTTTAACCGCGATGCACTGCGTTTTTCTAATGTGGTAAAGGGTAACCTGCAGAAAGCGCTGAGCGATCAGTTAGCGGGCAAAGGCAAACGGCAGCGCTTAACACCTATTTCTCCGGTTACTCACGATGAAATATGCCAGTGGGGCGCCGATAACGGCCTAATTATGGAGGGTGTGGCGGGAGTGCGTGTGTTTCAGGATTACCTTCGCCAACCACCTGAAAAAGAGAGTGATCAGGCCGCGTTGCTGGCGCTGGAAAAACAGTACTGCCGCCAAGATCCTCACTGGCGGCTAGGCCGCTATTTACTTTATACCTTCACCAAACCTGAGGCTGATGTATGAGCGCTCAATCGCCCGCTTGCCAACTCCTTGAACGTTTTTATGGTCAAACAGCACATTTATGGCCCATTGCGCCGCCTGCTGACTCTTGGCTGCAAGACCACGCCACGGCAATGATAAGTGGCGATATGGCGCTACGTCAGCAATGGTTGACCAGTGGTAAAGCAGCCGCCAGCCCGTTTGATGCTCCTATCACTCAGCAGGATGGGCAGGTGGTGCTGTTTTGGCCAAAGGCCCACCAACTGGGGATCTGGTGGCTTGAATGGTTATGCCGCGTGCTGCCTGAGAATACGCCGGTGGACGTGGTGGGGGAGCATCAGGGAGGCATCAAACGTGTACCAAAAATACTAGGTGAGCTAGGTATGCGTTGCGATAAGCTTGATAACGCCCGTCGTTGCACTTTGTTTGCTACACGCACTGTGGCTATTGAAAAGCCCGACAACACTTGGCAAACCTTTGAAGCACTAGGAGTGACGTTGGTGAGCCATCCCGGTGTATTTGGCCATGGCAAGGTTGATGAAGGCACGCTGTTACTGTTGGAGAGCATCGCAAGCAGCCTGCCTAAAAAACCGCTCAACGTACTGGATGTGGGCTGTGGCGATGGCATTATCGCTGCTTGGCTGGCCAAGCAGGGGCATCAAGTCACTGCTGTGGATGTCAGTGCGTTTGCAGTAGAAGCCAGCCAGCGCACCTTAGCCGCGAACGGGCTGGAAGGGCGGGTGTTGGAAAGTGATATCTATTCAGCACTGGAAGACGCGTCTTTTGATCTGATAGTGAGTAATCCGCCATTTCATCAAGAGCGTGCGATTACCTATGGCCCCAGTGCGCGCCTTATCGAAGACGCCCCCCGTCATTTAACCGCCAAGGGGCAGCTTATACTCGTAGCAAACGCCTTTCTTCCCTACCCAAATGTGCTGGAAGGCGCTTTCGGTGGTTTTGACATCCTGGCCGATAATCGACGTTTTAGGGTGTATCGAGGGCGTTTGCAGTAAGCAGTATGGGCGGTGATTCCTAAAAGGCGATTCCTTAGGGCTATTTCTCAGGGCTATTCCTTAGGGCTATTCCGCAAAGAAAACGCTCAGCACATGGTCTAGATGCACTTCCATGGCGTGGCGAGCGGCAGCAGGGTCACGCGCTTCTATGGCTTCAACGATGCGTTCGTGGTCGTTCTGAGAGCGCTGTGGCATGTCTGTCTCCATGAACAGCTCTTGCAGGCGGCGGAACATCGCGCCGTATTTGTGCCCTAGCAGATGCTTAATCACAAGCGCATAGGCTGCGTTGCCTGATGCCTCGGCGATGCGGATATGTAGCAGCCGGTCCCCAGCGCAGTTGCGTCCTCCGTTAGCGTTGTCAGAGACATTGCGCTCAAAGGCTAAACGGATCGCTTGCATGTCTTCTTCGCTAGCGTTCAGGGCTGCCAGCGCTGCAATTTCCGGTTCCAGATACCGGCGCGTTTGCAGCAGCGAGAAGGGAGGAATCTCCTCGTCCAAGTTGAGCTCAATTTCACTCTCGAACTCTGGGTCGAGTGCCCAAGACTCAGTACGTACTGCTGCGCGCATTACCGGCTCCTGGGTGGTTGAGCAAGTCTCTAGCACCACAACACCATGCCCAACGCGTACTTCCACTTGCCGCACTACTTCCAAGGCGATCAAGGCTTCTCTAACGGAGGCACGGCTGACACCCAGTGATTGAGCAAGTTCGCGCTCAGGGGGTAATAGCGTTCCAGGCGGAAACTCACCTTCACGGATTAGCTGCTGCAACTGATCAGCAATCTGGCGATAGAGACGCTGTGAGCGGATGGTTTGAATCGGCATTCGTGGTATTTCCTATCCGTTTCATTGATGTATTTCGACTAAAGTTGATGGCGACTAAAGTGCAATCTGAAAAGCTGGTATTTAGCCTTTTGAGGCTTGCCAGGATCAAAGTTTTTCACTCATACTCGGCTCATTGGTCAGGCCATTGGATATCTGGATAACTTGGCCTTCTGTATGTTCCCACTCTTTTGAAGGGCGCGCCATAGCTTTAGGGCGTGTCATCGTTATTAGGGAAGCGCCATACCATGAGACTTAAAAACAAAACTGCTCTGATTACGGCCGCTGCTAATGGCATTGGGCGCGCTAGCGTCGAGCGCTTTGTCGCCGAGGGTGCGACCGTATTTGCCACAGATATTGATATTACTAGCTTAAAGGATATGCCAGGCGTTGAGGCGTATCGCCTGGATGTTACCGATAGGCAAGCGATTCACGACTTAGCTGGTTCACTGCCTGCCTTGGACATACTGTTCAACTGTGCTGGTATGGTGGCAGGTGGCTCGATACTCGAATGTGACGAGGCTGCTTGGCAGCGCTCAATGGATCTGAATGTTACCTCGATGTTTCATACCCTCCAGGCATTTTTACCGAGTATGTTGGCTAAGGGAGGCGGCAGCATTATCAATATGGCTTCCGTGGCATCCAGTATTAAGGGTGTCGCCAATCGCTGCGCCTACAGCACCTCCAAAGCTGCGGTCATTGGGCTGACCAAGTCAGTGGCTGCCGACTTTATGACCCAGGGGATTCGCTGTAACGCGATTTGTCCTGGCACTGTTGAGTCGCCTTCGCTCAAGCAGCGTATTACTGAGCAGGCTCGCCAAGAGGGCCGTGGCTACGCTGAAGTGCTGACATCTTTTATTGCGCGCCAACCTATGGGCCGGCTGGGTCGAGTAGAAGAGGTGGCGGCATTAGCAGCTTTCCTGGCCAGTGATGAGTCGCAGTTCATCACTGGCTCCACGCAATTGATTGATGGCGGCTGGGTGAATTGATCTTTTTAGGAGACATAACAATATGAAGCTTTTACGTTTTGGACAACCAGGCCAGGAAAAACCGGGCATTCTCGACAGCGCAGGAAAGGTGCGTGATCTTTCCGCCATCGTTGGTGATATTGCTGGTGATACATTGAGCGATGAAGGGTTGCGGAAGCTTCGCGATATAGACCTTTCCTCATTGCCAGAAGTAGCTGCTGATGTACGTCTGGGATCTTGTGTTGGCCAGGTGGGCAAATTCATCTGTATTGGCCTTAACTATTCCGACCATGCAGCGGAAACGGGGGCTTCAGTTCCTCCTGAACCGGTTATTTTCAATAAATGGACCAGTGCCATCTGTGGTCCCAATGACAATGTGGAGATTCCCCGTGGCTCAAAGAAGACCGACTGGGAAGTAGAGCTCGGGGTGATTATCGGCAAGGGCGGCCGCTATATTGACGAGGCCGATGCGATGTCTCATGTGGCGGGATTCTGTGTTGTAAATGATGTCTCTGAGCGTGAGTTTCAGTTGGAGCGCAGTGGTACCTGGGATAAAGGCAAAGGCTGCGATACGTTCGGCCCTTTAGGCCCCTGGTTGGTAACGCGAGATGAGATCGCTGACCCCCACCAACTGAGTATGTGGCTGGAGGTTGATGGTCACCGCTATCAGGATGGCAATACGTGCACCATGGTGTATCAAGTGCCTTTTCTGATTAGTTATCTGAGCCGTTTTATGAGCTTGCAGCCCGGTGATGTGATTTCAACGGGAACGCCACCAGGGGTAGGGATGGGACAGCAACCACCTGTTTACCTGCGCGATGGACAGCAAATGCGTTTAGGTATTGAAGGCCTTGGTGAGCAGCAGCAGCGCGTCGTACAGGCTTAAGAAATCAGGCTTTTGGGGCCTGGCTGGTGAAATCTGGTCGGTGAAACCTGGTTGGTGAAATCTAACTATCAGCGGGCTTAGTACCCGCAGATACCAACATCAATATAAGTGTCAGGCCCAAGGCTAAAAATATCTTCAGTTATATTTTTACCAATATTTTTTTCGCCACAAAGGCCTGACCACTGGATCAAAGTACCTGTCAGGCCAGTTGAGTTATGGCCTGTACTTGGTGGAGAGGGACGCACTAATGCAAGTTCTCGTCTGTTCAAAACCGCACCACCTAGAGCTGCGTCACTCTGACCGCCCTGAGTGTGCTGCTGGCCACGCTATTGTGCGTGTCCGTCGTGTCGGGATCTGTGGCACGGATATTCACGCTTACGGTGGCAATCAACCTTATTTTGAATACCCTCGGGTGCTAGGTCATGAGCTTGCCGGGGACGTCGTCGATATCGCTGATGATCAATCTCACCAACTGCTTGGCAAGCAGGTCTATGTCATCCCTTATTTGCACTGTGGCGAGTGTCGCGCTTGTCAGCAGCATAAAACCAATTGCTGCCAGAACATGCAGGTGATTGGTGTGCATAAGGATGGTGGTATGGCGGAGTATTTAGCCGTTCCAACCACGCACCTGGTGGTGTCGGAAACCCTTAGCATTGATCAATTGGCGCTGGTGGAGTGTATGGCGATTGGTGCCCATGCGGTAAGACGTAGCGCGCTACAAGCGGGTGAGCTTGCCGTTATCGTCGGGGCGGGCCCTATTGGTATGGGGGTTCTGCAAGTAGCGAAAAGCCAGGGGGCACGTACCTTAATGGTGGATACCAATGCATCTCGGTTGGCTTTTTGTCGCGATGTGTTAGGGGCTGATGCGATAGCTAACCCCTATGACGCTGATGTTGCTGTGCAAATAAGTGCTATGAATAGCGGAGCACTGGCAGATGTGGTGTTCGATGCCACTGGAAACCCTCGTGCCATGGAGGCAGGGTTCGATCTGGCAGGCCATGGCGGACGCTATGTGTTGGTAAGTGTGGTGAAAGCCGATATTACCTTTAGCGATCCCGACTTCCATAAGAAAGAGCTGACACTGATCGGCAGCCGTAATGCCACACGCGAAGACTTTGACTGTGTGGTGTCGCTGATGGAGAGCGGCCACATCAATGCCGATGCGATGATTACTCATCGTGCGCCCCTGGCCGAAGTGCCCTCCCAAATGCCCCAGTGGTGTGACCCTGCCAATCAGGTTATTAAAGCCATGATCTCGATTGATGCTGAGGAGGTGTGCGTATGAGCGACCTGATTGCGACCCAAACGCCCCATCTCACGTTGCGGGTGCACAGGCTGGATAATGTCAGAGTCGCCTTGACCGATCTGCCTGCGGGCACAGTGATTGAGGATCAGGGTATTAATATCACGCTCCCAGGCCCTATTCGTCATAAACATAAGTTCGTGCTTGGGGATATGAGCGTTGGTGATTTCGTCATTATGTATGGCGTCAGGGTCGGTAAAGTGACTCAGCCCATAGCAGCAGGAGGGGCCATCACAACTGAAAACCTGGTGCACTCAACGGAAGACTTACCCGCCAATACCCAGCAGGAAACGTGGCAACCCCCTGAGGTAACCGCGTTTGCGCAGACAACGTTCGATGGTTATCACCGCCCAGACGGGCGAGTGGGAACAGCTAATGTTTGGTTGGTAGTGCCCTTGGTATTTTGCGAGAACCGTAATATCGAGGTGCTACGGCAATGTGTGGCTGATGCGCTGGGCGACGATCCTTTTCATGGCTACAAGCGTATGGCAAGGCAGCTATTGCATGGTGACGTTGCCGCTGAGTCAGCACTGCCAACTGGAGAGCGGCTATTCCCCAATGTGGACGGCGTGCGTTTTCTAATTCACCAGTTGGGATGCGGTGGAACAGATAGCGACGCTGAAGCGCTCTGCAATTTACTTGCAGGCTATATCTGCCATCCCAATGTAGCGGGAGCCACGGTACTAAGCCTGGGATGCCAGAAAGCGCAGATCACCATGCTGCAAGAAGCTATTGCCGCACGTGACCCGAACGGCTACAAGCCCGTCAGCTATTTCGAACAACAGCAGTCTGTTAGCGAAGAAGAGCTGATACGTGATGCGCTGACAACGATTTTTGATGGCCTCAAGAAGGCTAATCAGGTGACACGCCAACCAGCGCCGCTCTCTGAGTTAACGCTGGGTGTTGAGTGCGGTGGGTCAGATGGTTTTTCCGGGCTTTCTGCCAATCCAGTGGTAGGGGCAGTGGTGGATCGGCTGGTAGCGCTGGGCGGTAGTGGCATTCTAAGCGAGTTCCCTGAGCTGTGCGGTGTTGAGCATGAGCTGCTTGCCCGTTGCCATGAGCCACAGGTGGCCGAGCGGTTTACCGCGTTAATGGCGGCTTACCAGCGTCATGCCCATGCAGTGGGCGCGGATTTCTCCATGAATCCCTCTCCGGGCAATGTTCGTGACGGCTTGATTACTGATGCTATGAAGTCGGCTGGGGCGGCCAAGAAGGGCGGTGATAGCCCCGTGGTGGATGTGCTCGATTACACCGAACCTATGACCCGTAAGGGCCTTAACCTGCTCTGTACGCCAGGCAATGACGTGGAGTCCACCACTGGGCTGGTTGGGTCTGGTGCCAATCTAGTGCTGTTTACCACTGGGTTAGGCACTCCCACCGGTAATCCCATTGCCCCCGTGATCAAAATTGCCAGTAATAGCGAGCTGGCAAACCGGATGAGTGACGTAATCGATTTTGATGCTGGCCCGATCATTCGTGGTGAAGCTGATATTGCTGAGTTAGCGGATCAATTGCTGCGCTTGTGTGTCGATGCGGCTTCAGGCCGTTATGTGACAAAAGCGATGCGCCTCTCTCAACTGGACTTTATTCCCTGGAAGCGGGGTGTCTCGCTGTAAGCCATTTAAAACAACACTGCCTTTAGGGCAGGAAAAAGTGCCGTTAAACACAACAAAAATGGAGTGCTTTATGCGCCTTAATAAACTTTCAATTGCTATTACCCTTGCTGCGGTAACCAGTGTTGGCCTTGCCAGTGCTGCCCAGGCAAGTACTGTGATCCGCGTTGCTTATGGCAACCAGCCTGGTGAGCCGGTGGATGTGGCTGTTAACCAGTGGGCAGAGTGGGTCAGTGAGGCAAGTAATGGCGAGTTAGAGCTAAAAGCTTTTCCGGCCAGCCAGCTGGGGTCTGAAACCGAGGTGATGGAGCAGGCCCGTTTTGGCTCAGCCATTATTTCGATTACTGCATACAGTAACTTTCTCGACTCGGTTCCTGACCTTGCCGTACTGGATGCCCCCTATTTAAGCGAAGACTTCGAGAGCAAGCTTAAGGTGTTTGACTCCGAGTGGTTTGCTGACCAAATGACGCAGGTAGCGTCTTCGGGTTATCACATTGTTATTCCTAACGCCGTATATGGTGTACGCCATTTGCTGTCTCGCAACCCAGTGAATAGCCCTGAGGATCTCAATGGCGTGGGTATTCGTGTGCAGAACTCACAAATGTATGTCGCGGCCATTCGCGCCATGGGGGCAACGCCCACGCCTATGTCACTAGGGGATGTTTATCCCGCATTGGCACAGGGAATGGTGGATGGTGTCGAGAATCCTGCAGCTGTGCTCTACGGCGGTAAGTTTCATGAGGTGGTTAAGCATCTCAGTTTAACAGCGCATATGCATACCGTAGCACCGTTCGTCACTGGTCAGGCGTTCTGGGACCAGCTTGACGAAGAGCAGCAACAGATCCTAACGGATACAGGCCAGCGAATGGCGGAATACCTTACTGAGCTGGTTGAGGAGGATGGAGGCCAGGCACTTGAGCGGTTACGCAGTGAAGGCGTAGAAATTCACGAAGTAGATATCACCCCCTTCCGTGAGCGTGCAGCTGAACAGATTCCATCCGCGTTTCCCCAGTGGAGTGATGGCCTCTATGACAATGTTTACAACATTATCAACGGCTGATTAGTGCGTGATCTTATGGCTCCCCAGCTTGCTGGGGGGCCTGGTGGAGGAGTCGGGTATGAAGCGTATTTTCACGTGGCTGGATAGGATTATGCGTCTGGATGAGGTGTTGGCCACGGCGGCAGTCTTCGCACTTTTTTTAGTCGCTATCAGCAATATATTCATGCGGTATCTATTTAACTCTCCCTTGGCTTGGACAGAAGAGGTACTTCAGCTACTGCTGGTCTGGGCTACTTTTCTAGGTGCCAGCGCACTAGTGCGACGACGCGAGCATGTGTTCATTAGTTTCGTGGCCGATAAGCTGCCGCCCCGTTTAGCGCACTGGAATGAACAGGTATTTAGTGTTGGCGTGATTCTGATTAGTGCGCTTGTGATGCTGTATTGGGGCACCCAGCTACTCAGTTTTTCCGCATTGCGTAGTACGCCGATGCTGCAAATCCCTTATTACTGGATTCATGTTGCGATCCCTGTCAGTGCAGCGGTGATGACTTATCACTGTGTGGTGCGACTCGTTCAGCGGTATCAATCATAGGAGTCAACCATATGGCTGTCAGCATAGCTCTTGGCGCGCTGTTTTTGCTGTTTCTGTTAGGCACACCCGTTGCTTTTGCCCTGTTTTTCTCCACCTTCCTTTACTTCATCGTGGGCGCCGACCAGCCTACCATGCTACTTATCCAGCGCTTGGCAGGGGGGCTGGAGTCCGTGTCGTTATTGGCCATCCCGTTTTTTATTATGGCTGGTGTTTTCATGAACTATTCGGGCATTACCGACCGGCTGCTTCGGCTGGCTGAGCTGCTGACACGACGTATGCATGGTGGGTTGGCTCAGGCTAACGTGCTGTTGAGTACGTTTATGGGCGGGCTTTCCGGTTCCAATATTGCCGATGCTGCTATGAATGCAAAATTATTGGTACCCAGCATGACCGATAAGGGCTACCCCAAGCCCTTTTCCAGTGCGGTAACGGCTGCGTCGTCGCTGATTACATCAACCATTCCGCCCGGTATTGCACTGATCGTGTACGGCTACGTCAATAACGTGTCGATAGGGCGCCTCTTTCTAGCAGGGGTAGTGCCGGGAGTATTGATGGCGATAAGCCTAATGGTGCTGGTTTCCTATCTATGCCGACGCCATAACTATCAACCGCCTGAGCGTAAAAAAGTAACGCGCCGTGAGTGGGTCAGTGTCACTCGAGCGGGAATAATCGCCTTAATGCTGCCCTTGGTGGTGATTGGGGGAATTCGAGTCGGTGTCTTCACGCCAACTGAAGCGGGTGCCATTGCGGTATTTTATGCGCTCATTGTTGGTGTTTTCGTTTATAAGCAGATGACACCCAAGACCATTGCCCTGGCAACCAATGAGTCGCTGTTGGCATCGGTCAATGTGCTTTTCATTATTGCGGTGGCATCAGGGTTTGCCCGTTTCCTTACCTGGGAGCAGATACCCCAGGAAATCGCCATGCTGCTCTCTTCCCAGGTCGGCAGTGCAATTGTCTTTCTGCTCTTGGCAAATGTGCTGCTGTTACTGTTGGGTATGTTTTTGGAAGGCAATGCCATCTTGATTGTGCTTTCACCCCTATTGGCACCTGTGGCTGCCCAGTTCGGTATTGATCCGGTGCATTTTGGGATTATTTTTATTATTAATGCCACGATTGGCACGATTACGCCGCCGCTAGGGACAGTAATGTTCACCACCTGCAGTATCACCGGTATTGATATCGCTTCTTTTATCCGTGCCGTCATGCCGTTTTGGTTGGTAATGGTCGGGGTGCTTTTGTTGACGACTTTTGTCCCCTTTGTGTCATTGGCGTTGCCTAATCTCGTATTCTAATTAGCCAAAAAAGTGCATAGCTAAGCAGTGTAAAACCACTATGATGCAAGTTGGTATTGGGTAGTTTAATGCTAGCTAATTGACTGGGGTGGCCGTAATGGCGGGAAATATTCGAAATACAGCAGTGCTGGGTAGTGCTGTTGTGCTGGGCGGGTTGCTGGCGCTGGGGCTTGTTTGGGGCGGAAGCTATTTCAAAGGCGCTGCAGAAGTGTGGCAACAATCTTCTCGCAGCGTCACTGTGCGTGGTTTAGCCGAGCGCCAAGTGGCGGCAGACATGGTGCTATGGCCGCTGAACTATACCGTTACCGCCAATTCGCTATCCGAGCTTGAACAGCAGCTTTCCAGCAACGAACAGCTGATTCGCCAATTTTTAGATGAGCGCGGTTTCAACATGGGCAATGTGAACGTGACGCCACCGCGCATCACGGATCAATTTAGCAATATGTATGGTGGTGAGCGGCCAGATGAACGTTACCGCGCCGAAGCCACACTGCTATTACGTACCGATAATGTAACAGGGGTAATAGAGGCCTTGCCCCAGGCAACTATACTTGTACGCCAGGGGGTACTGTTATCACCCAGCTATGAATACCGCACCGAGTTCCTGTTTACGGGACTGGATGCTATTAAACCAGAAATGATTGCTGAAGCGACGGCTGATGCCCGCAATGCCGCTCAGCAGTTTGCGGAAGATTCTGGTAGTGGGGTAGGGGGTATCCGCCAAGCAACCCAGGGCTACTTTTCTATTAATGACCTAGATAGCTACACGCCTCATATTAAACAGGTCAGGGTTGTCACCACGGTGGATTACTCACTAGAAGAGTAAGCGCTACCGCCTCATGATAAGAGGGGAAAGGGGCGCTTACTGACCCTGGTAGCGAATAGCCGTTATGGTGTAGAACGTTTCGCCATTGGGCGTAAGCACCGTAATGTCATCGCCTACTTCTTTACCCAGCAGCGCCTTGGCCATGGGGGCGTCGATACTGATCCAACGTTTTTTGGTATCGGTTTCATCATGGCCAACAATGCGGATATGCAGCTCTTCACCTTCTTCATCTTCCAAACTCACAAACGCGCCAAAAAATATTTTATTGGTGTTGGCTGGTAAACGATCAACCACCTGAAGCTCTTCCAAACGCTTTGTCAGGTAGCCAATACGGGCAATCACGCGGTTTAACTCTTTCTTGTTATAGGTGTAATCGGCATTTTCACTGCGGTCGCCCTGGGCGGCGGCTTCGCCGACTTTGGCCGAAATTTCAGGCCGCTTTACCCTTAATAGATGGTCCAAAACAGCGCGCAGGCGAGCAGCCCCCTCACTAGTGATCAGGTTGCTTTTGGGTGCTTGGCGCGGGTCTTTCGCTGGGTCACGCCAGCGTGTCATATTGCGGCCTTTCATTGAGTTTTTCGCCTTGAACAAAACACTAAGCTTACGCTAAGGGCGCTCACTATCACATAGTGACGAACCACTGGCGAATCATTCAAACGTTCGTTACATTATGAGGGCGAGCTATTTAAACGATCCGCTGTATAAAAATAATTTAGGAGTTCTCAATGCGTGCACTTCCTTTTTCTCGCTTACTCATCGCGGCTGCCCTGGGCAGTACACTAGCGCTGACGCCGTTGACAGCGACAGCTTATGACGGCGAGCTGTTCTCTCTGAAAAACCGCTGGGAGCATACTGTCACCGATATGCCGGCTAACCAGCGCGAAAGCACACTAAGGTCGCTGGCAAGCGAAGCCGAGAAGATTGCTGAGCAACACCCAAATGAAGCAGAAGTGCTGATTTGGCAGGGTATTGTACTTGCATCCTATGCCCGCGAACGTGGTGGTTTGGGGGCGTTAGGCACTGCTGGAGATGCGCGTGATGTGTTAGAACGGGCGATTAAAATCGATCCGCAGGGTGGTAATGGTTCAGCGTATGTAACCCTTGGGGCTCTTTACGACCGTGCGCCAGGCCGTCCGCTGGGGTTTGGTAATAGCAACACCGCTGAGCGCATGTTTCAGCGAGCATTAGAGATCCGCCCTGATGGTATCGATGTTAACTACTACTATGCGGCGTTCTTAAAAGAGCAGGGCAACACCCAGGCTGCCCGTGAGCACGCCCAACGCGCTGCTGACGGCACGGCCCGTGATAACCGCCAGGCATCTGATGAAGCGCTACGCCGGGATGCACAGGCATTACTGCAAACACTGTAGCTGTAGTTGAAGCTCGGCAGTTGAAACACGGCAGCTGTAGCACTGTAGTTGAAACTCGATAGTTGAAACTCGATAGTTGAAACACGATAGTTGCAACACTGCAGTTGGTAGGCTGCCTTGTTCTCAAAGACGTAGATATTTAGCAGACAGATAGTGAGCAGACAGATAGTGAGCAGGAAGATAGTGACCCAGTCGTTATTGAGTCAGCCGTTATTGACAAATGGTTGACTGAGCCTGCTTTTATCGAATTCGCTTTTTGCTGGGTTGTCTCGTTTTAAAAGAGGGCTCAGCGCTGCATTCGTTTATTGCTGCGTTCGTTTATTACTGCATTGGCATTCCCGATGGTGAGCATTGATAATAGTACGATTGTTATCATCGGGAGTGCTCCATGGCGTCTAACCCTAATTTTTCAGCGCCTAGTTCCTCAGCGCCCATCTCTTCTAAGCTCGACGCTACCAAGCGTGATAGATTGTCGCCGCCTCAGCTTGGGCGCAATGATGTCGAGCTCCTTAAGCGCGATACGCTCTACCAAGGCTTTTTTCGTCTTGAAGCGCTGGAGCTACGCCACCGCCTGTTTGAAGGTGGTTGGAGCGACGCTATGCGCCGTGAAGTGCATAACCGTCATGATGCGGTAGGTATTCTACTGTACGATCCGGCTCGCGATGCGTTAGTGCTTGTAGAGCAGTTTCGCGCTGGTGCAATTGACGACCCACTTTCCCCTTGGAAGCTAGAGCTAGTGGCTGGACTCGCGGATAAGGATGAGCCGCTTGAAGAGGTCGCCCGTCGTGAGGCGCTGGAGGAAGCAGGTTGTCACGTTGGTCAGCTTACTAAGCTGCACACCTACTACCCAAGCCCCGGCGCCTGCAACGAACGCGTGACGCTATTTTTTGGGCTGGTTGATAGTCAAGGGTTAGGTGGTGTTCATGGCCTGGATGAGGAGCACGAGGATATTCGTGTTCATGTGGTGGATTATCCCACCGTATGGGAACTCCTGGAGCAGGGGCGACTCGACAACGCTATGTGTTTGATTGCGCTGTATTGGCTGGCGGGGCAGCGTGCCTCACTGCGTGCAGCCTCTTATCGTGCCGCTATACCCAGCACTGATATTAAGCGAACCTGATAAGGAGTGAACATGGCCAGAACCGCCTATGTCACCGATTTAAAATCCCTACAAGGTGAGTGCAGTGCTAATTATTTGCGCTTGATTCGCCTGGTGGGTGATATGGAGACCGGTCAGCGCCGTGATATTGCTCTGCGCGGCGATAACCAGTATTTCGGGGACCTGCATCTCTATATTCAAGAGCAGGCACCTTATACCACTATGGTGGATGTGTCCCAGAGCGGCCCGCTTGACTCGGTGATTGAAGGGCCAAGAATGCGTGTTCACCTTTACCATGATGTACGGATGGCGGAAGTGACAGACTTTCAGCGTGAACGCCATTTTAGCGGCCGCTATCGCTATCCTAATGCCAGGATGCATCAGCCCGACGAAAAACTGCAGCTCAATCGATTTTTGGGTGAGTGGCTGGCCCATGGTTTGGCTCATGGGCACGCCTGTAATGTGCCGGAGATGCCCTAATGCGGTTGGTTCAAATTACGGATGCTCACTTGCACGCTGACAAAAAAGCGCGTTCCAGAGCGGGTGTCCCCTGGCGCCAGTTTCAACAGGTACTTGAGTGTGTGATCGCAGAGCGTCCTGACATCGTGGTGTTTACTGGTGATGTCAGCCAGGATGAAACAGCTGCCTCCTACGCGCTGGCTTGCCAGGCGCTTGCCACGTTACCTTGCCCGTGGTTCTGGATTCCTGGCAACCACGACCAGCCTGAGCTAATGCTGGCGGAGCACCCACTACTGGAAGAAGTGGATTTAGAGCAGTGGCGCCTCCTGCTGTTGAATACCAGAGTGGAGGGGCGCGCTTACGGCAGGCTAGGCAGTGAGCAGCTCTCTACGCTTGCCGCGCAGCTTGAAGACGACAACCGCCCAACATTGATTGCGATGCACCATCCGCCGGTAGCTGTGGGAGCTGCGTGGATGGATGCCATTGGTTTGCAAGATCGCGATGCGTTTTGGCAGGTACTAAGCGCTTACCCCCAAGTGAAGATTGTACTGTTTGGTCATGCTCATCAGGCCTATGCCCAGAAGCATTGTGTAGCGGGGGCAGAAATTGGTGTGTATGGCTGTCCAGCGTTGGCGGACCAGTTCATGCCAAACTCCGAAAGCTTCGCGGTTGATGAAGCCTCAAGGCCAGGCTATCGCGTTATTGATCTGCATGGGGCTGAATGGCAGACCTGGATAGAGCGTGTTGGAGTATAGCGATGGTGGGAATGGGAGCCCTTTTACAGGGGGCTCTCTGCTAATAATATCTTGATAGTCGATAAAGATATAAAAAGATAGTTATTAATTCTTTTGGGTTATTATTGACTCGGCGTTACCCTACTCCTAAATGTCCATCGTTGGGATCTTTCTCAATGAGTGGCAAACAGCGTTTGCACATGCAAGCTTCGTTTTGTGAGGGAGTAGGTAATGAACCAGTTTTCTGCGCCGTCGACGTCTCGGCGTGAGGTGCCCGGCGCACCTGATGCAGCGCGTCTGACCCATTTAAAGCAGCTAGAAGCTGAATCGATACATATTATCCGGGAAGTGGCCGCAGAGTTTAGCAATCCGGTCATGATGTATTCTATCGGTAAAGACTCCTCGGTCATGCTGCATTTGGCCCGCAAAGCGTTCTATCCCGGTACACCGCCGTTTCCGTTGATGCATGTGGATACCACCTGGAAGTTTCGGGAAATGATTGAGTTCCGTAACCGCATGGCAGAAGAAGCGGGTATGGAGCTGATCGTGCACACCAACGAAGAGGGGCGGGCCGCTAATATCAACCCCTTCGACCACGGCAGTGCCAAATACACTGACATTATGAAAACCCAGGCGCTGAAGCAGGCTCTGGATAAGTATGGGTTTGATGCTGCCTTTGGTGGCGCACGCCGTGACGAAGAGGCGTCGCGCGCTAAAGAGCGCGTTTACTCCTTCCGCGATAAATACCACCGCTGGGATCCTAAGAACCAGCGTCCTGAACTGTGGAATGTGTATAACGCCAAGGTGAATAAAGGCGAGTCAATCCGTGTGTTTCCGCTCTCTAACTGGACCGAGCTGGATATCTGGCAGTATATCTATCTAGAGTCGATCCCCATTGTGCCGCTTTACTACGCCGCCAAGCGTCCGGTAGTGGAGCGCGATGGCATGCAGGTCATGGTGGATGATGACCGCCTGCCGCTTGCTCCAGGTGAAGTTCCTGAAGAGAAGTATGTTCGGTTCAGGACACTAGGCTGTTACCCGCTAACAGGCGCTGTGGAGTCTGAAGCCGCCACGCTACCGGAAATTATTCAAGAGATGCTGCTGACCCGTACCAGTGAGCGTAGTGGCCGGGCCATTGACCGTGATCAAGTCGGTTCAATGGAGAAGAAAAAGCGCGAGGGTTACTTCTAAATGGGGAAAGTCTGATGGCTCACCAGTCCAATTTAATTGCTGATAATATCGAGCAGTACCTGCACGAGCATGAAAACAAAGACCTGCTGCGTTTTATTACCTGCGGCAGTGTAGATGACGGCAAGTCCACGTTGATTGGACGCCTGTTGCACGACTCTAAAATGATCTTCGAAGATCAATTGGCGGCGATTACCCAAGCTTCCAAAACTAGTGGCACCACCGGTGATACGGTGGATTTGGCACTATTGGTTGATGGTCTTCAGTCTGAGCGTGAGCAGGGTATTACCATTGACGTGGCGTACCGCTTTTTCTCCACGGATAAGCGCAAATTTATTATTGCCGATACGCCTGGGCATGAGCAGTACAC
Organism: Halomonas sp. 'Soap Lake #6'; assembly: GCF_003031405.1. Classification (NCBI taxonomy): domain Bacteria; kingdom Pseudomonadati; phylum Pseudomonadota; class Gammaproteobacteria; order Oceanospirillales; family Halomonadaceae; genus Halomonas; species Halomonas sp. 'Soap Lake #6'. The sequence goes on from NZ_CP020469.1 coordinate 1,127,964, forward strand.
CCGTAATATGGCCACGGGTGCCTCTACCGCTAGCTTGGCGATTATTCTGATTGATGCCCGTTACGGTGTGCAGACCCAGACCCGTCGCCATAGCTTTATCGCCGATTTGCTGGGTATTCAGCACTTGGTGATTGCGGTTAACAAGATGGATTTGGTGGGGTTCTCCGAGCAGCGCTTTAATGAAATTGTTGCCGAATACCGCGCTTTTGCCACCAACCTGCAAGCTCCGGATATTCGCTTTGTACCTATGTCGGCGCTTAACGGCGACAACGTGGTTAATCCAAGCGAGCAAACACCCTGGTACTTTAACTCGGGCTATGAAGGCCAAACGCTGATTGAACTGCTGGAAAGCGTGGAAGTAAGCCGTGACCAAAACCTCACCGACTTGCGTCTACCTGTTCAGTACGTCAATCGTCCGAATTTGGATTTTCGCGGTTACTGCGGCACCTTGGCCGCGGGCGTGCTGCGCCCTGGCCAGGTGGTGAAAGTATTGCCTTCTGGTAAAACATCACGAGTGGCTCGTGTGGTCACTTTTGATGGCGACTTAGATGCTGCCTACCCGGGCCAGGCAATTACCGTCACATTAGAAGACGAAATTGATATCTCGCGGGGCGACTGGATTGTCAGTGCAGATGCTGAACTACCGCTTTCCAATGCGTTAACCGCAGATATTGTCTGGATGCATGAAGAGACGCTAACGCCAGGTAAGCTTTACGACTTTAAACTGGCCACCCGCGATCTTTCAGGCCAAGTGAGCTCTATTGAGTATCAAATCGACGTTAACACGCTGGAAAAACACACCACCAGTGCGTTGGGCCTCAATGCAATTGCCCGCTGTGAGGTAGAGCTCACCGCTGCCATTCCGGTGGATGACTACCGTACCAGTCCCGGTACAGGCAGTTTTATTATCATTGACCGATTGACCAACGTAACGGTTGGGGCGGGCATGATTCGTGGGGCAGCCAATCGTTCAGGCGTGGCAGCGCCAACGACCGATTGGGTCGCTTTTGAGCGAGATCTCAATGCGCTAGTGCGTAAGCACTTTCCCCACTGGGAGGCCAAAGATATTGGCGAGCTTTTTAAACGCTGATTTACTCGCAACTAATTGATCAAAAGCTAGCGCACCATTAGAAATCATGGTTGTGAATGGCAAGTGTGAATGATAGCTGTGAACGATCGTTGTGAATGATAGCCAGGGTGGGTAGCGAATATGTTTGACGCCTGAACTGATGGGGCGCGTTAATAAGGTACCTTGCTAGGGTGCATGAGTAGGGTGCGTAAGGTGCATGAGTAAGATGCGGCCCAAGCCTGCTGTTAGCGACGTTTGATTGCTGGCAGCAGGTTTTTTTAATTAATCGCTATCGCGGATAGGCGATATTAGTGAAGCGCCCATTTAAACGTGAAGTTTAATCAAGAGATTAAGGAAGCTATTAACATGTTAACTATTCTGGACGGTGGTTTGGGGCGTGAACTGAAGCGTCTGGGTGCGCCGTTTCAGCAACCAGAGTGGTCGGCGTTAGCGTTAATGGAAGCGCCAGAAACGGTGACCCAAGCGCATAGGGCATTTGTTGATGCTGGTGCCGACGTGATTACGACCAATGCCTATGCGGTCGTACCGTTTCATATTGGTGAAGAACGCTTTGCTGAACGTGGTCTTGAGCTGGCTAGCCTGGCTGGGAAATTGGCAAGAGAAAGCGTCACGGGGCAGCCGCGCAGCGTTAAAGTGGCAGGTTCGTTGCCGCCGCTGTTTGGCTCTTACCAGCCAGAGTTATTCGATGCTGCACGTGCGCCAGAACTACTTGCCCCATTGGTTGAAGGACAAGCCCCTTATGTTGATGTTTGGCTTGCTGAAACCTTAAGTGCGACTGAAGAAGCGAAGGCGGTAGCGCAGGCGTTAGGTAATGATCAACGCCCTCGCTGGTTCTCTTTTACGCTGCAGGATGCTGATGAAAGCAGCCAGCTTCCTTGTGCCCTGCGTTCTGGGGAAACAATCGAGAGTGCCGTGGACACGGTAGTAGCTGCAGGCGGTGAAGCGCTGCTATTTAACTGCAGCCAGGCTGAGGTGATGGAAGAAGCAATACGGCGTGCCCGTGCTGCGGTAGACGCCAAGGGCGCTGAGCTGCGCCTTGGGGTTTATGCCAATAGCTTTGTACCGCAGAGCAACCGTATTGCGGCCAATTCAGGTGTCAGCGACATGCGCGATGACCTTGGGGCAGAAGCCTATGCGGAGTTCGCTCAGCGTTGGCAAGCGGCAGGGGCTACGATGATTGGCGGTTGCTGTGGCATTGGTCCTGAGCATATCGAAGCGCTCGTGCGTATCGCACGTAGCCAAGCGTAAAAACAGGCCTGTACGTTTCGCATAAGGGTAAGTCAAAATTATGTCTAAAGTGAATAAAGAAGCCTCAGTGCCACCACTGAAAGGGGTAACGCGGCGCCAGTTTTTACAACAAACGGCAGCGCTTTCAGTATCTGCAAGCGCCTTAGGCGGCTTACTGCTTCCTGGCAGTGTGAGCGCAGATACTGCCCTGACACCCCAGCGTGGTGGGCATTTGATTCTGGCCATAGACAATGCTTCAAGTAGTGACCGCTTAGATCCTGCCTACTATTTTGAGCAGTACATGTATCACATAGGCCGTCAGCTGTTTAATACGTTGACCGAGCTAAACGATGATGGGTCGCTGGCTCCAGGCTTAGCTGAGTCATGGGATACCACGGATGCCACGCAATGGGTATTTACGCTACGCCAGGGCGTAACATTCCATAACGGTAAAACACTAACTGCTGATGACGTGGTGTATTCGTTAAACCATCACCGTGCGGAAGATTCGCCTTCGGCGGTGAAGGGGTACATGGAGCAGATTAGCGAGATTACTGCGCTTAGCAGTAATGAGGTGCAAATTACGCTGACCGCACCCAACATGGATCTGCCGTTTTTGCTGGGCGAGGTGAATTTTGCGATTACTCCCGCCGACGCTGACTTCGACCAGGGCATCGGTACCGGCCCGTTCGTGCTAGAGCGCTTTGAGCCAGGGGTGCGCACCTTGGTGAAGCGTAACGAGAACTACTGGAAGAGTGATCGTGCCTTTGTCGATAGCGTTGAAACCCGCGCATTCAACGATGCCAGTGCTCGGGTTGCGGCACTTATCAGCGGCTCGGTGCACTTCGTCAACCGAGTAACGCCCAGCATTGTGAGTCGCTTGGAAAGTGCATCCTCGGTACGTATCAACCGTAATGTGGGCAACTTTCAGGTGACATTCCCTGGCCTTGCTGACCGTGCGCCGTTTGATAATCTAGATGTGCGCCAGGCAATGAAGTTTGCCCTGGACCGTGAGCAACTGCTAAACCTGTTGGTGCAGGGCTATGGGCAGGTTGGCAACGACTCGCCACTATTCCCCAGCAACCCTTATTTCACCAATGACCTGCCCGGTCATGCCTTTGATCCGGATAAAGCGCTTTATCACTGGCGTAAGGCGGGGCTGGACCGAGCTATTCGGCTTAGTGCAGCTGATGGCGCGACCTTTGAAGGGGCGGTATCGGCAGCAGAGCTCTACCAGCAGTCGGCCAAACGGGCGGGCATTCCGTTGGAAGTTAATCGTGTGCCTGCGGATGGCTATTGGTCGGAAGTGTGGCGCCAGCATGAGTTTTGCGCCTCGGGCTGGTCGAGCCGTCCCACCGCCGACACTTACCTGTCCATGGTGAATATTTCGAATGCCCCCTGGAATGAAGCGCGCTGGGCCAATGAACAGCTGGACCAGTTAATTATCGCGGCGCGCGGCGAGCAGGACGAAACCCAGCGTCGGCAGATGTACCATGATATTCAGCTGTTGTACCAGCAGGAAGGCAGCACTGTCGCACCGTTGTATATGGATTCAATTTCGGCGAATCGGGCAAATGTGCATGGCTACATCGATGTGCCAGGAGAAGTGGCTACCCGCTCAGTTGAAAAGATGTGGCTAGCTAGCTGATCAGTTCCGCCAGGCATGCGCGCCCCGCAGAGTGGGGCGCGCTAAAAGCGTGCTAATAGGCGTCATTAAAAAAGCTACTTTGCGAAGTTACTCGCTATGCTTAGCGTTAGGGAAGAATAACTGCTGGTCGTTAACGGTGAAATCGGCAATCGCTTGCTGACCCGCTTCAGAGACTAGCCACTGATGCCATTGGGTTGCTAAATCGTGTTTCAGGTGGGGATGCTGCTGCTCTGAAAGCAGTAGGCTGCCGTACTGGTTAAATAGGGCGTTATCGCCTTCAAATAGCAGCGTTAAGTCTTGTGGGTTTTGAAAGGCTACCCAGGTAGCGCGGTCAGTAAAGCTGTAGGCATTCATGCCTGCAGCTGTATTGAGCGTTGCCCCCATGCCGCTGCCTAGCTCGCGGTGCCACTCTCCTTGGGGGGTAATGCCTGCGTCCTCCCAGAGGCGCCGTTCGGCACGATGAGTGCCGCTATCATCGCCCCGTGATGCAAAGGGTGACTTACTTTGCGCGATACGTGCAAATGCATCGGTCACGCTGCTGCTCTCTGTTATTCCTGCCGGGTCGTCGCTTGGCCCCACAATGACAAAATCGTTATACATGACCTCTAGGCGCTCGCTGGCATAGCCATTGGCAACAAACTGCTGTTCACCTAGGGTGTCGTGTACCAGCAAGCTGTCAACATCGCCACGTCGAGCAATTTCAAATGCTTGGCCGGTGCCTACCGCGATCACACGCACTGCAATCCCTGTCTCTGCGGTAAACGCCGGAATAATAGCGTCAAACAGGCCAGAGTTTTCGGTAGAGGTGGTCGAGGCCAGGGTGATGAACTCATCGGCTGCCGTCAGAGCGCCGCTTGTGATTAACCCTGCCGCACCAACTGCTATGCATGCGATTGCGTTTTTCATGCTAATGCTCCTTGGTCGTTATCCAACATTCTTGGCGTTATTCGTCCTGAATTACCAAACCAGTTCACCGCGAATAAAAGCCCCTGCCTCACTTGAGGTGGGAGCGGAAAAAAAGGTCTCGGCGGGAGTGTGTTCGAGCAACGCGCCGTTATGCATAAATACTACGTCATTGGCTAATCGGCGCGCTTGGTGAAGGTCGTGGGTAGTCATGACGATGCGTGTGCCACTGCGATGAAACTCAAGCACTGCATCTTCAACGGCTTTGATCGCAGCCGGGTCTAGTGCTGACGTCGGTTCATCTAAAAACAGTACCTGTGGATCAAGCAGCCAGGCGCGGGCCAGCGTAAGGCGCTGCTGTTCACCACCAGAAAGTACCCGGGCTGGCCGCTTGGCAAGTGCTGCCAAGCCAAACTTTTCCAGCGCTTGCAGGGCCAGGGCTTTGCGCTGGTGGCGGGGTGTCTGACGCACTGCCAAAGCATAAGTTAGGTTATCCAGGGCCGAGCGGCGCAGCAGCACTGGGCGCTGAAATACCATCGCTTGTACTGGTACTTGGCCTTCCCACACGATTCGGCCACTACTAGGTCGTAACAAGCCGTGAGCCAAGCGCATTAACAGGCTTTTACCCGCGCCGTTAGGGCCCATAATGAGCGTGCGCTGGCAGCCTGAAAGGGACAGTGTAGTGGGGGCCAATAGCCGATTGCCGCGGTGTTCAAAGCTAGCCTGGTCAATGCAGAGTGTTGGTACGCTAGAGGTAGCTATCGGCATAATAGGAGATGCCATGGTAGAAGGTGGCACGGTAGTAGAGGACACGTTAGTAGAGGGCAGAGCAGGAGATCCAGGAGGCGCGCTCATCCTAGCCGCCTCTTGGAGGTCTCACTGACTAAATGCGCCAGAGCGTTAATTAGTGTGACAAGGGTGAGCAGCACAATGCCTAAGCCTAATGCCAGTGCCAGGTTGCCTTTACTGGTCTCCAGTACAATGCTGGTGGTCATCACACGGGTAACGCCATCAATATTGCCGCCAACAATCATCACCGCGCCGACTTCTGCGCTGGCGCGGCCAAAGCCCGCCAGGACCACGGTTAAAAGGCCGAAGCGCGCATCCCACAGAAGTGTTGGCATCATACGGAGTTGATTAAGTCCCAAAGAGCGTAGCTGCTCAGCGTACTCGCTATGCAGTGCTTCAACTTGTTGGCGGGTAAGTGCTGCGATAATTGGAAATACCAGAATGACTTGGGCAACAACCATCGCCGTGGGCGTAAACAATAGCCCAAACTGGCCCAGTGGCCCTGCACGGGAAAGCAGCAGATAAACACATAGCCCGGCGACGACAGGAGGCAGGCCCATTAATGCATTGAGCAGTACAATCAGAGCATTGCGACCAGGAAAGTGCCACAGCGCTAGGGCGGCACCTATAGGTAGCGCTATCAGGCTGGCAATGAATACCGCTATTAGTGATACCTGAAGTGATAGCTGCACGATCGCGAACAGCGCGCTATCCATATTCACGATTAGGCTAATAGCGGTGGAAAAAGCGTTGTCACTGGTTGGCATTGAGTGCGTCATTATTGTGTGCAATTTGGCAATAATGTACTGAAAAAAGCGTGATTGCACAGTGGGCTGAAATTTATGCAGTTTAATGCAGCAAAAAGTGTACAGGAAACGCAGCGTATTGTAGTTATCCTGCTCTACGAAGAGCGGTTTGGTCGCCAGGGGAGGGCTTGACGCTGTTGCTATATGCGCCACACTAATGGGGCGTTATTAATGCATATCATCACGAAATGGAGAGCATGATGAAGCAAGCTTATTTAGGTATGGTTTATGAAGGACGTCACTCCGGCCAGCACGCTTGATGAGCTTACTGCGTCAGTGGGCAAGCTTTGTTAAAAGGCTTGTCCACGTTATCGCTAAACCCATCAAGGGGGATAGTGGGCGAGGGGGGATGGTGGTCCATCCTTACCGGGGTTATGGTTCCCAGCGAGAAGTATTTGTTATGGGGCGGGTATTTCGCCAAGCTGCTTTAGGCCGTGCCATTCCCCGGCACGGTATGCTGCGGGATACCGCCGACGTGGCGCGGCGCATATTCCGCCGTGGGCTAGGTAATGCTCAGGTAGAGATTCATATCGGTGAAAACCAGCTGTGCGTGGGCACAGACCGCGATGGCTATTTCGATGTCCACTTGCCGATCAGCCACGCCTTACCCATTGATGTTTCCTGGCACCGCGCAGACATTCTGGTCCACTGCCCTGGTCAAACGTCGGTACGCACTCACGTAGAAGTGTATGTGCCGCCACCGGAAGCTGATTTGCTGGTGATCAGTGATATTGATGACACCGTTATGTTCACCGGTGTGGCAGAAAAGCTCAAAATGCTTTATCGCCTGTTTGTCAAAAAGCCTCATCGTCGTACTGCGTTTCCTGGCGTTGCTCCGCTTTATCAAGCGCTTCATCGTGGTGTTAGTGAGCGCGCCGAACGGCCAATTTTGTATGTCTCCCGAGGGCCGTGGGCGATTTACGAAATGCTTGAAACTTTCTTCCAGATTAATCGGATTCCTGTCGGGCCGATTATTTTCTTACGCGAGTGGGGTATCTCTTGGCGCAAGCCTTGGCCGCGCCGGGCCGAAGAGCATAAACGCGATTTGATTGACCGAATGCTTGCCCTCTACAGCGATATGCCGTGTATCTTAATTGGCGACAGCGGGCAACATGACCCAGAAGTGTATATTGAGATTGTGAAAGCCTATCCAGACCGTATTAAAGCCATTTATATACGCCGGGTGGATAAAGACCCTCAGCGTGAAAAGGCGATCCAGCGTTTGCGCGATGAATTGGTGGGTACTCAGTGTGATTTAGTACTCGCCGCTGATAGCGTCTTAATTGCGGAGCATGCCTACGCCCAAGGCGATATTTCCGTACATGGTTTGCATGCGGTGCAGCGCGATGTTGAAGAGCACCTTAACAACCCTGTATAACTCTGTTGTCAAATGTCATCAACATAGTAAAAGTTAAATCAATCGCTCTGGCTTGAGGGATCGTTGCCGGACGTTTAAGTGCGGGTGTTTTTACGGATGATTGCTATGGGTAATTGTTCAGCAACGGTTGTTTGTGGATAGGGGTTGTCATGGTTGTTCTGTTGGTCATCTTCACGCTGGCCGTTTTTGTGCTTCCCAATATGTGGGCAAAGTGGGTACTCAAGCGCCACACACGTGGTCGTGATGATTATCCCGGCACGGGGGCGGAGCTTGCCGATCATCTGTTACGCCGCTTAGGCATCGAAGGTGCAAGCGTAGAGCGTACAGAGTTTGGTGATCATTACGACCCTGAAACCCGCTGTGTGCGCCTTTCTCCCGATAATTACGATGGCCGTTCGCTGACGGCAGTAACGGTGGCCGCTCACGAAGTGGGGCATGCCATTCAGCACCATGAAGGCTACGCGCCCCTGCTGGCCCGCAGCCGGTTGGTGCAAGTGGCGCAGAAAGCCGAAAAGCTGGGCGCTATTTTAATGATGGCTGCCCCTTTTCTATTTGTACTCACACGGTTGCCCGGTGGGCTGGCGGCCATCATTGCTATGGCAGTGATTAGCTTTGGCACTGCTGCGCTAGTGCATCTGGTGACACTACCTGTAGAGTTTGATGCCAGCTTTAACCGAGCACTACCACTGCTCAAAGAGTATGTGCCACCTTATGATATGCCCGGCGCCCGCCACGTTCTCACTGCTTGTGCCTTCACCTACGTAGCCGCATCGCTCGCCAGTGTCCTGAACCTGGGCCGCTGGCTGGTGATATTGAGGCGTTGACCGTCGTCTCCCTCCCTACGAACTCCCTACGAAGCCGCTACGCCACGCAGCACAGCATCGATGACCACGGCATGAGCGTGGGAAGTGAGGCTTTTCGTTACGTGACGGCAACTTATTGCGACGAGAATGATTTGCGATTATATTGCGCTGGCACGCAAATGCGAATCAGTCGCCATTCTGCCTCTCGGCCCTGCCTTTAGATGGTCGTCCTCCAAGCGCATCAACCGATTGATACCTATCGCGTGCACTCCTATTCCATGACTGGCTGGATACCACAACGGCCAACTGGACACCTTTAATGAAAGAGTGATAGGTAGTCTATGAAACGTCTTTTTGCCTTCACGGGACTCTGCGCGATGCTTGGTCTGGTATCGAACTCTGCCTTTGCTGATGCCACCCAGTATCCGCTTACGCTGGATAACTGTGGTGCAGAGGTAACCTTCGACCAGGCCCCCGAACGGGCGGTCGGCCTTGGCCAGGCTAGTGCAGAGATCATGCTGCTGCTCGGCCTCGAGGACAAGATGGTCGGCACCGCTTTCTGGCCTAATAGCGTCTTGCCGCAGCTCGCTGAAGCCAATGCTAAGGTGGAAGTGTTGACGGTGGAATTCCCCACCTTCGAGTCCATTCTGGCAAAAGAACCGGATCTCGTGACAGCCGCTTTGCCTAGCTTGATAGGCCCATCCAGCCGAGTGGCGACGCGGGAGGACTTCGACAATGTGGGGGTGGCGACCTATCTGTCCCCCAACACTTGCGTCTCTGAAGGCATGGCCAAGGACAAATTCGGTTACGGCAGTCGCGCCCAGCTCTGGAGCATGGATGCTCTCTACCAGGAGATCGAAGAGCTGGCTCGGATCTTCGACGTGAATGATCGTGGCCAGGCACTGATCGAGGATCTTGAGCAGCGTGAAGCGGCTCTGCGGGCAGAGACTCCTGAAGGTGGCGAGCCGCTCTCCTTTGTCTTCTGGTTCTCCAGTCCGTCGCCCTCTGCGGACGCTTATCTTGGTGGTAAGAACGGCGCATCCGGCTTTATCGCCGACGTACTGGGCGGCACCAACGCTATCGACTCGGAGGCGGAATGGCCGGCGCTAGGCTGGGAAGGCATCATCGCGGCCGACCCGGACGTTATCGTGGTGGCCCGTGTCGACCGTAACCGCTGGGAGTTGGACAAGGTGGAAGCCAAGATCGAATACCTCAACTCGGATTCGGCCACCCGTGAAATGAGAGCGGTCAAGAATGGCGCCATCGTGGTCATGGATGGCCATGCCATGGATCCGACGGTGAGGACGATCTTCGGTGCCGAAGAGGTCGCCGAACAGCTTGAGGCGCTTGGTCTGCGATGAGCACTGCAGTTAGTAGCGACAGCTGGTCGGGTGGTTTCTGGTCACGACTTGCCTGGTCTATGGGGCTATTGGTGGCTTCACTGGTGGCCATCGTCCTGGTCATCGGGGTTAGCGTCGGGATCGGCGATATGCCGATCCCGCTCTCGACCACATACGCCGTGATAACCAACAAGCTGGGTTGGACGTCGATCGAACTCAATCGGATCCACGAAACCATCATCTGGGATTACCGGTTAAGTCGCGCGTTGGTGGCCGTGTTCTGCGGTGCAGGATTGGCGCTTGCAGGTGCCATCATGCAATCGATGCTGCGTAATCCGTTGGCAGAGCCTTATGTGTTGGGCATTTCCGCCGGTGCTTCAACGGGCGCGGTCTTGATCGTCATCCTGGGGGTGGGGGCCGGGGCGGTATCGCTGTCGGCGGGGGCCTTCGCCGGTGCTTTTGCCGCCTTTCTGTTCGTTGCGCTGCTCTCGAATGGGGCGCGAGGCGGTGCCGACCGCACCATCCTGGCTGGCGTTGCGGCATCGCAGCTGTTCAACGCCGCAACCTCCTATATCGTCACCACGTCCGGCGATGCCCAACAGGCTCGCGATGTGATGTTTTGGTTGCTTGGCAGTTTCGGTGGCGTGCGTTGGCCGGAATTCATGCTGGTGTCGATCGTCGTCGGGCTGGGGCTAATCGCCTGTCTTTTCTATGCACGTGTACTAGACGCCTTCGCCTTCGGAGACGAGGCTGCTGCGTCTCTGGGCGTTAATGTCGGTCGCACACGGATCATTCTGTTTGCGCTGACCGCGATCATCACGGCCACCATCGTCAGCATGGTGGGCACCATCGGCTTCGTTGGATTGGTTGTCCCGCATGCGGCGCGTTTTGTGGTCGGTCCGCGCCATGCCAGGCTGCTGCCCGCCTGCGCCATCGCGGGGGCGATTTTTATGGTGCTGGCCGACATCGCCTCACGTACCCTGATTCCCCAGCAGTCACTGCCAATTGGCGTGGTAACGGCACTGGTGGGCGTGCCGTTCTTCTCCATCATCCTCTACAGGCTGCAGCGCGCCACATGAGTATCAAAGCCGACAATCTCGTCTGGAAGATCGGTGCCAAAACTGTCATCGATGGTATCTCCTTTGAGGCTGAACCGGGCAAAGTGCTTGGGCTATTGGGCCCGAACGGCTCCGGTAAAACCTCCTTACTGCGGCTGCTGGCAAGGCTGAAACGCCCTCACGCCGGACGCATCATGCTCGATGGTCAGGACCTCTCGACGGTTCGCCGCCGGGCTATTGCGCAACGGGTTGCCTTCATCGAGCAGCATGCCACCACCAACGCCAATCTCAAGGTCGTGGACGTGGTCAAGCTTGGGCGCTTCCCGCACCGCTCGATGCTCTCGGGCTGGAGGCGTGAAGACGATACGGCGGTCAATGAGGCGCTGGAGCGTACAGGGATGAGCGCCAAGCGCGGCGATGCCTGGCAGAGCCTCTCGGGAGGTGAGAAGCAGCGCACCCACCTGGCGCGAGCGCTTGCCCAATCGCCCCAGGAGCTAATTCTCGATGAGCCGACCAACCATCTCGACGTTCATCACCAGATCAGCCTGCTGAGGCTCGTCTCCAGCCTGCCGATCACCAGCATCATCGCGCTCCACGATCTCAATCACGCCGCGATGTTCTGCGACCGGCTGATCGTGATGCAGGCAGGCAGGATCGTCGCCTCCGGTCTGCCCGAGGAGGTACTCACCCAAGAGCTGCTACACGAGGTCTTTTCGGTGCAAGCCCATGTGGAAACCTCCCCTTATCACGCACGGCCGCATATTCACTTTGTGCGGTAGAGGCATTCAACCGGGTGTGGGCTCCGCCCGCGGTGGTATAGCCGAGATCAGCACGGCCGCTCTGCTATCACCACCGCCCGACGGGGGGCGGGGTAGCCTTCAATGGTGCGGGTACGGTCATCGGGGTCAAGAAAGTCTGCCAGCGACTGGTAGGTCATCCATTCGGTTGAGCGTTGCTCTTCTAACGTGGTGACCGCCTCATCAACGACCCGCACATTGGTGAAACCACTGCGTTCCAGCCAGTGGCACAGTGCCTTAGAAGAGGGTAGGAAATAGACATTTGGCATCGCAGCGTAGCGTTCGCCAGGCACAAATACCGTTTGTTCATCGCCTTCAACGACCAATGTTTCTAGCACCAGCTCACCGCCGGGGGCTAGTGCATCCCTCAACTGTTGTAAGTGCTCAAGGGGCGAAGGGCGGTGATAGAGAACTCCCATGGAAAAAACGGTATCGAAAAAGCCCAGCTTTTCCGGCACGTCTTCAATACCTACCGGCAGAAATTGAGTGCGCCCGCCATCGGCATCGCCAACAAAGTGGCGCACCGCCTGAAACTGCCAATAAAAGCGTGGTGAAGGATCAATCACCAATACAAACGCGGCTCCTTCTCCGGCTATGCGCCATGCGTGATAGCCGCTACCGCCGCCAACATCCAGTACCTTACGGTACTTAAGGGGAGCAAGGTGCGGGGCAACACGCTGCCATTTCCAGTCGGAACGCCATTCTGTGTCAATATCAATACCGCCCAGCCGAAAAGGGCCTTTGCGCCAGGGGGCTAGCTTACGCAGCAGGTTGAAGCACTGGCGCTGTTGGCTGTCGCTTAAAGCAACATCGACTGTCAGTGTGTCGCTGGTTAGGTCAACGTGCCGCTCATCAGGCAGAGCCGGCAGTTTGGCGACGGCTTTCTCCCAGGCTGAAAGATCGCCATGGCGCTGGCGGTCTAGCCCTCGGGCGAGCTGTTCAGGCAGTTTGGCAAGCCACGGGGTTAAGGCGGCATCCTGGGTGGCTTGATCTAAAAATGCTTGGTACAGCACGCGATGATCGTCAGGAAGTAGCGGCACGTCACCCCTCCTTAAAGGCGATCAGTGAGGTGAAGTTAAGGTACTGGAACCAGGTCATCGAGCGGGGAAAGCCCGCTTGAGCTAAACGGCTGTGAAGGGCGTCCAGGGTGTCGGGAATCAGTACGTTTTCTAAGGCGGTGCGCTTTTGGCTGATTTCCATATCACTGTAGCCATTGGCGCGTTTGAAGTCGTGGTAGCGCTCAACTCGCCAGGCGTTGTCTCGCTCGTCGGCATCAATGGTTTTTTCCGACAAAATCAGCACGCCCCCAGGCTCAAGGGCATCGTACAGCCGTTTCAATAGCGCATCACGATCGGCAGGGGGTAGAAACTGCAGCGTAAAGTTGAGAATGATCATACCGGAAGGCGCATACTCAAGTGTACGTATGTCAGCTTCTTCGACCTGCATGGCGTGGTTAGAGCACTCTTCCTGAAAGGTTTGTTTGGCCCTGGCCACCATCGCAGGAGAAAGATCTACCCCTGTATAGCGAAAAGCATCAGAGGGTAGCGCGCCCGCCAGCGCCAAACCAGATGCCCCCAGTGAACAGCCCAGGTCGTAGACATGGGCGCCATGGCGCAGGTGACGCTGGGCAATCAAGCTCAACATGCCAAGAATTTGCCCGTATCCGGGCACCGAACGACGAATCATATCAGGGAAGCACGCGACTACCTGTTCGTCGAAGGAGAACCTTGCCACCTTATCTAGGGGTGTTGAAAAGATAGCGTCGCGGTAAGATGCATCACTCATGGGCTAGCCAGGTTTATTAATGAGGCTGCGTAGTTTACGCGCCCTTGGTTAACCAGAACAGACCTGTCTATAACGATTCCTGCTGCATGGAACGACGCCAAAGGAGAGGGCACATGGCTTCAGCAACACGTACCACCCCTGATACGCTACCCGCTTGGCAAACGCTGCAACAGCACGCTCAGTCGCTGCAACGCGTTCATTTGAAAAATTTGTTCGGTGACGATGCCAGCCGTTGGACCAACTTTACCCGCCAGGTAGCAGGGCTTACCCTGGACCTTTCCAAGCAGCGCTGGGATGACGACACGTTAGAGCACCTGTTAGCGCTTGCCCATGAAGCCGGTGTGCCAGCAGCAATTGATGCACTGCTGAGCGGTAAGCGGGTGAATGTGAGCGAGAATCGTCCTGCGTTACACACTGCTCTGCGGTTACCAGCCGATGCCGTTCTTAATGTGGAAGGCAATGACGTGGTCGGCGATGTGCACGAGAGCCTCGCCCAGATGGCGCGCTTAGTTCAGCGGCTGCATGCAGGGCAATGGCGGGGTGCCACTGGCAAGCCGATCCGCCATGTGGTGAACCTGGGGGTGGGTGGCTCAGACTTGGGCCCGCTAATGGTCACTCATGCGCTGGCAGATTATCGCCCGAAAGGTATTCACCCGCTAGAAGTGCACTTTGCGTCCACTATGGATGGCTCTCAGCTGGCGGATTACTTAAGCCGCTTTAACCCTGAAACGACGATTTTTGTGCTCTCGTCTAAGTCGTTTACTACTATCGATACACTTTCCAACGCCAACACGGCTAAGGACTGGTTGTTAGGCCGACTCTCAAAGCATGGCGATATACCGAGTGCTACGCCATTAAGCGCAGAATTAATTGTCCGCCAGCACTTTATTGGGGTTTCTGCTTGCCCTGAAAAAATGAGCGAGTGGGGAATTACGGAAGACCACCAACTTATGTTCTGGGAGTGGGTTGGCGGGCGTTATTCGTTATGGGGGACCATTGGCCTGCCCATTGCATTGGTAGTGGGCATGGATAATTTCCGTGAGCTGCTGGTGGGCGCCCATGCAATGGATACGCACTTTCGCGATGCACCTATGGAAGACAACCTACCTATATTGCTGGGCTTGGCGGGCATCTGGAATGTTAACTTTCTGGATATTCGCGCTCATTCTATTCTGCCTTACGATGGACGGTTAGAATACTTTGCCGCCTATCTTGAACAGCTGGAGATGGAGTCCAACGGCAAATCGGTTACCCGCCAAGGGCACCCCGTAAGTTACTCTACCTGCCCAGTGCTATGGGGGCAGCTTGGCCCCAATGCTCAGCACGCCTTTTATCAACTGCTCCACCAGGGTACCCAGCCGGTGGTATGCGATTTTATTGCCCCGCTGAAGCGCTACGATGATGTAGAAGATCCAGATACCCGTCGCCACTTAAAAGCTCAGCACCGCTTAGCATTGGCCAACTGCTTTGCTCAGTCGCGGGTACTCATGCTGGGGGATGATGCCTTGGAAGATGATGGGCCGCGCCCCGAGCATAAGCGCTATCGGGGGAATCAGCCGTCCTCCACGGTGCTACTGGATAAACTAACGCCCGCCACCTTGGGAGCGCTGATCGCCCTATACGAGCACAAGGTATTTGTGCAGGCGGTGATTTGGGATATCAATCCGTTTGATCAATGGGGTGTGGAGCTAGGCAAGCAAATTGCCACCGACACCCAGGCGATTATTGATGGCGAAGGTGATATTTCCCGTATGGATGCATCCAGTCGCGGTTTGATTGAGGCATTTTGGGCGGCAGAGCAGGAGTAGTACGGCATTTTGATTACCATGGCTGGATATACAGCTTTTTGCTTTTCCGCTATCCTGTGCTCTTTCGTCGGCCGCCTGCTGTGCTGTAAAGCAGTACCTTTAATGACGCTGTGTGGCCGCCAGGACTATTTTTTCAGGAAACGTTATTTTTCAGGAACCGACGCTACATGACCCAGTTTGATGCCTCCCAGTACGGCGCGAGCTCTATTGAAGTCCTGTCCGGGCTCGAACCGGTACGTAAGCGTCCCGGTATGTATACCGATACCTCGCGGCCCAACCACCTCGCTCAAGAGGTGATCGACAACAGTGTCGATGAGGCGCTTGCCGGTCACGCATCAGCAATTAGTGTGGTGCTGCATAGTGATGGGGCTATTGAGGTTCAGGACAACGGTCGTGGCATGCCAATCGACCTGCACCCTGAGTACGGGGTATCGGGTGTTGAGTTAATATTTACCAAACTGCACTCGGGGGGGAAATTTTCCTCTTCCAGCTATCGCTTTTCAGGCGGCTTACACGGTGTAGGGGTTTCGGTGGTTAACGCCCTGTCGCGCCGGTTAGACGTCGAAGTCACCCGCAATGGTGCGCGCCACGCCATGGCGTTTGAGTTTGGTGAAAAAGTCGAAGAGCTGCACGAAATTGGTAAAGCCGCCAAGCGTGCGACTGGCACATTAGTGCGATTTTGGCCCGACGAAAGCTACTTCGACAGCCCTAAGCTTGCGCTTTCCAAGCTAAAACATCTGTTACGTGCCAAAGCCGTGCTGTGCCCTGGACTTTCTGTCACGCTGGTAGAGCCTGATGGCACCAAAACCGAGTGGGCCTATGCTGATGGCTTGCGCGACTACCTGGCTGAAGCTACCGATGGTTACGAGGTACTGCCTAAAGAGCCTTTTGTTGGTCACTTTGTGGATGATGAGCACGGCGTGGATTGGGCCATTCAGTGGTTGCCCGAAGGTGGCGAAGCGTTGTTGGAAAGCTACGTCAACCTGATTCCTACGCCTCAGGGTGGCACCCATGTGAACGGTTTTCGCTCAGGGCTGTTGGACGCGCTGAGGGAGTTTTGTGAATTCCGCAGTTTGCTGCCCCGGGGTATTAAGCTTACCGCCGACGATCTGTGGGAGCGGGCTTCCTTTGTGCTTTCGGTGAAGATGCTGGATCCCCAGTTTGCCGGGCAGACC
This sequence comes from Halomonas sp. 'Soap Lake #6', assembly GCF_003031405.1. Taxonomy (NCBI): domain Bacteria; kingdom Pseudomonadati; phylum Pseudomonadota; class Gammaproteobacteria; order Oceanospirillales; family Halomonadaceae; genus Halomonas; species Halomonas sp. 'Soap Lake #6'. The sequence goes on from NZ_CP020469.1 coordinate 1,144,571, forward strand.
AAAGAGCGCTTATCGTCGCGTACCATTGCTGGTTTTGTTTCCGGCGTGCTGAAAGATGCTTTCTCGCTGTGGTTGAACCATCACGTTGAGCAAGCTGAACAGCTGGCTGAAATGGTGATTAGCGCCGCCCAGCAACGCCAGAAAAAGTCCAAGAAAGTTGCCCGTAAAAAGGTCACTTCTGGCCCCGCACTGCCTGGCAAACTGGCTGACTGCTCTGGTCAAGACCCTGCCCAAAGCGAGCTGTTTTTAGTAGAGGGGGATTCAGCCGGGGGCAGTGCCAAGCAGGCACGCAACCGCGAAACCCAAGCGATTTTGCCGCTACGCGGAAAAATTCTGAACACTTGGGAAGTCGATACCCACGATATCTATGGCTCCCAGGAAGTTCATGATATCGCCGTGGCGATCGGTGCCGACCCAGGCAGTGCCGATTTGGAAAAGCTGCGCTACCACAAGGTGTGCATCCTCGCTGATGCTGACTCTGACGGCCTGCATATCGCTACGTTGTTGTGCGCGCTGTTTGTACGCCACTTCCCGAGTCTGGTAGACGCAGGCCATGTGTATGTGGCGATGCCGCCGCTTTACCGTATCGATTTAGGCAAAGAGGTGCACTACGCCCTGGATGAGAGCGAGAAAGCCGCCATTCTCAAACAACTGGCCAAGAAGCGTGGAACACCCAACGTCCAACGCTTTAAAGGCCTGGGTGAAATGAGCCCACTACAGCTGCGGGAAACCACCATGGCCGTGGAAACCCGCCGTTTAGTTCAGCTCACCCTGGAAGAGGGCGATGGCACCATGGAAATGATGGATATGCTGCTGGCCAAAAAGCGTGCCAGCGATCGCAAAAAGTGGCTAGAAGATTACGGCAACCTCGCAGACATTGAGGTATAACCCCCGATGACCATGGATATTCAAGTAGCGGAGGGCGACGTCGAACGGCTGTCCCTGCGCGACTACACAGAAAAAGCGTACCTCGACTACTCGATGTACGTTATTTTAGACCGCGCTCTGCCTAACATCGGCGATGGCATGAAGCCCGTGCAGCGGCGGATTATCTACGCCATGCGTGAGCTGGCGCTGCACGCCAATGCCAAGTACAAAAAGTCGGCACGTACCGTTGGTGACGTACTGGGTAAATTCCACCCTCATGGCGATAGCGCCTGCTACGAAGCGATGGTGCTGATGGCCCAGTCGTTTAGCTACCGCTATCCACTGGTAGATGGCCAAGGTAACTGGGGTAGCCCGGATGACCCGAAATCCTTTGCTGCCATGCGCTATACCGAAGCCAAGCTTTCCAAGTTTGCTGAAGTACTCCTGAGTGAACTAGGCCAGGGTACCGTGGAGTGGGCGCCGAACTTTGACGGCACCATGCAGGAACCTGTCGTCTTGCCAGCCCGACTACCCCATGTGTTATTAAATGGCGGTACCGGCATCGCAGTAGGTATGGCGACGGATATACCGCCGCATAACGTGACGGAAGTAGTCGAGGCTACCTGCCACTTGTTGCGTAACCCCAAAGCGACCACTGCTGATTTGATGGAGTTTGTGCCTGCGCCGGATTTTCCAACCGATGCAGAAATTATTACTCCGCCAGCAGACCTGCGAAAACTCTACGAATCTGGGCGTGGCTCGGTCAAGCTGCGTGCGCGTTACATTCGCGAAGAAGCCAATATCGTTATCACCGCGGTGCCTTACCAGGTCAGTGGCGCCAAGGTACTTGAGCAGATAGCCGCTCAAATGCAGGCTAAAAAACTGCCTATGGTGGCTGATCTTCGCGATGAGTCGACCCACGAAGAACCCACCCGCCTGGTGATTGAGCCGCGCTCTAACCGCGTCGATGTTGAATCACTCATGGCGCACCTATTTGCTACCACGGACTTAGAAAAGAACGTGCGGGTGAATATGAACGTGATCGGTCTGGATGGCCGCCCACGGGTCATGCCGCTACCCGAAATGCTGGGTGAGTGGCTACAGTTTCGCCGTAGTACGGTGCGCCGCCGCTTAGAGCACCGCTTAGGCAAAGTAGAAGATCGCCTGCATATCCTGGAAGGCCTATTGATCGCCTACCTCGATCTTGATGAAGTGATCCGTATTATTCGCGAGGAGGACGACCCGAAAGCCTCACTGATGGCTGCCTTTAGTCTCTCTGAGCGACAAGCGGAGGCCATTTTAGAGCTACGCCTGCGTCATCTTGCCAAGCTCGAAGAGATGAAGATCCGTGGTGAGCAAGATGAGCTAGAGAAAGAGCGCAAATATCTCCAGGGGCTGCTGGGTAGCGAGGCCAAACTCACCACGCTGATCGAAAAAGAGATTCGTGCTGCGGGTAAAGAGCATGGTGATGAACGTCGCTCACCCTTGGTTGAGCGTGCAGAGTCCAAGGCGCTTTCTGAAGTCGAGCTAATGGGGGCCGACCCCATTACCGTGGTGCTGTCCGATAAAGGCTGGATTCGCGCAGCTAAAGGACACGACATCGATCCCGAAGGGCTCTCCTATAAAGCAGGTGATAGTTTCCACTTGGCGGCCCGGGGCAAAACCAACCAGCCGCTGGTGTTGCTGGATGATACTGGGCGTGCCTATACGCTATCGGCACATAACTTACCTAGCGCCAGGGGGCAGGGAGAGCCGGTTACAGGGCGTGCTAACGTTGCCGCTGGAGCGAAAATGGCGGGGCTGATGCTGGCGCCACCAGAACGGCGCTTTCTGCTTGCTACAGACGGCGGCTATGGTTTTGTCGCGCGGCTCGATACGCTTACCGGTAAAAATAAAGCCGGTAAAGCGGTACTTAGTGTGCCCAAAGGGTGCAGCGTAATGGCACCTATAGAAGTGCCTGAAGGCGAAGGGCTATGGGTAGCCTCGGTGTCCAATGAGGGTAGGCTGTTGCTCTTCCCATTGACGCAACTACCTGAAATGGCCAAGGGGAAGGGCAATAAAATGCTCGATATTCCTGGCCCTCGTGCGGCGCGCCGAGAGGAGTTTGTGCGAGATATTACCGTGGTGGCTGAAGGTAAGGAGCTGATTATTCACGCGGGTAAGCGCAAGCTCACCCTAAAAGCGGATGATCTCGCGTATTATCACGGCGAGCGAGGCAGGCGGGGGAGCAAGCTGCCACGTGGTTTCCAAAAAGTCGACCAATTAGAAGTAGGGGACTAAATAATGGCAGGAGCTAAGTGATGGCACACGGTGATCTCCTTTTAACCGTATTAGCGCCGCGTTTAACGGCGGATATTCACGCGCAGGTGGCCGCTTTGGTCGCGCAGTTTGGCCTGCAGGAAGTAAGTAGGCAGCAACTTGCTGATGCGACGGTGCCACATGGCCAGGGCATTGACTGCATTGAGCAGCGCCTGAGTATGAGCAGTGGCAGCGCTGACCTTGATGCCCTGCGTCATGCTGCGTTATCGCTGGGTGAAGCGTTGGACGTGGATATTGTTATTCAGCAAGATGCGCGTGATGCAGTGAGCCCCCGATTGGTTTGCTTCGATATGGATTCCACGCTAATTAAAGCCGAAGTGATTGACGAGTTAGCTCGTCGTCATGGGGTAGGCGATGAAGTAGCCGAAATCACTGAGCAGGCCATGCGCGGTGAGTTGGATTTCAAACAGAGCTTTCGTGCTCGAATGAGCAAGCTTGAAGGGCTGGATGAATCTGTATTGGCGGAAATTGCCGCTGAGCTACCGCTGATGGATGGCGTTGAGCGCCTGATGAGAAATCTCAAACACTTGGGTTTTCGCACGGCGATTTTATCGGGCGGCTTCACCTATTTTGCTCACTACCTCCAGGACAGGCTTGGGTTTGATGAAGTCCATGCCAATGAACTGATCATTGAAGGTGGCAAAGTAACCGGTGGCGTACTGGAGCCGATTGTCGATGCGGAGCGTAAAGCCGACCTACTGGAGCATATTGCCCAAAGGGAGGGGTTTACCCTGGCGCAAACGGTTGCGGTAGGTGATGGCGCCAATGATCTGAAAATGCTGGCTAAAGCAGGGCTTGGTGTGGCCTTTCGTGCTAAGCCGTTGGTGCGTGCCGAGGCGCGCCAAGCACTTTCTACAGCGGGCCTTGATGGTGTGCTTTACTTAATGGGCTACTGTGCGGCAGATTTAATCGACTGACAGATATGTACAAGACAAGCCTGTGTTTAAGCAGTAAACCGGTGTTTTAGCAATAAACAGGTGCTGTAGTGATGGCGAGCGGGGCGGTGCTTTGCACCGCCCATTGCATTAATCACCAACTGGTTGAGTAGTGGTGCTGCCATACTCGTGACGTAGCGTTTCAAGCCTTGCTATTTCGTTATCAGTCAGTGGAGGTGAACTCCAAAGTGGCTCGCCCCGGGTATCGTTTACTCCCTGTAGGGTTAGCGTGAGAACCGAATTGCTAGGGATCTGATCATTACCCCAAGGACCAAAACGGTTCGGCGCAAGGCTCCAGTGAGCGGTTTCCCCAGGCGCTAGCCCACCTGAGATACGGTAGTAGAACGATTCATCGACCCAAGTCACTTCCTGGTTGGGGCTTTGCAGCAGACCACGAAGCAGTAGCTCTGAAATGGCCTGATCAGAACCGTTAGTTACCTGCAGGTCAATCACTGGTTCTGGAGTGCCAAAGGGGCTGTTGCTGATATAGTATCTGGCCCTATCGATACTCACCTGCGCGAGCTTCTGCTGGTCTTGCTCCGCATTAGCTTGTTTTGTTTCCAAGCGTTCAAGCATGCGCACTGCCTGCTCGCGTTCTCGGGCACGACGCTCGCGCAGCATTCTATCGGCGCGTTCGATAACTTCGTCACCGGTCAAGCCATGCATATACGCATTGGCCGTTTCGGCAATCTCAGCGGCATTCATTCGGTGTGGGCTTAATAAATTCACCCTACTAAACGATGACATAGCGATAATTTTTAGCGCTTGGTCAAACTCATCATGCTTATAGGTAGGCAATGAATTGCGTACTTTTTCAACAGAGACAACCGCCGCAGGCATTGAGCTGGTATCTATTTTAGGGTCTGAACAACCCGCCAATACCAGTGCCGTTAGTGATAGTGTCGACAGCCTAAACAGGCTCCACATAGGTGTACCTCACAACAGGCTAACAAACCGGGGGGAGCTTACCGTAAAGTAGTAGGGACCACTAGCAGGCAAGCCGAAAACTATGCACTGTCGGCCATGTGGAAAGATCAATAGTTTGGTATAAAGTGTGCCGATTAACCCCTAGAGAAACCTTGCTCCATGAGTGAAGCCTTCAATACTTGGCAGGACCGCTTCGAAAAGCTGCGTAGCAATAAGCTATTTGAAACCGTGGTGATTGCCATTATCGTCGTGTCTGCCCTAATGATCGGGGCGCGAACCTACGATGAAGCGAGCCAGTTTGAACAGTGGCTTATGTACCTTGACGTTGCTGTCACGGTGTTCTTTTTGGTTGAGCTGTTGATTCGCATGGCGGCAGAGCGAAACTTAATCAGCTTTTTCAAAAAGGGTTGGAATGTTTTCGATTTCCTCATTGTGACCGCTAGCCTCATACCCATGGATGATTCAGAAATGGTGCTATTGGCGCGCCTGCTAAGAATCTTCAGGGTCTTGCGCTTGGTATCGATGATTCCCGAGTTGCGCTTATTGCTGGTGTCACTGGTTAAGTCTATCCCGCGGATGGGCTATGTCGCACTGCTGATGTTCATTATTTTTTATATTTACGCTGCCATTGGTAGCTTTATCTTCCATGAGGTGGATGAACAGCTATGGGGTAACATCGCCCTCGCCATGTTGACGCTGTTCCAGGTGGCCACCTTTGAAAGCTGGGCGACAGCAGTGCTTTACCCCACTATGGAGCACTTCCCCTATGCCTGGATCTACTTTCTGACCTTCATTTTTCTGAATGCGTTTATTTTTCTGAATATGATGATCGGCATCGTGCTGGACGTTATGCAAAAAGAGAGCGCGCTGATTGACTTAGAAAGCGGCGAGGGAGAGGCTGCAGAGATACAAGGATTACGTGCTGACGTAAAAGCGTTGCGTAGCCAGCTTGACCGTATGGAAGCCGCGCTTACCCAGCGCGCTGACACATCCAAAATCGACTGACGTTAGGAGCCCCGCCATGATGCTATCCGAGCCTTCGAAAAAATATCGTCCCTTCGTGGCTGTAGAGCTACCTGATCGCCAGTGGCCAAATCAGCGTATTGAAGTAGCGCCTATCTGGTGTAGCGTTGACTTACGGGACGGCAACCAATCTTTGATTGATCCGATGGATCAAGAGCGTAAACAGCGGCTATTCGATAGGTTGCTTAAAATCGGCTTTAAAGAGATTGAGGTCGGTTTTCCTTCGGCGTCGCAGACTGATTTCGACTTTGTGCGCTCGCTGATAGAGCAGGACAAAATTCCCGAAGATGTGACCATTCAAGTGCTGACCCAGGCGCGTCCACATTTGATTGAGCGCACTTTCGAGGCCTTAAAGGGCGTCAAAAACGCGATTGTTCACGTCTATAACGCCACTGATCCAATGTTTCGTCGAGTGGTGTTTAACGTCGATAAAACTGAATGTATTCAAATAGCGGTGGACGCCACAGCGCAAATCCGTGACTTGATGACAGCTCATCCAGAGACGAATTGGACCTTTCAGTACTCTCCTGAACTGTTTACCACCACCGAGATGGATTTTGCGGTAGAGATCGTTGAAGCGGTAATGGACGCTTATGGCACCAGCACCGATAAACGTATGATCGTCAATCTGCCTGCCACCGTAGAGGTGGCGACGCCGAATAACTACGCTGACCAGATTGAATGGTTCTGCCGCCACGTTAAAAACCGTGATCAATTGATTGTCAGTGTTCACCCCCATAATGATCGTGGTACTGGAGTTGCAGCGGCAGAGTTGACGCTGATGGCAGGTGCTGATCGTGTGGAAGGGACGTTATTTGGCAACGGTGAACGTACCGGCAACGTCGATATCGTCACCCTGGCCATGAACATGTATACCCAGGGCGTCCACCCGCAGCTCGACTTCTCCAATATCACCCCGATCATGCGTGAAGTGGAGTACTGCAACCAACTGCCCGTGCATCCGCGTCATCCCTATGTGGGTGACTTGGTGTTTACCGCTTTCTCCGGTTCTCATCAGGATGCGATTAAAAAAGGCATGGCAGATCGCCGCGCTAACCCTGACGCTGTTTGGGATGTGCCATACCTGCCCATTGATCCGCTGGATGTGGGGCGTAGCTATGAGGCGGTGATTCGCGTTAACAGCCAGTCGGGTAAAGGCGGTGTGTCTTACCTGCTGGAGCAGGAGCATGGTATTGAATTGCCACGCCGGCTTTCCATCGAATTTAGCCAGGTTGTGCAGGAAGTAGCGGAGCGCACTGGCAAAGAGATCACCTCGCAGATGATCTATCAGGCGTTCTTAGACGAGTACCTTGAGAAGCGTGCTCCCTTTGGTCTTATTAGCCACCGTCTCTCTTCTGAACCCGATAGTCCCAAGGTGACGTTAGAGGCTGTGTTGGAAACCAAGCTGGAAACTGACAGTAGTCGTCAAACGCTAATAGGTGAGGGTAATGGCCCATTAGCTGCTTTTGTTAAAGCGCTGGTGGCGAATGGGCAAGATGTGGAAATCATCGACTATCACGAACACTCCCGTGGTCAGGGGGCTGATGCCGAGGCCATCGCCTATGTGGAAGTGCGTATCGATGGTAAAGCGGTATTTGGCGTGGGTACGGATGAAAGTATTACCAGCGCCTCGATGAAAGGGGTGCTTAGTGCCATTAATCGACACCTTTCTACCCAAGCTCCTGCAGCAAATGTGACGGCGGAGTCGCTGGGATAAATGGCGATGCGGCCTTGGCAGCTTATCGTGTTAACAGCGATTGTGATCGCAGGGCTGCTATCGGCCGCCGCTTCTAACGAGCCGTTTGATTCCCGGCTAGTGCGTCTGGAAGTGCAGCAAGCACTTCCCGCGCTTGCGCCAACGCTTGAACAAGAGTCACCCGAGATCAACGCGCTATTTCTCAGCTATGCGGCAGATCAGCCGCTGTGGATGAGCGCCTCGCTGGCGATTTATCGTCACAACGATATAGCGCGGAGTACGCTGCTCGACTATGGGCTCTCTCCTCAATTCCAGGAAGTGCTGGTGCGCTTTGGTGCCGATGCGGTGCTGCCGGTGAGCTATTTCCGCGACCACGATATCGCCACGCTGCGTGTCCAGCACTGGATTGGTGAGCGCTATCAGCAAATTAGCCGCTGGTGGAGTGATGAACCGTCGAGTGGTGCTGAGATAAGTGGTGCTGAGATAAGTGATGCTGCGATAGATGGTACTGGCATGGATGAAGGAGAAGTCGAAGCCGCAATAGCAGAATTAACTCCCTATCGACGTGGTCAGATGGGCATTGCGTTACTGGAGGTCAACGGCCACGGGCTGCTCAATCAGTTTGTGGTAGGTGACGAGGGTAATGTGGAGTGGCTGCAAGGCGAGCGGGTGGTGACGGGTGTGGGGGATTTTTTCACCAGTGGTTTACGCGATTTAGAAAGCCAGTGGAGGCGCGGTGAGGCAATAGGCGCAGGCGACCTTGGCTGGGCCGGCGTTGACATATTGGTGATGGCGAGTACCGTCAAAGTATTAAAAGCAGCTCGAACCGCACGTGCTGCCCGAGTGGGCAGCGTTGAAGCCCAGGGGGCTCGTGCAGGGCTGCGGCAAGGAATCATTGCCTCTGGCGGTCGTTTCTCCACGCTGCCTCGCATGGCCAAGATTGCTGCGGTGGCTACCACTGGTTATGTAGTCGTTCGTCATCCGAGTCTAGTCAGTGCCCTAGGTGCCAATCTTGCACAATGGCTTGGCTGGCCAACATGGCTCGGGCAATTTCTTATCTGGCTGATTGTGCTACTGCCGGTGTTGATCATTACCCGGTTTATCTACCGCTGGCTGCTCACGCCATTGTTATGGCTACTGATGCCATTGATGCGGGTGTGTTTTAGGGCCGCTAATCGGTCGTTTACCAAGCGAGCTACACAAGGGGCAAAGGAGCTAGGCTAATATAAGGCCCATATGTATGCACTCGGGCCTCATATATCAGCGCTATTAGCGACTCGCCAGCCACTGCCTCTAAAGGCGGTAATATACTCGACTTCACCGCCTTCAATGAGCGCCCCAGCGGTTCGGATAAAAATGTCTATGGCTTTACCGCTAAGAACGTCACAGCGGCGTTTTGCTCGCTTTGCCCGGAATTTCCCGCACGAGGCGCGGCATTAAGAACCCAGGTAAATGATCGCGCAGTTGAGTGACCAATGTGCGTGCTTCATCATCGGGTACATCAAAGTGTGCGGCGCCTTGCACTGGGTCTAATACATGTAGGTAATAGGGCAGAACTCCTGCTTCAAATAGCCGTTCCGATAGCGTCGCTAAAGTGGCTACGTCGTCGTTTACGCCGCGTAGCAGTACGCTTTGGTTAAGTAGCGTAGCGCCTGCTTGTTTAAGGCGTGTGCAGGCATCCATAACCGCTTGGTCAATTTCGTTGGCGTGGTTAATATGCAGCACCACGACTTTTTGCAAACGAGTCGACGATAGCCAGCCAAGTAGGTCGTTATCAACGCGGTCTGGGATTACCACTGGCAGGCGGGTATGGATGCGCAACCGTTTCAGGTGCGGGATGCTTTCAAGCTGTTCCACAAGCCAGGACAGTTGGCGGTCGTTAGCAGCAAGCGGGTCGCCACCGGACAAAATCGCTTCATGTATAGAGGTGTTCCCTCGCAAGTAATGCAGTGCTTCCTGCCACTGGGCACGTGAAGGCGAATTGTCACTATAGGGAAAGTGGCGTCTAAAGCAGTAGCGGCAGTTGATTGCGCAGGCGGGGCTGGCAATTAATAGTACGCGGTTTGCATATTTATGTATCAACCCTTTAACGGGGCGATGATCGGCCTCTTCCAACGGATCTGTAACATAGCCTTGAGGTGTTAGCACTTCATCGCTAATGGGGAGGACTTGGCGGAGCAGTGGGTCATCGGGGTTGTTGGCCTCAATTCGAGCCAGGTAGGCTTCGGGCACGCAAATATCAAACTGCAGGTGCCCTGCGTGAGCACCAGCTAGCCACTGGTCGCTCAAGCCTAGCCGTTTGCAAAGGGCATTAGGGTCGCGGATCGCCTGGGAAAGTTGCTGCTGCCATGAGGCTGGTGCCTGGGCAGACGTGCACTTACCAGCGATAATGATGTTCTCCTGCAAAAAGCCCTCCTTCGGGTTATCATGCTCGCATAGTTGAAGAACGATATAGCGAAGCGTGGCTTCGCGCATTACGCTACTGAAATAAAACATTGAGAGGCACTATGGCGAACTATTCTACCAACGAATTCAAGGGCGGTTTGAAAGTAATGCTCGACGGCGATCCCTGTTCGATCGTTGAGAACGAACTGGTTAAGCCAGGTAAGGGGCAGGCGTTTAATCGCGTTAAGCTACGGAACCTGATGACCGGCCGTGTGGGCGAGCGTACTTTCAAATCTGGTGATTCGCTGGAAGGCGCTGATGTCATGGATTTAGAGATGGAGTATCTCTACACCGATGGTGACATGTGGCACTTCATGAAAACCGATGGCTCCTTCGAGCAGTATGCTGTGGAAAAGAAAGCCTTGGGTGATACTGAAAAATGGCTTAAGGAACAGGTTCCTTACACCATTACGTTGTGGAACGACAAAGCAATCTCTGTCACGCCGCCCAACTTTATTGAGTTGGAAGTCATTGAGACTGACCCAGGTTTGAAAGGCGATACGGCTCAAGGTGGCTCCAAGCCTGCGACGCTTTCATCCGGTGCTGTTGTTCGCGTTCCGCTGTTTATCAACCGGGGTGAAGTGCTGAAAATTGATACACGCTCAGGTGAGTACGTATCGCGCGCCTAATCACTGATTGATCAATAAGCCACGTAAACTCAGTTCATAAAGCTCAGTTCATAAAGCCACGCTGTACGCTGCGTGGCTTTATTATGTTGGGGAGAGACAAAATGACGGTTAACTGGCAGCCGACAGCCTCAATTGAAACACTGCGCGAACGTGCGCGCTTAATCGCGACTGTGCGGGCTTTTTTTGCTGAGCGCGGCATCTTGGAAGTGGAAACGCCGGTGCTGGGACAGGGGGGGAGCACTGATGTGCATTTGGTTTCGCTTTCCACTCGGGCGCGTACTGATAAAGGCCAGCGTAGGTTGTGGCTGCAAACCTCGCCAGAGTTTCATATGAAGCGCCTGCTAGCGGCGGGTAGTGGACCGATCTTTCAGCTTGCCAGGAGCTTCCGTGATGGTGAAGTGGGGGGGCGCCACAATATCGAATTCACTATGTTGGAGTGGTATCGCCCAGGGTTTACGCTGGCGCAGCTGATTGATGAAACCACCACGCTGGTTGCCACTGTGCTGCCAAGCGTTGCGGGCCCAGTGGTGCACTATCGTTATCGGGAACTATTTCACACCCATCTGTCGATTGACCCGTTTACTTCCTCGCTTGATACATTGCGGACGTTGGCAGCAGAGCGTGGCCAGATGTCTATTCATGCATTAAAAGAAGAGGGGCGAGACACTTGCTTGGATCTATTGATGAGCATGGTAATTGAACCGCAACTTGGTCAGCATGAGCTAAGCGTGGTGGTGGACTATCCCGCGAGCCAGGCGGCGCTAGCGCGTCGTCATCAGGATGCGGATGGCGAGTGGGTAGCCTCGCGGTTTGAGCTTTATCTAAACGGTATTGAGCTGGCAAATGGCTATGACGAGCTAACCGATGCCGAGGAGCAGCGTCTGCGGTTTAGTGAAGATAACGCTGAGCGACATCGTTTGGGCTTGCCGGAAGTCGATGTGGATGAGCACCTGTTGGCCGCGCTGCAACACGGTATGCCTGAAAGTGCTGGTGTGGCGTTAGGAGTGGATCGTCTGTTGCAACTGGCACTGGGTAAAGCACGCCTGGAAGACGTGCTCGCGTTTTCAACACCTAACTGCTAATGGTTAGGGTGTACCCAGCGTTTGGCCCATCTCCACCTTTGCACCAAGAGGGTTATTTTCAAAGGTGACTGGCTCGGCAAAGCACATTACTACCGTAGAACCTAGCTTAAAGCGGCCCATCTCTGCGCCTTTTTCCAGGATGATGGGCTGGCCGAACTTCATACGCTGGGGATGACCGGAAAGCGGTGTTACCTGGCCTGCCCAAACGGTTTCGATAGCGGCGACGATCATTGCACCGACCAGTACCATAGCCATGGAGCCGTGCTCAGTATCAAAAATACATACTAGGCGCTCGTTGCGGGCAAACAGGCCCGGCACGTAGTTAGCAGTTGCCTGGTTAACCGAGAAAAGCCGTCCTGGTACATAGATCATTTCCCGTAGTGTACCGCTCACCGGCATATGCACCCGGTGGTAGTCGCGAGGGGAGAGATAGACAGTAGCAAAACTTCCGCCCATAAACTCTTCGGCCAGTGTGCTATCGCCACCCAATAATGTTTGGGCGGAGTAAGTGTGCCCTTTGGCTTGCACCAATTGGCCTGCGGTTAGGCGGCCATATTGGGAGAGTGTGCCATCGGCGGGGCTTAGTAGGCCCTCGCCTAATGGTCGGGCATCGGCCTTTAGCGCCCTGGTGAAAAAGTCGTTGAACGTGGCGTAGGCGGTGGGGTCTGGCTCCAGCGCCTGGCTCATGTCGACATTAAAGCGCTTGATAAACGCCTTGATCAGGGTGTCTTTTACCCAAGGGTTATCACACTGGGCGAACTTGCCTGTCAGGCGCGAGAACGCGTGCTGGGGCAATGGATACTGGAGTAGCGAAAAGGCTTTTTGAGAAAGGGTCACAGTGGTTACTTTTTAACAGTAGTGGCTTGTGGTGGCATATTGCCATTAAGGGTTTACCCCGTTGACAGGTCTGTGAGAAGGCGCTGTGAATCCTTTCCAGGGCGCTACATTTGCGTCATGGCAAATGACCCCCTCTACGACCTGTCCCCGGCGCCCTTAGTCGAGCGAGCAGTTACTTTAGACAATGATAATGAGTGTTTTTTACTTCTCAATCGGTGTGTCGTCGCGGTTGCCCCATTCGCCCCAGGAGCCCGCGTAGCCGCGTATATTAAAGCCCAGTGCCTTGCCCACCAACCAGGTGAAGCTGCTGCGGTGGTGGCTTTGGCAGTGGGTAGCAATTTCCATTTCCGGTGTTAGGCCGAGCGCTCCTAACTCTGTCATCAGCTCGGCGTAGTCGCGGATGCGTAGTGCACGGTTACGATCCATGGCGTGGAGCCAATCCATATTGACGGCACCCGGTATATGGCCCAAGTGTTTATTGTTACCGCGTATACCATCGTACTCGTCTTTGGAGCGGGCATCCCATACCGCGAACTGCTTATCGTCGAGCTTTGCTTTAATCTCGTCGCAGGTAATAGCCACCTGAGGATTGAGAATTTCGGCGTGGTACTCGCTGGGCGTGGGAGCGACTGGTTCGATACTTTGATCAAGGCCCGCATCACGCCATGCATGAATGCCGCCATTCAGGTAGGAGTAACGGGTATGGCCAATTAGCTCCAATGTCCATAGTAGTCGAGCTGCCCAACCGCCACCTTCATCATCGTAGGCCACCACGTGGGTGTCGCGGGTTAGGCCAAGCGCACTGAACAGTTGTGACAGGAACTCAACCGTGGGCACCTCGTTGGGCACTGGCCCATCGCCACGCATCAGGTAGCGAAAATCCAGATAAATGGCACCCGGTATATGGCCTTGGCGGTAGCTGTCACCATTCGCCGGGACATCAATGATTAGCAGTTGCGGGTCATCTATATGCTGCTGCAGCTGCTCAGGTTCAATAATTAACGGCAGTACATTGGTTTCCGATGAGTGGCTGACGGTGCTCATGTACGGCTCCCTGTCTCTATAATTTAAGGCTATTTAGAAGTTAAGACGATAGCAGTTCAGTCAATAACAGCTGACTCAATCAAATCTTGGTCAATCAACGCTTGATCAATAAAAACCTAGTCAACAAAAGTTTGATCAACAAAAGCTATGGCAATAGAGATTACGGCAATAGAACTTGAGACGATAGAGCTTGAAGCGATAGCACTTAAAGCAATGGCACTTAAAGCAATAGAAATTAAGGCGCTAGCAACTATGTGTTCAAGCTATCAAGAATGCGTCGATAGCTGGTAAAGCGCTCTGGATGAATCTTGCCTGCCTCTACTGCTTCGAGTAAAGCGCAACCTGGCTCATTGCGGTGCCTGCAGTCGCGGAAGCGGCAGTGACCGAGATATGGATGAAATTCAATAAAGCCATCGGTGACTTCCTGCTCATCTAAATGGATCAGGCCAAACTCACGAATACCCGGAGAATCGATCAGCTCGCCGTTACTCACCTCGTCGCTACGCATGGCGTATAGCCTAGCCGTGGTGGTGGTATGAGTACCCTTGCGCGAGTCTTCTGACAGCGCGCCAATACGCAAGGTTTCATCGGGCAGCAGTAGGTCAATGAGCGATGATTTGCCCACACCGCTTTGGCCTACAAACACCGAAGTACGTCCTTCCAACTGCTGGCGCAGTGCATCCAAGCCTGCTGGATTAGCTGTGGTGGTACGTACCACGGGGTAGCCTAACTGGCGGTAGCGCTCTAATAATTGACCTAGTTCACCGCCATCTTCGGGCAGCAGGTCGGTTTTATTGAGCACGAGTACCGGCGCAATACCAGTGGCCTCTGCGGCGACCAAGTAGCGATCAATCAGGTTTGGGTGAGGTGCAGGCTCGACGGCAAATACGATCAGCAACTGATCAATGTTGGCGGCGACGGGCTTTAATTGCCCTCGGGGGTCTGGGCGCTTCAAGATGCTGTCGCGCTCTTCACGGGCGACGACGACCCCAGAACCATCCTGGGCTGCTCGCCAAATTACCCGGTCGCCGGTGACCAAGCCATCTAGATTGGCGCGTAGGTGGCAGCGTACGGGCGTGCCGTCGGCATTGCGTACTTCCAGCGTGCGGCCGAAATGAGCCATTACCCGGCCCGGCTGTTCGGGGCCGTACTCACCCGCGGAGAGTTTTTCAGCATCTTGAACGTCGCGCTTTTCAGCACGTTGGGCACGTTCTGCTTGAATCTTCTCGACCCGCCACTGCTGCTGACGGCTTAATTTACGTTTGCTCATGACCACCCGTTGCTCGGTACAATAGGGGCATTGTACCCACCTGGGTGGCCTACTGTCCTGTATAGGGTTCGGGTTAGGGCAATATAAGCCACACTTTTACTTAATTCGCCGTCTTTTGAGGGCGAAAATGGCCAAGGAATGAAAGCAATGAGTGAACAAACCACACAAGGCGTTGCGCCACGCAGTGATCTATTAGTTTGGATCGACTTAGAGATGACCGGTCTAGAGCCAGACAAAGAGCGCATTATCGAGGTGGCGACGCTAATTACCGATGCTGATTTAAACGTGGTGGCGGAAGGGCCGATAATTGCAGTGAAGCAGCCAGATAGCCTGCTGGCCAAAATGGATGACTGGAACCAGAAGACCCACGGAGAGTCAGGCTTGGTCGCGCGGGTGAAAGCCAGCCAGGTAAGCACCGCCGAGGCCGAGCAGCAAACCCTGGCATTTTTGCAGCAGTATGCAGTGGCCGGTTCGTCGCCCATGTGTGGCAATAGTATTCACCAGGATCGTCGCTTTTTAGAGCGTGAGATGCCTGCGTTGCTCAGTTTTTTCCACTACCGCAACCTGGATGTATCTACCCTCAAAGAGTTGGCAAAGCGCTGGAATCCAGGTGCCCTGGCGGGCTTTAAAAAGCAGAATGTTCATTTGGCAATGGATGATATCAAGGAGTCAATAGCTGAACTTGCTCACTATCGCAGCACGTTTTTACGCGTTGATCAGTGCGGCGACGAAGAGGAATAAAGTGTTTGAGTGGCAATGCGCTCGCCGCGCTTAAGGCGCTGCTCCTCAAGCGCCCAGGCGACATGTTCTCGCACCAAAGCGCTTGGGTAGGCTCTACGTGCAAATAGTGCGGCTTCTACGGCTTCGCTCCAGGGCGCGTTGCCGAGGCCAATGGCGATATTGCGTAGCCATCGCTCGTAACCAATGCGCCGAATGGGGCTGCCAGCGGTTTTGTCCAGAAACTCTGCTTCGCCCCAGGCAAATAGGGTGATCAGCGATGCGCGGTCAAGGTCGTGGCGTGGTGCGAAGTCGCCTTCCTGTGTGGTGCGGGTAAAGCGTGTAAAGGGGCATACCAATTGGCAGTCGTCGCAGCCATAAACGCGGTTGCCCATGGGGCGGCGAAATTCAATTGGAATTGTGCCATGGAGTTCAATAGTGAGATACGAAATACACTTGCGTGAGTCGACCACTTTATCGTCAACGATGGCGCCGGTTGGGCAGGCGGTGCGGCAGGCGCTACAGCTACCGCAGTGTTCGTGCTCAAAGGGGGGATCAATGGGTAACGGTAGGTCGGTATATAGCTCGCCCAGGAAAAACAGCGAGCCTGCTTTGGGGTTGAGCAGCATCGCGTTTTTGCCAAACCAGCCAAGGCCTGCTTTTTGCGCGAGGGCTCGCTCCATTACTGGCGCTGAGTCTACAAAGGCACGGTAGCCGATTTTTCCTACTTCCTGCTCAATATTTTTCGCCAGTAGGGCTAAGCGTTTACGTATTAATTTGTGATAATCGCGGCCAAGAGCATAGCGAGACACATAAGCGCGCTGAGGTTGCCCAAGCACTTTTGCACTTTCAACCTCAGCGGGCAGGTAGTCCATACGTACGCTGATCACCCTCTGAGTGCCAGGTTCAAGCTCTTCAGGGCGAGTTCGTTTAGTGCCATGTTTGGCCATAAAGCCCATCTCGCCGTGGTAGCCTTTCTCAAGCCAGGCATTCAGGTGCGTTTCGTGGGCGGCAAGTTGGGTATCTGTTATACCTACTTGCTGAAACCCGAGTTCGCGGCCCCAACGCTTAATTTGCTCGGCAAGTTGGCTAAGCTGTTCACTAGTAAGTTGTTCACTAGAGAGTGGAAAAGTGGTGGAACTTGGCATTGTCAGTCAGCGTTAACCCGTTAAGCACGTTATGCTAACGCATTAGCCGCTGTTACAACATGCTGTCAGTGATAACGCTGGTGTAACACCCAAAAGGAGATACCGTGTCCACGTTGAGTACGTCTTCACTACGCCCCCTCTACACAGCGGCGCAAGTGCGTGAGCTTGACCGCCGTACTATCGCGGGTGGAATTGAAAGCTTTGCCCTTATGCAGCGGGCGGCATCCAGCGCTTGGCACAGCTTTCGTTCCCGTTGGCCTCATGCCCGCAGCGTTACCGTGCTATGCGGCAGTGGTAATAATGGTGGCGACGGCCATGTGTTGGCGGCACTGGCAATGCAGTCGGGATTAAAAGTGCAGCGCATTTCTCTTAAGCCGTTGGCCGTGTTGTCTGGAGATGTTGCACGGGCCGCCGAACTTGCAACCGCGGCGGGTGTGGGGTTTGACGAGTGGCAACCGGGCACCACATTGGTCGGTGAGGTAGTGGTAGATGCGCTGCTGGGTACGGGGTTGGCCGGTGAGGTGGAGGGCGATGTAAAGCGCGCGATTAACGCGATTAACGCGGCTAGCCAGCCGGTGTTGGCGTTGGATACTCCTTCTGGGCTATCTGCTGATACCGGGGCAGTGCTTGGTGCGGCCGTAATGGCGGCCTGCACGGTGACGTTTATCGGCGATAAAGTTGGCCTACATACTGGAGACGCGCCAGCCTATACCGGTGAGATTGATTTTCGCCCCTTGGGTGTTAAAGCCCAGGTGTATTTTGATATTCCCCCCTCTGCCTGGCGGCTGGATGACTCTCTTTTACTAGAGGCTTTTAGACCGCGTTCACGGGTATGCCATAAAGGCAGCCTGGGACATGTGCTGGTAATGGGTGGTGCGCCAGGGTTTGGTGGCGCGGCACTGCTGGCTTCTCAGGCAGCGGCACGTTTAGGTGCAGGTAAGGTCACCTTGGCAACTTCTCCAGAACATGTGACCGCAAGTTTGGTGCGTTGTCCTGAGGTGATGGCTCACGGAATTCGGGGTGGCGCTGAGGCTGGCATGTTGCCCTCTCAGGCGGATGTTGTCGTAGTGGGGCCAGGGTTAGGGCAGGGCGCCTGGGGGCAGGCGATTTTACAGAGTGCTTTGCAGTCATCTGCACCCCTTGTCGTCGACGCAGATGCACTTAACTTGCTGGCTAGTCACTGGCCAGAAGAGCGTCGTGATAATTGGATTTTAACGCCCCACCCAGGTGAGGCTGCACGGTTGCTGAGCTGTTCGGTGGCAGATATTCAGTCAGATCGGCCTGAGGCAGCGCGAGCACTACAGCGTGCGCGGGGAGGGGTAATCATATTGAAAGGTGCTGGGAGCCTGGTGGTTGGGCCAAGTGGGTTAGTGGTGTGCCCCTACGGGAATCCCGGTATGGCTAGTGGTGGTATGGGGGACGTGCTAAGTGGCATGTTAGGTACGCTGGTAGCGCAG
Organism: Halomonas sp. 'Soap Lake #6'; assembly: GCF_003031405.1. Lineage (NCBI taxonomy): Bacteria > Pseudomonadati > Pseudomonadota > Gammaproteobacteria > Oceanospirillales > Halomonadaceae > Halomonas > Halomonas sp. 'Soap Lake #6'. The sequence goes on from NZ_CP020469.1 coordinate 1,162,967, forward strand.
AGTCGCACTATTGAGCAGGCAGCCTGGTTTGGTGTTATGGCTCACGCGTTAGCGGGTGATGAGGCTGCAAAAACCGAGGGAGAGCGTGGCCTGCTGGCGAGTGATCTGGCATCCTATGCGCGAGCGTTTATTAACCCGTGAAGGCAGCCTACATGCAGGTGCAATTGAGTAATGAAACATTCCATGTGGCGTTTGGTGAAGCGCTAGGGCAGGCGTTGAAAGGCCGTGGGCGTGTTTACTTAGAGGGCGACTTAGGCGCTGGCAAAACCACGTTAACGCGAGGTGTTTTGCGAGCGTATGGCTTTCAAGGGGCAGTGAAGAGCCCTACGTACACCTTGGTTGAGCCCTATGAGCTAGGTGAACAACGTATCTATCATCTGGATCTTTATCGTCTTGCTGACCCTGAAGAGCTAGAGTTTATTGGTGGGCGTGACGTGTTGGCCGATGATGCGCTTTGCCTTATTGAATGGCCGAGCCGTGGAGAAGGCTGGTTGCCAGCACCGGACCTGCGTATAGAGCTTAATGTTGCTGAGCAAGGGCGACTCGCAGTGTTAACAGCGAATAGTGAACTAGGTGAACTGGTTGTGAAGGTACTTGCGAAGCAAGCAGACGACATGCAACAGGAGCATGGTGTGATTCAATGGAAATGATAGGCGTATTAAAACGCTTAGCGCGTAAGTTAACTGCTGGCTGCGTCCTGACATTAGCAAGCACATCGTTGCTGCAGGCGGCTACTGTGGAAAGTATGCGCATATGGTCAGCGCCTGATCATGCACGCCTGGTATTCGACCTTTCTGAAGCTGCTAGTGCGAATGTTTTTTCGCTAGAAAATCCCGCACGCTTAGTTATCGACCTTGATGAGAGCCGGATGAATACCGATGCCTCAACACTGCCGCTAGATGGTAGTGCCATTGATGCAGTGCGTACCGGTACACGAGATGGAGGTGGTCTACGAGTCGTGCTAGAGCTCAACCGTGAAATCTCGCCACGTCACTTCTCTTTGCCGCCTAACGACCAGTACGGCCATCGCTTAGTCGTCGATCTGGAGTATCCCGGCGAGAGTGCGGTAGAGAATCCGATTGATCCTATTGAGGCGATGATCCGCGATCAAGAGATAATGGCCCAGCGGGCCAGTGTGCAAGCAGATTTACAGATAGCAGATGCGCAGGTTTCAGGTAGCGAAGCAGCCCCACCTGCTGAACAGCGTCCGCGTCCAGAAGAAGTACAGCAGCCTGCTCAGCCACATCCGCAGCGGGATATTATTATTGCTATTGATCCTGGCCACGGTGGAGAAGACCCTGGTGCGATTGGTCCAGCGGGTACCCGAGAGAAGGATGTAGTGCTTGAAATATCACGCCGCTTGGCGTCGGAGATAAATGGCACGCGGGGCTTTAAGGCGGTCTTAATTCGCGACGGTGATTACTATTTGGGGCTACGCCAGCGCACCCAGCTTGCCCGGGAGCAGAAGGCTGACTTTTTTGTTTCCATCCATGCTGATGCCTTTACCAGCCCTCGGCCTCAGGGCAGCTCAGTTTATGCGCTGTCTCAGCGGGGGGCATCATCTGAAACTGCTCAGTGGCTAGCGGATAGTGAAAACCGTGCCGATCTTATTGGTGGCGTCGATGGTAGCCTCTCTCTGCGCGATCGGGACCAAGTGCTACGTGGCGTGCTACTAGACCTGACCATGACGGCAACGCTTAATGATTCGCTTTCGGTAGGTAGTCAGGTGCTGGAGCAACTGGGGCGCGTAAATAGACTGCATAAATCTCGTGTCGAACAGGCTGGGTTCATGGTGCTTAAGTCTCCGGATATTCCCTCGCTGCTTATTGAAGTAGGGTTTATCTCTAACCCAGAAGAAGAGCGACGGCTTCGCGATCCGGTACATCAGCAAGGGCTTTCTACTGCTATTTTTAGGGGGATGCGTGAGCACTTCGAACGCAACCCACCGCCGGCGAGCCTGTTGGCCTGGCAGCGAGATAATCAGCGCCAGCCGAGTGGCAACGAATACCGTATTCAATCCGGGGATACGCTATCGGCAATTGCTGTACGCCATGGCGTACCTGTCAATCAGTTAAGACAGGCGAACGACCTAAACGGTGATGTGATTCGTGTCGGGCAAGTGCTGCGTATTCCCAGTTCATGATAATAGACTTCTGAGGTGACGCTTGACTGAAGTGATCTCTTCGCCATCACGTATTCAGGTGCTTGACCCCCGGCTAGCTAACCAAATAGCCGCCGGGGAGGTGGTCGAGCGTCCTTCATCGGTGACCAAAGAGCTGATAGAAAACGCGATTGATGCAGGTAGCCAGCGCATTGAAGTTGAGATTGAGCAGGGCGGTGCCCGACTTATCAAGGTACGTGACGACGGCATTGGTATTGGGGAGCAGGATCTGCCATTAGCGCTGGCGCGTCACGCTACTAGCAAAATTAGCAGCCTTGAGGATTTAGAGGGTGTTAGCTCGCTGGGGTTTCGCGGCGAGGCTTTAGCTTCGATTAGCTCCGTGTCGCGCTTAGAGCTGATCTCCAATGCAGAAGATGACCCGCGTCAAGGCTGGCGAGTAGTGGCAGAGGGGCGCGGTATGGAGGCGCGAGTGACTCCGGCCCCTCATCCTCGTGGAACCAGCGTTGCCGTACGGGATCTTTTTTTCAATACTCCGGCGCGGCGGAAATTTCTCCGCACTGAAAAAACAGAGTTTGCCCACGTAGAAGAGGCGTTTCGTCGGCAGGCGTTGTCACGTTACGACGTTGCCTGGGTACTGCGCCATAACCAGAAAGTTATCCACCAGTTGCCGCAGGGTGTGACTGCTGCTGCGAGAGAGCGGCGCATTGCTTCACTGCTGGGCAAAAGTTTCATTGAACACGCGCGTTATATCGAGCGTGAAGCGGGCGGGCTGCGATTAAGTGGTTGGGTAGGCCTGCCTACTCACTCTCGCTCCCAAGCAGACCAGCAGTACTTCTTTGTAAATGGCCGTGTGGTGCGTGACCGCCTGGTAGCGCATGCGGTGCGCCAAGCCTACCGCGATGTACTCTATAACGGTCGCCACCCAGTGTTTGTGTTGTATCTTGAGTTAGATCCGGATGTAGTGGATGTGAACGTACATCCCACTAAGCATGAAGTGCGCTTTCGTGATGGGCGCATGGTGCATGATTTTCTGTACTCTAGTTTGCACCACTGCTTGGCTGCTTCTAAGCCTGTTGACGATGGCCAGCAGCAGGGGGATGAGCCGCAGGATAACGAGCTGCAGGCTGCGGAGCAGCAGTCTGGGCAGGTCGATGGGCTGGCAGATCAGCCACCTACGCCACGTTGGCAGCAACAGGGCATGGCCCTGGCGGAAAGCCCAGCACGTCACCCAGGTGCCGAGCGGGTACGTCGTTTTATGCAGGGCTATCAAGCATTGCATCCTGATCACGAAGAAACGCTACTAACGCCACAGCCGAGCGGGCCAAGCGTTAATAGCCTAAATTCCACAGAAGTGCGTGAAGCCCCGCTGAGCATGCCGGAGCACGATGCAACGGCAGCCCCGCCGCTCGGTTTTGCACTAGGGCAGTTGCATGGGGTGTATATTTTGGCACAAAACGCTAAAGGGCTCGTGCTTGTGGATATGCATGCAGCCCACGAGCGGATTGTGTATGAGCGTATGAAGAATCAGTTGGCAGCGGCGGCGGGAATTGATGCCCAGCCCTTGTTGGTACCTGTTTCTCTAGCGGCTAGTCGTGCTGAAGTTGCCACCGCAGAGAGTGAACGTGAAGCCATTGCCCAGTTGGGCGTTGAGCTTGATGTGGCTGGGCCTGAAACCCTGCTGGTGCGGCAATTACCTGCCCTGCTAGCTCAGGCGGACCCAGAAGCACTGGTGCGTGAAATGCTGGAAGAGTTGGCCCGCTTTGGCCGTACTCAGCAAGTGGAGGCGCGAATCCATGAGCTGCTGTCCTCTATGGCCTGCCATGGCAGTGTGCGTGCTAACCGGCGCTTAACCATTGACGAAATGAATGCGTTATTGCGTGATATGGAGCGTACGGAGCGCAGTGATCAGTGTAACCATGGCCGCCCAACCTGGACGCAAATGAGTATGAAAGCGCTTGACCGCCTGTTTCTGCGCGGCCAATGAATAATGGCGATATTAGATGGAGTGCTGCGAGCTGATGGCTGATACACGCCCCTGGGCGATTTTTCTTATGGGGCCAACAGCGGCCGGAAAAACAGATACCGCAATAGCGCTACATGAAAAGTTAGGGCATGAAATAATCAGCGTTGATTCTGCTATGGTGTACCGAGGATTGGATATTGGCAGTGCCAAGCCCAGTGCAGCTGAGCTTGCTCGAGCGCCCCACCGGCTAATTGATATTCGTGATCCGGCCCAACCCTACTCGGCAGCTGATTTCCGTAACGATGCGTTGCATGAGATGCGGCAAATTAGCGCGGCAGGTAAAGTCCCGCTCTTGGTTGGCGGTACGATGCTTTATTACAAACGCTTGGTCGAAGGGGTGGCTAATTTGCCAGCGGCCGACGAGGCTATTCGCCAGCGCTTAGAAGAACAGCGCCAGCTGGAAGGGCTAGAGGGCCTGCATCGTTCGTTGGCAAAGGTAGATCCCGCCTCGGCTACGCGCATTCACCCCAATGATCCACAGCGGTTAATGCGTGCGTTAGAGGTATATTACGCCAGTGGTCGGCCTATGAGTGAGCTTTGGAAAGAGCAGCAGCCGGAAACCTTTCCTTGGCGAGTGCTGTCGATAGCGTTAGCCCCAAGTGATCGGCAGGTTTTACACCAGCGAATTGCCCAGCGTTTTAATATTATGTTGGCTGAGGGGTTGATAGATGAGGTTGCCGCCCTCAAACAGCGTAATGACCTTCACCTTGGTTTGCCTGCAATGAAAAGCGTTGGCTACCGGCAGGTTTGGGATTATCTAGACGGTGAGTATGACCAAGCAGTGTTGTTAGAGCGTGGGATTATTGCCACTCGCCAGCTTGCTAAGCGGCAGTTGACGTGGTTAAGAAGTTGGCCATCGCTTACATGGATTGATTCACAGCAACCGGACGTATTGGATAAGGTGCTGAAATTCGTGCGTGAAAGCGGTGCTTAGCGTAAGATAGTGAGTTCGTAAGCAAGTGTTTTCGAGTGGCCGGGTGAACAGGCCTTTCGGGCAACAAGATTGCGGCGTAGCACCAGTAGGGCACGCCATTGATAACCAACCCCAACGACAGTTTTAGGGAGAGCAACATGTCCAAAGGGCAGTCCCTTCAAGACCCGTACCTGAATATTTTGCGCAAGGAGCGCATTCCGGTCTCTATTTTCCTGGTAAACGGCATTAAGCTGCAGGGCCAGATTGAATCGTTTGACCAGTTTGTGATCTTGCTGCGCAATACCGTCAGTCAGATGGTTTATAAACATGCTATTTCTACGGTAGTGCCCTCGCGCAATGTGCGCTTGCCGGCACAGGATCCAGCCGCTCCTGATGCGGATATCTAACGCCGTTAGAAAGCAAGAGATTCGATGAGGTATTGATTGTTTTTTGAACGCCCAGATGCCGGTGAGACGGCAGTTCTTGTTCACGTTGATTTTCATGATGAGCAAGCACGTGAAGACCCGGGTGAGTTCTTGGAACTCGTGCGCTCTGCTGGTGCAGAGCCTGCGACATTGCTCACAGCAAGCCGGCAGCGGCCTGATTCCCGTACCTTTGTCGGGACAGGTAAGTTGGAGGAGCTGCGAGCAATGCTCGCTGCTCACCAAGCCGAGCTGGTGATCTTCAACCACACCTTAAAACCTTCCCAAGAGCGTAATCTTGAGCGTGAGCTTAAGTGCCGAGTACTTGATCGTACCGGTTTGATACTTGATATCTTTGCGCAACGGGCAAGAACTCATGAAGGTAAGCTCCAAGTTGAGCTTGCCCAGCTTGAATATATGTCTACGCGCCTTATTCGCGGGTGGACGCACCTGGAGCGCCAGAAAGGTGGTATCGGTCTGCGCGGCCCTGGTGAAACTCAGCTTGAAACTGACCGCCGCTTGTTGCGGGTGCGCATTAAGTCGATTCATAAACGGCTTGATAAAGTGCGTAGCCAGCGTGAGCAGAACCGTCGTGCTCGCTCTAGGGCTGAAATCCATAGTGTTTCACTGGTCGGTTATACCAACGCCGGTAAGTCGACGCTATTTAACGCCCTAACGAATGCCGATGTTTACGCAGCTGATCAGTTGTTCGCAACGCTTGACCCAACACTGCGTCGGCTTGAAATAGACGATGTCGGTCCGGTGGTTTTGGCAGATACGGTAGGTTTCATTCGCCATCTGCCCCATAAGCTGGTTGAAGCGTTTCGTGCGACATTGCAAGAGGCTGCTGAGGCAACGTTGCTAGTGCATGTTATTGACGCAGCGGATCCGGATAGGGACTTGAACGTCGAACAAGTTGAGCGTGTTCTGGAGGAAATTGGTGCCGATAGTGTGCCGGTCCTCAAGGTCATGAACAAAATTGACAAGTTAGACAGTGCGCCGCGCATTGAGCGCGATGGGCAAGGCCGGCCGGAAGTGGTTTGGCTCTCTGCCCAGCAAGGGCAGGGGTTGAACCTTCTGCTCGAAGCGCTGACCGAGCGATTGGCAAATGATGTTATCGACTTTTCGCTGACCCTTTCACCTGAACAGGGCAAGCTAAGAGCAGGACTCCATGAGCTAAACGCTGTACGAGAAGAGTCTTTTGATGACCAGGGGCGTTCAGTACTGGATGTGCGGCTGCCAAGGCGAGATTTTAATCAGCTAATGGCCCAGCTAGGCGAGCGTGCTGACACCTATTTGCCAGAAGCGCTGCGTGAGTCTGACGAGTGGTAGTCTGTAAACGTGATGATAGCTATTACACGTGATGATAGCCTTTGCACGTGATGGTAACTTTTACACGTAGTAGCCTCTGCGAGTTTTTTGTGTGTTAGCTTTCATGTTCACTTAGTTCTAAGGTTCGCTTTAGCAGCAGGTTTTATTAACAGTTGTACCACTTGATTGTAGAAAAGTGGTACAAGATTGATACAGTAATAATATTAAAAAGCACGGCGGCCTCACCTCCGAGCGAGGTCGTGTGCAGGTGAATACCTTAGTGGAGACGTAGTATGGCCTGGAACGAGCCTGGTGGCGGTAACCAGCATGACCCCTGGAGCAGCGGTGGCCGGCGCGGTGGTAATAGCGGCGGTGATCGTGGGGGTAACGGTGGTAATAATGGTGGCAATAACGGAGGAAACAACGGCGGCAATAACCAGGGTCCTCCCGATCTTGATGAGGCGCTTAAGAAATTCCAGGACAAGCTTAACGGTATGTTAGGCGGTGGTAAAAAGGGTGGCGGCAAAGGTGGCGATGGTAAGGGAGGCGGTAAGCCGCGAAACTCTCTTGCGTTACCTGGATTGCTTGTTGTGGTTGCTCTTGCTATCTGGGCGGCGTCTGGTTTCTATCTGGTTGACCAATCAGAGCGCGGTGTAGTGTTGCGTTTTGGGGAGTTCCAGGGAATTGTTGACCCCGGCCTACAGTGGAACCCACCTCTCATTGATGATGTTCGCATGGTAAATGTGACGCGAGTGCGCTCAGTAGCGCAAACGCAGTCAATGCTTACCCGCGATGAAAACATCGTTGAAGTAGAAATCTCTGCTCAATACCAAGTATCTAACCCGCGTGATTTCGTGCTTAACGTTCGTGACCCAGGGCTTTCTATTGAAAATGCCTTGGACTCTGCGTTACGGCACGTAGTGGGTGGTACTGATATGATTGATATTTTAACCTCAGGCCGTGAAATTTTAGGTAGCTCGGTAGCGAGCCGCTTACAGACTTACCTAGACGCCTATGGCGCAGGTATTCGTCTGCAAACCATCAACATTGAGTCTACTTCAGCGCCTGCACCAGTTATCGACGCGTTTGATGACGTTATCCGTGCCCGTGAAGACCGCCAGCGTACGATTAACGAAGGTATGGCTTACGCCAACGCCATCATTCCAGCCGCTCAGGGTCAAGCGCAGCGCGTGGTAGAGCAAGGCCAAGGTTACCGCGAGTCGGTAGTGGCTGAGGCTCAAGGTCAGGCTAACCGCTTTAATGCGCTACTAACCGAGTACCGTAATTCGCCCGCTATTATGCGCGAGCGTATGTACCTGGATGCCATTGAAGAAGTGTTTGGCAGCACGCCCAAAGTATTGCTGGATATTAGCGAAAATGCTCCATTGATGTACCTGCCTTTGGATCAAATGAGAGGTGGTGCAAGCAGTGGTAGTGGCAGCAGCGCTAGCAGTAGCAGTGATAGTAGCGAGGCGATTGATCCACGTGTCTTGGATTCTTTACGCACCAGCCAAGGTGGCACATCGTCTTCAAGTACTAGCTCTATTCGCAGGGAGGGCCGCTAAATGATTAATAATCGATCCCTGCTAATCGTAGGTGGCCTTGCTGCCGTGGCTTGGTTGGCCAGCAACAGCCTGTATGTGGTGGATGAAACCGAGCGGGCCGTAAAGTTGCGCTTTGGTGAGGTAGTTGAAGAGAACATCCAGCCAGGGCTACATACTAAAATACCGATTGCTCAGACAATCCGTAAGTTTGATACCCGTCTGCTTACGTTAGATACCGACACTAGCCGCTATCTGACTCTTGAGCAGAAGGCGGTGATTGTTGATTCTTACGTGAAGTGGCAGGTCGTGAATCCGACGCGTTACTACGAGGCGACAGCGGGTGATGAGATGATGGCAATTCGCCTAATCCAGCCGCGTGTTGACGAAAGTCTGCGTAACGAGTTTGGTCGGCTTAATCTGCAGGAAATTATTGCCGAGCGTCGTGATGATCTGATGACTGGCCCAACCGCAGAGCTGGATGAGCTGATGCGTGATGAGCTTGGTGTGGCAATTCGCGATATTCGTATCAAGCGTATTGACTTGCCGGAAGACGTATCGGCTGCGGTATTTGAGCGTATGCGTTCCGAACGTGAGCGTGAAGCCCGCGAGTGGCGTGCACAGGGTCAGGAAGAGGCCGAACGTATTCGCGCTAATGCTGACCGCCGTCGTCAGGTACTGTTAGCCCAGGCTAATGAGCGCTCTGAGACACTACGTGGTGAGGGTGATGCTGAAGCTGCCGCGATCTTCTCTCAAGCATATAGTCAGGACCATGAGTTCTTCTCTTTCTGGCGTAGTCTGAACGCTTACCGTGAGAGCTTTGCTGGCGATGGCAACCTGCTAGTGCTGGAGCCGGATAGCGATTTCTTCCGCTACCTGCGTAGCCCTTTGCCGGTTAATGCTGAGTAAAAGCGTTAGTTGAATCCCGCGGGCTTATGCATGCTTAGCGGGGTTCATCTCAAGATTAAACGTGATAGACTTTATTCACCGGGCGTCGCCCGGTTTTTTTGTGGCCCTCATTTCACGATTGCTCTTCTGAATGCGACTTAAGCGCCTCAGTTGGGAGCTGGGTAAAAGGGCCTTCATCGTCTTGCAGGATTGTTCACATGACCATCGCTGACCGCTGGCTACTGCCCGACGGCATGGATGAGGTGCTGCCGCCTCAGGCAAGCCGCATGGAAGAGCTGCGCCGTGCGCTGCTTGATCTTTACCATTGCTGGGGCTACGACCAAGTAATGCCGCCACCGGTGGAGTTTTTGGACTCCTTGCTTACCGGTACCGGTACCGATTTAGACCTTCAGACGTTTAAGCTAACGGACCAGCTCACGGGCCGCATGATGGGGGCGTCTGCTGATGTCACCCCACAGGTGGCGCGTATGGATGCCCATTCGTTAAAACGTCAAGGGCCGGTAAGGTTGTGCTACTGCACCAACGTATTACGTGCCAAAGCCGACCAGCACCAAGGTGGGCGTAGCCCGGTCCAGGTGGGTGTTGAGCTGTTTGGACATCCGGGGTTAGAAGCCGACAGTGAAATTATTCACTTAGCGCTGTCGAGCCTGAAGGCCGCTGGGGCTGAAGAAATTCATTTGGCGCTGGGCCATATTGGTATCTACCGTAGCCTTGTTGAAGCAGCTGCACTTAGTAAAGAGCAGGAAGGGGCGCTATTTGCAGCGCTGGCGTTAAAATCTCCTGGGCAGTTGGCCGAGCAGATTAGCGCAAGCGTGAGTGACCCCGTATTAGCCGACATGCTAATGGCGCTAGGCGAACTACATGGCGATGCTGATGTGCTGAGCCAAGCGCGTGAGCGATTTGCTGGTGCGCCTGCACCGGTTACGGCGGCACTGGATCAGTTAGAGGCGCTTTACAAAGGTGTGTTGGCACGCTTTGACGTATCGCTCTATTTTGACTTGGCAGAGTTACGTGGCTATCAATATCACACGGGTATGATGTTTGCCGCTTATGTGCCTGGCTATGGACATGCACTGGCAAAAGGCGGACGCTACGATGACACCGGCCGTGCATTTGGAAGAGCGCGGCCAGCGACCGGCTTTTCGATGGATTTAAAACAGCTTGCATCGTTAGCATTAGCGTCGCCCAGTCGTGGGGCTATTTGGGCGCCAGCTCAAGAAGATGAGTCGCTTAATGCTGCCATTGCTGCGCTGCGTGAGCAGCAAGAACGTGTTATTCAAGCGCTGCCTGGGCAGCGTACTGGGCCGGCGGAGCACAGTTGCGACCGCCGTCTTGAGTTTATCGATGGCCGTTGGCAGACAACGGCCCTGACACAAGAGACGAGTGCATAATGGGTAAGAATGTCGTAGTCCTGGGTACCCAGTGGGGCGATGAAGGCAAGGGCAAGATTGTTGACTTGCTTACAGAGTCCGCTTCCGCGGTTGTTCGCTTTCAAGGAGGCCATAACGCTGGTCATACGCTGGTCATTGAGGGTGAAAAAACCGTCCTTCACTTGATACCTTCCGGCGTATTGCGTCCTGGTAAAACCTGCGTGATCGGCAACGGTGTTGTGCTGTCTCCAGAAGCGCTAATCAAAGAGATTCGTGAGCTCGAAGCTAAAGGCGTGCCGGTGCGTGAGCGCCTTCGCCTGTCGCCTGCCTGCCCGCTGATTCTGCCTTATCACGTGCGCTTGGACCAAGCGCGAGAGAAAGCCCGTGGTGTGGCCAAAATTGGCACGACCGGGCGCGGCATTGGCCCTGCCTACGAAGATAAAGTGGCACGTCGAGGCCTGCGGTTAGGTGACATGCTTCACCGCGAGCGTTTTGCCTCCAAGCTTGGCGAAGTGCTGGACTACCACAACTTCGTCCTGGTGAACTACCACGGTGAGCCAGCGGTAGACTTCCAGGAAGTGCTGGATAGCGCCATGCAAATGGCTGAAGAGCTACGCCCGATGGTGACTGACACTGTCAGTATGGTGCATGACCTGCGCAAAGCGGGAGAGAACATCCTGTTTGAAGGTGCCCAGGGCTCACTGCTGGATATTGACCACGGTACTTATCCTTACGTCACCAGCTCCAACACCACCGCAGGTGGCACGGCCACTGGTTCTGGTGTTGGCCCGTTATACCTGGATTATGTTCTGGGTATCACCAAGGCTTATACCACTCGCGTTGGTTCTGGCCCATTCCCCACCGAGCTGTTTGATGATCATGGTCGTCACTTAGCCGAGCGTGGACATGAGTTTGGTGCAACTACTGGCCGTCCTCGCCGCTGTGGCTGGTTTGATGCCGTAGCTCTGCGTCATGCAGTACAGATTAACTCGGTATCGGGTATCTGCTTAACCAAGCTTGATGTGTTGGATGGCTTAGAAAACATCCGCGTATGCGTAGGCTACCGCAGTAAAGATGGCGATGTACTGGACAACCCAGTGGACTCAGAAGGCTACGAAGCAGTTGAGCCGCTTTACCACGATTTACCCGGCTGGAAAGAGTCTACGCTGGGTGCCAAGCGGGTAGAAGACTTGCCTGCCAACGCTCGCGCTTACATCAGTTTCCTGGAAGAGCAGGTAGGCACCAGCATTGATATTATTTCAACTGGCCCTGACCGCGTTGAAACTATTGTGCTGCGTAATCCGTTTGATGGATAAGCGGATTTAGAGTGGTGTGAATACATCGTGTTAAGAAAGACATCGCGTTAAGAAAGACATCGCGTTAAGAAAAAGAGGGGCGATTTTATCGCTCCTCTTTTTTTGTTCTGCTTGTCTGATCTTATATGTCCCGTCTTGTTTTTCGGTCGTGTTGGTTTGCAGCGCCACCAAAATGTTAGAAATCAATACCACGGCGCGCTTGTAGACCATTATTGAAGGCGTGGCGTACTTCCTGCATTTCAGTCACAGTATCTGCCATTGCCACCAGCTCGCGGTGGGCGTTGCGGCCTGTGATAATCACGGTTTGCTCATGTGGCCGGTTAATCAGTGCTTGTTTTACGGTAGCGATGTCCAGGTAGCCAAATTTAAGCATATAGGTGATTTCATCAAGCACAACTAGGTAAGTGTCGGGGTCCGCAAGCATTTTCTCGGCCTCTCGCCATACTTCCAGGCATGCCACTGTGTCTGCCTCGCGATTCTGGGTATCCCAGGTAAAGCCTGTGGCCATAATCGCCACACTAAGGTTGGGGTCCTCTTCCAGCCGGTTGCGTTCGCCGCACTCCCACAGCCCTTTGATAAACTGCACGACGCCTACTTTATAGCCATAGCCCAGTGAACGTGTGACGGTGCCCCAGGCGGCGGTGGTTTTACCTTTTCCATTGCCTGTATTGACGAGTAATAGCCCACGCTGCTCTGTAGCATTAGCCACTTTTTCATCTACTCTTGCTTTCAGCTTTTCCATTGACGCCTTATGGCGTGAATCACGATCACTCATTGTCTCTCTCCATCAGGCGGTTGGTTTGCATAGTGGCGGTAGGTTACGTCATCTTTTTGAAATTTAACATTGCCTGGAATAATGCTTGTATAACTTTTGTGCTGATGTGAGTTGTAAGTGCAAAGTAATGTGCAGCTTTTGGCAAGAGAATTGGCCGGTTGGGGGTAAGCTGCTCTAGAATGGGGGGTCATGTCTTGTCAGGAACTACTCCATGCCCTCATTTGATATTGTGTCAGAGTTTGATCAGCACGAAGCATCCAATGCTGTCGATCAAGCAAATCGCGAAGTCCAATCCCGTTTTGATTTTAAAGGTGTCGACGCCAGTTTTGCCTTGGAAGGGGACAAAGTTCAGCTAGAAGCCGAAGTGGATTTTCAGCTTAAACAAATGCTAGACGTGCTGCGTAATCGCTTAATAGCACGCGGTATCGATGCCCGCTGTATGGATATTAAAGATGCGCTGCTATCGGGAGTTAAGGCCCGCCAGGAAGTGCTGCTTAAGCAGGGCCTTGATCCGGCAGAAGCCAAGGATATTGTTAAGCGTATCAAGGGCAGCAAGCTAAAAGTACAGGCTCAGATCCAGGGTGAGAAAGTACGCGTTACGGGCAAAAAACGCGATGATTTGCAGGGCGTGATGGCGCTGCTGCGGGGTGAAGAAGGTCCTGAGCTGCCGCTGCAATTTGATAACTTCCGCGACTAACTCACGCACCCCGTTGATGCGATGGCGCCGTGTTCGGCGCTATCCTTTCTTTAAAACAGCTTACAGGAGTCACGTACCATGTCTGATCCGCAGCCGGTTTATTTAAGCGACTATCAGCCGCCCAACTATCAGGTTACCCATACCGAGCTGACGTTTGATCTTGACCCTGCCGCGACTCGCGTTAAAGCGCGACTGATGATTGAGCGTCACTCCGAGGCCAGTGATGCTGCTCCACTGGTACTTAATGGCGAGCATCTGACGTTGCTTAAGCTAGCCCTGGATGGCAACCCCCTCACTGAAACAGATTACCGGCTTAATGATGAAACACTGCGAATCGAAGACGTGCCCGCAGCGTTTATTTTAGAGAGTGAGGTGGAAATTGCCCCTAGTAGTAATACAGCGCTTGAAGGGCTCTACCAATCTAATGGTATGTACTGCACTCAGTGCGAAGCTGAAGGTTTTCGGCGGATTACCTATTATCCTGATCGCCCCGATGTCATGGCGACTTTCAAGGTTACCGTAATTGGTAATGCCACTAGTGAGCCAGTGCTGCTAGCTAACGGCAACCCGGTTGATCAGGGAGCGTTAGAAAATGGGCGTCACTTTGTTACTTGGGAAGATCCACACCCCAAGCCTTGCTACTTATTTGCTCTGGTCGCTGGTGACTTGCATAAGGTTGAGGATCACTTTACTACCATGAGCGGCCGTCAGGTGGCGCTGCAACTGTGGGTGGAGCAGGAGAACCTAGACAAAACTGAGCATGCCATGGCCTCACTTAAGCGCGCTATGGTTTGGGACGAGCAGACTTATGGCCGTGAGTACGATCTAGACCTGTTTATGATTGTGGCAGTGAATGACTTCAACATGGGGGCGATGGAGAACAAAGGGCTTAATATCTTTAACTCTGCGGCTGTGCTCACTCACTCCAATACTGCTACAGATGCTGCTTTTCAGAATGTCGAGGGGATTGTTGCCCACGAGTATTTTCATAACTGGTCAGGTAATCGGGTAACGTGCCGCGACTGGTTCCAGCTATCGCTTAAAGAAGGTTTTACGGTTTTTCGCGACCAGTGCTTCTCAGCTGATACCAATTCAGCACCGGTTAAGCGTATTCAAGATGTTTCGTTTTTCCGTACTGCGCAATTTGCCGAGGACGCTGGGCCAACAGCGCATCCCATTCGGCCCGATCACTTTATTGAAATTACTAATTTCTACACCCTGACTATTTATGAAAAGGGTGCAGAAGTCGTTCGAATGTTACGTAATCTGCTGGGCTGGGAAGATTTTCGTCGGGGCTCTGACCTTTATTTCGAGCGTTTTGATGGTCAGGCGGTCACCATTGAAGACTTTGTGGGCTGTATGGCAGAAGTATCGGGTGCCGACCTGGAGCAATTCATGCGTTGGTACTCCCAGGCAGGTACGCCTGAGATTGATGCCCGTGGCGAGTATGACTATGCCCACGCTGAATACCATCTAACGTTGCGTCAGCGTACACCTGCGACTCCAGGCCAGCCGGATAAGTTGCCACTACATATTCCCGTGCGTATGGGCTTGGTGGGCACAAAGTCAGGAAAAGATTTACCCCTAACGGTGAATGGTGAAGCGTTAGGTAAAGACGCGGTTATCCACCTACGGGAATATGAGCAAACTTTTGTGTTTACTGATGTGGCTGAAGCGCCAGTACCTTCCCTGTTGCGCGATTTTTCGGCACCCGTGAAGCTGCATTTTCCTTACTCCCGTGAAGATTTAGCGTTTCTCCTTACCCATGACAGCGATGGCTTTAACCGCTGGGATGCAGGACAACGTCTTGCCATGCTGGCGTTGGACGATTTAATCGCTGCCCACCGCAACGGTGTGGAGAAGGTGGTTGACAGTCGTGTGGTGGAGGCGTTTAGAACGCTGTTAACCGGCCAAGTAAGCGACAAAGCCGTGTTGGCTGAAATGCTGACCTTGCCCTCTGAGGCATACATTGCTGAGCAGCAGCCCATCATTGATGTTGATGCGATTCATGCTGCCCGAGAGTTTGTACGCCAATCGCTGGCGATGGCGCTCCGCGATGAGTTTATTGCTATCTACAATGACAATGTTAGTGATGAGCCCTACGCACCTACGCCCGAACAAATTGCTCAGCGCAGTCTGAAAAACGTAGCGCTTGCGTATTTGATGTCGATTGAAGATGAGCAGGGGCTAGCGCTATGTGAAGCGCAATTTGCTGCAGATCATAATATGACCGATGTGCGCCACGCATTGACTCTGTTAGTGCATAGTGATCGTGATGATCTCGCTTCACCGGCGCTTAAAGCGTTTGGGCAAAAGTGGGCACACGACCCGCTCGTGATGGATCAGTGGTTTACTATTCAGGTAACGCGCCCTCAGCCAGACGTGCTGGAGCGCGTCGAGTACCTCATGCAGCATCCGGCGTTTTCAATTAAAAACCCCAATAAGGTGCGCGCGCTGGTCGGTGCATTTGCCCAGAACAGAGTGAATTTCCACCGTTTGGATGGCAAAGGCTATGCCTTGCTGGCTGATGTGGTAATTGAGCTCAATCGTCTTAACCCTGAAATAGCTGCACGGCTGATAACCCCCTTAACTCGCTGGCAACGCTTTGATGAAGAGCGCCAGCAACTGATGCGTGAGCAGCTTGAGCGAATTAAGCGAGAGCCACTATCATCGAATGTTTTTGAGGTGGTCGAGAAAGCGCTGGCCTAATAGGTGCTGGCGGATTAACCATGGAAAGGAAGATCTCGGTGAAAGAGACACAGCAGCGTTGCTTGCTTATTATTAATGGTAAGTCGGCCGGTAATCCGGCGCTTCGCGAAGCCGTCGAAGAGCAGAGAAAGGCAGGACAGCATATTACTGTCCGTTCCACCTGGGAAGGTGGAGACGCTGCTGAGTTTGCCGCCCAGGCGGCTGACATGGGCGTAACACGCGTGATTGCCTGTGGTGGCGATGGCACGGTTAACGAAGTGGTGAATGGGCTGATGCGGCTAGCCCATGACCAGCGTCCGGCACTTGGCATTGTGCCTCTTGGCAGTGCCAATGATTTTGCTACGTCTGTGGGGCTGCCGTTAGAACCAGGATCTGCCTTGGCCGCTGCTATGTCGCTCTCGGCATCGCCTATTGATGTTGTGCGCGTGACAGCAGGCACTGGGGATAAGCGTTCGACCAGCTACTACGTGAATATGACGACAGGGGGCTTTGGGGCGGAAATAACATCTTCCACGCCTAAAACGTTAAAACGCATGCTGGGTGGGGGGGCTTACTCACTGATGGGAGCCTTAAAGGCATGGCGGCATCGCAGCTATCGTGGCACCCTCAAGTGGGAAAATGAGGAGCGCAGTGCCTCGTTACTGCTGCTCGCGTTGGGCAATGGGCGACAGTCAGGCGGGGGGCAGGTATTGGCACCTAGAGCCAGGCTTGATGATGGCCGTCTTGATATATTGGTGGTTAAGGACTTCTCTTCCGTATTAGAGCTGCCGACATTAATGAGCGAGCTACAGCAGTTTCCTGCTGAAGGGCGGTATGTAAGCTATTTTACGGCTAGCCAACTGACCGTTACTACCCAACAAGATGATCCACCTTGGCCGTTAACACTGGATGGGGAGGCGCGGCATTATGACCAATTCTGTGTCGAGGTTGTGCCGCTCGCTTTAAAAGTGCTGCTACCCGATGAGTGCACGCTGTTATCGGCTAACGACCGACACTAGCAGCCGTTATTATGACTAAACGTTGTTACATTTTACAGATAGCCACCTAAGGAGAATGGTCCAATGGCCAATCGTTTGTGGATACCTGCGCTTGCTGCTTTGGCGCTACTACTGAGTGCCTGTGGTGATAGTCAGGAAGAACCTACCGCTGCCCCTGAAGAGAGTGCCTCTTCCGTCTCGGATGATGAGGTAGCTCAAGAAGAGGAAGCGCCTGCTGCTGAAATACCTGAGCCTGAAGAAATTGAAGATGAGGCGGAGGCGCGCCAAGCCGCTGAGGAGTTGGAGCAAGCAGAGGCGTTGCGTGCCGAAAATGGTGACGAATTGACCGAGCAGCCTGACACTGGTGAAGAAATCCAGGCAGGTGAAGACACCTTGGCTGCAGACCCAGAAGATGCGCTAGATGAAGCAAGCGCTATGCCTGGTGAAACAACTCGCTCAGACGTAGACAATGTCATTGCCGAAACAGAACGCCGCTTTGAAGAGGCTCAGCGCCGACTGGAAGAGCAGTTCCAAGAGGTTGAACAGCAATCTTCTGCGCTGGAGCCGATGGAGAGTGAAGATCTTTCAGCCAGCTGGGAAACGGAAAGTAGTTTGCCTGAGAGCTCTCGTTTAGAGGATGACCTGGAAGCCACCGATGTGGATGCGCTTATCGAAGATACTGAGCGTCGTTTTGAAGAAGCCCAGCGGCGCTTAAATGAGCAGTTTGAAGAAATTGAGCGTGAACGTGCCAACGGCAATGGGAGCTTGGGCCTGGAAACTGATAGCGGAGTTACCGATGGTACGGATACAGATGGTACGGATGCAGATGGTACGGATGCAGAGACGGAACCTGATCACTTAAACGCTACACAGTAAGCGTTTTAAAGCTATCAACATAAGGGCTCGCACTGCGGGCCTTTATGTTATTTATTAGGTAAAACCCTACGTTGCCCCTGATGAGCTTACATGATGCTGCAAATCAACCTTATTGATAGTCAATTCATTCCCTTCCTGATCGCTATTACGCTGCTTTCGGTAAGCCCAGGCGTTGACACGCTACTAGTAATACGCAATACCGCTCGTGGGGGTGTTCGTGATGGGGTGGTGACGAGCGTGGCAATTTGCTGTGGACTGTTTGTGCATGCCACGATATCTGCATTAGGTATTTCTCTGATTTTGCTACAGTCGGCGTGGGCGTTTCATCTGCTTAAGCTTGCCGGGGCGGCTTATCTGATTTGGCTTGGGGTCGCTAGTCTGTTAGCGGCTCGCCGTGGTACAGCCTTGCCGGTCCAGAGTGTACTGCAATCCGCATCGCCAGTGCCTATCTGGCAGCCGGTGAAAGAAGGGTTACTTTCCAACGTGCTGAATCCTAAAACGGTGGTGTTTTATATGGCATTTTTGCCGCAGTTTATTGCACCATCCGATCCTGCCTTGTTGAAGTCGCTATGGCTTGCCTGTGTTCATTTTGTGATTGCTAATATCTGGCAAATCAGCGTTGTGCTAATGGTTGGGGGGGCAACTAAATGGTTGTCCAGTGCACGTTTTGCGCAAACATTAAATGCTGCTACTGGGGCTGTGTTGGTGATGTTTGGTGTGCGCTTGGCCATGGAGCAGCGCCCGGTATAAACCGGGCGCTAGCTGAGGTGGTAAGCCGGTTAACGACGAGCGAGTAGGGCGCGATCGTAGCGCACCATTTTTTCGTTGTCGCTTAGTAACCTTACCCCTTCGCTATTACCACCGTTGGTTAAACTTTCAAAGATGACGCGATAGCTCAGTACCGCTTGGACATAGTCTCGGGTTTCGCGGAAAGGAATGCTCTCTACAAATAAATCAAACGACTCAACTCCGCTGCCTAGCCACTGATCCACTCTACCTGGGCCTGCGTTATAAGCCGCTGCTGCAGCTAGTCTGTTGCCCTGATAGCGCTCAAGTTTATCGCGTAAATAGGTGCTTCCCAAGCGGATGTTGAGCTCTGGGTCCAGTACGCCATAGGGGCCTGGGTCATTAATGCCTAACTGACGGCTCACCTGGGTGGCTGTGCCTGGCATTAGTTGCATTAGTCCGCGAGCTCCCGCTGGGGAAAGGGCTACGGGGTTGTAGGCGCTTTCACGCCGGGTAATCGCCATTAGCATGTAGGGGTCAACGCCGGTTAAGCGACCCCAGTGTAAAAAGCTGTCGCGATATGCTGGCGGGAAACGCCAGTCCAGTGCATCCCACATTTCTCCGGCAATAGTAGTTTGTACTAAACGCGCATGCCATTGCTGGTGGGCTGCATAGTCAGCAAGTGCACGAGCCTGCTCAGGAGAGCTGGTTTTCACGGCATGTAGCCATTCACTGTTTGCAAGGCCCTCTTCGCCTATGCGTAGCAGGGCTTCTGTTCGCCGAACGGCCGGCAGTTGGGCTGTGCGCTGCCTGGAAGCCTCGTCAAAGTGGTTACGCTCTAAATTGAGTTGGTAGGGTTGATTCAACCGTTCGGCAGCAGCAAAGCCATAAAAGCTACGGTCAGTAGCTGCCTGGCGGTAACGTGCTGCAGCAGCATCTTGATTGCCAAGCTGTTCGTTGGCTCGCGCCAGCCAATACTGCCAGCGGCTGCTTGCTTGCTGGCTGGCGGGCATTTCTGCAACCCAGTGAATGACCTCTGTCCATTGACGTTCGGCCAGAGCGCGGCGAACTCTGAGCTCCAGTACGCGTTCGCTGTTCAGGCTGGGCAGTACACTGTCTACCCAGTTTGTGGTACCCGGCACATCGCGCACCAGGGCATAAAAGGCGAGCTCTTCTTCAATGGGCTGCCGGTCGGCGGGCGCTAAGTTAAGGCGGGGGGAGATTTCCTGCCAGGCGGCGAACGCAGCGGGTGTGTTTTCCCGGGTGTAGCGCTGCATGGCCGCTTTATAAAAGGCAGCAGAAGCTGCGCATTCCGGGCCAAGGCATGCCGGTGCGGAGGTAATGGCACGGCTATTATTGTTCACCAACTTAACCGTATCGAGGGCTGTTTGCCATTGGCCGCTAAGTAGCCCACCTAGGTAGCTGCTTAAACGCTCCTCTCCCGCCTGCCAGGCGAGCATCTTGCGCTCCCAGATAGCTGTGGCATTGATTGTTCCATCAGCCCTTAGGCGGCTAAATAGAGTATTACAGGCATCAGGCTGAGAGCTGCCTACCCGCCACAGCTTAAGGCCTGCTTCTCTGGCTTGCTGGGGTTCTCTGTCCAATAAGGCTGTATAGTAATAGCACTGGCGGGCGGTGCCCGTGGGTTCCCCATTAGCAATTGTCAGGAGATCGCCAAAACGGCCCGCGTAACCATAGTTGGCAATCGCTTGGCCTCGCAACCACTCCGACAGCGGGGAGTCTGCGTATTGATCAATAAACCGCTGCACCTGGTTCGAAGATAGATTGGGTAACTGGTTGCGCAAACGGTGGTACTCAACGTAGCCACTGAGGACGTGCCCCTCAATCGCACGTTCATCAATCTGTTGCCACTGTTGCTGACGCGCCGCTTCCAATGCATCGCGCATAGCGGCGTCGGAAGCAGCCCAAGAAACAACCGGTAGCCCTACCAGTACAGCTGTACAAAGGCTGCGTAGGGTGGAACGAAATGGCGAAGCCTGCATGGCACATCCTCTTGCTGGCTAGCGGGACGACAGCCGCTATAGTGAACTTAAAGAATAAACAGTGCTCTGACAATCGTGACACTTAGAGGATTCAATTACGATGGCCCCATTATCCACTTGGTGGTTATTACGTCGACTTAAAACTCGTGTATGGGCAGTAAAGCGCATTGGTCGTGCGCTAAAGCTGTTTGCACCCATGACACGAGATGTACTGCGTGGTGACTTCCGTCCGGTACCCTGGTCCGCATTTGGCATGATGGCATTAGCGCTCGCTTATCTAGTTATGCCTTTTGATCTTATTCCCGACTTTTTGCTAATTATAGGCTTGGTCGATGATGTAATAATCGTAGGTTGGTTGCTCAATCGAATTGATCAGCGTCTTGCTGACTACCGTGCTTGGAAGCATGATCACGTCGATACTTCCACTTCTCAGCATTCAGCTTCTTGAAATTACTCTGCCTATCCCCATATTGAGTTCACATCTTTTTCACTTTCGTCTCCAGTAGACGAAAGTACACGATAAACGTGATCAATGAGGGCTAAGCGCATGACAACTGCGACCCACGAAGAAACTCTTGGCTTTCAAACGGAAGTTAAGCAGCTCCTGAATCTGATGATTCACTCCCTGTACTCCAACCGGGAGATTTTTCTACGCGAGCTTATTTCCAACGCCGCCGACGCCTGCGATAAGTTGCGCTACGCTGCACTGGATAACGATGCGTTATACGAAGGCGATAGCGAACTACGTATCGAAATTGAGCACGACCGCGACGCTAACACCATTACGCTGCGCGATAATGGCATTGGCATGAACCGTGAAGACGTGATTGCCAATCTGGGCACCATTGCACGTTCGGGCACGGCAGAGTTCCTCAAGCAGCTTTCGGGTGAACAGCAAAAAGACGCCAAGCTGATTGGTCAGTTCGGTGTCGGCTTCTATTCGGGCTTTATCGTTGCTGATGAGGTGACGGTGCGCACTCGCAAAGCGGGTACAGCGGCCTCTGAAGGTGTTGAGTGGCGTTCCAAAGGTGAGGGTGAGTTCACGGTTGCTGATATTGAGTGCGAGATTCACGGTACCGAGATTACTCTGCATCTAAAAGAGGATGCTAAAGAGTTCGCTGACGACTACCGTCTACAGGGTCTGGTACGTAAGTATTCTGACCATATCGAAGTGCCGGTGCGCATGCCGAAAACCGAAACGGCGAAAGATGAAGACGGTAACGAGGTTGAAGGCAGCGAAGTCACGACCTGGGAAACCGTCAACGAAGCCACCGCACTATGGGCACGCCCGAAGAGTGATGTCTCCGACGACGAGTATAAGGCGTTCTATAAGCACGTTGCTCACGACTTCAGTGACCCGCTAACCTGGAGCCATAACAAGGTTGAAGGTAAGCTTGATTACACTAGCTTATTGTACGTTCCAGGCCGCGCGCCGTTTGATATGTTCGAGCGTGACGGTGCCCGTGGCGTCAAACTCTACGTTCAGCGCGTATTTATTATGGACGACGCCGAGCAGTTCCTGCCGCTTTACCTGCGCTTTATCAAAGGCGTACTGGATACCCGCGATCTATCGCTGAATGTTTCCCGTGAGCTGCTTCAGCAAGATCCTAAGGTTGATAAAATTAAGGGTGCGCTGACTAAGCGTGGGCTGGATATGCTTAAGAAGCTGTCCAAAGACAGCGAACAGTACCAAACCTTCTGGAATACCTTTGGTAGCGTGTTAAAAGAGGGGCCGGGTGAAGATTTCGCTAACCGCGAAAAAATTGCTGGTCTGTTGCGCTTTGCTTCCACCCATACCGATACCGCTACTCAAGAGCATGCCTTGGCAGATTACGTTGAGCGCATGAAGGAAGGCCAGAAGAAGATTTACTATGTGGTGGCAGATAGCTTTAATGCTGCTAAAAACAGTCCGCATCTGGAGATCTTCCGTAAAAAAGGTATTGAAGTTCTCCTGCTATCGGATCGTATTGATGAGTGGTTAATGAGCCATCTCACCGAGTTTGATGGTAAATCTTTTGCTGATGTGGCAAAAGGCGAGCTAGACCTTGGCGATGTGGAAGACGAGGCCGAGAAGAAAGCGCAAGAAGAGACGGCCAAGGCTAAGGAAGACCTTGTGAAGCGCGTTAAAGAGGCGCTCGGCGACGGTGTGCAGGAAGTTAAAATCACCCATCGCTTGACTGACTCTCCGGCCTGCGTCGTTCTTCCGGAGCATGAGATGGGCTACCAAATGCGCCGCATTATGGAAGCCGCTGGACAAAAAATGCCAGAAGTAAAGCCGATTTTAGAGCTGAACCCTGAGCATGCTCTGGTTGCACGCTTGGAAAATTCTGAAGGCGACCTGTTTGGTCAACTAGCTCACATTTTGTTGGATCAGGCGATTATCGCAGAGGGCGGGCAGTTGGACGATCCTGCTGCCTACGTTAAGCGGCTCAACAGTGTATTAACTGCCTGATGATCAGCTAATGTTGCCACGGCCCGCTTGAAACCCAAGCGGGCCGTTTAGTTTGGTAAGGTGTACGACATATCAGTGACAAACTACCAGGATATCGTTATGGCTGAACAGCGGATCAATGTCGCGGTACTGGGTGGCGGCAGTTTTGGCACTGCCTTGGCTAGCATTGCGGCGGATAACGGCGCCAACGTGCGTCAGTGGATGCGCGACGAAGCGCTGGTGACACAAATTAATCAAGAGCACCGCAATGGACGCTATTTGCCGAATTACGCCATTAACCCGGCGGTACAAGCATCCACTCATTTGCAGGCAGTGCTGGAAAACGCCGAATTGGTGTTGATTGCGATACCCTCCAAGGCATTTCGTAGCGTTGTACAAGCCGCGAAGCCATGGCTTACATCTACGCAAATTTTAGTCAGCACTACGAAAGGTATCGAGCAAGACAGCTTTTTATTGATGAGTCAGGTGCTTGAGCAAGAGACTGGATTTTCCCATATTGGTGTTATTGCTGGGCCTAACCTGGCATCTGAAATAGCGGACAAGCAGTTAACCGCTACGGTAATTGCCAGTGCCGATTCCCTTACCCGCACTCGGGTGCAGCAGGCGCTCGGCTGTCGCTATTTTCGGGTATATGCAAGCAATGACCGGCACGGGGTTGAGCTTGGTGGTGCGCTTAAAAATATTTATGCCATTGCCGCCGGTATGGCCGCAGCGTTGGGGATGGGCGAGAACACGCGCAGTATGCTAATGACTCGTGCCCTGGCTGAAATGAGTCGTTTTGCGGTAGCGCAAGGGGCTAATCCGATGACGTTTTTGGGGTTGGCTGGGGTGGGTGATTTGATTGTTACCTGCTCGTCCAATTTATCCCGGAACTATCGAGTCGGCTTTGCTATGGGGGAAGGGCGCAGCCTTGAGGATGCTGTTTCAGCGCTTGGGCAGGTGGCTGAGGGGGTGAATACAGTTAAGCTGGTGTGTGAAAAGGCCCGAGAAGAGGGGGTTTACATGCCGCTCGCGGAGGGGTTAAACCGCGTACTGTTTGAAGGGGTTCCCGCTCAAGAGATGGCGAGAACGCTGATGATGGGTGAGCAAAGTAGCGATGTAGAGTTTATCCTGCCCCGTGAAGCGGTTCAGCAGGCGCACCGCAATAACGGAGGGTGGCATGAGTAGCGGGGTAGGTGGTGCCAAGAGTGGTACTAAGAGTGGTACCAAGATTAGTACCAAGATTAGTACCAAGCAGCATCTGCTGATTATGCGCCATGGCGAAGCCGCCCCTGGATTTCCTGATCAGTCTCGATTGCTTACTCCCCATGGGGAACTCGAAGCCGATAGCATGGCACGCTGGTTGGCGTTACGTGTTGAGCAAGGTGAACTGCCGCAACCCAAGCTATATGCAAGCCCCTATGCGCGCGCGCAGCAAACGGCTCAGCGCTTTAGTGAGGCTCTGGGAGTACCGCTATACACCCTGGATTTTATTACGCCAGATGATTCCCCCTCGGTAGTAAACGATTGGCTGCTGAGCCAACCTGAAGATGAAACGATTCTGCTGGTTAGCCATATGCCACTGGTGGGCGAGTTGGCGGGCTTGTTGATGGAGGGGGCGCGGAGTCGGGGAGTAGGGTTTCCCACTGCTGCCATCGCAGAGCTGGAGGCGGAAGTCTGGGCGGCAGGCTGCGCGCAGCTTAAATACTTTACCCAGCCCAGCCAACTGCTTTAATGGTACAAAAAGCAACGACAAAAAAAGCGGCTGCCGGGGCAGCCGCTGTTATTGGCCGAGGGATTATAAAAGTGCATCCAGCTTCGCTTTTAGCACGCCATTGACCTGCTGCGGATTAGCAGTGCCGCGGGATGCTTTCATCACCTGCCCCACAAAGTAGCCAATCATCTTACCGCGCTTTTCTGGCTCGGAATCGCGGTATTGGGCCACCTGGGCAGGGCTTTCAGCGATCACCTGATCGATCATGGCTTCAATTGCGCCTGTATCGGTCACCTGCTTTAAGCCTTTGGCTTCTATCACTTCATCGGCGCTGCTGCCTTGGCCATTCCAGAGTGCCTGGAAGACCTGCTTTGCTGCTTTTCCGTTGATGGTGTCGTCTAATACCCGGCTAATCAGCCCGCCGAGTTGCTGGGCGGAAATGGGACTGTTCTGAATGCTCAGGCTCTCTCGGTTGAGAGCGCCTGCAAGCTCGCCTTGTACCCAGTTGGCAGCCTGCTTGGCATCGCCACATACCCGGTGTACTTCCTCGAAAAATTCAGCCATTTCACGGCTGGCAGAAAGCACGCTCGCGTCGTAGGCCGACAGGCCAAGCTCTGTTTGGAAGCGTGCACGCTTGTCGGCGGGCAGCTCGGGTAGCTGGCTGCGCAAATGCTCTAGATAGGCTTGATCAAGCACGACGGGCAGTAGATCTGGGCAAGGGAAGTAGCGATAGTCGTTGGCCTCTTCCTTGGTGCGCATGCTGCGGGTTTCGTCGCGCTCTGGGTCGAACAGGCGAGTCTCTTGAACGACTGTGCCGCCATCTTCGATTAGCTCGATTTGACGTTCAACCTCAAAAGCAATTGCTCGCTCGACGAAACGGAACGAGTTAACATTTTTGATTTCAGCACGAGTGCCAAAAGCTTCCTGGCCTTTAGGGCGAACTGAAACGTTAACATCGCAGCGCATAGAGCCTTCGGCCATATTGCCGTCGGAAATACCCAAGTAGGTGACGATGGAGTGAATCGCTTTTAGATAAGCCGCGGCCTCTTTGGCGTTGCGCATATCTGGCTCGGATACGATTTCTAAAAGAGGTGTGCCTGCCCGATTCAGGTCGATGCCGGTCATGCCATGAAAGTCTTCATGTAACGACTTGCCGGCGTCTTCCTCAAGGTGGGCATGGTGGATGCGAATACACTTGGTGGTGTTGTCATCCAGGGTGATTTCTACTTCGCCAGCGCCCACAATGGGATGGTACATCTGGCTGGTTTGGTAGCCTTTGGGCAGGTCAGGGTAGAAGTAATTTTTGCGATCAAACACTGATACTTCAGGAATATCGGCGTGAATTGCCAAACCAAACTGTACTGCCATGGCGACGGCCTGCTCGTTGAGCACTGGCAAAACACCAGGCAGACCAAGATCAACGGCGCAGGCCTGGGTGTTTGGCTCTGCACCAAAGGCAGTGGAGGCGCCGGAGAAGATCTTCGAGCGTGTCGCGAGCTGAACGTGGACTTCCAGCCCGATCACAGTTTCCCATTGCATTAGGCGTTCTCCTCGGCAAAAGCGGGAAGTTTTAAGTGCCAGTCTGTGGCCTGTTGGAACTGGTGCGCCACGTTGAGTAGCTGAGCTTCTGCAAAGTGGGTACCGAGTATTTGTAAGCCTACTGGGCGTCCTGCTGCAAAGCCTGCTGGAACGCTGATACCTGGAATACCCGCTAGGTTGACGGCGATAGTGTAGATATCTTGCAGGTACATCGACACCGGATCTTTTTTAGCGCCAAGATCAAAGGCAGGAGTGGGCGAGGCTGGTCCCATCAGTACATCCACGTCCTCAAACGCGTCAAGGAAATCTTGGCGGATTAGGCGACGTACTTTTTGAGCTTTTGTGTAGTAAGCGTCGAAAAAGCCTTCAGACAGCGTGTGAGTGCCAATCAGGATGCGGCGCTTAACTTCTTCACCGAAGCCCTCGGCCCGGGAGCGGGTGTAGAGATCGATAAGGTCAGCTGGTGCGTCGCAGCGATGGCCAAAACGCACGCCGTCGTAGCGTGAAAGGTTCGAAGATGCCTCGGCCGGTGCAATCACGTAGTAAGCCGGAATCGCATAGTGGGTGTGAGGCAGGCTGACCTCCCGCACCGTAGCACCTAGGGATTCATACACCTTCACTGCATCGCGTACGGCTTTTTCTACCTCAGGATCAAGTCCGTCACCGAAGTACTCTTTAGGCAGGCCTATTTTAAGCCCTGACAGTGGCGCATTAAGGGTTTCGGTGTAATCGGGAACGCCGCGGGCCACGCTGGTGGAGTCGCGCACGTCGTGTCCAGCGATGACATTGAGCAGATGGGCACAGTCTTCGGCACTGCGTGCCATCGGGCCGGCCTGGTCAAGGCTTGAAGCGTAGGCGATGATGCCATAGCGGGATACGCGGCCATAGGTAGGTTTTAAACCCGTGATGCCACAAAACGCTGCTGGTTGGCGAATCGAGCCGCCTGTGTCGGTGCCCATGGCGGCAGGTACAAGCCCTGCAGCTACCGCTGCTGCGCTGCCGCCAGAGCTTCCGCCGGGAACTGCTGAGAGGTCCCAGGGGTTTTTTACCGCACCAAAGTAGCTGTTTTCGTTGGATGAGCCCATGGCGAACTCATCCATATTGGTTTTACCCAGACTGATAGTGCCCGCTGCACTGAGCTTTTCAACCACCGTAGCATTGTAAGGCGCGATAAAGTTATCGAGCATTTTCGAGCCGCAGCTGGTTTTCACGCCTTGGGTGCAAAAAATATCTTTCAAGGCAAGCGGTATGCCGGTTAACGCGCTGGCATTGCCTGCTGCGCGTAGTTGGTCGGCAGCTTCGGCTTGTTTGAGCGCTTGTTCGGCGGTAACGGTAATAAAGCTATTAAGCTTGCCATCGGCTTGCTCAATGCGTTGTAAAAAGTGCGAAGTAAGCTCGCGACTGGAAAACTCACCGCTTTTAAGTGCGGCGGCCAGTTGGGTGACGGTTTTATCATGCATTACCCGGAAACTCCGTTCGGGGGCGAAAAAGAGAGGCGGAAAATGGCGGTGCCAGCTGCTTAATTAATTTCCACTTTTTCCACTATTTGTTTCTACTTATTCCACTACACGCGGTACAAGATAGAGGCCCTCTTCCACCGCAGGGGCACAGCGCTGGAAATTATCACGCTGATTGGTTTCCGTTACCTCGTCAGCACGCAGGCGTTGGGTAGCATCCAGTGGGTGTGCAAGTGGCATAACACCCTCGGTATCAATGCTTTGTAGCTGGTCGACCATGTCCAGGATGCGGCTTAGATCGTCCACAAAGCCACTGGCTTGGTCATCGCTGACGGCGATTCGGGCCAAGTGCGCGGCCCGGCGCACATGAGAGTCTTCAAGCGCCATGATCGAGATTTCCTCGCAAATGTGATGGAACATATTCCGCGTTCAGCGGTATACATACGGTCATCTTAAATTCGTCTTGTGTTGCAGACGTGGAAAATAGCCGTAAAAGGTACCACATATTGGCCCCCGCTGGCAGTATTAGGCGAGACTCGAGCTTGCTGCCAAGGGGTTGCAGTGATACCGTTTGCATCCGCACAGGGTTCCCGGTCTGCACTAGGTAACAACATCCATGTTCAAACGTCTGAGGGGGCTGTTTTCCAGCGATCTATCGATCGACTTGGGTACGGCCAACACACTGATTTATGTACGCGGTCGTGGCATCGTCCTTGACGAGCCATCCGTGGTCGCCATTCGCCAGTCTGGCAATATGCGCAGCGTGGCATCTGTAGGTGCTGATGCAAAGCGTATGCTTGGCCGTACGCCAGGCAATATTACCGCTATCCGCCCAATGAAAGACGGCGTTATCGCCGACTTTACCGTTACCGAGCAGATGCTTCAGCACTTTATCCGTAAAGTCCATCAGAGCACTTTTCTCACGCCAAGCCCAAGGGTTTTGGTGTGTGTGCCTTGTATGTCTACCCAGGTTGAGCGACGTGCTATTCGCGAATCTGCGGAAGGGGCAGGTGCTCGAGAAGTGTTTCTGATCGAAGAGCCCATGGCAGCCGCGATTGGTGCCGGGCTTCCCGTTGAGGAAGCGCAAGGCTCGATGGTGGTGGATATCGGTGGTGGTACTACAGAAATTGCCATTATTTCATTGAATGGTGTGGTTTATTCAGAGTCTATCCGCGTAGGCGGTGACCGCTTTGATGAGGCGATCACCGCCTACGTGCGCCGTCACTACGGTAGCCTAATTGGCGAAGCCACTGCCGAACGCATTAAAGAAGAAATCGGCTGTGCTTACCCCGGTGGTGAGCTGCGTGAAATTGATGTTCGCGGGCGTAACTTGGCTGAAGGTATTCCACGTAGCTTTACGCTCAACTCTCACGAGATTCTAGAAGCGCTACAGGAAACGCTCGCATCTATTGTTGCAGCGGTGAAGAGCGTACTAGAGCAGTCTCCGCCAGAGCTGGCCTCCGACATCGCCGAGCGCGGTTTAGTATTAACCGGTGGTGGCGCGCTGTTACGCGATCTCGACAAGCTGATTGCCGAAGAGACAGGGTTGCCGGTGATTGTGGCGGAAGATCCGCTCACTTGTGTAGCGCGTGGTGGTGGTAAAGCGCTTGAAATGATTGATCAGCATACGTTTGAGTTGCTGTCGAGCGACTGATCTGAGCGGTTTATCGCGGGGGATTGCCTATTAAACCGCTGTTTTCGCACGGGCCGTTGCCGGGTTATCGGCTGTTCTTCTGCGTGTTGGCGGCAAGCATTTTGATGTTTGTCGACCAACGCTTTACGCGTATGGAAGATGTACGCGCCCAAATGACCATGATTGTTGCACCTGTTCAGTGGGTAGTTAGCGTGCCTAGCGACTTGCTGAATTGGGGTGCGCTAGCGCTATCTGACCAGCAAGCGTTGGTGGATGAAAATCGCCGCTTGCGTGAGCAGATTTTGACGTTGTCTCACCGTGGCCAGCGTTTAGCCAGCTTAACTGCTGAAAATGCTGAGCTACGTACTCTGCTGCAAGCCGCTGAGCGCCATGAGCTTCCCTATATGGCTGCAGAGCTGTTGTCGCTGGATAACGACCCTTTTAGCCATCAGATGGTCATTGATCGCGGGCATCGCAATGGTGCCTACGTAGGCCAGCCGGTGATTGACGCATTTGGCCTGGTAGGTCAAGTGACGGCGGTTTCCGCTTACTCCAGTCGAGTTCTATTGTTAGCTGATGCAAGCCATGCGTTGCCGATTCAAGTTAATCGCAACGGGCTGCGCTTTATTGTCCAGGGGTCCGGCCGCTATGGCAGTGTTAACGTACTGCATGTGCCTGATACAGCCGATATTCGTGAAGGTGACTTGCTTACTACCTCGGGATTAGCTGGGCGCTTTCCCCCTGGCTATCCGGTGGCAAGAGTGACAGAGGTGTATCACGATCCTGGCCAGCCGTTTGCTCGGGTAACCGCAGAGCCATCTGCTCAGTTGCAGCGTTCACGGCACTTCTTGTTGCTCTTTCCGCCGCTGCCAGAGGAGTTGGATGAGTCGGTGTGGGATGACACCATGGATATTTCAGCCAATGCGATACATGCGGCGCAGCGCCTTGGGGCTGCCCATGATCAGGCCGCTCAGGAGGAGCCTTAATGGCCAAAGCACCTGTCGTACCATTAGTGATGGTTTGGCTAAGCTTTCTCTTTGCGCTCTGTTTGCAGGTCATGCCGCTGGCTGATGGTTGGCAGGTGTATCGCCCTGAATGGATTGGCTTGATACTGATCTATTGGTGTATGCGCATACCTAGCCGGGTGGGTGTTTTTCACGGTTTTGTGATTGGCATTTTAATGGATTTAATTGAGGGCACGTCGCTTGGCCAGCACGCGTTAATATTATCGTTGCTTGCCTTTCTATGTGCGTTGGTTTATCCGCGTTTTCGTGCCTACTCATTGGTCCAACAATCAGTATTGGTGTTGGTTTTATTAGGCTTAGTGCAGCTGGTTGAGCAATGGCTGCGAACGTTAACCGGTGATTTCTCAATCCACCTGTCTTTCTTGATACCTTCTATGATCAGTGCATTGCTCTGGCCGTGGCTAGCGACCATGTTACGCGCTTTGGAGCGCCGCCTGGCAGGAACAGCCTAGCAGGAACATAAAACAATAAGTGGCAGGGGCATAAGTAGCAAAAATATAAAAAGCTTGAGTGTGATGGCGGGTGTGAGACGCTAGTTACGTGTGCTAGCCGCAAGAGGAGAGGCTGTGATGAAGGTATGTCCATTAGATGTCACGGCAGCGTCGCTTAAGGAGCAAGAGCCGGTGCTGTGCCTTGCTTCTAGCTCGCCCCGGCGTAAGGCATTACTGGCTTCAATTGGTGTTCCTGTCAGAGTGCTACCCAGCAATGTGGACGAAACCCCGTTAGCGGGGGAGCGGGCTGAGGCGTATGTCGAGCGGTTGGCCATTGCTAAAGCACAAGCTGCTGTGTCAAAAACTGCACTGCCGGTGTTGGGCTCTGATACGGCAGTTGTTGTTGATGGCACCATTATGGGCAAGCCATGTGACGAGCAAGAAGCTGCGGCTATGCTCTCAGCGCTTTCAGGACGCACTCATCAAGTGCTAACCGCGGTCGCGGTGGTAGGGCCTCTGGGTGTACTCTCATGCTGTGTAACCACCCAAGTTAAAATGCGCGCTATCCAGCCGCATGAAATAGCCAGCTATTGGCAAACTGGCGAGCCAGCTGATAAGGCTGGCGGCTATGCTATTCAAGGTCTCGCGGCGGTGTTTGTTGAGGAGATTCACGGTAGCCATTCGGCAGTAGTAGGACTGCCGCTATTCGAAACAACGCGCTTGCTGTGCCAGCAAGGGGTGACAATATGGGCGGGACGTTATCGGAGTATATGACGCTGCCTCATCGCCTGCTGCGCTGGCAAGGAATATGTGACCCAATAAGGAATTTTGCATGAGCGGTGAAGTCCTCATCAATTTAACGCCAATGGAGACCCGCGTTGCGCTGGTAGAGAACGGTGTATTGCAAGAGGCGCTAATTGAGCGCTCCCGTCGGCGCGGTATCGTAGGCAATATCTACAAAGGCAAAGTAGTTCGTGTGCTGCCTGGAATGCAGGCTGCCTTTGTTGATATTGGCTTGGAACGTGCGGCATTTATTCATGCCCACGAAGTGATGCCGTCGGGCACGCCCAGCGATGAGCAGCAAGCCATCGCTCAGTTGCTCCATGAAGGTCAAGCGCTGGTAGTGCAAGTCACTAAAGACCCGATTGGTACCAAGGGGGCGCGGCTGACCACGCATCTTTCAATTCCATCGCGCTACCTTGTCTATATGCCAGACTCGCCTCATCACGGTGTATCTCAGCGTATTGAGGATGAGCGAGAGAGGGAGCGCCTCAAGACCTTGTTGGATAAAAGTATTGAGGAGCAAACTGTCGAGGTGACAGGTGGTTTCATCGTCCGTACGGCTGCCGAAGGCGTGGGCGATGAAGAGCTGGCGGGTGATATGTATTTCCTACTGCGTATTTGGCGCAAAGTGAGTGAGCGTAAAATAACTGCAGCACCACCTAGTGTTATCTATGATGACCTGCCGTTATTTATGCGCACGTTACGCGATGTGATGCGCGATGATATTGAAAAAGTGCGTATCGACTCCCGGGAGAACTTCGTCAAATTAGTTGAGTTCGCCGAAGAGTTTATGCCTGATGCAGTGAACCGTATTGAGTATTATCCAGGTGAGCGACCTATCTTCGACCTCTACAGTGTTGAAGATGAGATTCAAAAAGCGTTAGGGCGCAAAGTTCAGCTGAAATCGGGTGGCTACTTGGTGATTGATCCCACTGAAGCCATGACCACGATTGATGTTAATACCGGTGGCTATGTTGGCCACCGTAATCTTGAAGAAACCATTTTTAAAACAAATCTCGAAGCGGCTACCGCGATAGCGCGCCAGCTGCGGCTACGAAATTTAGGCGGCATCATCATTATCGATTTTATTGATATGATTGATGTAGAGCATCAGCGCCAAGTGCTGCGCGTGTTGGAAAAGGCGTTGGAGCGGGATCACGCTAAAACGAAATGTACCGGGGTAACCGAGCTGGGTTTAGTGCAGTTGACCCGCAAACGTACTCGGGAAAGCCTGGAACAGACGCTGTGTGAAGCGTGCCCGACCTGTGGTGGGCGTGGCACACTGAAAACGCCTGAAACGGTCTGCTATGAAATTTTTCGCGAGATACTGCGTGAAGAGCGGGCCTACAGTGCGGAGACCTACATGGTGCTCGCTTCTCAGCCGGTGGTAGACCGCTTGCTGGACGAAGAGTCTGCGGCAGTGGCTGATCTTGAAACCTTTATTAACAAAACAATTCGTTTCCAGGTCGAGCAGCACTACTCCCAAGAACAGTACGACATTGTGCTGATGTAATGATGGCGCCACATTTGCTGGTTCGGTACACGTTAGTAACATTGGCTTGGCTGTGTGGCACACTTGCTGTGCTGCTATTGCTGTTGCGCCTGCTGATTAGTCAGGTCAGTGCGCTAACGCCAAAAATAGAGTCGGTTCTTGAGGCACGTATCGGCGTGCCGGTCACTATTGATCATCTTTCTCTCACGCTGGAGCGCAACGATTTATTCTTACGCTTAGAGGGAGTACATGCCTCAACGCCCGATGGGCAAACGCTTATATCTCTTGAGCAAGCCCACCTTCGGCTGGATAGTTGGGGGACACTGCTTAGTGCCGCACCTATTTTTAATGATGCCCGCATAGCAGGGTTGGATTTCCATCTTTATCAGCAGCAAGATGCTGCCTGGGGTTGGCCAAACCCCGCTAAACTGCCAGCGTTCATAGCGCCCGAACCTGCGATGGATTTAGCAAAAATCGATAAGTGGGTGGGCATTATTCTACGTCAACGCTTGTGGGTTGATAACACTCGTGTCGTGCTGAATGGTAAGCAGGATGCGGTGACTATGCATGCTCCTACCTTATTGCTTAACGGTGACGAACGACGAACCAGGCTTGAGGGGGCGGTGAATATCCTTGAATCGTCTGATCTGCGTGATGAAGACAGGCTACCTACGCTAAATATGCAGGTGGAAATGCAGCCTGGGCAGCGAGGGTTTAGCGATTTTTCCGCGGCGCTTCAACTAGATATGCAGCTTGATCATCTGGTAGCGCTAGCAGCAGTGTTGCGGCCAGACTATATGCCGCACCTTGAGCAGGCGGGGGGCGAAATTAAACTTTGGGGGCGTTGGCATAGCGGGCGTCTTGATGAGGCACGACTTGCAGTAGATGTTCCCGAGCTTACTTTGCGCCACGAACTTCAGTATGCGGTACTACAGGATATTCAGGCGAGTGGCCTTTGGCAGCGCGACAATGACGGTGGTAAAGCATGGGTAAGCGCTAATGCTGAAAGCGTAGAGTGGGCACAGCCCGATGGCATTAGCGATGGCCCGGCGCTGCCTAAGCACTGGTATTTGTCTCACCAACCAGATCGGTGGGAGCTACGTACCAGCGCCTTTGAATTAGCTTCTTTAACTGCTTGGCGCGATTATGTACTGCTACCTGAATCAGTGACTCGTGTGATTCAAACCCTATCGCCCAGTGGCCAAGTGCAGGGGCTGAGAGTCGGCCAGCGAGAGGGGCACTGGGGGGTTGATGCAGCGCTCACAAATGTTGTCGTTTCACCATGGGAGCAAGCGCCCGGGGGCGGTCCTGTAGATGCCTGGGTACAAGCGCGTGACTTGCGTGGTCGCGTCATTTTCAATAGTAACGGTGAGAGTACGCTTCACTTTCCTGCGCTGTTTATTGCCCCTATGCAGCTTCGCCATGCGCAAGGCATGGTGGAGTGGGTCTATGATGGGCCAAATACGATGATTAGTGGCCGCGACCTGACAGCGGAGTGGGATGGAGCAGAGATTAGTGGTGGATTTGGGTTAATCTCGGGTAACCAGCGTGGCCAATTTGGCTTGGATATCGACTTTACTAATGTAAATGCCTTGGAATACCCGTTATCCCACTGGCTCCCCATCTACGCATTTGAACCAGAGCTGCGCGAGTGGCTGCTTAATGATGTTGGTGGCTATGTGCCCAACGGATCACTCCAGCTTAGCTTGCCGCTTACTGCCGAGCAATCAGCCGATCAGTTGTCTGCAACGCTCGCTCTATCGGTAACCCAGGGCCACCTCCCCATAGCGCCCGATTGGCCGCATTTGGAGCAAGTAGCAGGGCGGCTAACCTGGAAAGGACAGGTATTAGAAGCGCAGATTGATCATGCTCAGAGCCTGGGAGTTGAAGCATCTGAAGGCGAGCTGGTGATGGTCGACGAGAACCTAACGCTTTCTGGGCATTTGAATAGTGATGCTGAATCGCTTATGGCTTTTCTTCAGGCTATTCCGGATATGGACATGTCGTTGCTTGATGATGTGCGTGCTGAAGGTGACATTGAGGGTGATATTGCCTTATCGCTACCGCTAAGCGCTCCTGATACCTTGCAACTAGAAATAAATGCCAATCCGCGATTCTCCAGCGTCGTCTATCAACCATTGGCGCTACCCTTAACTAATGTAGAAGGTGCACTTGCTTGGCAACAGCATGGCGAAAACTATGCTTTGTCGGGTAATGCCAGTGGTCAGCTATTGGGTGGTCGTATAGCAGCGGATATTAATAGCCAGGAAGATCGTATAGATTTACGCGGAAATGTTAATACCGCGGCGCTGTTTGGTTTGGCAGGCATTCCTGCCGAGCAGTCTCGCCAAGTGTTAGAAGGCAGTACTGAGTGGCGGGGGCAGGTGCGTCTTGAGCCAACGCCCAGAGTAACCCTTGAAAGCCGTTTGTTAGGGGTGACCAGTCACTTACCTGTACCCTTCGCTAAAACTGCCGAGCAGCCCTGGCCATGGCGTTTCGCTGCCGATCTAGAGAGCGGTCGACTGGAAACCCAGTTAGCTGAGCTTATTCATGGGCGTGTACAGCCGTTAGCTGGCGGTGAGCTAGCTGGTGAACTGGCGTTGGGAGGTGCATCGCTGTCGCAGGCCTGGTCACGCCAGCTTGGTTTTAGCGTAGCTGCAGAACTGCCTGAAATAGACCCGGTGGCATGGCAAGACGCGCTTGCGCCACTAATGCAGCGTCAATCGTCTATAGGGGGCGCCTATGATGGGGTTAATACGCCTATCTCCCTAATGGTAAGCACCTCTTGTTTGCGTTACCGTGGCGAGTGCTTTGGTGGGCTCAGCGCTTCAGGAAGCATTAGTGCTTCAGAAAGTGGTCAGCAGATAGGTCTCTTGTTAAGCGGTGATTTAGTATCAGGGCGCGTTGATTATCGTCCCGCTGATCCCCGGCCCCTGGATATCATGATTACCTCCCTGGCGGTAGACCGGCTGTTGGATATGCCCTCCAGAGAGCATAGTAGTAATGACCCAGCGCCCACTTCCTGGGTCGAAGCTGTGGAAACGCGGCACTCGGTGCCTACGCCTATTCCTTCATGGTTGGCCGAGTTGCCTAGTGGGCGGCTACGGCTCGCAGAAATTAGTATTGGTGAAGGACGGTTTGGCCCGCTAACGGCCTATTGGCAAACCGATGACCGGCGTTTTGTGCTTTCACCTGTTGGGTTGACCCTGGGGCAGCTGTCTGCCCGGGGTGAGCTATTTTGGGAAGGAAATGAGATTAATAGCCAAACCCGTGCCGATATTTCGATCTTGGGGGGCGATGTGGGCACAGCGCTGGAGCGGCTTGGTCAGCCTATTGCTATGCGTAGCCGCTCAACTGACATAAGTGCTGAGCTAGCATGGCCGGGTGCTCCCTGGCAGTTTGACTTGAGTCGAGCAGGTGGAGAGATTGCAGTTGATATCCGCGATGGCCGCTTTGTGACACTGGAGTCGACGCCAGCACGTTTAGTCGGCCTGCTTAATTTTGACAATATACTGCGCCGATTACGCTTGGACTTTTCGGATGTGACTGGGCAGGGCACTGCCTTTGATAAGGTGTACGGTACTGCAGATGTAGCGGGTGGGCAGTTAATGCTACGTGGACCATTGCATATTGAAGCGCCAGCTACTTCTCTGACCCTTACGGGTAGTGTCAATCTTGTGCAGCGTGAACTCGACCAGCGTTTAGGCGTCACACTGCCGGTTAGTCAAAGTTTACCCATTGCGGCCATTGCCGTTGGCGCCCCTATCGTGGGGGGCGCCTTATTCATCGCTGATCGACTGTTTGGCGATGCACTAGATAGAGCGACGACAATTCATTATCGCGTGCGAGGTCCCTGGACTTCGCCGCAGGTTACCTTAGAAGGCCCTCAATGACCGCACATAAAAGCGATTTAGATACCGCTGTTTCCATTCTGTTAACGCCGAGTGGTCTTGACCTGGATGCGCTGGACACGGGGCTTGGTTATGCCATGGGGGTAGGCATTGACTATGCCGATCTTTACTTCCAGCGTACTTGGCAAGAGGGCTGGGTGCTGGAAGATGGCGAGGTAAAAGAAGCCAGCTACAACATTGATGGTGGCGTTGGTGTTCGTTCTCTGGCAGGCGAAAAAACCGGCTTTGCCTACTCAAACCAGATCACTGCCGATGCGTTGGTTGATACTGGCCGTACGGCGGCTGGTATTGTGCGTAGCGGTAAGCAACTGACGGGGCAAGCGGTAAGGCCTATTTCTGTAGCACCCTTTTACGCAGGCCTTGACCCTTTAGCGGGTCTCACCGCAGAAGACAAAGTAGCTCTATTAAAAGAGGCTGATCGCGTGGCGCGCGCGGCTGACCCATGCATTAGCCAGGTGAGCGTCTCTTTGTCTGGTACCTACGAGGTAGTGCTCGTGCGTGCCAGTGATGGCACCTTGGCAGCCGATATTCGCCCTTTAGTGCGTTTTAACGTGAGTGTTATTGCGTTTAAAAATGGTCGTCGTGAGCGTGGTGGTGCAGGCGGTGGTGGGCGTTACTCTATGGCAAGGTTGAGGGACGAGGGCGTTGCCGCGCGTTACGCCAAAGAGGCGGTACGTCAGGCGCTGGTAAATCTAGATGCGGTGGATGCACCTGCCGGACAAATGCCGGTGGTGTTAGGTGCAGGTTGGCCAGGTATTTTGCTTCACGAAGCCGTTGGCCATGGGCTTGAAGGTGATTTTAACCGTAAGGGTAGCTCTGCCTTTGCTGGGCGGATGGGCCAGCGTGTGG